>DASRAU010000016.1:0-170804 GCA_035638075.1 Verrucomicrobiia bacterium
GGACGCGGCGGCGGGAGCGGCCGACGACGTCGTGCTGCTGCGCGCCGAGCGGGCGTCGGGAGGGCCGGGCCGCGTCTACACCATCCGCTTCGTCGCGACCGATGCCGCCGGCCACGTCACGACCGGTGAAACGGCCGTTGCCGTCCCCCGGAACGCGCGGCGCCGCTGATGCGCGCTTCTGGAGGCACCGCCGCTGACGCGTCTAGTCGAACCCGACGACGGCGCGCAGCCAGAGGCGATCGCCACCGTACTCGTCGTACGACGGGATCGGCACGCGATCGCGGTCGGCCCGCTCGTCGGGCGTGAGCGGCTGCCGGACCGCAGGCGCCATCGCGTGACGATACGCCAGGCGAAGCAGCCAGGCCGGCGTGGCCGTCAGGATCGCCCGCTTCCACGGAGCGCCCGGCGGAGTCACGACGGGGCCGCACGTGTCGAGAGTCCGCACCTTCCCGCCGCGCGCCTCGAGGAAACGGCCGAGCGAGGCGCGATCGAAGAAGGAGATGTGCGGGGCGTTGTTGTTGGTCCGGACCTCGCGCTCCCACTCGTTCGGCACCTCGAGCACCAGGAGTCCGCCCGGGACGAGCACCTCGCGCAGCGACCGGATGAGCGCATCCGGATCGGCCGGATGCTCCAGGACGTGCACCAGCAGGACCACGTCGAACGGGCCGTACGCCGCGATGGCGCGCCGGGCGTCCGCGCCGCTCCAGTCCCCTTCGAGGCGCGCGGCGCCGAGTTTCTCCAGGGTGGGCCGGCAGGACGGGTCGGCCTCGCTCGCCACCAGCAGCGCCTGCGGCCGCGCCTCGCGGAAGGCGGCCAGGTTGTGGCCGAAGCCGGCGCCGATCTCGAGGATACGGGCCTGCTCGGGCAGGCGGCCGTGACGCTCGACCAGCCGCCGCAGCGCTCGGCCGCGCGACAGGCGGTTGCGACAGTCCCACGGAAAGTCCGCCGGGTCGGCGCTGGCGTTGAACCCGTCGCGGCGATAGTCCTCGCGGTAGAAACGCGCCAGGGCACCGCCGTCGGGCACCGGGTCGATCTGCATCAGGGCGCAGGTCCGGCAGCGGACGATCGACCGGCCGCGGAAGAGCGCGCGGTGCGGCGGGTGCTCCACGTTGTAAGGGCCGAGGCGTTCGGACGCGCGGCCGCCGCAGCCCAGGCACTGGAACCCCGCTGAGCTCAGGCCACGCCTCCGACGACGAGCCGGTTCGAATCGCCGCGCCCGAGGCGCCAGATGTAGGCGTCCACCACGAAGTGGTGGATGTTGACCAGGGCGACGACGGCGAGCCGCGCGTCGTAGTACTGGAAGCCGGCCCACTTCCCCACGAGCGGCAGGATGACGAAGAGAGCGTAGCCGAGGACCAGGCTGGCGACGTAGAACCAGGCGGCGTGGAACAGCGGGCCGCGGGCGGGCCCTGCGCGCGCGGCCTGGTCCTTCGCGTCGAAGATCATCACGATCGCCATGTACTGCAGGCCGTGGAAGATGGTCGCCCACAGGAACGCGTCGATCGGATCGAGCACGAAGAACCAGACGGAATTCGACACCAGGGTCATCAGGGCGATGAGCGGCATCGGCCCGCTGGCGCGGCGCCACACGAAGGCATACAGCGCCGCGGGCGCGATCCAGCCGGCGAGGCGCAGCGCGGACTTCGCCGGCACGGTGATCGCCGCGATCGACGCCGCTTCGAGGCCGGTGAACTCCGGAAGCCGCGTCTGGGCGAGGTGCAGCAGCATGAAGAAGAACGGGATCATGGCGATCCAGTAGAGCGCCTTCTTGTCCGTGCCGCCGAGACGACACCCCGATCGGTACGAATAGACGACCGCCAGTCCGTACGCCTGCGCCGCGTAGTGGTACGGCGACCAGGCGAGGTACAGCGAGTCCACCAGCCTCCCCGCGGACCCGCCGAGGAACAGGATGCCGGCGAGCAGGCCGAAGGCGATCCACGGCACCCACTTCGACAGGATCGGCAGGCCGGCGGCGGCGCCGGGCTTGGTGTACAGCCGCACCGTCGAGGCGGCGAAGTGGGCGCTGGTGCAGAACAGGAGCAGGTACGACATGGTCGCCGACGAGACCAGCAGGTCCCCTTTCGGCGCCGCGACCAGGAACGCCGTCACCAGCAGGCTGATCCCGCCGCCGATGATGGCGTAGTCGAAGACCGGGTGGATGAAGGTGCGGCCCAGCAGGCGCGCCCGCATCGAGGGCACAGTCCCGTTGCCGACCTGGCCTCTCGGGGGGGACGTCGCTCCGGCGGGAAGCGGGAGGCTGGTGTCCGGGGCGCTCACTTCGTGGAACCCGGCTGCACGTTCACGTCCAATCGCCTGCGCTCACTCCCCCGCCGCGAGCCGGGCCCGCTCGTCGAGGAACTGCAGGACCCGTCGCACCGAGATGAAGCGCAGTGGCCGGCCGGGGTGCTCGATCGGCACGTGCCGCACGTTGTCGATCGCCATGCGGTGGACGACGAACGCCAGCGTGTCGTCCTCACGCAGCGCCTTGGGGTGCCGGCTCATCACCGCGCTGACCGCCATCCCTTCGACGTCCTGCGGCTTGAGGCCGGTCAGGCGCGTGACGATGTGGCGCTCGGTGAAGACGCCGACCAGCCGGTCGTCCTCGACGACGAGGGCGCTGCCGACCTTGCGGTCGCGCATCTTCTTGATGACCTCGAGGACCGGGTCGCCCGGCGCCACCGTCAGCGCGAGCGCCGGCTGCAGCTCCCCGATGGTCGTTTCGAGGAGCGTGTGCCGGAGCGCGGCGGAGGGCCGCCCCGCTTCCGCCGGCGCGAGGGGCTGCCGGCACTCCTCGCAGTCGCGCGCCCCGGCGAGGTTGGCATGGCCGCAGTCGGGGCAGACGAGCGGGATGCCGCCCTTCGGCCCTTTCGACTCGCTCCTCACTCCTTGACGGTCCAGGTGGCGCCCCCCTTGAGCAGCCGCTCGAGGCTGCCGGCCCCGAGCGACGCGGTCGCCTGCGTCGCCTGCTTCTCGAGCACGTCTTCGAGGCACGGCCGCGTGGCGCTGTAGAACACGCCCATCGGCACCGGGAACTCCGGGTACGTCATGCGCGACAGCAGGTACGCGAGCGTCGGCTCGCGCCGCTTCTCGTCGTGCACCAGGATGTCCTGCTCGCGCACGCCGTCCTTGCCGATGGTGACCACCTCGGGCTCGAGGCCGACGAGGCGGATGCCGAGGTTCTTCTCACGGCCGAAGATCATCGGCTTGCCGTGCTCGAGCACCAGCAGCCGGTCCGAGCGCACCTCCTTCGCCGCGAAGGCGTCGAAGGCGCCGTCGTTGAAGATGTTGCAGTTCTGGTAAATCTCGATGAACGCCGTGCCGTGGTGGCGCGCGGCGCGCTCGAGGATCACCGGCAGGTGCTGCGAGTCGGTGTCGAGCGACCGGGCCACGAAAGTGCACTCGGACGCGATGGCGACCTCGAGCGGGTTGATCGGCTGCTCGGCGGTACCGAAGGGGCTCGACTTGGTCTTCTTGCCGTACTCGCTCGTCGGCGAGTACTGCCCCTTGGTGAGCCCGTAGATCCGGTTGTTGAACAGGAGAATCTTGATGTCGAGGTTCCGCCGGAGGGCGTGCAGCAGGTGGTTGCCGCCGATCGACAGGCCGTCGCCGTCGCCGGTCGCCACCCACACCGACAGCTCCGGCCGGGTGATCTTCAAACCGGTCGCGAGCGTCGGGGCGCGCCCGTGGATCGTGTGGAACCCGTAGGTGTTCATGTAGTACGGGAAGCGGCTGGAGCAGCCGATGCCGGAGATGAAGACGATGTTCTCGCGCGGGATGTTCAGCGACGGCATCATCTTCTGCGTCTGCGCCAGGATCGAGTAGTCGCCGCAGCCGGGGCACCAGCGCACCGTCTGGTCGCTGGAGAAATCGGCCTTGGTCAGCTTCGGCTTCACGTCCGCGGTGTCGCTCATCGCGTCGCTCCCAGGAGCCGGTCGATGGCGGCGACGATCTCCGACACCTTGAACGGCTTGCCCTGCACCTTGTTCAGCCCCTGCGCGTCCACCAGGTAGCGGGCGCGCAGCAGGGCGCGGAGCTGGCCGAGGTTCAGCTCCGCCACCAGCACCTTGTCGAAGCGCCGCAGCACGTCCCCCAGGTTACGCGGGAACGGATTGAGATAGCGCAGGTGGATCGACGCGACCGCCTTCCCCTGCCGCTGCGCCGTCTCGACCGCCGAGGTGATGGCGCCGTGCGTGCCGCCCCAGCCGACGACGAGCACCTGGCCGGTCGGCGGACCGTTCACCTGCACCTCGGGGATGAAGTCGGCGATGCGGGCGATCTTCTCGGCGCGCAGGCGCACCATCTTTTCGTGGTTCAGCGGATCGTAGGAGACGTTGCCGGTGACGTCCTCCTTCTCGAGCCCGCCGATGCGGTGCTCGAGGCCCGGCGTGCCGGGGATGGCCCACGGCCGCGCCAGGGTCTCGGTGTCGCGCGCGTACGGCTGGAACCCTTCCGCCTTCGTGCGGAACGTCACGTCGAAGCGCGGCAGGCTCGCGACGTCCGGGATGCGGAACGGTTCCGAGCCGTTGGCCAAGTAGCCGTCCGACAGGTAAAAGACCGGCGTCATGAAGCGCGTGGCGATGCGGAACGCCTCGATCGCCATGTAGAAGCACTCCGCCGGCGTCGCCGGGGCGATGACCGCGACGGGACACTCGCCGTTCCGCCCCAAAACCGCCTGGAAGAGATCCGCCTGCTCGGTCTTGGTCGGCAGCCCCGTGCTCGGTCCGCCGCGCTGGATGTTGGCGATGACCAGCGGCAGCTCGGTCATGACCGCGAGCCCGATCGCCTCGCTCTTGAGGGCGACGCCGGGGCCGCTGGTGCCGGTCAGGCCGAGCGCGCCCCCGTACGCCGCCCCGATGGCCGCGCCGATGGCGCTGATCTCGTCCTCCGCCTGGAAGGTCTTCACCGGGTAGTTCTTGTGGCGCGCCAGCTCGTGCAGGATGTCGCTCGCCGGCGTGATCGGATACGAGCCGTAGAACAGCGGCCGTCCGGACAGGAGCGCCGCGGCGATGAAGCCGTTGGCCGTCGCTTCATTGCCCGTCATGCTGCGGTACGTCCCCGCCGGCAGCACCGCCTTCTTGACCCGGTAATGCGTCGTGAAGACCTCGACGGTGTCGGCGTAGTTGTAGCCGGCCTGCAGCGCCAGCGTGTTCGCCTTGAGGATCTGCTCGTTGGTCTTGAACTTCTTCTCGATCCAGGCGCGCGTGTGATCGACCGGCCGCTCGTACATCCAGAAGACGAGCCCGAGCGCGAAGAAGTTCTTGCAGCGGGAGGCGTGGCGGCCGCCGAGCCCCGTCTCCGACACCGCCTTGAGGGTCAGGGACGTCAGCGGGATCTCGAAGGTGCGGAACCGCCCGAGGCTCCCGTCACGCAGGGGGTTCGCCTTGTACCCGGCCTTGTTGAGGTTGCCGTCGGTGAACGCGTCGGCGTCCACGATGAGGATGCCGCCCTCCTCGAGGTCGTCGATGTTGGTCCGCAGCGCGGCGGGGTTCATCGCCACGAGCACGTTCGGCTGGTCGCCGGGGGTGCGGATGTCGTGCGAGGAGAAATTGATCTGGTAGCCGCTCACCCCGGCGAGCGTGCCGGCGGGAGCGCGGATTTCCGCGGGATAGTCGGGGAGCGTCGCGAGGTCGTTCCCGAAGAGCGCGGTCGTGTCCGCGAACTGCGATCCGGTGAGCTGCATCCCGTCGCCGGAATCGCCGGCGAACCGGATGACGACCTCGTCCAGCTCCTGGACCGCCGGCCGAGCCGGCTCGATCTGTGTCCCCGTCGTCACGCTCCTGCTCCTTGCCGCGCCGCGTTTCGGCGCACTCCCTCGTTCAAGCGCCTTCCTTGGTGGCGAAGCTCTGCTTCAGCCCGGGAGGCAGGTTCGCCACCTCGGTGGGGAAATGCTCCGCCACGTACTGCACCACGTCGCGCGCCGAGACCAGCCCGGCGCTCTTCCCGTCCCCGTCCTTGAGCGGGACGTTGCGGTAACCGTGCTCGGTCATCAGCCGCACCGCCTCGCCCAGCGTGGCATCGAGCGTCAGGCCGGCCGGATCGGGCGTCATGAAGCGGTCAATCGGCAGGGTCTCGTCCACGCATCCCGGAAAGAGCTTGTTGAGGACGTCCCGCTCGGTGAAGATGCCGATGGTCCGGCCTTCGTGCAGGACCAGCAGAGCCGCTCCGCCCGCCTCGCGCATGGCCCTCAGCCCCTGGCCGAGGGGGGTGCCGGAGGGGACGGTCACCGGAGGCTCCAGGCGCAGGGCCCGGAGGCTCTCCCGGCGGAGTGCTTCCTCGATGGTCATTCCCCCTCCCCAGAACTCTGTTCGGGACCTCTGACTCTACCACCAGATGGCCCCCCCTGAGCCGGGGATGGCCCGGGACGGGAAGCCGGCCGGGGGCGCGCGACCCGGCCCCGGACAAGGGCCTCCCGCAGACCTGTGATAAAGTCCGCCGCCGCTGGATCTTCAGGAGGTCGGACGTGGCGAAAACCGAGACGAAGAGCAGGGGTCCTGCGGGGCGGCCGCCCCTCGAGCCGGAGCATCCGCTCTCGGCGGGGATGGCCCTCTTCCAGGTGTTCCTGCTCGTCGGCGTGCCGGTGGCCGCCCTGCTGATCCTCAAGGTCATCCTGAGGATGTACTTCCCCGAACTGGGGTACTGAGCCACACCCGGCCGCCGCCCCCCGGCGCACGGAGCCGAAGTTGCCCGAGCCTTCGTCGCCCGAGCCCGCTTCCCTCGAGACCGCGATTCCGAAAGAGTCTTCCCGGCCGGACCGCGTGCGCCTGGTGGCGCACTTCAAGGATGGGCAGATCACCAAGGGGTTCTCGCGCGACTTCGACCCGGGGCGCGAATCGTTCCATCTCGAGAAGCGCCGCGCCGGCATCATCGCTTCGGTGCAGATCCGGCTCGAGGACCTCAAGGCCCTGTTCCAGGTGAAGACCTGGGGCCGGAAGGACAAGCATCTCGGCCGCCCGCACGGTTTTCCCGAGGGCGACTCCAACCGTCCCGTCGGGGAGACCTACGTGAAGACGGTCGCCGAGTTCTTCGACGGCGAGAGGATCTGCGGGTTCACGCGCGACTACACGCCCGACCGCACCGGCTTCTATCTCATCCCCGCGGATCCCGAGGACAACAACCGCCGCATCTATGTCCTCAAATCGAGCCTGGTCAACATCCAGATCTTCCGCGACTGAGCGAAGGCGCAGGCACGTGGCGCCCGTCGGCGCCGCGCTCCTCGCGCTCGCGGCGCTGCTCACGCTCACGGCGGAGCCGGCGCATGCCTGGGCCAAGAAAGGGCCGCTCGTGACCCTGGTCTCGGAAGCCCGGGGAGAGCGCACGCTCGAGGTCTTCGACCTGCGCTTCGCCTCCTTCGAGACCATCTACAAGCACAAGGCCGCGCCCCGGAGCGAGAGCCCCACGGGCGAGCGCATCGAGGTGATCCACAAGCGCAAGGAGTGCTCGTGCGTGCGCCTCGCCGACTACAAGAAGATCAGCCTGCAGCAGGTCCGTCAGATCGACGTCACCTACCCCGAGGGAGGACGCGTCGCCCTCGTGCGGATCACCTGGCGCGACGGCAAGGTGCGCGAGTATCCGGCCACGGCTCTGTACGGCGGAGACGGCCTCTTCCCGCCCCGCTTCACGGCGACGGTCGAGGGGCAGCCCCTCGAGTTCCCTCTCATCCTCCCCGACACGAAGGAGGCGGCCTGGCCCGAGGAGCGGCTGGTGCGGGCCATCATCTACCGCCCGGGAACGGCCCCGCCCCCTCACAAGAAGACGGCCCCGAAGAAGACCGACAAGAGCACCAAGCCCTGACCCTCCTGCTCTTCCTCTTCGCCCTGTCGGGCGCCGCCGGCCTGGCGCACGAGGTGGCCTGGTCGCGGGCCCTGGGCCAGGTGCTCGGGGGCTCCCTGCCCTCGCAGGCGATCGTCCTGGGCACGTACCTGTTCGGCCTGGGCGCCGGCGCCGCCTGGGCCGGGACACGGTGGCGCGAGGCGTCTCCGCTGCCCGCCTATGCCCGGCTGGAGACGGTCGTCGCGCTGTGGGGCGCCGCGGCGCCGTGGCTGCTGCGCGCGGCGGCCGGGCTCATCGAGAAGGCGGGGCCGTCGTTTCCCGACGGCGCGCCGCTCGAGGCGCTGCGGCTCTTCGCCGCGCTGCTGGTCCTCCTGCCGGGGACCTGTGCGATGGGGGCGACCTTCCCGATCCTGGTGCGCGCTCTGCCGGCCGGCGCGATGCGGACCGGTCCGGCCCTGCTCTACGGCGTCAACACCCTGGCCGGTGCGATCGGCGCGCTCCTCGGCTCGTTCGCGCTCCTGCCGCTCCTCGGAACGCAGCGGACTTTTTTCACCGCGGCCGGCATGAACGCGGCGGCCGCCGCCGTCGCCTTCGTCGCCTCCCGTCGCGACACCGCCGCGCCCGCGACGAGGGCGCCGCAAGACGAGCGGGAAGAGCGACCGACCGCCGCGTCCCTGGAGCTCACCGGCGCCGCCTTCGTTTCGGGCGTGGCCGGGGCGCTGATGCAGTTCGGCTGGACGCGCGCCATGGCGCTGGCGTTCGGCTCGTCGATCTACGCGCTCGGCCTGACGCTGTCGGCGACTCTCGTCGGACTCGGGATCGGACCGCTCGTCGTGGCGTGGCTGCGGACGAGGCTCGATGCCCGCGCTCCCGCGTGCGGGCGTGGCGTGTTCGCACCGTCCTCCCGTGGCCTGGCGGCAGGCACCGCCTGGGCCACCGGTGTCGCGGGTCTGCTCGTGCTGCCGATGCTCGGCTCCCTTCCCGCCCTCGGCGTGAGTCTCAGCCGGATTTTCGAGGATCACCCGCTGCGGGCGCTGGCCCTGCAGTTCCTCGCGGCGGCGGCGTTGTTGCTCCTGCCGGCGCTGGCGCAGGGGGCGGCGGTGCCCCTCTTCATCGGGGCGCTGCGTGAAGAACACCGCCAGCGTCATCCTGCGCAGGCGGCAGCGACCATCTACGCCGCCTCGACCTGGGGCACCGTCGCGGGCTTTCTCGTGGCCGGGTTTCTCCTCGTGCCGTGGCTCGGCGCGCGCCGCACGCTCGCGGCGGCGGCGATCCTGGTCCTCGGCATCGGGCTCGCGATCGCAGCCCGGCCACGGGCGCGGGCGTTCGCCCTGTTCGCGGCGCCGCTCCTCCTGCTGCTCCTTCCCGGCTGGGACTCCGGATTGATGTCGGCGGGAGGCTTCCTCTACGGTCCGCTGTACCGGGCGGCGTTCGGCGGGCCGCGGGCGGGCGCGCGCGAGGCGCTGCAGCAGGCGGTGGCGCGCCGCGGCCATCTCGTCTTCGAGCGCGAGGACGGCGACGGCCTGACGACGGTGCGCGAATCCCCCGCAGGAACGCTGTCGCTGCAGATCAACGGCAAGACCGACGCCTCCACGGGCGCCGACATGCCGACGCAGCTCCTGGCCGGTCACCTGCCGCTCCTCCTCCGGCCGGAAGCGCGCGACGCCCTGGTCATCGGGCTCGCGAGCGGCGTCAGCCTCGGCGCCGTCGAGCGGCATCCGGTGGAGAGCATCCGCGTCCTCGAGATCGCGCGCGGCGTGCCGCAGGCGGCGCGCCGCTTCGACAAGGCGAACCATGACGCCCTCGGCGATCGGCGCGTGAAGCTCGTCGTGGACGACGCACGCGCCTGGCTCCTGGCGCGCGACGAGCGCTACGACGTCATCGTGTCGCAGCCGTCGAACCCGTGGGTGGCCGGGGTCGCCAACCTGTTCACGCGCGAGTTCTACCTCCTGGCCCGCGCCCGCCTGCGGCCCGGGGGCGTGATGGGACAGTGGGTGCAGGCGTACCGCATCCTTCCCGAGGATCTGCGGGGGCTTCTGCGTTCCTTCCTCGAGGTCTTCCCCGATGCGACGCTGTGGGAGGAGTCGGCCGGCGGCGGCGACCTGTTCCTCATCGGCGGGCTCGGGGAACGCGGCCTCGATCCGGCGGCGCTCGAGCGCGCTCCGGCGGAGGCCTGGGCCGATCTCGGCTCCGGGGCGGCGTCCGGGCCCGTCGGGCTGCTGACCCGGTTCATCGCCGGGCCGCGCTCCCTCGCCGCCTTCGCCGACGACGCGCCGCCGCACACGGACGATCGGCTGACGCTCGAGTGGCGCGCCCCGCTCGTCCTGTTCCGCGACCGCGATCGCGCCGGCCTGGTCTCGCTGCCGATCGTGCGCGAGCCGGTGCGGGAGTTCCTCGCGCCATCCGACGCCGCGCGCGATCCCGAATTCCTCGCGGCGCTTGACCGCAGCCTGTCACGGCGGCAGGAGCGGCTGCAGGCGGTCGCCGGGCTGCGCGACGCCGACCTGATGGCGCTGCGCGAGCCCGCCTTGGCCGCCGGCGTCGAGCTCCTGCTCGGCGGGCGGGCGGCCGAGGCGGCCGGCGTCCTGGCGCGCGCCGCCGCCGCGTCGCCCGGAAGCGCCAACGCCCACTACCTGCTCGGCCTCGCCTATCGCGAAGCGGGGCTGGAGGCGCCGGCGGCGGTGGCGTTCGAGCAGGCGGTGCGCACCGATCCGGCGCTCGCCGCCGCCTGGGGTGCGCTCGGAACCTCCTGGCTGCGCGCCGGAGAAACCGACCAGGCCCGCGCGGCGCTCGAGCAGGCGCTGCGGCTCGATCCCGGTGACGCGGTCGCCAGGAACAATCTCGGCACGCTCCTGTTGCAGGCCGGCGACGCCGGGGCGGCGGAAGAGGCGTTCAAGAGCGCCGTCCGGGACGCGCCGTGGCTGGCGGCCGCGCACGCCAATCTCGGGGTCATGGCGCGCCGGAGGGGGGACCTGGCGACCGCCGAGCTGGAGCTGCGCGCCGCACTCGCGATCGATCCCGGAAATGACACCGCCCGTTTCAATCTCGACATCGTTCTCAAGGAACTGACGCCGCCCCGGTCCAGGCCCCATCCGTAATCCGGAAAAGGCTGTTCCCGCAGTGATTTCCGGTCGTTTTCCGACCTTGCACCGACCCCGGTTCCGGGACACTATTACGGCGTCCTCGCCGCGTGTTTTTTCCCTGAAGCCGGTCTGCGCGGGGGGCGCCCGTCACTGTCGCCATGACCCTCTCCCAAGTGGTGAGCCCGGTCCTCGTCCGGCTCGGCCGGGGCCTCGCGGCCGCCGTCCTGCTGCTCTGTCCGACGCTGGCCGCGGCCCAGTGCAAATCCGCCCCGGACTGCACGGGACGCACCTGCCTCTTCAGCTCCATGGACAGCTGGACGAGCGGGCCCGGCTGCACGGCTCCTCCCGACGCGCCCGGGGAAGACTGGATCATCAACGCGGGCGCGACGATGCTCGTGGACCAGGCCACGACGACCACGGGGCGCGGCAGCGTCTTCGGTGCGCTGACCTTCGATCACGATGAGGCCCAGCGGGACGCGTTCGGCTACCGCAACCTCGTCGTCACCACGGCGTCCGGGGACGATCTCGCCTGCTGGGGCACCGGCTCGATCACCCTGCGCGCCTCGGATCGCCTGCGCTTCGACACCCGCCCGGGCGCGGGGGTTCTCGCCTTCGCCCAGGGGTGCCTGCTGGATTTCCGCGGCTCGACCCTGCCGACCTCCGTCGCGGCCGTCGAGGCCGCGGATGACGACGATTCCCCCTGCGGCAACGCCACGCCGGTCGGGCGCCAGTGGACCATCACGCCCGCCGAGGGCCTGGAGGCGGCGAAAGTCGGCCGTCGCGTCATCTTCACGTCCGGACCGCTCATGAACCGCCACTTCGAGATCGCCGCCGTCAGTCCGCTGGGCCTGACGCTCTGCTCGCATCTTGCCGACAACCTCAGCCTCGGGGAGCGCCTCACGCCGCGCGTGTCCGGAGGCAGCCCGCCGGGCCCGGGCACCGCGGGGCACCACGCGACGCCGGCCATCACCGCGGGGAACGACGCCTGCACCGGCCCCGGCGTGCCGCACGCGTGCTGTCTCGGTCTCCTGCTCGGGACCTGCACCGACGGCCCCGATCCCCGCGTCGGCGACACGTTCGAGATCGTCGACGACGGCACCATCGACCAGGCTGCCGGAAGCCAGGGCTGGCGGTTCGTCGATCGCGGCGACACGACCACGTTGTGCGGCGGGAGCGGCTGCAACGGCTCCGATCCGTTCCCCTTCGTGCAGTACATGAACCTGTCGGGGTTCGGCGCGGAAGGGAACAACATCGGCATGTCGGGCGCCAACTTCTCGGTCCGCTCGGCCGACCAGTTCGTGCCCGACTTCATCGGCAACAACCTGCACGGCTTCCGCTCGGACTACGGCATCATCCTGCGCGGCATCAAGAACAACCTGATCGCCTGGAATGCCTTCCACGACAGCGAGCAGCCGCCCGGCCTGAGCGACAACTACTGCCAGCTCGGGGTGCACCAGCACAAGCGCATCGAGAACGGCCTGGTGGACACCCCGCCCGCCAACGTGACCATCCGCAACAACGTCGCCTGGGGCACGAAGGAGTGCGCCATCCAGGTCAACGATGCGCAGAATTTCGACTCCGAGAACTGGGCCGATTTCCAGGCGCACGACATCAAGGTGGACGACAACCTCGTCTTCGGCGGCTGCGTCGTCGGGTCGAACCGCGGCTGCGCGGCGATCGAGCTGAACTCCTGCCGGAACTGCGAGGTGCGCCGCAACGTCTGCTACGACATGTCCAACGCGGATCATTCGAGCGGCCACTGCATCTGGCTCAGCGGGTCCGCCAGCAACGACGGCTCGGATATCTCCTACAACTGGCTGACCAACGGCAGCGGCATGGGCATCCGCTGCGAAGACGACCGGTCCGGCGTGATCAACTTCTCGAATTGCGTGAACGTCGGCATCACCGGCAATTACATCTCGCACTTCCGGGTTGCGGGCGGGCGCGGCGGCCGCTGGTTCGGGAACGTGGTCAAGAACTTCGGCCTGGACAATCCTTCCGGAGGATCGGGCGTGGACAATGCGATCCGCGCCCACGGCCTCTACCTGGGGATCGACGAGGACGTGGCGGCGGCCCCGGTCTGCACCGGCAGCGCCGACCGCTGCGGGCGCACCGGCATGGCGTGGTTTCGAGGTCTCGGGAACAACGGCCGCTTCGACATCGTCGCGTCCGATCTGATCTTCGGAAAGCTGAGCGAGAACCCGGGCGGCCAGATCCGCACCGCGATGGACAACAGCCGGTTCAACGGCGAGGCGGTCGCGGACTTCAACGGGACCATCTCGCACGTGACGCACGACAACCGGGCGACCGGGACTTTCGGAGGCGCGCGCACCTTCGACTTCTCGAACGTGGGGCCGGCGGCGCCGGTGACCTGGAGAATCACCGACCTGCTCGCCGCCTTCAAGCGCGACGACCGCCTGGTGGACTGCACCGCCGCCGCGAACGTCGCGGAGCGTGTCGGCAACGCCATGAGCCTTCTGACCGGCAACCCGGTGGAGGGAGGAGGCGCGGTCCTGGGCATCTGCACCGTCATCGGCACGGTGACCCGTCCGGCCTCTCTCAGCTGGGCGAACCGGGCCGCGCTCGACTACGCGCTGACCCCGGGCACCCCCGAATACACCGCCGGGACGAACGGCACCGCCATGGGAGCGCGCGCCTTCCTGTTCCGCACGGAGCTGATCGCGTCGGACTGGGCCGATTCCCTGCCGTTCGGGCCCTTTCCGGTTCCCTTCTCGACCGGCACCTCCAATGCCGACGGCGACGACGACGGCGTGATGGATTTCCTCGACACCTGCCCGGCGGTTTTCAATCCCTCGCAGTACGACGTGGATGCGGACGGGTTCGGCAACGCCTGCGACTGCGCCGGAGCCGATCCGACCGCGTGGACCCTTCCGGGCGAGGCCACCGGCCTGGTCCTGGGAGACGACCCGGACGCCGGCGGCGGGACGACGCGCCTCGACTGGACGGCTCCCGTGACCGGGGGGCTCGCCGCCTCGATGACCTACGACGTGATCCGCTCGACGAAGGCGTCGGACCTCGTGACATCCGCGACCTGCCTGGCCGCGGGCGTGGCCTCGACTAAGGCGAGCGAGACGCAGGTGCCGCTGCCCGGTGTTGCCTGGTTCTACGTCGTGCGATCGCGCGACGCCTGCGGCGCCGGCGTGGCGCACGTCGGATCCGACGGTGTCCCCCGGCCGGTGCGCGATTGCCCGCCCGCGACCGGCGGCCCCGGCGATTCGCAGCCGGGCGAAAAGAAGAAGGGCTAGGGAGCTACCTCGGAGCCGGGACGTTCCCGCCCGGCTTCGTCTCCGGGGCCGGACCGGACGAGGGCGCCGAAGTTGCGGGCGGAGTCGTGCCGGCCGGCGTTTCCGCCGGCTTGGCCGCGGCCTCGGTCGCCTCCTTCGCGATGTCCTCGAGACTCTGGTGGACCTTCGCGACGTTGCCGCCGTCCACGACGAACAGCGGGGCCCAGGCGAAATCGCGCACGGTGACCCGCGCGGCCTTGCCCACGGGAGAGAAGGCCAGGTGCTGGCGCCGCGGCGTCCCCTTTTCGGTGTCGGGCTCCTCCTCGAGCGTCAGGTCGAGCGGCGGCTTCGCGGCAAAAGCGTTTTTCTGCGCCTCGGTCGGGTGATCCTCGAAGGCGACGGCCTTGACGTCCGACAGGCGGCGCAGCAGCAGGTCGACCGAGTCGTACTTCACGGTGCCTTGGGCGAGCCCGGTGGCGTTCCAGGTGTTCTCCGCCCCCTTGCTCAGGACGAGCGCCGGCCCGCCGTCAATCGACGCGGTCAGCGAGCGCACGCGGTACTGCCCCACGCCGAGCACGTCCTTGCGGCGGAGATCGGTTGCGGGGGCCGTGAGCTTCGACCAGAACTCCGGGAGGAGCGCGACGATCCCGTCCTTGCCCACGGCGCGCGCCTGGCGCGCCTTGTCCTCCTCGGCGCCGAACTCGATCGTCTTTGCGGCGTCCCAGCCTTCCTGCAGGAGCGTGACGCGCGCCGCCGGCGGGACGAACCCGTGCGCCTTGAGATCGGCGTCGGTCGCCTTCTCCACCACGAACTTCGTGGCGCGCGCGCGCTCGAGCGCCGAGAGCAGGTCGGTGACGGCGGGTCCGTCGGCCGGGGCCTCGACCGGCTGCGCCAGCTTCCAGCCCTCGGCCGGCTTCTGCAGCATGATGGTCTCCTTGCCCCGCTCGATCGTCAGGCCCATGACCTTCCACGGATCGAAGGCCAGGAGCGACTTGTCGCGCAGCGACAGGAGATCCTTCGAGGCGAGGTCGCCGGCCGCGGCGCTGACGACGGCGACCTCCTTCGCGTCCTTCCCGTCTTTCGCAGCGGCGCTCACGAGCGCGAACCAGGTCCCGCCGATCGGCGCCTGGTCGCCGAGAGCGACGCTCTGCGGCGGACCGTTCGTCGTTTCCACGGTGACGGTCCCCTGCGGCGGCTCGAGCGCGTAGGTCTTGAGGTCATCGCCCTTCCCGAGCCGGCGCTCGACCTTCGCCATCTCGAGCGACGAGAGGACGCCCTCGACCGCGTCCTTCTCGGCCGGCGTCTCGATCGGCTGGCGGATCGCCCAATCCTCCCCGCTCTTCTCCAGGCGGATGGTGCCGTTCTTCCCGGCCAGGGTGATGGCCTTGAGATCGGCGCGCTCGAAGCGGAAGAGCTTGTCCTTCGATTCCTCGGCCTTCTTCTTCGCATCGGCGCCGCGGTAGTCCTTGAAGTAGGCGTACCCGCCGAAGACGGCGAGGAGGAGGACGGCGGCGATGGGGCCGGGCCTGATCTTCACGAGCCGGTCTTCCGCACTCGAGCTCGCACGCGCCGCGACCTCAGAGGCGCTTGCGGCGCCACCAGATGCCGACGCCGACCGTGGCGATCAGGATGGGGGCGATCGCCACGATGGTCCAGAAGTAGTAGAAGACCTGCGCCGGCGAGAGGATGGCGATGCGCGGCGTGCCGGTCTTCGCCCGGATCGACATCAGCTCGCCCTGCTCCGCGAGCCAGGCGACGGCGCTCAGGGCCAGGTCGCCGTTGCCGCCGGCGTTGAAGTAGTTGTTGCTGGCGAAGTCGCCGTCGCCGAACAGGACCAGGCGCGATTCCGGGCCGGAAGGCTTCGGCGGCTCGCCGCCCGTCGCGGCCGGGGCCGGGTCGGGCGCCGCGCTCGACTTCTTCTCGAAGGCGGCGGCGAGCGTGATCGGCCCCCGCGTGTCCTTGTCGTCGAGCTGGATGTGGCCGCTCTTGAACTCCTCCTCGCTCGCTTCCCCCCACGACATCTCGGAGGTGCGCGCCAGCTTCACCGCGGTGACGCCCGAGGGCGTTGGCTCCTTGATGTCGATCGACGACGCCATCGGGTAGATGGTCTGGTAGTCGAAGGTCTTGGTGATCGGGTGGCTGCGATCGTACCCGTCGGCCGGCACCATCGGGATGCGCGCGTCGCCGCCGAAGAGCTGCGACACCTTGTCGATGACGACGTCCTTGCGGACCGCCGCGCCGAACGAGGCGAGCAGCGCCTCGAGGCCCGGTTCGACGCCGGGGTCCTGCATGAGCAGCAGCCGCCCGCCCTTGTCCACCCAGTCGGAGAGCATGGTCGCTTCCGCCGCGAGGAACGGCTTCTGCGGCCCGTCCACGATGACGACCGAGGCGTCGGCCGGCACCCCGGCATTGAGCTGCAGCGGCTTGACCACGTAGTTCTGCTTCTCCAGGGCCGCCTTGAGATCCGACAGCCCGCCGCGATCGGTGTCGTTGAGATCGTGCTCGCCGTGGCCGGTCGTGCCGTAGACCACCCGCTCGCGATCGCTCGTCACCTTGATGATGGCATTGGTGATCGACTCCTCGTCCCCCGCGGTCACCCGCTGCTCCTGCTTGCCGCTCTCGATGACCATGGTGCCGAGCTCGGTGACGTTGTAGCGCCGCACCTCGGCGGGGTTCTTGTCCGGATCGACGTAGCGCACCGTCAGCTTGCGGCTGCGGTGGGTGTATTCCTCGAGCAGGTCCTGGACCTTCTGCCGTCCCGGATCCCCCTCGCGCGAGAACGACGTGACCGACACCTCGCGCGGCAGCCCCTCGAGGATCTTCTCGGTCTGCTCGCTCAGGGAGAAATCGCGGTTCTCGGTCAGGTCCTTGCGGAAGAAGGTGTGCCGCGCCGCGAGGAAGTTGACCAGCACCACCACGGCCAGGACCGTCAGCGTGTAGCCGATGCTGGCGGAGGCCGCCCGCGCCTTCCGGCCGCGCAGCGCCGCGCCGATCGCCTTCGCGTTGAGCGCCACGCCGGCGGCGAAAAGGACGAGGCCGAACGCGGTGATCGACAGGGTCCAGGCGCGGCGCTCCGGCGCGACGCTCTGCAGCACCAGGCCGATGACCGCGACGAGCGCGCCGAGGCCCAGGCCCCAGTCCCTCAGGATGCGCATGCGCCTTCGCTCTCCCTCAGCGCCAGCGGCGCGACTCGAGGACGCGCTGGGTGACGAACAGGGCCATGAAGATGACGCTGACGTAGAAGATGACGTGCTGCGCGTCGAGGAGGCCCTTCCGGAAGTCGTTCAGGTGGCCGATGATCGACAGGGATCCGAGCAGGTCCCCGAGCGTCGGCCCGCCGGTGCCCAGGCCGGCCTTCTCCCACAACCCGAGCGACAGGCTGTTCATCAGGGCCGCCAGCGTCACGGTCGCCGACGAGGACATCCAGTCGATGACCCACAGCATCAGGAAGGCGCCGAAGGCGCTGACCGCCGCGACGATCTGGTTGTCGGTGAGGGACGAGAAGAACAGGCCGATGGCGAGCAGCGCCAGCCCCATCAGCAGCACGCCCAGGTAGCCGACGAAGGTCGGCTTCATGTCCGGCGCGGCGCCGCTGTTCGAGATGAGGATCGGATAGGTCAGGGTCACGCCGATCATCACCAGCAGCAGGCAGGCGGCGCCGAAATACTTGCCGAGCACCACCTGGCCGCTGGTGACGGGGGACGTGAACAACAGCTCGGCGGTGCCCGCCTTGCGCTCCTCCGCCAGAAGCCGCATGGTCACGACCGGCAGCAGCAGCAGGAAGATGATCCCCATCGTTCCGAACAGCGGCCGCACCACCATGTCGTTGACGTTGAGCTGCGACGAGAAGTACGGGTTGCTGGCGAAGCGCAGGCACAGCTCGGAGAAGCGCACCAGCGACGCCCAGAAGATGTACCCGGAGAGGAGCAGGAAGACGCCGATGACGACGTAGGCCAGGGGCGAGGTGAAGTAGGTGCGCACCTCGCGTCCGGCGATCGCCAGGACGTTCCTCACGCCGCGCCTCCATGGTCCTCGGCCGGCGTCGCGACGCCGGCCGACGGCGCCGCCTGGGGGTCGCCGCGAACGATTTCGGTGAAGATGTCCTCGAGGCTCCGGGTGAGCGGGCGCATCTCCAGGAGTCCCCAGCCCCGCCCGACCGCCAGCGCCGCGATGGCCTCGCGCGCATCCTGCCCGGGGCGCTGCGACACGACCAGCCCCCAGTCCCTCGCGTCCGGAACGTCCACCGACGCCACTCCCGGCAGGGCCCGCAGCGCCGCGACGGCTTCGTCCGCCGGGCGCGCCAGGTGGACCAGCATCCGCCCGGCTCCGCCGCGCGCCTCGAGCGCCGCGAGCGTGTCCGCGGCCCAGATGCGGCCCTCGTTGATGATCACCACGCGGTGACAGGTCTTGGTCACCTCCGCGAGGATGTGGGTGGACAGGATGACCGTGTGATCGCCCGCGAACGACGTGATGAGCTTGCGGATCTCGACGATCTGGTTCGGGTCGAGCCCGACCGTCGGCTCGTCGAGGATGAGCAGGTCCGGCTCGTGCAGGATGGCCTGCGCCAGGCCGACCCGCTGCTGGTAGCCCTTGGACAGGACGCCGATGAGCCGGCCGGCGACCGCCTGCAGACCGCAGCGCTCGATGGCGCGATCGGTGCGCGCCTTCAGCTGCTTGCGCGGCACGCCGCGGATGCGCCCGGTGAATTCCAGGTACGAGCGCACCAGCATCTCGGGATAGAGGGGCGGGTGCTCGGGCAGGTAGCCGAGACGGCGCTTCACCTCGAGCGGCTGCTCCTGCACGTCGAAGCCGGCCACCTTCGCCGTACCGGAGGTCGGCGGCACGTAGCCGGTGATGATGCGCATCGTCGTGGTCTTGCCGGCGCCGTTCGGGCCGAGGAAACCGAGGATCTCCCCCTTCGGCACGGAGAACGACACGTGGTCCACGACCCTGCGGGTCCCGTAGATCTTCGAGATGTCCGAGACTTCCAGCATGCGCGCGTCTTATCCCCATCCGGCCGGGCGCCGGACCCCGTGACGAGCGCGCTATCCTACCCAAGAATCGAGGCGAGTCAAGTCGAGCGGCCCCTCTTCAGGCTCCCTTCAGTTCGCTTCGGCGATGAAGTCGCCGATGTAACCGTCCGGGGTCGCGTACAAGATGAGGAGGCGCCTTTCGGCGGGCGGATACCACTCCGACGTGCCGCGCCGTACTTTGAGAAACGGGACGAAGCGCGCGTACCGCAGGAGCGTGTCGGTGGCGCGCGGCAGGACATCGAGCGTCGCGCGCAGCGCCGACTTCGGCGATGTTCCGGAAGGGTCGCGCGTGCCGAGCAGCGCGCGCACGCGGTGTCCGGGCACGAGGCCGAGCCACCGCACCCCGGGCTCCCAGTCCACGAAGTCCCCCTCGACCGCCCAGCGTGACCCTTCGATCTCACCTTCCAGCTCGCGCGTGCCCGGGTAGGCGGCGTCGGGCTCGAGGCTCACCGCGGTCTTCCCCCACGAGGCGCGCTTGGCTTCCAGGCGTCCGACACGCACCGGGTCGCCGCCGCCGACCGGCTGGAAGGCTGCCTGCGCCAGCGCCAGGAAGGCGCACAGCACTCCGACGAGCGGCAGCGGCCACGTCATGACGAAGCCGAGCAGCCGATCGGCGATCATGCCCTCGCGGTAGGGCGCTCCGTAGGTGGCGCGGGCGCGGATGGTCTTCGCCAGCCGGACGAGCGTCCGGAAGAAGAGCAGGCCGCCGCCGAGCAGCAGGATGGCCGCGAGACCGAGGAGGATCGCCGGGGGCTTCATCGTCTATACTCCGCGCCCATGGAACGCTGCCGTTTCGTGACGTCGTGGGGCGGCGTGGTGCGCTGCGGCGACGAGGCGTACCACGACGGCTTCTGCCGCTTCCATTTCGAGTGCTACCGCCACGGCGAGATCACCGAGCGCGGCCTCATCAACGAGAAGGTCGAGCAGCAGCGCCGCCGGGCGATCAACTTTCACGCCATCACGACGTCGACCGGTCGGCCAGCCGCCTGAGAAACGGCTTCTTCTGGTACTCGAAGACCGCCTTGTTGTGCTCCTCGAGGGTGCGTGAGAAGGCGTGCCGGCCGTTGTTCATCGACACGAAATAGAGGTACTCGGTGGCGGCCGGCTGCGCAGACGCCCGCAGCGCCGCGGCGCCCGGGTTGCCGATCGGGCCCGGCGTGAGGCCGTAGTACCGGTAGGTGTTGTACAGCGAGTCGATCTTCAGATCGTCCTTCCGGATGTTCCCGTCCCACTCGTTGCGCATCGCGAGCGCGAAGATCACCGTCGGGTCGCACTGCAGGCGCATCCCCTTCTTCAACCTGTTGTGGAAGACCGAGGCGACCAGCGGGTCCTCCTCGTCCACGGCGGTCTCCTTCTCGATGAGCGAGGCCATCGACACGGCCTGGCGCACCGTCAGGCCGCGCGCCCGCACGTCGGCGACCCACTCGGGGCCGAGCACCTCGCGGAAACGGGCCACCATGCGCTGCACAATGGCCTTGGGGGTCGTCCCCTTCTGCACACCGTAGGTGTCCGGGAACAGATAGCCCTCGAGATCGATGGCGTCGTCGTCGAGCCCGCGCAACAGCGTGGTGTCGCGGAAGGCCTCGCCGAACTCGGCGGCCGTGCCGAAGCCGGCCCGCTCGAACTGGGCGAAGATCTCGTCGGATCGCAGCCCCTCGAGCACCGTCACCTTGTGGACGTAGACGTCGGCCCGCTCGATCTTGTCGAAGACCTCGAGCGGCGTCATCGGGCGGCTGAATTCGTACTCCCCCACCTTCAGCTCGTCGCCGCGCCTCAGGACGCGCAGCGTCGCGGCGCTCCAGGGGAAGCGCCGGAGGATGCCGTGATCCTCGAGGATCTGCACCGCGCGCTTCAGCCCGGTCCCGGCGGGGATGTCCACGATGGCCGAGGCGGCGCCGTAGTCGCGGTACGGCAGCGCGATCCACAACCACGCGCGCACCGCGATCGTCCCGAAGAAGATGAAGGTGAGCAGGACCGCGGCGAGCCCGGCCCGCAGGAAGACGCGACGCTTCGGCAGTCGCGGTGGCGTCATCGGAGGGCCGCGCCGCGCGCCGCGTTCACGCCCGGTTCCCCGCGCCCTGCGCGTCGAGCCACGACTGCAGGATGAAGACGGCCGCGGTCCGGTCGATCACCTCGCGGCGTCGCTTGCGGCTGACATCCCCTTCGAGCAGCGCCCGCTCCGCCTGCACGGACGTCAGGCGCTCGTCCCACGCCTCGACCGGCACGCCGGTCCTGCGCTCGAGGCGGCGTCCGAATCCTTCGGCGGCCCGGGCGCGATCCCCCCGCTCTCCCTTGAGCGACAGCGGCAGGCCGATGACCACCCGGCGCACCTCATGCTGCTTCTGCAGGGCGGCCAGCGCGTCGAGATCGTGTTCGAGGGAGGTGCGCACGAGGGTCGTGAGCGGCTGCGCCGTCAGGCCGAGCGGATCGGACAGGGCGATTCCGATTCGCTTTTCGCCGTAGTCGAGTCCCATCACCCGCGGCTCCGCCCCGTCCGTCATGCTGGGCAACTTACATGGCCCCCCGGAGAGGGTCAACCGACCGGGGAGGCGTCAGTGCGCCGCCCGGGCCTCGCCCCAGTGCTGCACCTGCGGGATGTAGACCTCGGGGTCGTAGTCGGGGCTGTTGTCCTTCGTGTGGCAGGTGACGCAGTCGCCCGTGGACACGACTCCGTAACCGGCCCCGACCTGATCGGGATGGCGGCTCGAAGCGCCGTGGCAGGCTTCGCAGCCGACGTGCTTGAGCCCCGGCGTGGATTTGGCGTTGACGAACCCGGTGGTCTGCCCGTTGCCGATGGTGTGGCAGCCGACGCAGGTCGGGTTGAAGTCCTGGTGGACCTTTTCGAGGATGTCGAAGGCGTGCGCGTGCTTCGACTTCGACCAGGTCGCGAATTCCCTCTCGTGGCAGGGCTGGCAGCGCTGCGATCCGGTGTAGGCCCAGGGCGCGCCGACGCCGCGCGAAATGACCGTCGGCGTCTGGGCGCTGCCGGGGATCACCGCGACCGCGCCCGGCGCGGCGCCCGGAGCCTGCGCCGGGGCCGGCGCCGCGGCGAAGGGATTGTCCGCCTCCGCCTGCGAGCGGTGCATGTCGTTGATGGCGATCTTGGTGTTCTCCATCAGCTTCGCGAGGGCCGGGTCGTCGGGCCACTCGCGCGTCAGGCCGATGACGTTGCGCGTCACCAGCTGGAGGGCGCGCTTGTCGCCAAAGCTCAGCCGCACCTCGCCCAGGTTCTTCCCCTGGTCGCCGATGTACTGCAGCCGCGTGCGGCCGAACTGCGAGTCCTCCGGGAAGTCGTCGGGCCGGGTCTGCATGGCGCCGTTGGTGCCGAGGATGAGGTCGAAGTCCTTCACCTTGCGGGCGAGATTGCGCGCGCCGTCGAGGTCGAGCGTCGACAGCACGATCGCCACGTCGCACTTGGCGCGCAGCTCGGCGGCGTACTTCTGGGCCGCGGCCACCGGATCGATGGTGACCATGCGCCGGTCGTTCGGCCCGGTCTTGAGGAAGGTCGGGTTCATCGCCGTCAGGCCGAGGACACCGAGCCGGACGTCCTTGTTCTTCGTGCCGGGGCGCACCGGGGCCTTGACCACGACGTAGGGCTGCACCACCGGCGCGGCGGTGTCCTGCCAGACGATGTTCGCCGAAACCAGCGGGAACGTGAGCCGCTTCTGGCGCGCCTGGAAGGCATCCCAGCCGTGGTTCAGCTCGCGCGGACCGAACGCGCCGGCGAGGTAGCCGAGCTGGTTCATGCCGTCGATCAGGGCGTCGGTCTGCTTCTCGCCGGCGGCCCCGGGGTCGCCGGTGAAATCGCCGGCGTCGAGCCAGACGACGGGTGTGTCGGCGTAGGTTTTTGCGAAGACCGTTTTATAGCCGGCCCGCCGGGCCAGCCCGCCGCGCGGGTTGTGGGGTCAGCCGCACGGCTCGATCCAGCCGGCCACCTGGGCGGTGAACAGCAGATCGAGGTCGGGCGCGGGTCCGCCGGCGACGGCCGGGTTGAACTGGGGCGCCGGGAGGCTCGTCCCCTGCCCGGCCTGCCCCCACATCACGGCGGGAAGCGCCAGGGCCAGGAGGGCGGCGGCGAGAAACGCGACGGTCGATCCGCGCCGGCGCGAAGACTCCGTTTCCACCGTCCTTTCTTGCTTCTCTCCGGTCACGTCACCCCCGCTGAACCCCGCGTCACGCGGGCAGCGGCGGCGATTATAGGGTCGGTCCGGCGTGGTGTCGAGATGGCTGGTGTAAAGTCCGCGCGTGGCGAAGGGGGGACTCAAGATGTCGCACCTGGTGGTGGTCGTGATCCTGGCCGCCCTGATCGGCACCGCCCTGGGGGACCTGATGCACACCCTCTGGCCCGCGAATCCGACCGTCACCTGGCTGGCCGAGGGCATCCGGATCGGGACCAATTCCCCTCTCGACATCGACATGCGGGTGGCGCAACTGACGTTCGGAGCGGGCATCCGCCTGACGGTGCTCGGCGGCGTCTGCGCCGTCTTCGCCCTCTTCTTCTTCGTCCGCCGGGTCTAAACCCGATGTCATTGCCGCGCCGGCTCGTGCTCGCCTCGGCCTCGCCGCGGCGCTCCGATCTCCTGAGGATGCTCGGGCTCCGCTTCGAGACGCGGCCGGCGAACCTCGACGAGACACCGCGCCCCGGCGAGCCGGCGCCCGACCTGGCCGTCCGGCTGGCGCGCGACAAGGCACTGGCCGTCGACGCCGCACCAGGCCCATCCCTCATCCTGGCGGCGGACACGCTCGTCGTGCTCGACGGCGAGGTCCTCAACAAGCCCGCCGATCGCGACGAGGCCGCGCGCTTTCTCGCGCGCCTGGCCGGGCGGACGCACGAGGTGATGACGGGCTTCGCCGTCAGGACGCATCCGGAGGAGACACTCGTGACCGACCTGGCCGTGTCGCGCGTGACCTTCGCGCCCATGAGCCGCGACGAGATCGCCTGGTACGCGCACAGCGGCGAGGGGCTCGACAAGGCCGGCGCCTACGCCCTGCAGGGAAAAGGCGCCGTCTTCGTGACCAGCGTCGAAGGGAGTTACACCAACGTCATCGGCCTGCCGATGGAGCGGCTCTACCCGCACCTGCGCCGCCACGGCTTTCTGGCGATCTCCCCTCCCGGCTCATAGATTCAACGCGGCCGCGTGTCTTTCGCGCGGAGGGGAGTCGTCTTGGAATCGGCCGTCCTCGAGCCGTACGACAAGCTCATCCCGGTGGTCATCTGTGGCCGCACCTACGAGGTGCCGGAGAACAACACCCTCCTGCGCGTCCTGCAGTACATGAACCTGGAGCTGGCCTACACGAAGTACTGCTGGAACGGCGACTGCCGCAACTGCGCCTTCCGCTACATCTCGCGCCGCACCGGCAAGGAAGTCGAGGCGCTCGGCTGCCAGATGCGCTGCTTCGCCAACATCCAGATCACCCGCCTGCCGGAGGGGATCAACCTTCCCGGCGGGGCGCCGTCGGGATCAGGCACTTCTTCCGACGGCACACCGTCGTCGGGCAGCACGCCGGCCGCCGCCTAGGCGCTACTTCTCTTTCTGGCCCGGGGTCCAGCGGAGGACCGGCTGGCGGGCCGCCGTGGTCTCGTCGAGACGGCGGATCGGCGTCGTGTGCGGAGCGTTCTTCACCAGATCGGGGTCCTGGCGCGCCTCGGCGTCGATCGCCATGAGCGCGTCCACGAAGAGATCGAGCTCCTCGCGCGACTCGGTCTCGGTGGGCTCGATCATCAGGGCGCCCTTGACGATGAGCGGGAAGTAGATCGTCGGCGGGTGGAAGCCGTAGTCCATCAGCCGCTTCGCCACGTCGAGGGTGCGCACGCCGGTCGCCTCGAGGTTCTTGTCCGAGAAGACCACCTCGTGCAGCGACGG
Source organism: Verrucomicrobiia bacterium (assembly GCA_035638075.1). Lineage (GTDB taxonomy): Bacteria > Acidobacteriota > Polarisedimenticolia > Gp22-AA2 > Gp22-AA2 > DASRAU01. The sequence goes on from DASRAU010000016.1 coordinate 24,996, forward strand.
CTCGTCGTACGGCAGGTGCCAGGTCTTCTGCAGCCGCGCTCGCAGGTAGTTGGCGTTGAGCACCGCCGTCTCCGACATGCGCTTCAGTCCGTCCGGGCCGTGCGCCAGGATGAACGCCCAGGCGCGCACGAACATCCCGAAGTTACCGTGGAACGACCGGATGCGACCGACGCTCTTCGGGCGATCGTGCCGCAGGCGCAGCGTGTCGCCGTCCCGCTCGATCACCGGCGCCGGCAGGTACGGCTCGAGGATTTTCTTCACGCCCACCGGTCCCGCGCCGGGGCCGCCGCCGCCGTGCGGCGTCGAGAAGGTCTTGTGGAGATTGAGATGGTGCACGTCCACGCCCATGTCGCCCGGGCGCGCCTGGCCGACGAAGGCATTGAGGTTGGCCCCGTCCATGTAGAGGAGGGCGCCACGGTCGTGCAGGACGCGCGCGACCGTCTCGATTTCCCCCTCGAAGACGCCGAGGGTGTTCGGATTGGTCAGCATCAGCACGGCGACGTCCTCGGCGACGCGCTTCCGGAGCGCCTCGACGTCCACGCAGCCGCGCGCGTTCGACGGGATCTGCTCGACCTTGTAGCCGGCGAGGTGCGCGCTCGCGGGGTTGGTGCCGTGCGCCGAGTCGGGGATGAGCACCACCTGGCGCGGATTCCCCTTGTCCTGGTGGTAGGCGCGCACCATGAGGATGCCGACCTGTTCCCCCTGCGCGCCGGCGGCCGGCTGCAGCGTGAAGCGGTCCATGCCGCAGATGGCGGCGAGCGCCCGCTCGAGCGAGTGCATCAGCCGCAGCGCTCCCTGGGCCAGCTCCTCCGGCGTCTGCGGGTGGAGGTCGGCGAACCCCGGGAGGCGCGCCACCTTCTCGTTGATCTTCGGGTTGTACTTCATGGTGCACGAGCCGAGCGGGTACAGCCCGAGATCGATGGCGTAGTTCAGGCGCGACAGGCGCGTGTAGTGGCGCACCACGTCCACTTCCGACAGCTCCGGGAAGCCCTCGATGTCGTCGCGGCGGAAGCGCCGGTCGAGATGGTGCTTGCCGTCCGCGGGCACGTCGAGCGGCGGCAGGTCGGCCCCCCTGCGTCCCGGGCGCGACACCTCGAACAACAATCCCTCCGGCGGCCGCTTGTTGCGGGTCTCCATCACAGCCTCCCGATCTCGTCGGCGAGCCGGTCGATCTCCGCCTTCGGATTCATCTCGGTGACGCAGACCAGGAGATCGCGGTCGCGATCCGGGAAGTAACGCGCCAGCGGCAGGCCCGCGAGAATCCCCTTCTCCGCGAGGCGGCGCACCGCGTCGGCGGCCGACCCCTTGAGTCGCACGACGAATTCGTTGAAGAAAGGCGCCGGATCGGGGAACTGCAGCCCGGGAGCCGCCTCGAGACGCGTGCGGGCATAGGCCGCCTTGGCATGGTTGTGGCGCGCCAGATCCATCATCCCCGTCTTCCCGAGCGTGGCCATGTAGATCGACGCCGTCAGCGCGCACAACCCTTCGTTGGTGCAGATGTTGGAGGTCGCCTTCTCGCGGCGGATGTGCTGCTCGCGGGTCGAGAGCGTCAGCACGTAGCCGCGCCGCCCGTCCACGTCCTTCGCTTCGCCGACGAGACGCCCCGGCATGTGGCGCATGAACGCGGCGCGCGCCGCCAGGAACCCGAGGTAGGGGCCGCCGAACGACAGCGGCACGCCGAGACCCTGCGCCTCGCCGACGACGATGTCGGCCCCCTGCGCTCCCGGCGCCTTGAGGAGGCCGAGGGAGATGGGCTCGTTCATCGCCACGATGAGCTGGGCCCCCGCCTGCTTCGTCACCGCCGCGAGTGTTTCGACCTCCTCGACGCAGCCGAAGAAATTCGGATGCTGGACCACGACCGACGACGCGCCGGAGGCGAGCGCCTGCGCCGCCTGCTGCGGGTCGGCGGTGCCGTCCGCGCGGTGGCCGAACGTCTGCACCTCGATGCCGATGTGCGCCAGGTAGGTCCGCACCGTGCGGGCGTACTCGGGATGGAGGCGATCGGAGAGCAGGGTCTTCTTCTTCGGCGTCAGCCGGTCCGCCATCAGGATCGCCTCGGCCACGCTCGAGGCCCCCTCGTACATCGAGGCGTTGCTGAGGTCGAGCCCGGTGAGCTGGCAGATGAGCGTCTGGAACTCGAAGACCGCCTGCAGCGTCCCCTGCGAAATCTCCGGCTGGTACGGCGTGTAGGACGAGTAGAACTCGGTGCGCTGCAGCAGGTGATCGACGATCGACGGCTGGTAGTGCCGGTAGGCGCCGCCGCCGAGGAACTGCGCGCGCGGATCGGGCACGCGATTCTCGGCCGCGCGGCCCTGCAGGTCGGCGAGCAGGTCCTGCTCGGCCAGAGGACCCGGGACGTCGAGCGCCCCCTGCAGGCGCAGCTTCTCCGGGATGGAGGCGAACAGGTCCTCGGGACGCGAGAACCCGGCGGCCTTGAGCATGGCCGCCCGCTCCGCCTCCGAAAGGGGCAGGTACCGGTGCACTCCAGGCATCAGTTGGCCTCGTCCTCGATGTACTTGCGGTATTGCGCCGCGGTCATCAGGCCGTCCACTTCCTTCGGGTCGGCCATGGTGATGCGGATCATCCAGCCGTCGCCGTAGGGATCGCGATTCACGACGTCGGGCTTGTCGGTGAGCGCGCCATTCACCTCCGCCACCGTTCCCGAGGCGGGCGCGAACAGCTCGGAGACCGCCTTCACCGATTCGACGGTGCCGAACGCCTCGCCCGCCACCACCGCCGCGCCCACCTGGGGCAGCTCGACGTAGACGATGTCCCCGAGCTCCGCCTGCGCGTAGTGGGTGACGCCGACCGTGGCCCGGCCGCTGCGGGCCTCGAGCCACTCGTGCTCCTTGGTGTACTTGAGGTCGTCCGGATAGATCCCGTCTGCGCTCACGGTGTGTTTCCTCCTCAGGTGCGCCCGGATGCCTTCGCGGGACGGCGATAGAACGGTGTCTCGACCACGACCGCGGCGGCGTCCCGCTCCCGGATGACGACCGCGAAGCGCGACCCGACCGTGGCGAGGGCGGGTGGAACGTAGGCCAGCCCGATGTTCTTCTTGAGGAAGGGGGCGAAGGTGCCCGAGGTGACGCGGCCGGCGGGACGGCCCTCGTGTCGGACGGCGTAGTCGTGGCGCGCGATGCCGCGGTCCACCATCTCGAACCCGGCGAGCGAGCGCGTCACCCCTTCCTTCTTCTGCTTCTCGAGGGAGGCGCGGCCGATGAACTCCCCTTTTGCGAGCCGCGCGATGCCGCCGAGCCCGGCTTCGAGCGGCGTCGTGGTGTCGTCGAGGTCGTTGCCGTAGAGCGGCATGCGGGCCTCGAGCCTCAGGGTGTCGCGCGCCCCCAGGCCGCAGGGCTGAAGCCCGTGCGGCCGGCCCGCCTCGAGCAGCGCCTTGAAAAGATCCTCCGCGGCGCCGGAGGGGCCGTAGATCTCGAAGCCGTCCTCACCCGTGTACCCGGTGCGCGACACGATGGAGCGGGCGCCGCGCACGTCGGTCTCGATGAACCGGTAGTAGCCGATGGAGCGCAGGTCGGCGCGGACGAGCCCCTGGAGGATCGTCTCGGCAAGCGGTCCCTGGAGGGCGATCTGCGCGTACCCGCGGCTGGCGTCCCGGATGTCCGCGTCCCCCGCGCCGTGCTTCTTCACCCAGGCGACGTCCTTGTCGGTGTTGCCGGCGTTGATGACGAGCAGGTACCGGTCTTCCGCGCGCCGGTAGACGAGGATGTCGTCCACGAACCCGCCCGCCTCGTTCAGCAGCCCGCTGTACTGCGCCTGCCCGTCCACGAGGCGCGAGGCGTCGTTGCAGGTGAGGCGCTGGACGATGGCGAGGGCGCCCGACCCCTCGATCTCGATCTCGCCCATGTGGCTGACGTCGAAGATCCCGGCCTTCGTGCGCACGGCCATGTGCTCGTCGATCACGGACGAGAACTGCACGGCCATCTCCCACCCTGCGAACGGCACGCACTTGCCGCCGAGGGAGCGGGCGATTCCAAGGAGCGGCGTGGTCTTGAGCGGCCCGGCCGCGGGTTCCGAAGTCATCTCGGGATTTTCTCTCCGAAGGGGCGGTAATGTACCACAGCGTGAAAGGTCCCCTTCCCTCGCGCCGCGGGTCGGACGAAAGGCCGGCCCCGGCGCCCGCTCAGCCCAGGCTTCGGGCGATCGCCTGCGCCAGGTCGGGGATGGTGGCGCGGCGCGGCCTCGCGGCGATGCGGAACCCGAGGCGGCGCGCCTCGGCGGCCGTCACGGGGCCGATGACCGCCGCGGGCACGCGCTTCAGGCGGCGGCGATCGGCGATCGCGAACCCGCCCGCGAAGTGGCGCACCGTCGCCGACGAGGCGAAGGTGACGAGGTCGAGTCGCCCGGCGCGAAGCGATCGCAGCACGGCGGCGCGCCCGCGCCGCACCGGAACGGTGCGATAGACCGGGACGACACGGACACGCGCCCCCAGCCGCCGCAGCGCCACGACGACGACGTCGCGCGCGTCCGCGGCGCGCGGCAGGAGCACCCGCGCTCCACGCCACCCGGAAGGAGTTCGCGACCGCTTCGCCCGGTCCCGCAGGCTGCCTCGTCGTGCAACTCCGCCCCGGCGCAGCAGGGACGCCAGCCCTTCCGCGCGGAAGGTCGCCGGCACGCCGACGACGCGCAACCCGCCGCGGCGCGCCGCGGCCGCCGTCGCCGGGCCAATCGCCAGGACCGGGACGGCTTTGAATTTCGCCTTCGGCACGCGGCGCGACCGGGCGCGTCCCAGGAACCGGTCCACGGCGTTGACGCTCGTCACGACGATGAGATCGAACCGGTCGATCGTCCGGAGCGCGCGGTCACAGGAGCGCCAGGATCGCGGCGGCGCGAACGCGATCGCCGGCGCCTCGATCACCGTGGCGCCGAAGTCCCGCAGCCGCCGTGACAGGTCCCCGGCCTGCGCCGCCGCGCGCGTCACGAGGATCGTCCGGCCCGCGAGCGGGCGGTGCACTCAGGCCGACCCGATGGGGCCGGCCGGCGACGCCTTGGCCGCGCCGCGGTCGGCCTCGCGGGCGCGGGCGAGGATGAGGGCGGCGCCGCGCGCCAGCAGCTCGGCGGCGAGCGCCCGGCCGATCTCCTCCGGGCGCGCCGGATCGCCGGTCGTCTCTCCCGCCTCGACGCGCCGCCCGAAGGGATCGATGACGAGACCACGCAGCCGCAGCCGGTCGCCGTCCCGCTCGGCGAGGGCGGCGATGGGGGCGCGGCAGCCGCCGCCGAGCGCGGCGAGAAAGGCCCGCTCCGCCGCCACCTGCGCCGCGGCGGCGGCGTCGCCGATCCCGGAGACCGCGGTGCGCGCTTCCGCGTCGTCGCCCCGCGTCTCGATCGCCAGGGCCCCCTGCGCCACCGCCGGCAGCATCTCCTGCGGATCGAGCGGGCGCCCCTCCACCTCGAGCGACAGCCGCGCGATCCCCGCGGACGCCAGAAGGAGCGCGTCGCAGGCGCCGGCGCGCCATTTCGCCACCCGCGTGTCGACGTTGCCCCGGATCGGCACGAAGGCGAGATCGGGGCGGAGGCGCCGCGCCTGCGCGACGCGGCGCGGCGAGCCCGTGCCGACGAGGGCGCCGGTCGGGAGGGCGCGCAGGGACCGCGCCCCGTGCGCGACGAGGAGATCGCGCGGATCGGCCCGCTCGGGAACCGCGGCGATGAGGAGCCCGGAAGGCTCCGTGGTCGGCAGGTCCTTGCAGCTGTGCACGGCGACGTCGATCGTTCCGGCCAGGAGGGCCGCCTGGATCTCCTTCACGAAGATCCCCTCGCCGCCGAGGGCCTCCAGCGCCGCCGTCGCCTGCCGGTCCCCGGTGGTGGTGACGATCTGCAGGCGGGCATCGCAGCCGCGCTCCCGCAACCGCGCCAGGATCCACTCGGCCTGGGCCAGCGCCAGCCGGCTGCCCCGGCTGCCGACGACGAGGCTTCGGCTAGGCACGCGTCCCCTGCTTGCCGATCTCCTCCTTTGAAGTTTCCTGCGACTCGCCGGAGGCCGCCTCGGTCTCGCGACCGGCGGCGCGCGGCGCGTCGAGCCCGAACGCCTCGCGCAGCAGCGCAATGAGGCCGCCCCCTTCGGGACGCGAGCCGGCGCGCTTCAGGAGCAGCGTCGGGTGATGCAGGATCTTGTTGAGCAGGGCGGTGCGGAACTCGTCGAGGGCCCGCGCCTGCTCCTCGGACAGGGGCCCGAGGCGGCCGCGGAACCGCTCCATCTCCGTCTCTCCCAGCTCGTGCAGGCGGCGGCGCAGGTCGACGATGGTCGGGGCCGCCTCGAGGCTCCGGACCCACTCGAGGTAGGCGGCCGTCTCGCGGTCGACGATCGCCTCGGCCTGCTCCGCCTCCCGGCGGCGCTCGCCGAGCCCGGCCTCGGCCACCGCCTTGAGGTCGTCGAGATCGTAGACGTACATGTTCTCGAGCGCGTGCACGCGCGGATCGACGTTCCGCGGCACGGCGATGTCGAGGAGGAAGATCGGGCGCCCGCGCCGCGCCCGCCCCAGCCGCTGCGCCTCCTCGAGGCCGATGACGTGGTGCGGCGCGGCGGTCGAGACGATCACCACGTCCGCGCCTTCGAGCACGTCGTAGAGCCGGTCCCACGAGACCGCGCGGCCGCCGAGCTCGCGGGCCAGCTCGTCGGCCCCCTGCCACGATCGGTTCACCACCGTCAGCGAGCCGACCCCGCCGGCGGCGATGTGCTGCGCCGCCAGGCGCGCCATCTTGCCCGCCCCGACCACGGCGACGTGGTGTCCGGCCAGGTCGCCGAAGATCTCCCGCGCCCGGTCGGCGGCCGCGTGGGCGATCGACACGGGCGCGCGGGCGATGCCGGTCGAGCTGCGCACCCGCTTCGCCACCGAGAAGGTGCGCTGCAGCAGGCCGTCGAGCACGGCGCCGACCGTGCCGGCCGCGCGGCCGAGGGCCCAGGCGGTCTTCACCTGCCCGAGGATCTGCGGCTCGCCGACGATCATCGAATCGAGGGACGCCGCCACCCGGAAGAGGTGCCGCACCGCCGCCTGGTCGACGTGCAGGTAGGCGTGGCGCTCCAGCTCCGCGCGGCCGATCCCTCCGCCCTGCGCGGCCAGGAAGTCGCCGAGCCCCGGCGCCGCCGCCGGATCGCCGCACACGAGGGCCTCGGTCCGGTTGCAGGTCGAAAGGAGGAAGGCCTCGTCGATGCCCGGCACCGAGGCGAGGCGCGCCAGTACCCCCGGCAGGTCGGCATCCGAAACCACCAGCCGCTCGCGCAGATCGAGCGGCGCGCTCTGGTGGTTCAGTCCGTAGAGGAGGATGGCCACGGCGGCCTCACAGTCCGAGCATGCGCAGAAGGACGAGACAGAACCCGACCACCATGAGCAGCGACGCCCGCCGGCCGCGCCAGCCCCAGCCGAGGCGGGCCAGGACGATCGTCCCCAGCAGGGCCCAGGCGAGGATGGCGAGCGTCTCCTCGGGGCGCCAGGTCCACGGACGCCCGGTCTCCAGCCCATTGATGACGGCGCCGCTGAGGATCCCGAGCGTCAGGAGCCCGAAAGCGACGCCGAGGGATCGGTACGCGAGGCGGTCGCAGGCGGCGAGCGACGGCAGCCGGCGGAAGGCCGCGATCGGCCGCTTGGTCTTCAGGGCCCGGTCGACGACCAGGTACATCAGGCTGGCGGCGAAGGTGATCGACAGGGCGGTGACGCCGAACAGGATCACCGTCAGGTGGAAGCGCAGGAACGCCGGCGGCGGCCCCACCCCGGGCGGCAGCGAAGCCTCTGGCAGCACCTCGGCCAGGAGGAGCACCAGCGCCGCCACCGGCAGCTCGATGGCGAGCACGGCGTCCAGACGCGACCGCCACCAGACCAGGAGCGCGGCCAGGGTCAGCATCCAGGCGAGCGCCGACAGGACCTCGGGAAGGGTGACCAGGGGGCAGCGGCCGACGGCGGCGCCGGTCGCGAACAGCGCCCCGGTGTGCAGGGCCGCGCCGAGGGCGGCGAGCCCGGGGGCCAGGGCGGATCGGCCCTTCCCTCCCCGGCGCCAGGGGACGATCGCGGCGAGGGAGCCGGCCGCGTACGACACCAGGGCCCCTCTCAGCAACAGGACGGCTGCGTCCATCGGTCCTCCGGGGGTGCTTGCGCCGGGCGAGCCCCGCGGATTGGGGCGGAGTGTATCACTCGTCTTGATCGCCCGAGCGGCCGGGTGCTACGATGCCCGGACTTCCGAGGGAACTGCTTGATTCGCGGCGTCATCTTCGACTTCGACGGGACCCTGATCGATTCCTACGAGGCCATCACCGAGAGCCTGAACCTGGTGCGGGCGGGCTACGATCAGCCCGCGATCCCGCTCGAGCAGGTGCGGGACATGGTGGGGCACGGCCTCGAGCAGCTTATGGAGGGCGCCGTCGGCAAGGAGCGGGTCGCCGAGGGCGTCCTGAAGTTCCGCGAGCACTACGCGCAGATCTGCGAGAACCGCACCAAGATCCTGCCGCTCGTCCGCCAGACTCTCGAAGAGCTCGACAAGCGCGGCTATGTCATGGGGATCGCCACCAACAAGCCGTCGTACTTCGCGCGCGACATCCTCAAGGCGCTCGAGATCGACCACCTCTTCGCCGAGGTCATGGGTCCGAACGACGTCGGGCGCCCCAAGCCCGATCCCGAGATGCTCGAAGTGATGATGGCCCGGCTCGGCCTCGGCACCGACGAAGTGGTGTACGTCGGCGACATGCTCCTGGACATCGAGGTGGCCCGCAAGGCGGGGGTGGCGATGTACGCCGTGCCCAGCGGCTCGGCCAGCCGGGAGACGCTCGTCAACGGCCGTCCCGACCGCCTCGTCTCGCGCTTCTCGGACCTGCTGAACTACCTTCCCGCCCTCTAGAGCAGGCCCTGGATCCCGCGGAGGTGGCGGGTTTTCCGCGTCGAGGTTTGACCGGCGCGCACCGTCCATCGGACAATGCGCGTTCCGGGGGGGTCTTGCCCATGGTCCGGCGCGCGTTCGCCGCGCGCGCCCTGCTCGTCATCCTGATGTCCTGCGGGGCCTGGTGTGCCCACATCCGCCCGTCGGCCGCCGCCGACCTGGGAGCCGTCCGCGGTCTGGTCACCGACGCCGCGGGGGACGCCCTGGCCGGCGTCACCGTGGCCCTGAGCCTGCCGGATCGCGGCTCGGATCACGGCGGGGCCGTCACCGACGCCAAGGGCCTGTTCCGACTCTCCGGGATCCCCGTCGGCAACGGGTACCGTCTGCAATGCTCCCTGACGGGTTACGCGACGGTCGTGCTGTCCGATGTGCAGGTGACCGCCGGCACGGCGACGACCCTGACCGTCAGCCTCAGCCCCGCGGGGGCGCTGCGCGAGCAGGTGAGTGTGCGCGCGGCCCCGCCCGTCGTCTCGCTCACCGAGACCACGACGCAGTCGCGGTTCTCGTCCGAGTTCATCGACGCCCTGCCGATCCTCGGCCGTAACTACCAGGACGTGCTCACCCTCGCCCCCGGCGTCTCGGACGTGGACGGCGACGGCAACCCGAACGTCCACGGGGCGCGCGACACCGATGTGATCACCCTCGTGGACGGCGTCTCCACCACCGACCCCTACACCGGCAAGGTCGGCGCCCAGCTCAACATCGAGTCGATCCAGGAAATCGAGGTGAAGACCTCCGGCGCCACGGCGGAGTTCGGCCGCGCGCAGGGAGGCTTCAACAACATCATCACCAAGTCGGGGGGGAACCAGTTCGAGGGCGCGTTCAAGTTCTACTGGCGCGGCTCGGCGCTCGACGGCGACGGCGCCGGCATCGACGACCCGTCGCTGCACGCCGGCCTCGGCGAGAACGGCCTGCGCGACCTCCAGTTCAACGACTACCTGCCCTTCCTCTCGCTCGGCGGGCCGATCGTCAAGGATCGCGCCTGGTTCTTCGTCACCCTCGAGTACATCCAGAAGCAGGACCCGGTCAACGCGGTCAACTCCGCCTTCGTGACCGGCGTCCAGGAATACCGCGGCTTCGCCAAGGCGACCTGGCAGGCGACCCCCGCCACCCGCCTGGCGATGTCGATCAACTACGACCCGCAGAAATACCTCAACCAGGGGCTCAACAGCTTCACGCGCGAAGAGAGCGGCTACACCCTCGAGGAGGGCGGGACGAACGTCACGCTGCGCTCCGTGTCGGTCCTGAGCCCGTCGGTCGTCCTGGAGGGAACCCTCGGGTACCTCGACACCCATCCCGGTGTCGAGCCGAACCTCGGCATCGACAACAACCACAACGGCGTCGTCTTCGTCGACCGCAACGGCGACGGCTTCGCGCAGGCGAACGAGCGGGACCCCGGCACCGACTGGGACGACAACGGCGCGTGGGATGTCTGGGAGGACACCTACGTCCGCAACGGCAAGGTCGACGTCTGGGAGGGCTTCCCGCCCGGCGTCACCTTCGGCAACAGCATCCTCTTCACCGAGGACCTGGACGGCAACGGCAAGCTCACGCCGCGCGGCGGCTGCGAAGGCGCGACGCGGGAGGACATCGACTGCGATGGCCGCCTCGACATCATCGACGAAGACACGAACCTGAACGGCCGCCTGGACGGAACCGAAGACCTCGACGGCGACCGCAACCTCGACCGCGGCATCGAGGACCGGAACGGCGACCTCAAGCTCAACGATACCCCCTACCCCACCGACCTCTACCCGTACGGGGCGCTGCGCCCGACGGGGGCGGACCGCGACTACTTCATCAACGAGACCACCGGGGTGACCGAGGGACCCTATTACCAGTCGCTCCAGGACAAGAGGCAGCGCGCCTCGCTGCGCGGCGACCTTTCGGTCTTCGTCCCCGACTTCAAGGGGACCCACGACTTCCGCTTCGGCGGGGCGTACGAGCGCGAGTCGTTCGATCGCACCACCGACATGAACGACATCACCGCCCTGCAACCCCCGATCCCTCCGATCTGCGACCCGGACACCGGGGAATGCGCCGGCGGCCGCCCCGAGTCGCTGGTCGTGGTCCTCCCCACCCAGCGCTCGGTCGAGGGATCGGCCAACGGGAGCACCGGCGCCCTCTACGCGCAGGACACGTGGCGGCCGGTGCCGAATGTCAGCCTCGGGCTCGGCGTGCGCTACGAGCACGAGACGGCGCGCGCCCCCGGCTACACCTACTTCGATCCGCGCTTCGAGCGGGACGTCTACAGCGCCCTGGTCACCCTGAGCGGCGGAGAGAAGCAGGGGGACGACCTGCGCACCGGCAACCGGGACGGCATGTTCAACCTGGGTCTGGCGGGGGATCCGATGCTCACGGGGAGCCAGGGCGGCTCGGGCTTCCTCAACGACATGATCAACGCGTTGCGGCAGCAGGCGATCCGGCACCTGATGCGCCATCGGAGCAATCTCGAGTACACGCTCGACGCCCTGAGCGGCCTCTACGATCTCGGGACCGGCAACGACGTCGACCCGGATCGGCTCTCCGAGCTCGGCGTCACCATCCAGCAAGCCGACCAGATCGCCATCACCAACAACAACCTGTCGCCGCGCCTGTCGGTCTCCTGGGACCCGGCCGGCGCCGGCAAGATGAAGGTGTACAGCACCTGGGGGCGTTACTACGACAAGCTGTTCCTCAACTCCATCGTCGGGGAGCAGGGGCCCGACACGGTGTCGCGCTACTACGGCTACGACGCCGACGGCATCGACGTCAGCGGCACCATCGGCCCCTTCGTCACCACGCCCAACCACAACGTCGGAAGGTTGTTCAGCAAATCCCCGCCGTCCGTTCACCAGGTCGATCGCAACCTCGCGACGCCCTACAGCGACGAGTGGACGATCGGGATCGAGCGGGAGCTGGCCCCCGAGGTGGCGCTGGCGGTCCGCTTCATCCGGCGCGACTTCCGCGATCAGCTGCAGGACGTGGACATCAACCACGAGGTCGTCATCAATCCCGCCACGGGGGAGCCGTACGACCTGTTCGGCATCTATTACGAAGTGCCGAACCGCCCTCCGGCCCAGGGCTCCAGCAAGGTGCAGGCGCTCGACGGCCGGCCGGACCTCTACATCCAGAACCCCTTCTTCAACCAGGTGCTGCGGGTGGAGAACTCGAACACGGCGCGCTACAGCGCCTTCGAGGTCGAGCTGCGGCGCCGCATGGCGCGCCGCTGGGAGATGCAGGGGTCCTACGTCTACTCGCGCGCCCAGGGAAACGCCGAGGACTTCCAGTCGAAGGTCGGCAACGACCCGTCGGTGACGGAGAGCGAGTACGGCTATCTCTCCTTCGACCAGCGGCACGTGGTCAAGCTCAACGCGACGGTCTTCCTGCCGCGCGATTTCCAGCTCGGGTTCATCACCTCGTGGTCGTCCGGCCTCCCCTACTCGGTCATCTCGCGCTTCTTCGCCTCGGACAACACCGGTTATGCCCAGTTCCGCACGCTGTTCGGCTACTCGGCGGTGGACCGGGCGACGAACCAGCTCGAGTTCCACTCCCTGCCGCGCAACAGCGAGCGCAACAACGCCATGCTCGACCTGAACGCCAGCGTGAAGAAGTCGTTCGTGCTCGGCCGCACGACCGGGGCGGTGTCGCTCGACGTGATGAACCTCCTGAACAGCGACGACCTCTACGTGACGTCCTACGAGCCGGTCACCGGCACCGGCTACGACCTCGGCGGGCTGTCGTCGCTCACGCCTTTGCAGTTGGATGCCACGCGACGCTTCGGCAGGCGTTTCCAGATCGGGGTGCAGTTCAACTTCTAGCGGGCCGCCGGCGGGAAGGATTTCCGCTCAGTCGACCCAGCGGTTCTGGCTGCGATCGAGCCGGTAGGTTCGCAGACGGCCGGTCTTGCCGTAGAGGACGACGGCGCAGACGGTGTCGCGGCCGTCGCTGACGAACACCGTTCCGCCGGTGGCGGTGCCCCAGGGCGTGAAGGTGACGATGTCGGCGGATCCGAAGCGGATCGGATCGTCCCCGGGCAGGACGGCGCCACCCTGCGGCGGCACGTCGGGAATCGGCGTGGCGAGGACGCCGAAATCGATGCCGTCGAATCGCGACGGCAGATCGCGCGGCGGCTCGAGGCGCGGGTCACGCCCGGAGGCGATGTCGTCGGAGCGCACGCCGTCGCCGTCCCCGTCGGCGTAGACGGCGAACGACACCGGGCCGCCTCCGGTCGTGAAGCGCAGCCCGATGCGACGGTGCTCGGCGATCGACTGCGCCCGCAGGCGTGCGAAGGTCCCGGCCATGTCCATCGCCGCGGCGGCGACACGGGCGCGCGTGAGCGTCGCCGCCGACACCGGGACGACGACGACGAGGAGGATGCCCAGGAAGGCCAGGGCGAGGGAGGCCTCGATGAGCGAGAACCCTCCCCCGCCCCGGCGATGGCTCATTTGGAGCCGACGGTGATCCGGTCCTTGATCTTCTCGAACGTCTTCTCGCCGATGCCGGTGACGTTGAGCAGATCCTCGACCTTCTTGAACGGGCCGTTCTTCTCGCGGTACTCGACGATCCGCTGCGCGTAGGACGGGCCGATCCCCGGCAGCGCGGTCAGCTGGTCGGCGGTCGCCGCGTTGATGTTGATCTTCTCCGACGCCGCCGGGGCCGCGGCGGCCAGGGCCGGCGGCGCCAGCGCCGCCGTGGCCACGAGCGCCACGGCGAGGAGTCCTGCGATTGCCTGCATCGTCTTTCTCATCGTCCCTCCTTGGGTTGAACTGCGGTGTGGACACGGAAGAGGAAATCTTGGGGGAGGGGGGATCATCGGATCCCCCACCCGCGTCACGGAAAGGAACGGGTCTTTCGGTTGGAGAGCCGATCGGTTGTTGACGACCCATTCCGTACTCCCCCAAGCTCGAGTTCAGGTCCGCGCCGCGGCCGTCCTTCGCGCTGCACCGCGGCGCCCGGGAGAAGAGCAGCCGACGTGCCAGGCGCGTCGCCGCCGCGGCACGCGCCGGCCTGGTCGCTTGGAAGGCGCGCCGGGCGCGGCGTTGCCGCGAGTCGTCCGGCGTGGCGCGGCGGCGCTCCGGGCTTATCGGGTGGCGCGCGTCCGCTCGCGGGCGGACAGGAGTGCGCCCGCGCGTTGCGGATCGGAACGTTCGAAGCGTGGGGTCGGGAGTCTTAGAGCTGGACCCGCTCGGCCCAGAGGACCCCTTCGAGGGACGAGAGGCGCCGCAGCGGCGGATCGGGGAGCGGCGCGTCGAGGTTCAAAACCGCGAGGGCGCGGCCGCCGGACCGATCGCGTCCGAGCGACATGTAGGCGATGTTCACCCCCGCTTCGCCGAGCACCGTGCCGATGCGGCCGACCATGCCGGGGCGGTCGTCGTTGCTCACCAGGAGCATGGGCCCGGACGGCCAGGCGTCGATCTGGAAATCGTCGATGCGCACCAGGCGCGGGTCGCGCTTGCCGAACAGCGTCCCGGAGGCGGAATGCGTCCCCTGCGGGCCGCGCAGCGTGGCGACCACGAGGGCGTTGAAGTCCTGCGACTCGCCGGCGCGCGTCTCGAGCACGCGGATCCCCGCCTCCTTCGCCAGGAACAGCGCGTTCACCGCGTTCACCGGGTCGGAGAGCTTCTGGTCGAGGAGTCCCTTGAGGAACGATGCGGTCAACGCCCGCAGCGGGAACTCGTTCACCGCGCCGCACGACTCGAGGGTCACCTCGCTGAACGGGCCGTGCGCCAGCGCCGACAGCAGCCGCCCCAGCCGCTCGCAGAGATCGCGGTAGGGGGCGAGCGCGGGCGCGGAGCGGGCGTCCACCCCTTCCGCGTTGACCGCGTTGGTGACGGTGCCGTCCTTCAGGTAGGCGGCCACCTGCTCGGCGATGCGGGCGGCCACCTTCTCCTGCGCCTCCTGCGTCGAGGCGCCGAGGTGCGGCGTCAGGACGACGTTGTCGAGGCCGAGAAGCGGCGATCCGGTCGGCGGCTCGTGCTCGAAGACGTCGAGCGCGGCCCCCGCCACCTGGCCGCTCTTCAGGGCCTCGACCAGCGCGCCTTCGTCCACGACGCCGCCGCGCGCCACGTTGACGATGCGCACGCCCTTGCGGCAGCGGGCGATCCGCTCCTTGTCCAGCAGGTGCCGGGTGCCGTCGGTCAGCGGCAGGTGCAGGGTCAGGACGTCGGCGCGCTCCAGGACCTCCTCGAGCGGCGCCGCGTGCACCCCGGCCCGCGCCGCCGCCTCGGCGGTCAGGACCGGGTCGAAGCCGACCACCTCCATGCCGAAGGCGCGCGCCCGCGCCGCCACCTCGCGTCCCACCTTGCCGACGCCGAGGATGCCCAGGGTCTTGCCGAAGAGCTCGATCCCCATGAAGGTGGATCCGCGCTCCCACTTGCCGGCGCGCATCGACCGGTCGGCGGCCGGGATGCGGCGCGCCAGCGACAGGATCATCGACATCGTGTGCTCGGCGGCGGAGATGGTGTTCTCGCCCGCCGCGTTCATGACCACGATGCCGCGCCGCGTCGCCGCGGCGACGTCGATGTTGTCCACGCCGGCGCCCGCCCGTCCGACGACCTTGAGTCGCGGCGCCGCCGCCATCACCTCGTCGGTGACCTGGGTGTCGGAGCGCACCACGAGGCCCGCGATGTCGGCCACCGCGGCGATCAGGTCCTTCGGGGCGAGCCCCGGACGCTGCTCCGCCTCGAACCCGGCGGCGCGCAGCACCTCGGCGCAGGTGGCCGAGACCTTGTCGGCGATGAGGATCTTCGTCGTCGCGGGGCTCACGCGCGCGCCTCCGGCAGCGACGCGTCGAGGACCTGCAGGAGCCGGCGCACGCCCTCGAGGGTGTGGTCCCCCATGTGGCCGATGCGGAAGGTCTTCTCCTTGAGGCGCCCGTAGCCGTTGCTGATGGAGAAGCCGCGCTCGGCGGCGCGCTTCACGAAGGCGCCGACCTCGATGCCGCGGTTGTTGGCGACACAGGTCACGGTCTCGGAGCGCGCTTCCGCGGCGGCGAACAGCTCGAAGCGGCGCGCGGCCGCCCAGGCCCGCGTCTCGTCCGCCATGGCGCGGTGGCGCGCGTAACGGCCTTCGAGCGTCTCCGCCTCGATGCGCCGCAGCTGCGCCTGCAGGGCGAAGATGTGGTTCACCGACGGCGTCGCCATCGGCTGCTTCTTGTCGAAGGCGCTCTTGAGGCGCACGAAGTCGAAGTAGTACCCCTTGCCGGTGCGGCGTTTCGAGCGCTCCATGGCGCGCGCCGACACGGCGCACACCGCGAGGCCCGGCGGCAGCGCCAGGCACTTCTGCACCGAGGCCAGCGCCACGTCGATGCCGTGGCGGTCCACCTCCACCGGCATGCCGGCCAGGGACGACACGCAGTCCACGAGCAGGGCGACGTCCGGGGCGCTCTGCACCGCCTCGGCGATCGCCGGGAGCGGGTTCACCACCCCGGTCGAGGTCTCGTTGTGGACGACGGCGACGGCGTCGAAGCGCCCGCCCTTGAGCTTGTCGGCGATCTGCGACGGGTCGATCGGCTGCCCCCACTCCACGTCGATGCGCTCGGCCTCGACGCCGCAGCCGACGGCGACGTCGAAGAAGCGCTCCGAGAAGGCGCCGCACACCGGCACCAGCACGCGGCGCTCGACGGTGTTGCGGATCGCCGCCTCCCACAGCCCGGTCGCCGAGGAGCCGGTGACGAACAGCTCGTGCGCCGCCGCGCCGAAGAGGCGCCGCCCGCGCTCGATGACCTCGCCGAGGATGGCCTGCATCTCCTCACCACGGTGGCCGATGACCGGCCGGCTCATGTGGGCGAGGATCTCCGGCATCACCTCGGTCGGGCCGGGGGTGAACAGGATGCGGTGCTCGGGGGGGGTCGGCATGCGGCGCGCGTCCTCAGTGGAAGAAGTTCTTGCTGATGTCGAGGTAGATGACCGCCCCCATGAACAGGAGCAGCAGCACGAGACCCGCCTGCATCACCCGCTCCTTGAGGGCGAGCGACAGGTCGCGGCGGATGAGCCCCTCGACCGTGAGGGTGAACAGGTGGCCGCCGTCGAGCGGCGGGATCGGGAAGAGGTTGATGATGCCGAGCTGCAGCGAGACGAAGGCGATGAGCTGCAGGAACGGGATGCCCCCTTCGCGCGCCGCCTCGCCGGAGAACTTGTAGAGGTCGATCGGCCCGGAGAAGGCGCGCAGGCTGATCTCGAAGCGCAGGAGCTTCTTGAAGGTCTCGAACACCAGGCCGATCTGCTCGAGGTTGTGCCGGACGCTCTGGCGCGCCGCCTCGACCATCGGATACGTCCGGGTGACCATCGGCGGCGTCGGGATGAAACCGATGCGTCCCTTGCCGCCGTCGTCGCGCGGAACGATCTCCTTGTCGAACGACGTCCCGTTGCGGTCGATGGTGAACTGGAGCGCCTTGCCCGGCGACCCCTGGATGGTGCGGAAGACCCGCTCCACCGTCGCCATCGGCGCGCCGTCGATCGCGGCGATGCGGTCGCCGCGCTGCAGTCCCGCCTCCGCCGCCGGCCAGCCATCCTGCAGCCCGCCGACGAGCACCCCGGTCGCGGGAGCGAGCCCCGGGCGGCCGACGTCGTTCGGGCCCGCCTCGATGGTCAGCCGGGTCGTCACCTGCCGGCCGTCCCGCTCGACGACGAGATCCTTCGTCTGGCGCGGGCTCAGGAGCAGCTTGATCTGGAGATCCTTCCAGTTCTCGACGGGGGTCCCGTCGAAGGCGACCACCTTGTCGCCCGGCTGCAGATCGGCGTGCGCGGCCGGCGACTCGGGATCGATCTCGCCGATCACCGGCGCCTCGTACAGGTAGGCGTACTCCTCCACGCCGTGCATGAAGATGAACGCGGTCAGGAAGAACGCCGTCGCGAGGTTGAAGACCGCTCCCATCACGAAGACGACGAAGCGGACGCCGCGCGAGTGGGCCATGAGATCCCCGGGGTCGGGCGGGGTGCCGTCCTCGGGATTGGTCTCCCCCTTCAGCTTCACGTAGCCGCCGAGGGGCACCCACGAGAGGCGGTACTCGGTGCCGCGCCGGACGAAGCCCCACAGCCGCGGCCCGAACCCGACCGAGAAGATCTCGACGGTGATGCCGAACGCCTTCGCCGCCAGGTAGTGGCCGAATTCATGGAACAGCACCACCGAGCCCAGGACGACAGCGAACGGCAAAGCCCCCTGCAACCAGCTCACGCCAGCACCTTCATCGACAGGATCTCCTCCGCCGCGCGTCGCGCGGCCCGATCGCATTCCACCACCTCTTCGAGCCCGCGCACAGGAGCGGGACGGTGGCGCTCGAGCACCTCCTGCACGAGCCGGGCGATCCCGGGAAACGGCAGGCGATGGTTCAGAAACGCATCCACGGCGATTTCGTTGGCGGCGTTGAGCGCCGCCGGGGCGCTGCCGCCGGCGCGCAGCGCCGCGCGCGCCAGGCCGAGGCACGGGTAGCGCAAAGGCTCCACCGGGAGGAATTCCAGCGGCCCGGCCGCGACCGGGTCGAGGCGCGCGACCGGCCCCTTCGCCCGATCCGGGTAGCCGAGCGCGTACTGGATGGGGCCGCGCATGTCGGCCGTGCCCAGCTGCGCCAGGATCGCGCCGTCCGCCATCTCCACCATCGAGTGCACGACGCCTTGAGGATGGATCAGGACGTCGATCCGGTCCAGCGGCTGATCGAAGAGCCAGTGCGCTTCGACCACCTCGAGCCCTTTGTTCATCAAGGTGGCGCTGTCGATGCTGATCTTGCGGCCCATCTCCCACACCGGGTGCTTGAGCGCCTCCTCGGGGGTCGCCTGGGCCAGGGTCGCGAGGGGGCGCGTCCTGAAGGGCCCGCCCGAGGCGGTGAGCAGGATGCGCTCGACCTGCCCGGGCTGCTCGCCGCGCAGGCACTGGTGCACGGCCGAGTGCTCGCTGTCCACCGGCAGGAGGGTCGCCCCGGAGGCCGCGGCGGTGTCGCGCATCAGAGCGCCCGCCATGACCAGGCTCTCCTTGTTGGCGAGCGCGACGTTGCGTCCGGACTTCAGGGCCTGCCAGGTCGGACGCAGCCCGGCGGCCCCCACGATCGCCGCCAGGACGACGTCGGCCTCGGGGTGCTCCGCGACGGCCCGCAGGCCCTCGTCCCCCGGGATCACGGTGCAGCCCGTTTCGGCCGCGGCGCTGCGCAGCGCCTCGAGCCCGGCCGGATCGGCGATCGCCGCCAGCTTCGGCCGGTGCGCGCGGATCTGCCGCGCCAGGAGATCGGCGTTCCTCCCCGCCGCCAGGGCGACGATCTCGAAGCGGTCCTCGAGACGCGCGGCCAGGTCCAGCGCCTGCACGCCGATCGAGCCGGTCGAGCCGAGAATCGCCACGCGCCGCCGGGCGCCCGTCCGCGTCATCCGGTCCTCATCGCGAAGAGGTAATAGTAGTAGAGAAGCGGCGCGGCATAGAGCAGCGAATCGACGCGGTCGAGCAGCCCGCCGTGCCCCGGCACGAGGTGCGCGCTGTCCTTCACCCCGGCCCCGCGCTTGAGCATCGACTCCACGAGATCCCCCACCATGCCGACGACGCCGAGCGAAAAGCCCAGCAGGATCGCGTCGCGCACCGTCAGGCGGTACAGGAACCAGGCGCGCGCCACGAACGCCAGCAGGATCGCCCCGAGGAGTCCCCCGATCGCCCCCTCGACCGTCTTCTTCGGGCTCACCCCGGGCGCCAGCGACCGCCGGCCCAGCAGGCGCCCGACCGCGTAGGCGAAGACATCGCTCCCCCACACCACGAAGAACAGGAGGAAGACGAGATCGCTGCCCATCTCGTCCCCCTTCACCGCGTCGCTCAGCAGCCGCAGCGACAGCAGGTAGCCGAACAGCAGCCCGACGAAGGCGGCGGCGAAGAGCGTCGCGCCGATATCGCCGAAGGCGCGCCCGAAGTCGCCGCCGCGCCAGAGCGACGCCACCGGCAGGGCGAAGAGCGCCGCCGCCAGCACGGCGGACAGCGGCAGCTCCGGCACCGCGAAGGTCGCGAGCACGAGGGCGGCGGTGCAGGCGCCGAGGAGCCGGTGGCAGCGGTGCCCGCGCGCGTCGGCGAGGGCGTACAGCTCGTACAGCCCGAGCCCGGCGGCGACCGCGAGCAGCGCCTCGTACGGCAGCGGCCCGAAGCGCTTCACCAGGATCCAGAAGATCGGCAGGAAGACGACCGCCGAGAGGATCCGTGCCGGCAACCCCGAGCGCAAGATGGCGATGCCTACCGGGCCTGGCCCGGCGAGGCGGCGACGGGCCGGGGGCTCGGCTCGACCCGGCCGTAGCGCCGCTCCCGTTTCTGGTAGTCGACGATCGCCTGCAGCAGCTCCCCGCGGCGGAAGTCCGGCCACAGCGTCTCGGTCACCCAGATCTCGGAGTAGGCGATCTGCCACAGCAGGAAGTTGCTGATGCGCAGCTCGCCGGAGGTCCGGATGAGCAGGTCGGGATCGGGCTGGCCGGCCGTGTAGAGATAACGCTCGAAGGTCGCCTCGTCGATCGGCTCGCCGGCGGCGGCGCGCGCGCCGCGCTCGCGCAGCAGGCGGTTGCAGGCGTCGACGATCTCGGTGCGGCCGCCGTAGGACAGCGCGATGTTGAACAGCATGCCGTGGTTGTCGCGCGTCCGGGCGCGGGTCTCCTCGAGATCGCGCCGCACCGGCTCGGCCAGCTCCTCGATCCGGCCGATGACGTTGAAGGCGATGTCGTGCTCGAGGAGCGTCTTGAGCTCCTTGCGCAGGTACTCGCGCAGGAGCGACATGAGGGTGCTCACCTCGGCGCGCGGGCGCTTCCAGTTCTCGACCGAGAAGGCGTACAGCGTCAAAACCTGGCAGCCGATGCGGGCGGAGGTCTCGACCACGTCGCGCACCGCCGCGATGCCGGCGCGATGACCGGCGACGCGCGGCAGGCTGCGCTGGCGCGCCCAGCGGCCGTTGCCGTCCATGATGATGGCGATGTGGCGCGGCAGGCGGTCGAAGTCGATGGCGCCGACGAGGGCGGCCTCGGGACTGCCGTCGCGGATGAATCCCCGGAGCTGGTTCAGTGGGTCGGACATGCGGGGCTAACCAATCCCCTCGCGCGTTCGGCGCGCATCGTAGCACACGCCTTCACCGGCTGCCAGAAACGCGCCGGCGCGCGGGGGCACGAGCCGGCGGCCGATCACGCGCGGCCCTTCTGCGCGAAGCGCCAGGCCGATTCGACGATCCCCGCGAGGTCGCCGCGCGTGGCGCGCCAGCCCAGGACCTTCCCGGCGCGGACGTGCGAGGCGACGAGGGTCCCCGGGTCGCCGGCACGCCGCGCCGACTCGACGACCGGGATCGGCCGGCCCGTGACGCGGCGGGCGGTGTCGATCACCTCGCGCACCGAGGCCCCCTTCCCGCTCCCCAGGTTGAACACCGTGAGGCTTCCCTTCGGGGAGGCGTGCTCCAGCGCCAGGCGGTGCGCCTCGGCGAGGTCCTCGATGTGCACGTAGTCGCGCACCGCGGTGCCGTCGGGCGTCGGGTAATCGGTGCCGAAGATGGCGATCGGGGGCCCGCCCAGCGCGGCGCGCAGGACGTTCGGGATCAGATGGGTCTCCTCGGCGTGCTCTTCCCCGTGTCCGTCGGCGGTGCTGCCGGCGGCGTTGAAGTAGCGCAGCGCCACCGCCGTCGAGCCCCGCGCCGCCGCATGCCAGGCCAGGGCGCGCTCGAACGCCAGCTTGGTCTCGCCGTACGGATTGGTCGGCCGGGTCGGATGGTCCTCCTCGATCGGGGTCGCATCCGGCTCGCCGTAGACGGCGGCGCTCGAAGAGAAGACGAAGCGACCCACCCCCGCGTGGAGCGCCATGTCGAGGAGGGCCAGGGGGCGCCGGAGGTTGTGATCGTAATAAGCCTCCGGCTCGCGCACCGAGGCGCCGACGAGGCAGAGCGCGGCCATGTGGACGATGCCTTCGATGCGCCGCCGCGCCAGCACCGGCTCGATCGCCGCCCGGTCCGCCATGTCGGCTTCGACGAACTCGAATCCCTCGACGTTCCTGCGGTGCCCCGTGCTCAGGTCGTCGAGGATGGTCACCCCGTGGCCCGCCGCGCGCAGCCGCCGCGCCACGGCCCCGCCGACGTATCCGGCGCCTCCGGTCACCAGGAGATTCACGCCCCCGCCTCCGCGTAGAAGACCCGGACGAGGGTCAGCCCGCGCGCCGGGGCGCACGGCCCGGCGGCGCGGCGGTCGCGGGCCGCGAGGATGCGCGGCACGTCGCCGGCGTCCCGGACGCCGCGCGCGATCTCGAGCAGCGTCCCGGCGATGGTCCGGACCATGTGGCGCAGGAACCCGTCGCCCTGGACCCTCAGGATGACCTCGTCCCCCTGCTCTTCGATCCGGACCGAGGTGATGGTGCGCACCCGATCGTCGAGCTCGATCGAAGACGGCGCGAGCGAGGTGAAGTCGTGACGGCCTTCGAATGCCGCGGCCCCGCGGCGCATCGCGTCGAGGTCGAGCCGGCCGCGCACCGGGCAGACGAAGGGGGCGCGAAAGGGAGACGTCACCTCGCCGCGGCTGTAGCGGTAGGCGTATTCCTTCCCCCGGGCGTCGCTGCGGGCATGGAAGGAGTCGGCGACGTGCATCGCTTCGAGCACACGGATGTCCTCGGGCAGCCGGGCGTTCAGGCCGCGACGAAGCCCGTCGAGCGGCACCGTTCTCTCCGTCGTGAAGCTCGCGACCTGCCCCAGCGCGTGCACTCCCGAGTCGGTCCGGCCCGCGCCGAAGAGGGTGACCTTCTCCCGCAGCAGCCGCCCGAGGCGGTCTTCCAGGAGTCCCTGGATGGTGGGGAGGGCCGGCTGGATCTGCCAGCCGGCATAATGGGTTCCGACGTAGGCCAGCGTCATCTTGATCGTCACGCGGCGGGCATTATAGGGGCGGCCCTCATCCTTCTTAATACCTGCCGCCGGAGCCCCGGTTTTGCCGTGGAGATGAGGGGTGGCTATAATCCGCGCCTCTGTGAGGGATCCAATGCGCGCAATGCGTTCGCTCGTCCGGCCTGCGGTTCTCGGTGTCCTGCTCCTGGCCACGGTGGCGGCCGGCGGACCTCCCGACTGGAAAACCCCGGGGAAGGACTGGGCCAAGGGCCCGGTTCAATGGCTGATGTCCGAGGACGAGGAGAAGCAGTTCAAGGCGCTCAAGACCGACGACGAGCGGGCGGCGTTCGCCAAGACCTTCTGGGAGAAGCGCGACCCGACGCCGGGCACCCCCGACAATGAGTACGAGACCATCTTCTGGCAGCGCGTCGAGCAGGCGGACAAGGCCTACAAGACGATGCTCAAGGAGGGCTCGGTCACCGACTTCGGGCGCGTCTTCATCCTGCTCGGTCCTCCGGCCAACCAGCGCAAGGACTCGCGCTACACCTACTGGGCTTTCGAGCCGACGCCGGTGAACGGCATCAAGGACAAGTTCGAGCTGAGCTTCGCGCCGGTGGACACCGGCTTCCTGCTGCGCGACAAGAAAACGCTCGAGACCTACATCGCGGCGCACGACGAGACGCGCGGCATCGGCTGGAAGATCCCGAGCCTGGTGGCGGACGCGTCGCAGGAAGTCGCCGCGGCCGCGCCCAAGGAGGTCCCGGAGGACACCTCTCCGGAGAGCCAGCGGCAGATCCCGATCCTCGACGCGGTGGCCGCCAAGGGCAGCGGCCCGACCGACGTGCCGTTCCAGGTCAAGAACGACTTCTACGCGACGGCCGATGCCTCGACGCTGGTGGTGACGACCATCGAGGTGCCGCGCGAGGCCGCCCACGGCGGCGGCACCGAGGCGATCCAGCCGTTCGCGCGCCTCGCCCCCGAGGGCGAGGGCAAGCCGATCAACGTGACCGGAGCGCTGCCGTTCGTGCCGGCCCCCGTGGCCGACGGCCCGGCGGCGGGCTTCGTCTACCAGGCGCGGCGGAATCTCAAGCCGGGGACCTACAAGCAGGCCGTCGTCGTCGAGGACAAGGTGATGAAGGGGCAGATGGGCACCCTCGTCACGACCCTGACCGTCCCGGACTACGCCGCCAAGCATTTCGACATGAGCACCGTCTCCCTGCTGGCGCAGTACGGGCGCAAGGACCAGAGCGTCGGACCGGACGACGACAAGTCGGGCGGCGCCGGGCTCTACAGCATCGGTTCGTTCCGCCTGGTGCCGCGCGCGGTGCCGGTCCTGACCAAGTCGGACGCGCTCGCCTTCTACTACCAGGTCTACAACCCGACTCCCGACACGGCCACGAGCAAGCCGAACCTCGAATCGACCTACACCTTCTACGTGAAGGACGCCTCCGGCTGGAAGCCGTACCGCAAGCCGGTGGTGAAGCCGGTCGGCCAAGTGGAGCTGTGGGAGCTGCCGGTCGCCAACCTGGTCGGCGCCAACGTGGCGCTGCCGGCCGACTTCCGCATGGAAGCGAAGGTCACCGACAAGACCAACGGCCAGTCGCTGACGCGCGAGGTCCTGTTCAGCGTCCGCTGATCGTGAGCCGGCCGGCGTGCGTGTCCAGGCGCGCCGGTCCCCCGAGCGGCAGGGTCCACTTGCCCGGAACGTGCCCCGCCGGGAGATCGATCGCCACGGGATAGCGCGTCCCCTCCAGGCGGTCGAGCAGGATGTCGCGAATCGAACGATGGAGGCGCGGGTCCTGCGCCCGGCCGCCGTGCAGCCGGCCGACCACCATGCCGGCGAGTCGCGACAGCCAGCCCGCATTTTTCAGATGGGTGAGCATCCGGTCGAGCCGGAACGGCTGCTCGTTCACGTCCTCCCAGAACAGGATCGCCCCGTCGAGCCGCGGCTCGTACTTCGTCCCCGCGAGCCCGACTAGAAGCGACAGGCAGCCGCCCACGAGCGGACCCGCCGCGCGCCCTTCCCGCACGACGCTCCGGCGCGCGATCGGCACGTCGATCGGCCGGCCCTGGAGCGCGGCCTGAAGCGAATGGGTGTGCCACGCCCGCCGGTCCGCGAGCTCCACCACGTGGGGTCCGTAAAGGATGGGCGCGCCGGCGCGGCGCCAGATCTCCTGGAGAGCGGTTTCGTCGCTGTAGCCGAGGAGCGGCTTCGGGTCGCGCCGCAGGGCGCGCATGTCGACGCGATCGAGCAGGCGCGGCGTGCCGTAGCCGCCGCGGGCGCACCAGACGAGCCTGACACCGGGATCGCGGATGGCCGCGTTCAGATCCGAGGCCCGCTCGGCGTCGGTCCCCGCGAGGTAGGCGCGCCGGCCCGCCAGGTGCGCGCCGCGCGCCACGACGTAGCCACGCTTCTCAAGGAAGGCGATGCCGCGCTCGAGCTCCTCGAGCGGCGCCGGTCCGGCCGGCGCCACGACGGCGATGCGATCGCCCGGCCGGAGCAGCGCGGAGCCGGTCCGGGCCGCACCGCGTCGCGAGGCCCCGGGCCGCGATGCGTCGCGCCGCCTCACCGGGATCCGCCGGCCGCGCGCAGGGTCCGGGGCGCGCCGGACGGGTGCCCGCCGCGCACGTAAGCCCGGCGCGCGGCGCGCAGGAGCCCGGGGTCGTGCACGGCGCGGACGAGCGTCGCGGCGAGCGCGCGCGAGGCGATGGCCAGGCCCTGCCGTCCCGGCGCGCCGCCCGCGCGGACGGCGAAGGCGCGCGAATGGAGCGGCGCGCTCTTCGGCGCGATGGCCACGAACGGGTGGATCGACGGCACCACCTGGCTGACGTTCCCCATGTCGAGCGAGCCCATCCCCTTGCGCGGCGTGTCGACCGTCGAGCGCCCGAGGGCGCGCAGCTCCTCCTTGCAGATCTCGGCGAGCGGCCCGTTGGTGCGCATCTCGGCGTACGGCAGATCGACGGCGCGGAAGCGCACCCGGGCGCCGACGCTCTTCGCCGCGGCGCGGCCCGCCGCGAAGAAGGCGCGCTTGACGCGGCCGAGGCGGCGCAGGTCGCCGGCGCGCAGCGTGAAGCGGCCGACGGCCCGGTCCGGGATGATGTTCGGCCGCCGCCCGCCCTCCAGGATGACCCCGGGCATGCGCGCCTCGGCCGGCAGGCTGGGGCGAAGCCTGTCCATGGCCGCGAACAGCCCGAGGAGCGCGTCGAGCGCGTTGATCCCCTTCTCCGGGGAAGCGACGGCGTGGGCCGCGCGGCCGCGGAACTCCACCTCGAACGAGTGGCAGGCCAGCGAAGTCATGTAGACGCGGTCCTCGGTGGAGGGATGGAACATCAGCGCCGCGTCGAGGCCGCGGAAGAGCCCCGCCTTCGCCAGGACGATCTTGCCGCCGATGGTCTCCTCCGCCGGCGTGCCGTAGACGACGATCTCACTCGGTGTCCGGCCGAGGAGCCGCGCCGCGAGGACGGCGGCGCCGCACGCCGCGGCGCCGATCAGGTTGTGGCCGCAGGCGTGACCGATGTCCGGCAGCGCATCGTATTCCGCGAGCAGCCCGAGACGCGGCCCGCTCCGCCCGATCCGGCGTCGCGCCACGAACGCGGTCGGGAGCCCGCCCGCCCCGGACTGAACCTTGAAGCCGTGGCGGCGCAGGAAGCCGCGCAGGAGCGCGCTCGACTCGCGCTCCTGCAGCGACAGCTCCCGGAGCGCGAACAGCCGAGCGGAGAGACGCAAAACCTCGGGCGCGAGACGCCGCCAGGCGTGCGCGAACCGCGGATCGGCGTTGGAGATGATCTGGCCGGAGTGAACCGTAAGCCGAATCCTGTTGCCGCCGTTGCCGGCGGCCGATGGTCATTCCTCTACCCGCGCGGTTGCCCGCGCGGGCGGCGGCACGACCGGTGTGGCGCTTGCGCGCCTCCTGGCCCCGCCGCCAAGCGACCGACCCGGGAGCTCGGGCGGGCCACCCGATGCGCTCCCCTATTTGGCCTTGCTCCCTGCGGGGTTTGCCGAGCCGCCCCGGTCGCCCGGGGCGCTGGTGGGCTCTTACCCCACCGTTTCACCCTTACCGGGAGCGGAGGCGAACCTCCGCTCCAGGCGGTCTGTTCTCTGTGGCACTTTCCTTCCCGTCACCGGGACTGGGTGTTACCCAGCGCAGCGCCCTGTGGAGTTCGGACTTTCCTCTCCCGCGTGTTGGCGCGGCAGCGACCATCCGGTTCACTCCAGCCGCGGCGATCGTAAACGATCGGCGCGCGGCGCCGCAACGCGCCATCGAAACCGATCCGTTTTGGTGATGATCCGGACGAGCGGAATGCTAGGATGCGCGATGACCTCCCTCACGAGCGGAACGCGAACGAACATGGCCGGGGCGCGCATGGCGGGCGACATCACTCTCGAGAAGGAAATCCCCTACAACCTCGACGCGGAGCGGGCCGTGCTCGGCGCCATCATGGTCATGAACAGCGCCATGAACGCCGCGCAGGAATTCCTCAAGGACACCGACTTCTACCGCGACCAGCACCGGCGCGTGTTTAAGGCCATGAGCGTGCTGTCGGAGCGCTCGTCCGCCATCGATCCGATCACCGTCGTCGAGGAGCTGCGGCGCACCGGCGAGCTGGAGGTGGTCGGCGGCCACGCCTGGGTCGTGTCGCTCATCGACGGCGTGCCGCACTCCGCCAACATCGAGCACTACGCCAAAATCGTCAAGCAGCAGTCGATCCGCCGGGCCCTCATCGAAGCGGGCGGGAAGATCGTCGAGACCGCCTACGAAGGCAGCGACACCGTCGAGGATCTCCTGGACCAGTCCGAGCGCCTGGTCTTCCAGATCGCGCAGGACCAGCTGCGCGGCGGCTTCGTGCCCATGTCGATCCTGGCCGAGGAGGGGCTCCGGACGATCGAGCGGCTGCAGACGCAGCGCAGCAACATCACCGGGCTCGCGACCGGCTACGGCGAGCTGGACGAGAAGACCTCCGGATTCCAGCCCGGCGACCTGATCATCGTCGCGGCGCGCCCGAGCATGGGGAAGACGGCGTTCGCCATGAACATCGCGCAGAACTGCGCCAACATGGGGCGCCGGGTCGGCGTGTTCTCGCTGGAGATGTCGCGCGACCAGCTCTTCCTGCGCCTCCTGACCGGGCAGGCCCGCATCGACGCCCACGCCATGCGCACCGGGCGGCTGTCGCGCGAGCAGTGGCGGCGCGTCACCGAGACCATCGCCGAGATGTCGCAGGTCCCCATCGCCATCGACGACACCGCGGGCGTCGGCATCATGGAGATGCGCGCCAAGAGCCGCCGGCTGATGCAGGAGCAGGGTCTCGACCTCGTCATCATCGATTACCTGCAGCTGATGCGCGGCCGCGGCCGCCACGAGAACCGCAACCAGGAGATCACCGAGATCTCCCGCTCGCTCAAGGAGCTGGCGAAGGAGCTGCGCGTGCCGGTCATCGCCATCTCGCAGCTGTCGCGCGCCCCGGAGCAGCGCGGGCCCGGCAGCAAGCCGCAGCTCTCGGACCTGCGCGAGTCGGGCGCCATCGAGCAGGACGCCGACGTCGTCCTGTTCATCTTCCGCGAGGAGGTCTACAAGCCGACCGAGGAGAACCGCGGGCTGGCGCAGGTGATCATCGCCAAGCAGCGCAACGGCCCCATCGGGACCCTCGAGTTCGCCTTCCTGCGCGAGTACACCCGGTTCGAGCAGCGGGAGTGGCGCGCGGAGTGAACGGCACCACCGGCGCCACCACCGGCGGCGCACCCGAAGACGGCGCGTCCGAACGACGCGCGCCCGCCGGATTGCCTCCCCGGCCCGGAAGGGCCACCTGGATCGAGATCGATCTCGACGCCCTGGCCCACAACCTGCGCGTCGTCCGCGCGCACCTGTCGGGAGCGCGCGTCATGGCGGTGGTCAAGGCGGACGCGTACGGTCACGGCGCCCCGGCGATCGCGCAGCGGCTGCAGCGCGAAGGGGCCGACTGGCTCGGTGTCTCGCTCGTCGAGGAGGGGATCGAGCTGCGCGCCGCCGGCATCCGGCTGCCGATCCTGGTGCTCGCCGGCTTCGCGCCGCGGCAGGCGGAGGCCCTCCTCGATCACAACCTGACGCCGGCCCTGTTCCGCCTCGACCAGGTCGCGGCCCTCGACGATGCGGCGGCGCGGCGCGGGCGGACCGCCGAGGCGCACGTGAAGATCGACACCGGCATGGGGCGGCTCGGCCTGCCCGCGGCGCAGGCCGGCGCGTTCGCGGAGCGGTTGAAGCTCGCCCACGCCCTGAACATCACCGGCGCGTTTTCGCATTTCCCCTCCGCCGACACGCCGGGGGACGCCTCCACGGCGCGGCAGACGCAGGCTTTCCTGATGGCGGTATCCGCACTGAAGGCGGCCGGCCTCGCGCCGTCCGATCTGCACCTCGCCAACAGCCCCGCGATCCTCGATCACCGGGCGACCTGGATGTCGCTGGCGCGTCCGGGGCTGCTGCTCTACGGCTACCACCCGGACGGGTGCGTGAAGACGCTCGCGGTGCGGCCGGTCCTGTCGCTCCGGAGCGCCGTGGTCGACCTGCGCGATCTGCAGGCCGGCGACACGGTCGGCTACGGCCGTACCTTCAAGGCGCCGGGCCCCGTGCGCATCGCCACGCTCGGGATCGGCTACGCCGACGGCCTGCCGCGCGCCGCCGGCAACCACGCCGAAGTGCTGCTCGCGGGTCAGCGGGCGCCGATCGTCGGGCGCATCAGCATGGATCTCACGACGATCGACGTGACCGCCATGCCGCAGACCGCCATCGGCGACGTCGCCACGGTGATCGGCGATCAGGAGGGGGTCCGCCTCGGAGCGGACGTCCTGGCGCGCGCCTGCGGGACCATCCCCTGGGAGATCCTCGCCCGGCTCGGGCCACGCCTGCCGCGCCGGCATGTCGGGATATGATGGGCGCCGCCATGAAGAACCTGGGCGTCAAGGTCGCGCTCCTGGCCCTGTCCGCGCTGTTCGCGTCGCTGGCGCGTCCCCCGTCCCTGCGGCCGCTCGATCTGACCGGCCCGGCCCTCGGCCTGTTCGCCGGGGCCGTCATCCTCGGTCTGGAACGCCTGTTGCGCGGGCTGCGGCTGCGGGTGCTCCTCGGAGGCGTGGCGGGTCTTCTCGTCGGCGCGCTGATGGCCGCGCTCCTCCTGGCGCTGGTGCCGGCGGAAACCCTCAAGGGCATCCCGGTCTCCTCGACGCGCGGGCTCGTGCTGCTGCTCTTCGGTTATCTCGGCATGGCGGCCGGGGCCGCCCGCGCCGGCCGCTTCTCCCCCGCCGGGCTGCGCGCCGCCTGGACCGAGGGGACGGACGGGCTGAACAACAAGATCCTGGACACCAGCGCCATCATCGACGGGCGCATCGCGGACGTCGCCGAGACCGGGTTCCTCGACGGCGCGCTGGTGGTGCCGCAGTTCGTCCTGCGCGAGCTGCAGCAGATCGCCGATTCGTCCGATCCCCTCAAGCGCAACCGCGGCCGCAAGGGGCTGGAGATCCTGCAACGGCTCAAGAAGGGGCCGGATGGCCGGGTGATCCTGTCGGAGGTGGATTTCCCCGACGTCCCCGACGTGGACATGAAGCTCATCGAGCTGGCCCGGCAGATCGAGGCGCGCATCCTGACCAACGACTTCAACCTGAACAAGATCGCCGAGCTGCGCGGCGTGCGCGTCCTGAACGTCAACACGCTCGCCAACGCGCTCAAGCCGGTGGTCCTCCCCGGCGAGTCGATGAGCCTCTTCATCCTCAAGGAGGGGAAGGAGCCGAACCAGGGCGTCGGCTACCTCGACGACGGCACCATGGTCGTGGTGGACAACGCCAAGCGCTTCCTCGGGAAGAACATCGCGGTCACCATCACGTCGGTGCTGCAGACGACGGCCGGCAAGATGTTCTTCGGCCGCTGCGAGGCGTCGGACGAGATCTCGCTCGCGGACGCGCGCGCCCGGCGGACGCCGGCGTGAGGACGACTTTCCTGCGGCGCGCCGGGATCGCGGCGCTCCTCGTCCTCGCCGGAGCCGCGGCGTTCGGCGCGACGCCGGCCAGGGCCGCCTCCTCCCCCGTCGGGTTCGTCATCCTGCCGTTCGAGAACACCTCCGAGGCCGCGGCGCTCGACTGGCTGCAGAACGGCCTCGCCTTCCACACCGGCGAGCACCTCAAGGCCTGCGGCGCGGCCGTGGTCGAGGAGGAGGACCGGGCCGTCTTCCTGGAGGGGAACGGCATCCCCTCCGGAGCGTCGCTGACGCTCGCGAGCGCGCTCGAGCTGGGACGGAAGATGCGCGCGCGCAGCACCGGGCTGCGCCCGGATCGGCTGGTTCTCGGCCGCTTCTCGGTGCAGGAGGGCGACGTCACGGTGCAGATCCGCGTCATCGACCTCGAACAGGAGCGCGCCCGCCCCTGGCAGCAGCGCCAGGGCCGGCTGATCGATCTCCTCGCGGTGCACGCGGGCCTGATGGAGGGGCTCGGGCACGACGCCGGCGTGCGCGGCTGCGGCGGCGAGGAGACCGACCCGTCGCCGCCGATCCTGGCCTTCGAGACCTACACGCGCGCCATGGCGGAGAGCGAGCCGAAGAAGCGCCTGTCGCTGCTGAAGAGGGCTCTCCAGGAGTTCCCGGGCTACCCTCAGGCGAGTTACCAGGCGTCGGTGCTCCTGGCGCGCGCCGAGCGCTGGGACGAGGCGGCCCAGACGCTGCAGTCGATGACGAAGGAGCCCATCCCCTATTCGACCGAAGCGCACCTGCTGGCGGCGTCGGTGGCGCTGCAGCGGCAGGACGCCGCCACCGCGGCCTCGCAGGCGCGGCTGGCGCTGCAACGCACCCCGTCGGCGCGCGGCCACGCCCTGCTCGGGCGGGCGCAGGCGGCGCAGGGGGACCTGCCGGGGGCGCGCAAGGAGCTGGAGCGCGCCCAGGCGATCGACCCGTCGGAGACGGAGGTGGAGGACCTGAAACGCATCCTCGACGGCGGCACACCATCCGGAGGGAGAACCCAGTGACGTTGACCGATCTCGACATCGCGCGCCGCGCGAAGCTCATCCGCATCGAGGCGCTCGCCGAAACCCTCGGCCTGCAGTCCGACGAAATCATTCCCTACGGGCGCTACAAGGCGAAGATCGCCCTGCGCGCCCTCGAGCGGCTGCGCGACCGTCCCGACGGCCGGCTGATCGACGTCACCGGCATCAACCCGACGCCCCTGGGCGAAGGCAAGACGGTGGTCACCATCGGCCTGACCCAGGCGCTCAAGCGCCTCGGCAAGCGCGCCCTCTCGACGCTGCGCCAGCCCTCGATGGGCCCGGTGTTCGGCGTGAAGGGCGGGGCGACGGGCGGCGGCTACTCGCAGGTCGTCCCCAACGAGGAGATCAACCTGCACTTCACCGGGGACTTCCACGCCATCGCCACGGCGCACAACCTGCTCGCGGCGCTCGTGGACAACCACCTGTTCCAGGGGAACAAGCTCGACCTCGATCCCGACGCGATCCTCTGGCGGCGCAGCCTCGACCTCAACGACCGCGCCCTGCGGCGCGTCCGCATCGGCGTCGGCGGCGGCAACAACGGCGTCGAGCGCGAGACCGGTTTCGACATCACCGCGGCGTCCGAGGTGATGGCCATCCTGTCCCTCTCCACCGGCATCCACGACCTCAAGGAGCGCCTGGGAAAAATCCTCATCGGGCTGAACCGGGCCGGCAAGCCCGTGCGCGCCCGCGACCTGCACGCGGAGGGATCCATGGCCGCGGTGCTGCGCGAGGCCATCCAGCCGAACCTGGTGCAGAACCTCGAGGGGGGCGGTGCTGTCATCCACTGCGGCCCGTTCGCCAACGTGGCGCACGGCAACAACTCGGTCCTCGCGGACCGGATCGCGCTCAAGCTCGCGGACTACGTCGTCACCGAGAGCGGCTTCGGGTCGGAGTGCGGCGCGGAGAAGCTCTTCGACATCAAGTGCCGCGTCTCCGGGAACATCCCGTCCGCCGCGGTCATCGTCTGCTCGGTGCGGGCGCTGAAGCTGCACGGCGGCGCCGCCATCGACACGAAGGACGCGGCCACCTGGAAGCGCCCGGACCCCGAGGCCGCGGCGCGCGGCGGCGCCAACCTCGCCAAGCACGTCGAGAACATGAAGCTGTTCGGCGTTCCGGCCGTCGTCGCCATCAACCAGTTCGACTCCGACAGCGCCGAGGAGATCGCCGCGGTGCGCAAGGCGGCGCTCGACGCCGGCGCCCTGGCCGCCGTGCCGGTCCAGGTGTGGGCGAAGGGAGGCGAAGGCGGGGTCGAGCTCGGCGAGGCGGTGCTCAAGGCCTGCGAGCTGCCCTCCCGCTTCAAGCCGCTCTACGAGCTCAACCGGTCGATCGAAGAGAAGATCGAGACGATCGCGACCAAGGTGTACGGCGCCGCCGGCGTCACGTACAGCGATCGGGCGAAGGAGCGGATCGCCTTCCTGCGCCGCGAGGGCTACGAGGGCCTGCCGATCTGCATGGCGAAGACCCCCCTGTCGCTGTCGCACGATCCGAAATTGAAGGGACGGCCGACCGGGTTCACGATGCCGATCGAGGAGATCCGGATCGCCGCCGGCGCCGGTTTCATCTACCCGCTCGTCGGCAGCATCATGACGATGCCGGGCCTACCGCCGAAACCCGCGGCCGAGACGATCGATCTCGACGACGCCGGTCTCGTGCACGGCCTGTTCTAGAAGCCCGCTCCGCTTCCGTCCGACCATCCGCTCGGGACGATTCGGACCGCTTTCTCCGCAATTTCTGGCATTGAGCTTGCTTAGCTCAAGCTGGTCTTTGCACGCGCGCTTTCTCGCAGCGCGCATGTCCGCGGAGAGGGGATGGAGCGGAGCCTCCCAGCAAGAGTCCCCAAATCGCTGATAGTCGCAGGTTTGCTCGCGATCGGCGCGCTCGGTGCGGGTGTGCGCGACGCCGCCGCGGCGACCCTGCGCGTGTCCTGGTCGTCCGACGCGGAGGCCGATCTCTCCGGCTACCGTCTGCGCTACGGGACGGCCCCCGGCAGCGTCGACGCCGAAGTCGACGCCGGCCGCGCCACGACCGCGCAGGTGTTCGGCCTGAGTCGCGGCGTCACCTATTACTTTTCCGTCGTCGCCTATGACACGTCCGGCAACGAGAGCGATCCCTCCACCGAGGTGACGGCGCGCCTGGCGGCGGATTTCAGCGCCCCCCCGGTGATCGAATCGGCCATGGAAACGAGCAGCGGCTCGATTTACGCCGTGCGATCGCAGGCGCGATTCGTCCAGGTGCACGGGCAGAATTTCGATGCCGGGGCGACGGTCACCCTCGGCCCGGACATCGCCGTGCAGCCGCCCTCGCTCACCCTTCAGGGAGACTTGCTGGTGGGCGTGTCGATCGCCGCCAGCGCTGCCGCGGGTCCGCGCACCGTCACCGTCTCGAATCCCGACCTCGGCATCGGCAGCGGGGCCGGCCTGCTCACCGTCGTGAAGTCCCCCGACGCCAACGGCGACTGCGCCATCGACATCGTCGATCTCAACACGCTGGCGCGATCGTGGAACCTGGAAACGGGCGAGGCGCGCTTCGCGCCCGCGGTCGATCTCGACGGCGACGGGTACGTCGGGCCCGACGACCTGACGATCTTCGTCACCTATTACGGCCGCGTATTCAGCGGGTGCCCTTGACGGCCCCGTTCCGGACCCTAGATTCGAACGTGGGGAGGACTTCCTTGATCCACCGTGTCCCACGCCGTCCCGCGTCCGCGCTCGCCCTCGTCTTCGCCGCGCTCGTTCTCGCCGCCTGCGGCGGCGGAGGGGGCGGCGACGATCACGACACGCCGATGTGCACGAACCTCACGTTCGACCGCGCCATGGTCACGCCGGCCGCCGGCGACATCTACATGGACCAGGCGTCGTCGACCTGCACCTCGCTCGACGTCGTCATCCTGGTCTCCAACCTGACCGGCATCTACACGGTCGGCTTCGATCTCATCTACCCGACGAACGCGCTGCAGTACCAGTCCTACTCGGTCGGACCGCTGATGCTGAAGGGCAACCCGTCGAACGTGCCGTTCGTCCAGGTCTCCCCGACGTCAGCCGGAATCCAGATCGCCATGAGCCGCCTGGGGAGCGATCCGCCGGTCAGCGCCACCGGCAGCGAGGCGCTGGTCAGCCTGCACTTCGTCCGAGTCGGGTCGGGCGCGGGCGCGTTCGACTTCTACACCGGCGGCGGCAGCACGGTGAGCGAATCGGTCCTCGATCAGAACGGCAACTCCCGCCCGGCGGTCTGGTCGCCGAACCACGGCGGCATGGTGACGATCCCCTGATGGATCGCCGGCTCGGCCTCTGGGTCTCCGCCGCCGGCGGTCTGCTCGCGGTGACGCTGGTCGCGGCGCCGATCTGGGACTCCTGGCGGTACCGGAGCCTGCGCGCTCCGCTCGGGCCGCACGTGCCGGTCGGAGTCATCCTGCCGCTGCGGCCCCTGCCGCCGCCGCTTCCGGCGCAATCCCCCGCGCGCGAGACGCCCCCGCCGCGCTCCGCGTCGCTGCCGGCCGCCGAGCCGCCTCCCGTCGCCATCCCGGCGGTCGCGTCGGAGCACGCCGCGCTGTCCGCGCCGCGCTCCGAGGTCCCGGTCGTGGTCCCCTCCCGGGTCGAGCGGACGAGTCCGGGACCGCACCCGCCGCAGGCCCAGGTGACGGCGCCGCCGGCGGTCGCGGCCCGCAAGACCGTGTCCACCATGACGCCGCCCGCTCCGGCGCCGATCCCGGCGGAGTCGCACGCCGGCGCAGAGTCGAACGCGAGCGCCGATTCGGCGGCGGCGCCGGGGATCGGCTGGATCGCCGCACCCGTGCCGGCCGTCGCCGCTCCCACGGCGCCGCCCCCGCCGGAATCCGATCCGGAGCCGGGCAAGCCGACGCCGAACACGCCCGTCACGCACGGCGGCGGCGGTGAAAGTCCGCGGCCGGCGCCGCCGGACAATCCCACGCTCGCACTCGTTCTTCCCTCGACGGCAATCACGGTCGGCGACGCGGTGAACGTCACGGTGCACCTGAGCGCCGCCGCGGGCGTCAGCAGCGTGCCGTTCCACGTCGAGTTCGATCCGGCCATTCTCGAGTTCCAGTCGGCCAGCCAGGGGTCGGGTGTCGCCGGTCTGCAGCCCATCCTGCTCGCCAACGTGAACCCCGCGCGTCCCGGGGACCTGGCGGTCGGCCTGTCGCTCGTCGAATCCTCGGGACTTCTGCAGGGATCGGGTGCCGTCATCCGGCTGCAGTTCAAGGCGCTCGCGCCCGGGGTCTCCGCACTCGATTTCAGCCGCGCCTCCGTCCGGGGACGCACCGGCGAGGCTCTGGACGCCCGCTTCCAGAACGCCCTCGTCGAAGTGCACTGAAGTCCGCGCGCGTTCGTTGAAACGATCTCCTTCCACGAAGAGTGTTCAGGCGGCGCTCCGGCTAGAATGCGCGGCGCGATGCCGAAACTGGCGGTGTTGATTCCGTGTCGCGACGAAGAGGTGACCGTCGCGAAGGTGGTGGAGGACTTCCGCCGCGTCCTCCCGGACGCCGGGATTCATGTGTTCGACAACCGATCGACCGACGGGACCGCGGAGCGGGCGCGCGCGGCCGGGGCGATCGTCGTCGCCTCGCCGCGGCTCGGGAAGGGGCACGTGGTGCGCCACATGTTCCAGAGCATCGACGCGGACGCCTACCTGCTGGTGGACGGCGACGACACCTACGCGGCCGCCGATGCGCCCCGCCTGCTCGCGGCCCTTCGTCCCGGCGACGTCGACATGGTGGTCGGCGCAAGGGCGCAGCCCGCCGCCGGGGCCTTCCGCCTGTTCCACCGCTTCGGCAACCGCCTGGTCACCGGGCTGATCGCCTGGCTCTTCCGGGTGCCGGCCACCGACGTCATGTCCGGCTACCGGGTCTTCTCGCGGGAGTTCGTGCGATCGATCCCGCTCCTTTCGGGCGGGTTCGAGATCGAAACCGAGCTGACGCTGCAGGCGGCGGCGAAGGGCTACGTCTTCCGCGAGGTGCCGGTCGGCTACGGCCGCCGTCCCGCGGGGAGCCACTCCAAGCTCGACACCTTCTCGGACGGGTTCCTCGTGCTGCGCACCGTGCTGCTCATCATGAAGGACTACAAGCCGCTGCTGTTCTTCTCCTCGGTGGCGCTGGTGTTCGCCGTCCTGTCGGTCCTCTGCGGCTGGGGACCGGTGCAGGACTACATGACGACCGGCCTCGTGCCGCGCTTCCCGCGCGCCATCCTGGCGGCGGCCCTGGGAGTGCTCTCGGGGATCAGCCTCGGCGTCGGGTTCATCCTCGACACCCTCGCCAAGTTCCAGCGCGAGCAGTTCGAGCAGTGGCGCCGGCACTTCGGCCGGAGGCCCGGCCCCGGGGCCTGACCCGGTTCCTCACCGGACAATCCCGGCTAGAACAGCGTGTAGATGAAGGGGGCGATGGCGGAGCCCTGCGTCAGCACGATGAGGGCGCCGAGCAGGAGCAGGACGACCACGATCGGAAGCAGCCAGAACTTCTTCCGCATCCGCATGAACGCCCAGAGCTCCTTGAGGAAATCGATCACCGGAACCTCCTTCAGAACTGCCGGCGCATGTGGTCGCCGGGACGAGGCTCGCGCGGCACGCGGTAGCTCGGCGCCTGTTTGTCGAAGCTCCGCCGCATCGGATCGCGCCCGGACAGCCGCATGACGAAGCCCATCGGCGTGACCACGAGGTAGAAGACCAGGCTCAGCAGGATGCGCGAGTTGATCCAGCCGAGCGCGTGGCCGAGGGTCATCCAGCCGCGATACGGGTAGTGCAGCGCCGCGGGCCACGCGAGCCCGAAGCCGGCGAGCAGCGCTCCCAGGACGAGGGCCCACAGGCGCACCGGGGCGCCGCGGAACACCCACGGCAGCACCCCGATGACGGCCCAGATGCCGCCCGTGAGCAGGCCGAAGGAGCGCAGCTGGCGCGTCGTGACGGGTTCGTCGTTCATTCGAGGATCCCCCTCAGTCGAGGGCGAACTCCTTGCGCCAGTCCCCCTGGTCCTTGAAGGCGGGCTGCCGGTCCTTCATCAGCACGCAGTTCTCCAGGACCAGGACGTCCATTTCGGTGCGCATGAAACAACGATACGCGTCGAGGGGCGTGCAGACGATCGGCTCGCCGCGCACGTTGAAGGACGTGTTGACGATGACGCCGTAGCCGGTCTTCTTCTCGAAAGCGCTCAGCAGCCGGTGGTAGCGCGGATTGGTGTCCGCGTGCACGGTCTGGACGCGCGCGGAGTAGTCCACGTGGGTGATCGCCGGGATGTCGGAGCGCGGCACGTTGAGCAGCTCGATGCCCCAGAGGGAGGCATGCTCGCCGGTCATCGGGACGCACCGCCCCTGCTTGACCTGCGCCACCAGCAGCATGTACGGGCTGTCGGTGTCCATCTCGAAGAAATCGTTCACCCGCTCGCGCAGGACCGACGGCGCGAAGGGGCGGAACGACTCGCGGTACTTGATCTTGAGGTTCATCACCGACTGCATCTTCGTGTTGCGCGCGTCGCCGAGGATGCTGCGGCCGCCGAGGGCGCGCGGGCCGAACTCCATGCGCCCCTGCAGCCAGCCGATCACCTTCCCCGCCGCCATCTCGTCGGCGACCCGGTCGAACAGGGCGTCGTCGGAGAGCCGCTCGTACGGCGCGCCGAGGCCCTGGAGCGTCGTCTCGATCTCCTCGTTGCCGTACGCGGGGCCGAGATAGGCGCCGCGCATCGCGTCGGAGCCGTTGGGGACGTGGCGCGGCTGGCCGTCGAGCGCGTGCCAGGCCGACAGCGCCGCGCCGATCGCCCCGCCCGCGTCGCCGGCGGCCGGCTGGATCCAGATCCCCCTGAACGGCCCCTCGCGCAGCAGCCGTCCGTTGCCGACGCAGTTGAGCGCCACGCCCCCCGCGAGGCAGAGGTTCTCGGCGCCGGTCTCCTGGTGAAGGGTGCGCGACAGGCGCAGCATCACCTCCTCGGTCACCTCCTGCACCGAGCGGGCCAGGTCCATCTCGCGCTGCGTCAGCGTCGACTCGGGGTCGCGCGGCGGCCCGCCGAACAGGGCGTCGAACTTCCCGTTGGTCATGCGCAGGCCGGTGCAATAGGCGAAGTAGTCCATGTTCAGCCGGAAGGTGCCGTCCGGCTTGAGATCGATGAGGTGGTCGTAGATCGCCTGCACGTATTTCGGCCGGCCGTAGGGCGCGAGTCCCATGACCTTGTATTCACCGGAGTTCACCTTGAAGCCGGTGAAGTAGGTGAACGCCGAGTAGAGCAGGCCGATGGAGTGCGGGAAATGGATCTCCCACAGCGGCTGGAGGCGGTTCCCCTCCCCCAGCCAGGCCGAGGTGGTCGCCCACTCCCCCACACCGTCGAGACACAGCACCGCCGCGCGCTCGAACGGCGAGACGTAGAAGGCGGAGGCGGCGTGCGATTCGTGGTGCTCGCCGAACAGGATCGGCGGTCTCGCCGCCTTGCCGTCGCCGTTGGCGCAGGCATCGATTTCCTTCCCGAGGAGTGATTTCAGGAACAGCTTCTCCTTCATCCACACCGGCATGGCGGCGACGAAGGAGCGCAGCCCGCGCGGCGAGAAGCCGAGATAGGTCTCGAGCAGACGCTCGTACTTGACCAGCGGCTTGTCGTAGAAGGCGACGTAGCGCAGGTCCTGCAGCGACACGTTTCCCTCGCGCAGGCAGTACTTCACGGCGTTCACGGGGAAGCGGGCGTCGTGCTTCTTGCGCGTGAAGCGCTCCTCCTGCGCCGCCGCGACGAGGATGCCGTCGCGCAGCAGGCAGGCGGCGCTGTCGTGGTAGTAAGCGGAAATACCGAGGATGTGCCGGCTCATGGACGAGGGATCCTATCCTCGCCGGCCGGGAAAGTCGCGAACCCGTCAGCCCGGGAAGGATTCGGGCTCAGGGCTTGGGGGAATTCGCCCCGGAGGGAGCGTGGTCCCTGGCCCGGCCGGTTCCGTCTTTCCTGCCCGGCGGGGAGGTGGCGTGGCCGTTGGCGGTGCGCACGGCCGGGCCGGACCGCTCGGACGTCCCGTCCCGGTGCAGCACCTCGAGATAGAAGGCCCGTCCCTGCGGAGGCCGGGGCAGTGACACCTCGTACCGGCTGCCGAGGCCCGTCTCGCATTCCCGGCAATCGACGCGCAGCGATGCCACCTCGGCGATTCCCGACCGATCGATCGCCAGCAGACGGAATCCGGTCAGATCCCGTTCGGAGAGCGTGCGCCAGGAGATCGTGACGCCGGCGGGGGATCCGCCGGGGCGCACCGCGAAATCGGTCAGGATCGGCGATGCGGCCGCCGCGGCGCTTTCGTTGAGCAGGACGGCGACGCCTTCGGGCAGGATCTCGGCGATGTCCTTCCGCCCGTCGCCGTCGAAATCCGCCACCGCGATGTCGCGCGGCGAGGCGCCGGCGCCGTAGACGTTCACCGGGACGAAACTGCCCGTGGCCTCGCCGGCGAGGACGGAGACGTTCGCGGAGTCACGGTTCGCCGTGACGATCTCGGCCCGGCCGTCCCCGTCGAGATCGTCCACCGCGACCGCCCAGGGTGCGCTGCCCCGGGCCGGGATCACCTGCGTGGAGAAAAGACCATCGCCGAGGCTGCGGACGACGACGACGCGCCGGCCGCGCCCGAACCCGACCACGACGTCGCTTCGCCCATCCCCGTCCAGGTCGCGCGAGGCGATCGCCGTCGGGAACATGCCGACCGGAAGGAACCATCCCTCGTCGAACGTGCCGTCTCCGTGACCCCGGAACCAGGTGAGATTGTCGTCGCCGAAGTTCAGCACCAGGATGTCGTTCCGGCCGTCACCGTCCACGTCCGCAATGGCGACCGAGTTCGGAGCGACGCCGGCCCTGAGTCGCGTCTCGGGGCCGAAGGTCCCATCTCCCCGCCCGGGCAGGACCGCGACATCGTGCAGATCCCCCGTCGCCACCACCAGGTCGGGCCAGCGGTCACCGTCGAGCCGTCCCGCGGCCAGCGCGCGGGGATGCTCCACCGTCGCGGCCGAAAAGGCCAGGGCGAAGGTGCCGTCGCCGCGTCCGAGACGCACCGAGAGCTGGCTGGCGGT
This sequence comes from Verrucomicrobiia bacterium, assembly GCA_035638075.1. Taxonomy (GTDB): domain Bacteria; phylum Acidobacteriota; class Polarisedimenticolia; order Gp22-AA2; family Gp22-AA2; genus DASRAU01. The sequence goes on from DASRAU010000016.1 coordinate 65,664, forward strand.
GTTGTGCGTTTCCACGAGATCCGGGCGACCGTCGAGATCGAGATCGGCCGTGATGATGCGGCCGAAGCCGCCGCCCGAGGCGATCGGCTGCGAGCCCCGGAAGGACCCGTCCCCCCGGCCGCGCAGCAGCAGGAGATCGCCGTGCACGCTGTCGAGGACCGCGATGTCCCGGCGACCATCCATGTCGAAATCCGCGACCGCCATCGACCGGCCATCCTCCGATCCGGAGAGGACCGGGCCGAGGCACGACCCATCCTCGCGGCCGAGCAGGACACCCACGTCATCCACGCCCTCGAAGGGAGGATCGCCGTTGGCATTCGCGAACGCGAGGTCGGTGGCGCCGTCACGATCGAGGTCGCCCGCGACGATGGCCGCCGGTCCGTTGAGTCCTCCGCAGAACCGCGGCGCCTCGAAGGTCCCGTTCCCCCGGCCGTACAGGACCACCGCCCGGCCGGCCGCGACGACGAGATCGGGCGCGGTGCCGGGATCGAGGAAGGCGACCTCCATCGCGGCCGGCAGGCCGACCTCGGCGAGGGTGCGGGCCGGACCGAGCGTGCCGTCCCCGCGGCCGGCGAGCATGAGGACGGCCCCGCTCTGCAGCGCCACGGCCAGGTCCGCCCGGCCGTCCCGATCGAAATCCGCGGCCCGGACCACGACCGGCGGCGCCGGCATCGTGGTCCGCACCTCGGGGAAGAAGGTGCCGTCGCCTCGGTTGCGCAGGAAGGCGAGCTGCTCGGAGACCCACAGGGCGACGACGAGGTCGACATGCCCGTCGTGGTCGAGATCGACCGGGGCGATCGACAGCGGGCCGGTGCCCAGCGCCAGACGCCGCTCGGGAGCGAATCCGCCTCCGGCGGCACCGGGCAGGATGGAGAGGTCGTCGGAATAGGCGTTGGCGGTGACAAGGTCGGCGCGACCGTCGCCGTCGACGTCGGCCATCGCCAGGGCCAGGGGACCCGATCCGGTCGGGAAACGCTGCGGCGCGGCGAAGGTGCCGTCGCCGCGACCCGCGAACACGGTCACCTCGTCCGAACCGCCGTTGGCCGCCGCCAGGTCGAGCCGGCCGTCACCGTCGAAATCCGCCGCCAGGACGGCCGACGGGTCGCCCCCCGAGGCGATCCGCAGCGCCGGCGCGAAGTCGTCGCCGCCGCGACCGAGGAGCACCGCCACGTCGCCGCTCAGCTCGTTGACGCTGGCGAGGTCGAGCCGCCCGTCGCCGTTGAAATCGCCGGACGCGAGGCCCACGGGTCTCGCCCCCGCCTCGTGCTGGCGCCCCTCGAAGCGCGGCGCCGCGACCACCGGGATGGTCCATGGGAGTGCGAGGCCCGCCAGCAGGGCGGCAAGGACGTGGCGACGTCGGACTGGGGGCAACGGGGCTCCTTCGGCGGCCGGCCGCGTTTCGCCAGCGGGCCCGGAATATACCCCGAAGCGTGGTCGTGTCTCGTGTCAGTTTCGTCAGCGGACGGATGACGATCCGGTCACCGCGGCTCCGGGCCCGTTCAAGCGGTCGAGGCGACGCGAGGACGGTGACGCGGCCACGGACCGCGGAGGCGCTGGTAGAATGCGCCGCCGTGCCCCTCCAACGCGCCTGGCGCGCCTTCAAGTGGGAGCTTCTCGCCCGTCACGATCGGTATCCCGATTTCGCAACCGACCGGCAGCTCCAGCGCCAGGAGCGCTTCACAGCCGGGCAGCTCCAGGGGCTGCGCCGCGAGAAAACCCGGGCCCTGGTGCGGGACTGCCTCGCCTCGATCCCGTACTACGGCGACCTGATGCGCGCCGCGGGGATCACCCCGGAGCGGGTCGAGGGCCCCGAGGATCTCGAGCGCCTGCCGCTCCTCAACAAGGAGATCGTCCGCCGCGAGAAGGAGCGCATGCTCAACCGGGCGGCGCGTCCGGAGGAATTCCACCCGCACACCACCGCCGGCTCGACCGGCTCGGGCCTCGATTTCTATCGCGGTTACGACTACGAGCGCATCGCGGTGGCCGGCGGGAACCTCAGGGCCTGGCGGCGCATGGGCTGGCGCCCGGGCGACCCGCTCGGCCAGTTCTGGATGACGCACGGGGACGAGCTCCCCAAGGTCTCCGGCTTCGGCCGCCTGCGCCGGGCGGCGCGGCGCTGGCTCGAGCCGCCGGGCGAGATGTATGACCCGTTCGACAACTCGCCCGCGGTGTTCGACGGCTGGATCGAGCGCATCCGCGCCCACGGCCCCGACTACTTCTACGGCTATGGCTCGGTCATCACGCTGCTCGCCTATCACCTGAAGAACCGCGGCCAGACGCTGGACCGGATTCGCGGCATCGCCACCACCGCCGAGGCGCTCCTGCCCCACGCCCGCGCGGTGCTCCAGCAGGTCCTGCCGCGCGCCACCATCATCGACGTCTACGGCAGCCGCGAGGTGCCGGGGGTCTCGTGCCAGTGCCGGCTCGGCGTGATGCACCTCAACAGCGACCTCGTCCACGTCGAGTTCCTGCCGGACCCGCGATCCCAGGGGGGATCCCGCATGGTTCTCACGGCTCTCGACAACCGCATCTTCCCGTTCATCCGTTACGACATCCAGGACGAGGGACGGCCGGCGGACCAGCCGTGCGGCTGCGGTCTGCCGTTCCCCCCCTACCGTTTCGGGCCGGGGCGCATCATCGATTCCTTCATCCTGCCGGATGGCCGCATCCTGTACAGCGGGCCGTTCGAGGACCTGATGTTCGAGGTCCCCGCCGTGAGGCGCTACCAGTTCCTTCAGAAGACCGTGGACCAGGTCACGCTCCTCGTCGTGCCCGACGTCCTGTTCGGGGACGAATCGCGCGCTGCACTTCAGAAGACGCGCCTCAAGGGCGCGGAGATGTTCGGCCCCGGCGTGAAGTTCGAGGTGCAGCTGGTGGACGGGATCCCGCTCACCCGCTCGGGCAAGCACCTGTACATGGTGTCGCTGGTGCGGAATCCCCTGCTGGAGCGCGGGAACGAATCGGTTCCGCTGCTCTGACGGCGCGCGGAGTCTACTGGGTCCGGACGCCGGTCGGAGCGGCCGGGGGCGAGCGATCGATGACCACGGTGTTGCCCGCGGTGATCGTCTGGCCCTTGTTCCCGCTGGCATCCACCAGACTCAGGGCGGGCAGCGTGAAGGAGCCGTTCCCCTCGGCGATGTTCGTTCCGACCGTGAGCGACGCGGTGAACACCGTCCCCGGGACCGACCCGGTCAGGGTCACCATCGTCGTGCCGCCCGCGCTGTCGGTGAACGTCAGCGGGGTCGGGAGGCTGACCACCGATGCCGACGCGGTGAGCGTCAGGGCATAGGTGCCGGCCTTGAGCAGGTAGACGCCGTTGAGCGAAGGGGCCGGCTGTCCGCCCGAGGTCACCGACAGGGTCGCCGTCACGCCCCCGCCGCCGACCTCGTCGGCGCCGATGTCGATGGGCGGCGCGCCGCGCGGCGCCTTGTCGATGTCGTCCGCAGGTCCGGTCGTCCCCGCGTTGCGGTTCGCGGTGTCGGTCGCGGGGAGGTGCAGGTCCCAGTCCTTCACCGGCGTGCCGCTGGACCGGACGAAGGTGGTCGCCTGGCACTTGTTGCCGCTCTGGTAGCCGGGGACCTGGGCGCAGGAATAGCTCGTGCCGCTGACCCGCATCACCGGATCCCCCTGCCCGCCGTGGTGCAGGTTGTTGTTCGACACGGTCGTTCCGGCGGCGTTCGAGGCAATGGTCAGCTCAGGGTTGTTGGTGTTCCCCTTCCCCGCCTTGACGACCAGGTTGTTGCGCACCGTGTACGCCACGCCGGCGACGGTGCCGTCGAGATAGATCCCGTTGGCGGTGTCGTACAGGGTGTTGTTCTGGACCGTCACCTCGCTGCGGTTCGTCCGGATGCCGATGCCGGCGGCGCATTCCGGCTCGCTGGCCCACGAGAGGTGGTGCCAGATGAAGTTGTTCTCGATCACCGTGTTGATCGACTCGGTGTTGTTGGTCGCCGTGATGTTGAGGGCGCAGTAGAAATAGCCCACCAGCGAGCCGCCGTACTGGCCGTCGACGCTGCCGTAGATGCGGTTGCGGCGGATGGTCACGTTCTTGGTCTTGCCGGCGGAGGCCGGGCCGTTGTTCCCGTCGTTGATGGTGATGCCGGTGCGGCACCGCCCGTCGGACTCGACCTTCCAGTCCCCCGCGCAGGCGACGATGTTGTCCTCGATGACGACGTTCTGCATGTCGTCTTCCATGCTGATGCCGTCCATGAAGTCGTGGAGGTAGTTGCCGCGCCAGGTGATGTTGCGGCTCTGGAACTCGTTGTCCACGATCGTCACGTTGTAGTATTCGTTGTTCTCCACGAGGATCGACCCGCTCGACGGGTTGACCGTGACGCGGTGCACGAAGCCGCAGATGTGGTGGAACCGGCTGTTCTTGATCGTCAGCGGCCCCTGCAGGTCGGCGACCTTGAAGACGTAGCCACCGCCCTGGTCGTCACAGCCGGCGGCGGCGACGGTGCCGCCGTTCCACATCTTGGCGTCGAAGTAGCGCACCTCGATGTTGTCGAAGGTCCAGTTGGCGGGGTTGTTGTTGATGTAGAACACCGCCTCCTGCAGCTTCTCGACGATGAAGTTCTTCCAGACGTACCACTGGCGGTTGGAACCCGCGTTGGTGACGTCGGTGATCATCGTGTCCGGCTCGCCCGCCTCGGGGATGCCATTGCCGTTGGTGTCGCCGCTCAGGATCACGGTCTCGCCCGGGTACCCGGAGATGGTGATCGGCGCGCTCGCGGTCCCGGAGACCACCGGCGAGAAGACGTAGGTCCAGCTGTTGGAGGTCGCCGTCCCGGCGACCGCGAGGTTGTAGGTCCCGGTGCCGGTCCCGTCGCAGGCCCCGGCGCAGAGATAGATGGTGTCCCCCGGCCCCACGTCCGGCGCGGCGCCGTCCATGAGGTACTTGAACGAGGTCTTGTTCCCGTTCCCGGCCGGATCGAGGCAGTAGGGGTTCGCCTGGGTCCCGGCGCCTCCGGTGGCGCAATTCGAGAAGTAGTAGGTGGCGGCTTCGGCCGGAGGGGCCGCCAGCACGGCGCCGAAGAGGAACCCCGCGGCGAGAAGAAAGCGTGACGCGACGCGCCGGCGCGAATCGCGAACATTCGCGGTCGGGCGTCTTCGCGAGCCTCCGAGCGCACGAGGCATCATCGGCTGGTCCCCCCCTTGCGAGCTGACGGTCCAAGATCCGGCGCGGCCGCTGTCCCGAGAGCCGGACACTCCCACCCGTGATTCTGCGACGTCGTCATGCACGAGCGAGAAGCATGCCACGTCCCCGGAGGCGCTGTCACTTCGACTTGCGTCGCGGCCGGACCCACGGGTCGCAGCGGAGCGCACGAAAGCGTGATCCGGATGACGGAACCGCGCGGTCGCCGTGTCCCACGGAGATGCCGATCCCTTGACCGTTCCCTGCAATAGCCCGATGATTCAACCGATTGCAGGGGGGCCGGGCGCCGATGTCAGGATGGAGCATGGACCAATCCCGCCCGCGGGACGGGCGGTGACCGGGTCCGTCGGCGCAACGGCCGAGCCCGCGGCCGAGACCCGGGAGGCGTCGGGGGTCGGGACCGCCCTCCTGCGCCACTCCAGCATCTACCTGGCCGGGAACCTGATGCAGAAGGCGACTGCCTTCCTGCTCATCCCCATCTACACGCGCGCCCTGTCGACGTCCCAGTATGGGCTGCTCGAGCTCGCGAACACCATCGTCAACCTCACGCTCGTCGTGGCCGCGCTGGGCGTGCCGAACGCGATCAACAAGTGCCTGCACCGGGACTGCCCGGACGAGGCGTCCCGGCGCCGGCTGCTCGGGACCACGACCCTGTTCACGCTCCTGACGACCCTGGCCCTCGGATCGATCGGCTGGCTGCTCCAGGGCGTCCTGGCGCCGCTCGTGGCGCCGGGGCCGGAGGGGCTGCTCGTGGTGCGCGCCGTGATCCTCTGGGTGGTCCTGGCGCAGTTCACGGTGATTCCGCTCGAGATGCTGCGCGCCGCCGGGCGGGCGCACCTGTACGTCGGATTGAGCCTGGCGCAGCTCGTGACGCAGTCGAGCGTCACGCTGTACCTCGTCCTCGGCCGCGGCTACACGCTCACCGGGGTGCTCGCCGGGAACGTCGCCGGTTTCCTGACCGTGACGCTCCTCGGCGCGTTGGCCCTCCTGCCGCGCGCCACCTGGACGTTCGATCGCCGGCTGTTCCGCGCCGCGCTGCACTACGGCCTGGCGATGATCCCGGTCTTCGCGGCCAGCTTCGTCGTCAATCTCTCCGATCGCTTCTTCCTCGGGACCCTGGCGGGGCTCGGGGCCCTGGGCGTCTACGCCCTCGGCTACAAGTTCGGGGCTCTCCTCGATCTGCTGATCGTCATGCCGCTGCAGCGCGCCTGGACGCCGATGTTCTTCGGGCTGTCGCACCGCGATGACGCGCCGCAGATCCTGGCCCGGGTCGCCACCGCCGTGGCCGGCCTCCTGACCCTCGCGACCGTCGGGATGACCCTCGCGGTGCCGGCGTTCCTGCGCCTCGCCGCGGGAGCGGAGTTCCAGTCGGCGGCGCACTACGTGCCCCTCGTCTGCATCGCCTATGTCCTGAGCGGACTCTCCAACTCGCTCGGCAACGGCCTCGTGGTGGCGGAGAAGGTGCCGCTCATCGCCGGCTGCGCCGCCATGGGCGCCATGACGAGCCTCGCGTGCAACGCGCTCCTGGTGCCGCGCCTGGCGGCGTACGGGGCGGCCCTCTCCGCCATCTGCGCGTTCGGAGTGCAATTGACGGGGGTCCTGACGATGCTCCGCCGCCACTATCCGACGCCGCTCGAGTGGAGGCGGTTCGCGGGTCTGGCGGCCGCGGCCCTCCCGGCGCTCGTCATCGGGCTGTCGCTGCCGGCGCTGCCGTTCGTGGTCGACGCGGCGGCACGGCTGGCGCTCCTTCTTTCTTTCCCGCTCCTCGCCGTCGCCTTCCGGGTCATCCGTCCGGAGGAACGGGTCGCGGCCACGCGGGCCGCCGGCACGCTCCTGCGTTCCTGGAGGCGGGCGCGCGCGTGAAGGGGGACGTTCTCGCGTCCGTCCTGGCAGCGGCCGCGGCGCTTCTCGTCTGCCTCCCCGGGATCGGCTGGGGACTCCCGAGCGAGCAGAGGCTCCAGCTGCTCCTGCCCGATGCCGCGACACGGCCCGCGATCCTGGCGGCCCTCGCCGAGCCCGAACCCGGCGGCGACGAGCGGGACGAGGCCGGCGATCCGGTCGCCGCCTGCGCCGGACCGATCGACCCCGCCGGGACCGGCCGCGAGGAAACCTGGCTCCGCAGCGAGCTGGTGCCGTTCCTCATGAGCAGCGACGACCCGGACGAGATGGAGGCCTTTTCCTCGCTCGGCAAGATCGTCCGCGAGCCGGCGCGGCTGGACGCGCGGGCGTTCCTGTACGGGCACGTCTATCTCGGAGCGGTGGCCCTCGCCGAAGGAGCGGGATGGGCGCTGGGCGTGCTGCCGCAGCTGCCCGATCGTGCCGCGCTGCTCCGGGATCCGGCGCTGCTGCGGCGCATGTACCTGCTGGGGCGCGGCGTCAGCGTCGTGTCGATCGCGCTGCTCGCGTCCGCCATCGCGCTCGTGCTGCGCCGGTGCGGCTGCGGGGCCACGGGCATCGCGTGCGGGGTGCTCGCCGGGCTGGCTCCCCTCGCCATCGCGGCCGCGCACGTCGCCAAGCCGCACGCGTTCGCCGCCCTCTTCGGTTTCCTGGGTGCCGTCACGGCGTTCGTCGCGGCGGAGCGGATGCGTCCGCTGGCCTGGGTCGGCCACGCCATCGCGATCGGCATCGCCGCCTCCGCTTCTCCCCCCTACGCGCTCCTGGCCCTCGCCGCTCCGATGGCGGTCCTCGTGGTCCGTCCGCGGGCACCGGTCTCGACCTGGTGGCGGTGCGCCGGAGCCTGGGCCGTGACCGGAGCCGCCACCGTCGTCGTGCTCAATCCCCTGGCGATCCTGCACCCGGATCTCTTCACCGGGGAGGCCCGGCATCACCTGGCCGGCAGCGGCTGGGGCTATGGGAATTTCAGTGCCGCGAAGCTCGGGGCCTTCCTGGCGGCGCTCGCGGGCGGGGACCTGTCCCCGGTCGTGCTGCCGCTGCTCCTCGCCGGGATCGGCGTGGCCTTCTTCGAGCCGACTCCGCTGCGCCGGGGTCTCGGCCTCGTTCTCGCTTTCGTGCTCGTGGTGTTCGGCGGGTTCCTCGGTGTGACACGCATCGCGCTCGTGATCGTCCCGCTCGTCGCGACGATCGCGGGGCTCGGCGCCGATCGCCTGGCGCGGCTGGCGCCCGGCCCGGCGCGGCCGGCGGGCCGCCTCGCCGTCGCGACGCTCGCGGTCCTGCTCGCCGGTCACGCCGCCGCGTCGGCCCAGTCGTACCGGCGCCCCGATCCGGGGGATGCCGCCGGCGCCTGGCTCAACGCGACACTCGCGCCGGGGGGCTGCGTGACGCTGCGATCCGACCGGCCCCTCGCGACGTTCATGCCGCGCTTCGCGGTCGGCCGCCATGCGCTGCGTCGACTGAGCCTCGACACGGCGCTCCCTCCGGCCGTGGAGCCGGGCGGCATCCTCGTTCTCTCCTCGGCCGAGCCGGATCGCGATCCGGCCGCGGGCTGGTTCGCTCCCGGGGGACCTTATCGCGTGCTGGCGCGCTTTCCCGGGCCGGATCGCTTCCGCCTGCCCGGCCACCGGGCGCGCTCCATCCTGATCCTCGAAGCGGCCCGCCCGGCCACGACCGCGGGCACGGCCGCGGGCGGCTGATCGGACATGTGCGGCATCGCCGGCTTCCTGTCGCTCGAGGGGCGTCCCGCCGATCGCGGCCTGCTCGCCGCCATGTCGGCCTCCCTGACGCACCGCGGTCCGGACGGCGAGGGGTTTTTCGTCGACGGTCCCCTGGGGCTCGCGCACCGGCGTCTTTCGATCCTCGACCTGGAAGGGGGATCGCAGCCGATGTGCACGTCGGACGGCGAGGCCCGCCTGAGCTACAACGGCGAAATCTACAACTTCCTCGAGCTGCGGGAAGACCTGCTGCGCCGCGGGCATCCGTTCACGACGAAGAGCGACACCGAGGTGATCCTGCATCTCTACGAGGAGCGGGGTGCTCTGTGCGTCGAACCGTTGCGCGGCATGTTCGCCTTCGCGCTGTGGGACCCGCGCGCGCGGCGCCTGCTCCTGGCGCGCGATCGCGTGGGCATCAAGCCGCTCTACGTGTTCCAAAGCGCCCGCGCGCTCGTCTTCGCGTCGGAGATCAAGGCGATCCTGCTGCACCCGGACGTGCCGCACGATCTCGACCCCCTGGCCCTGTCCGATTTCATGACCTGGCAGTACATCCCCGCGCCGCGCACCGCCTTCGCGGGGATCCGCAAGCTGCCACCCGCCCACGTGCTCGTCGCGGAGAACGGGCGGATCGAGACCCGGCGCTACTGGGGCCTGCCGGCGGAAGTCGACCGCCGTCCATCGCGTGTGCTGCGCGAGGAGGTGCGTGCCACGCTCGAGGAGGCGGTCCGGATCCATCTCCGCAGCGACGTCCCGGTGGGGGCGCTCCTCTCCGGCGGCATCGACAGCGGCCTCGTGGTCGCGCTCGCGGCCCAAGCGGCGGCCGGCCCGCTGCGCACCTTCACCATCGGCTTCAGGGACGCCGGGTTCAGCGAGGGGCCTTTCGCGCGGATGGTGGCCGAGCGCTACGGCACCCGTCACGTCGAGCACCTGCTCGAGCCCCATCGCATCGAAGACCTGCCCGCGCTCGTGGCCCATTTCGACGAGCCGTTCGGCGACGCGTCGGCGGTGCCCACGAGCGCCATCGCGCGCGTCGCCGCATCGGAGGTCAAGGTCTGCCTGTCCGGAGACGGCGGCGACGAGGGATTCGCGGGCTACGACGTCTACCCGAAGGCACAACGACTGCAGGCGGCCGACCTCCTGCCCGCGTCCCTGCGCCGGGCCGTCCTCGGGCCCGTCGATCGCCGCGTGCCGGAATGGGTGCGCGGCAAGGGCCTGCTCCGGATGCTGCAGGCGGGGCCGGCCGATCGCTACGCCGAGCTGATGGGCGGGGTGGATCCCGGGACCCGGACGTGGCTCCTCGAACCGGATTTCGTGCGCCACACCGCGGCCGAGCACCCGTTCGCCCTGTTCCGCCGCCTGCACGCCGGCATCGACGCTCCGGACGAGGTCGCCCGGCTGCAGCGCCTGGACGTCGAGACCTACCTGCCCGACGACATCCTCGTGAAGGCGGACCGCACCAGCATGCTGCACTCGCTCGAGCTCCGCGTTCCGCTCCTCGATCACCAGGTGCTCGAGCTGGCGTTCCGCCTGCCCACGCGCGTGAAGCTGCGCGGCGGCCGCGGCAAGCGCATTCTCCGGGAGGTGGCCGCGGAGCTCCTGCCGCCGGCGCTGCTGGCGCGGGGCAAGCAGGGATTCGGGCTGCCGCTCGCGGCGTGGCTGCGCGGTGATCTGTTCGGCATGGCCCGGGATCTCTTCGCCGACCCGCGCACGCGGACCCGCGGCATCCTGTCGCCCTCCGGACTCGATCGCCTGCTGGCCTCGCACCAGCGCGGCGAGCGCGACCTGAGCGCCGACATCTGGCTCGCGATGGTGCTCGAGATCTGGTTTCGTGAGCGGGTCGACGCCGCGCCAGGGCGCGCCGCGACCGGCACGTCCTGAGGCATGCGGCTCGCCTATCTCCATTACCTCGTCGAAGGGGACACCGGCCGGCACCACGTGCGCCAGTTCGCCGAGGGTGCCCGCCGGCTCGGGCACGAGATCGAGGTCTGCCCGATGAACCTCGCCGCCGCCGACGGTTCCGGAGGCTCCGCGGCGGGCGCGGGCCTTGCCTCCCGCGGACGCGCCGTGCTGAAGCGCCACCTGGGGCGCTACCTGCACGAGCCGAAGGAGATCTTCTGGAATCCCCTCTACGTGCGCGCCGAGACGGCGCTGCTCCGCCGCCTTCGCCCGGACGTTCTCCTGGTGCGCGACCACACGCTGACCGCGTCCCCGGTCATCACCGCCCGGCGCCTCGGCCTGCCGCTCGTCTTCGAGGTCAACGCCCCGACCGAGGAGGGTCGCCTGTTCCTCGACGAGTACCTCCACCTGCCGTTCGTCTCGCGCTGGATCGATGCGTGGAAGCTGCGGCGCGCCGACGGCGTGGCGGTCGTGTCCTCGACCTTGAAGCGGATGCTGGTGGAATCCCTCGGTCTCGTGGAGGACCGCGTCGTCGTCGCCCCGAACGGCGCCGACGTCGACCGCTTCCGTCCCGATCTCCCGCCCGATCCGATCCTGGCGCGCACCGGGCACGCAGACGCGGTGGTCGGCTTCGTCGGGTCGTTCCGCCGCTGGCACGGCACCGACCTCCTGGCGCAGACCATCCTGGAGGTCGGCCGGCTGCGCCCGCGGGTGCGCTTCCTGCTCGTGGGCGATGGACCGGAGGCGGGAGCGGTCCGCGAGGCGGTGCGGCCGCTCGGGGACCGCGTGGTGATGACCGGGCGAGTCGAGCACGCGCGCATCCCGGCCCTCACCGCGGCCTTCGACATCGGCCTCCTGCCGGAGACGCTCTTCTACGGCTCGCCGCTCAAGGTGGTCGAGTGGATGGCGGCGGGCCGGGCGGTCGTCGCCCCGGGCTACCCGGCCCTCTCGGACCTGGTGGAGGACGGCGTGCACGCGCTCCTCTTCCCACCCGGCGACGCCGCGGCGCTCGCGCAGATGGTCCTGCGGCTGGTGGACGACGGGGCGCTGCGGACCCGCCTGGGACAGGCGGCCGCAGCCCGGGCGCGCGCGCACCTGACCTGGACCGACAACGCCCGCCGCGTCCTCGGCGCCTGCGAAGCCGCGCTCGGGCGGCACGACACCCGGCCGGCGCCTCCGGCATGAGCGGCCGCGTGCGCACGGCCCTCCTCGTCACCCAGGACCTGAACCGCGCCGGGGCGCAGCGCCAGTGCGTGGAGCTCGCCCTCGGCCTGCACGCGCGTCCCGGCTGGCGCGTCGAAGTCGCGGTCCTCGAGCCGGGAGGCCCGCTGACCTCGGAGCTCTCCGGTCACGGGATCCCGATCCACCCGTGCCCGAGGCGCTGGCGCTGGGATCTCTCGCCCGCATCGGCGCTGGCGCGCATCGCGGGAACCATCGGCGCCGAGGTCATCCACACCTTCCTCTTCCTGCCGAACTTCTATGGCCGCCTGGCGCGGCTGCGGCACCGGCCGCCGCTCGTAGTCTCGTCGCTGCGATCGACCGGCATCGAAGGCTGGCCGCGTTACGCGGGCGAGGTCCTCCTCGCGCCTTTGTGCGACGTGATCATCGCCAACTCCGATGCCGGGCGGGACGATCTCGTCAGGCGCGGCGTGTCGGGGCGGCGCGTCGAGGTGGTGCGCAACGGCCTGACCTTCGAGCGCTTCGACACGGCGCGAGCCGATGGCCTGCCGCCGTTCGCGGATGTCCGGCGGCTCGGGATGGTGGCGCAGATGGAACGGCGCAAGGACCACGCCGGCCTCGTCGAGGCGCTGGCCCGCCTGCGCGCCGGAGACCCGCGCGTGCGCCTGGTGCTGGCCGGGGACGGGGGCCTCGCGGACCGCGTGCGGGAGGCCGCCCGCCGCCACGGCGTCTTCGAGGCGATCGACTGGCTCGGGACGGTGTCGCGCCCGGAGACGGTGTACGCCACGCTGCACCTCTACGTGCAGGCCTCCGCCGCCGAGGAGGGCACGAGCAACAGCATCCTCGAGGCGATGGCGAGCGGCCGCCCGGTCGTGGCCACCGACATCGGCGGCAACCGCGAGGTCGTGGCCGACGGTGTGACGGGGCTCGTCGTCCCGCCGCGCAACCCGGCCGCGCTGGCCGCGGCGGCGCAGGCGCTCCTCGCGGACGAGGGGCGGGCCCGCGCTTACGGCGAAGCGGGGGCGCAGCGGGTGCGCGAACGCTACGGCCGCGCCGCCATGATCGAGGCCACGCTCGCGGTCTACGAGGAGCGCCTGGCCGCGCGCGCGTCCTGAAGCGCCGCTTCCGTCAGGCGCGCCACCGTGTCCCACCCGAACTCGCGGCGCGCCCGCTCCGCCGCCGCCGTTCCCATCCGGGCGCAGAGCGCCGTGTCGTCGACGAGGCGCGCGATGGCCGCGGCCAGCGCGGGCGCGTCCGCTTCCGGAACCAGGAGCCCGGTCTGTCCATCCTGCACGACGTCGGGCAGGCCGCCGCTCCGGCTGACGATCGCCGGGCGGCCGCAGGCGGCCGCCTCGCAGACCGCCCGTCCCATCGTCTCCACGTCGACGCTCTCGTCACGCTCGTCCCGGCTGGCGCGCGACGGCTGCAGGTACACATCGGCCGCCGCCATGTAGCGCGGCAGGAGGTCGTGGCCGACCCCGCCCAGGAAGCGGACGCTCGCCTCGATGCCGAGGCTCTCCGCCAGGTCCCGCAGCGCCGGCTCCTCCTCCCCCTGGCCGGCGAGGAGCAGGAGCAGGTCCGGATGCCGCGCCAGCACGGCCGGCAGGGCGCGCAGCAGGATGTCGAAGCCCTTCTTGCGCGTCAGCCGCGCGGCGGAGAACAGGATCGGCCCGCCGGGAAGACCGAGGGCCTGCCGCTCCGCATCGCGATCGCGCGGGCGGAAATCACCGAGGTCCACACCTCCGACGAGCACGCGCACCTCGGGGCCGGTGACGCCGCGGCGTGCGAGGGCGTCGCGCGTCCAGCCGCTGTTCGCGAGAACGATGCGGCACGCGGCCAGGCTGCGCAGGGCGGCGCGGTTGCGGTACGCCTGGTCGGCGCGGCGCAGCCACCGCCCCGGCGAGAAGCCGCCGGACGAAGGCAATCGCCACCAGGCGAACCGGCCGGGGAGGTGCGGTCCGACCCAGGCCCGCTCGAAGTCGTTGCCCACCACCCGCGTCACGACCGGAACGGCGACGAGGCGGGCGATCGCGGCGGAGCCCGCATTCAGGGCCAGGACGGCGTCCGGCGCGACGCGCGCGACGAGGGCGGCCGTGCGCCGCAGGGTCGCGCCGAAGTGCTCTGTCAGCTCGGCATGGAACCGGACGCCGTCCATCTCCGGGACGGCGCGTTCCCGCGGCACGACGACCTCGAGCCGGTGCGCCGCCGCGAGCGCCTGCACCAGCCGCGCGGCGTGCACTTCCATCCCGCCCACGGCGGGCGGGAACTCCGGCGCGACGACGACGAGACGCAGCGACGCCTCGTCAGGCGGCGGCCGGCGACGCCGGCAGGGAGACGGCGCCGCGCTCCTGCTCCTGCATGTAGGAGAGGTAGGCGGCGCACGCCATCTGGGTCCAGAAGATCCCCTGGCTGACGGTGGTCAGGAGCATCGACTCCACCAGGTTGTGCACCACGATGGCGGCGAGAAACGCCAGCATGCCGGCCCAGAACCAGCGCACGTCGAGACGGCGCGGCGACATCACCCGGCGCAGCGCCTCGACGACGGAGAGCGCCAGGATGACGATCCAGGCGCAGGTCGCCGGGATGCCCGATTTCACCGCCAGCGCGAGGAAGGCGTTGTGCGCGGTGCGCGCCCGGTCGAGATCCTTGAGAGACTCGTCGACGTCCGATCCCCACCCGAGGAGGGGCCGCTGGCGGATGCGCTCGATGAAGATCTGCCACTGCTCCTGGCGCCACTGGAACGTCTCGACATCCTTGACGTCGCGCAGCACCAGGAAGCGGTTCAGCATCGGGATGTCGCCCCCGCGCATGCCGACCACCATCGCCAGGACCGCCAGCCCCACGATCGCGCCCGCGGCGAAACGGCGCTTCGGCATGAACAGCGCCAGGACCGCCAGCGCCGCGAGGAAGGCGACGAGTCCCCCGCGCGAGCCGGCGAGCCAGAGGGCGCGCAGCATCGGGACCGCCGTCACGGCGCTGAAGATGCGCGTGCGCCGGTCCGGGTGCATCACCGCGCGCGCGAGGGTGAGCGGCAGCACCATGACCAGGTAGCCGGCCAGCTGGTTGTTGTGATCGAAATGGCCGATGGCGTTGTCGTCGCTCCCCATGGCCAGCAGGATGGCGTTGATCGACACGCCCGCGCCGACGCCGGAGAGAATGTCCTGGATCAGGTCCACCGAGCGCAGGTGGCCGAGGCCGATCAGCACGAGCGGGAAGACGAACATCGATCGCCCGGTGTCGCCCCAGATGTACCACGCGTTGTGGAACGAGTCCTTCAGGAACGACTGGTTGGCCGGACCGAGGACGAAGGTGATCGCCCCCCAGACGAGGAGCGGCACCCAGATCCAGAGGATGCGCCGCGTGAATCGCGTCTTCAGCCGATCCGCCCGCCGCGTCCGCGACATGAGCGTCGAGAGCACCGACACCCCCACCGCGACGATGAGCGCATCGCGGATGGTCACGTCCTGGATCCCGCCGACCTGGTACTGGAGGCTGAACGGCAGGATCGCCACCAGGGCGTAGACGCCCAGCTCCGGCGCCTGCAGCCACAGGGTCAGCCCGACCACGCCGCCGATGACCGCGAGCGCCAGGGACGGTGAAAGGAACGCGATGGCCCACCCGCTCGCGAAGGTGGCCACGGCGATGGTCAGCGCGAAGGCCGGCCGGGCCGCCGGGTCGCCCATCGCGCCGAGGGCGGCGAGGCGCCAGCTCTTGAGCGCGGCGGGCGAGGCTTTCATGCCCCGGCGGCAGGCGTGCCGAGGAGCCGATCCAGCGCCTCGCACAGGAGATGGATCAGCACCGCATGCGCCTCCTGGATGCGCGCCGTCTCGCCGGCCTCGACCACGAGAGCGAGATCGGCAAGCGATCGCGCCGGTCCGCCGTCCCGCCCGAGGAGCGCCGCGGTTTTGAGACCCCGGGCCCGCGCGGTCTCGAGGGCCCGCAGGACGTTGGGCGAGCGGCCCGAGGTGCTGATCGCCAGCAGGAGGTCGCCCGGCCGCCCGAGCGCTTCCACCTGGCGGGCGAAGAGGCGCTCGTAGTCATAGTCGTTGGCGACGCAGGTCAGGACCGCCCCGTCGGTGTTGAGCGCCACGGCCGCCAGGGCCGGCCGCTCGTCGCGGTAGCGACCGACCAGCTCGGCGACGAAGTGCTGGGCGTCGGAGGCGCTGCCGCCGTTGCCGCAGGCGAGGACCTTCCCCCCGGCGGCGAGCGTGCCGTGCACCAGGTGGACGAGATCGAAGAGCCGCGCGAGCGGCTCTCCGGCGAGACCGTCGATGGCCTCGCGATGGCGTTCGAGCCCGCGGCGAAAGCCTTCCCGGATGTCCGCGGTGGTGCCGTCGGAGTTCCGCATGACGTCCTCCGCTGTGCGGTTGTTCACGTCCCCGCGGCCGGATCGGCCGGGGCGGCCCCGCCGGCGGCGGACCCGTTCGAACCGGCCGGGGCCTCGTGTGCCAGCGGCGCCCGTCCCGAACCGGCCATCACTTCACGATAGAAGGCCGCGGTCTCCGCCGCGATGCGATCCCAGTCGAAGCGCTCCCGGACCCGCTGTCGCGCCCGCTCCCCCACGAGCCGGGCCGCTTCGGGCGCGGCCGCAACCTCCCGCATGACGCGCCGCAGATCCTCCACGTCGTCGAGTCGGAACAGGTAGCCGCCGCACTCGTCCACCAGCTCCCGGTTCTCCGGGATGTCGCTGGCGATCACCGGCAGCCCGTACGACATCGCTTCGAGCAGCGCCACCGACAATCCTTCCATGCAGGAGGGCAGGACGAACGCCAGCGCGTTGGAGTAAATCTCCTGCAGCGGCGCGCCGGTCAGGAAACCGGTGAACACGACCCCCTCCCCGGCCTGCTCCCGGAGCGAGGCCATGTACGACTCGGAGTAGCTCGATCCGCCGGCCAGCACGAAGCGCACGCCGTCGATGCCGGCGTGCGCGTCGATGGCCACGTGCAGCCCCTTCTCCGGCGACAGGCGCCCGGCGTAGAGGAAATAGTCCCGCTCCCCGAGGCCGAAGCGGCGGATCGCGTCGGGACGGAGGCGCTCCGTGTGGGCGACGCCGTTCGGAATGTAGCGCACCGACCGGCCGAAGCGCGCCTCGAAGTGATCGCGCAGCGTGCGGGAGACCACCGCCGTGGCGTCGGGACAGACCATCGACGTCGTCTCGCAGAACCGGAGGTAGAAGCGGGCGAGCGCCCCCCACTTGGCGCGCTGCCAGTCGAGCCCGCGCACGGAGACGATGGTCCGCTTGCCGAACAGGCGGGGCAGCCAGGCGAACGGCGATGATCCGAGCGCGTGGAACTGCACCAGGTCGACGCGCCGGAAGCAGACGTCGAGGGTGGAGAGCACGGTGTGCACGAACGTCTCGAAGTGCTTGGAGCGCACGGTCGGAACACGCCGCACCACGATGCCGCGCCAGGTTTTCCCCTCGGGCGCGAAGCGCGGCCGGCAATAGGCGATCACCTCCGACCCGTTGGCGGCCAGGCGGCTCCCCAGCTCTTCGTAATAGCGCTCGATGCCGCTGTAGGCGGCCCCGACGCCCCGCCCGCCGATGAAGGCGATCGACAGCCCGCGCCGCGCCGCGGCGCTGCGGCGCGCGTGCCATCGCGCCCGCGCCCGCGCCACCCCCGGCAGCAGGCGCAGCGCGAGGGACGGCACGTCGTCATCGCCGACGCTGATGCGCGGGATGCGGAACGGATCGAACCGCGCGCCCGACGCCACCCCCTCGATCGTCGTGACGGCCGCATCGTAGCCGGCGGCCCGCGCGTCCTCGATCACCGCACCGTCCCAGTCCGCCGTGCGGCCGTTCGGATAGGCGAGCAGGCGCACCGGGGATCCGAGCATCTTCTCGAGTCCCTGGCGCGAGGCCAGGAGATCGGCGCGGCGTCCGGAGGAGGACAGCCGCGTGAGGATCGGGTGGCGGTGGGTGTGCGATCCGATCTCCATCCCCGCGTCCCGCCAGCGCCGGAGCTCGTCGGCCGAGAGCATCTCGGCAGGCGGCCGCGCTCCCCCGGTCCGGCGATCCACTTCGGCGACCAGGCGGGCGCATTCCTCCCCGGACAGCCGCTTCGCCTCCGTCACCGCGGCCGCGATCGGCGCCGATCCGTTCCCCCGCCGTTCCGCGAGGAGCCGGAGCGGCTCCGGCCAGTCCGCCGTGCGTCCCTGCTGCGCCAGCCACGTCAGGCCGGCGGCGAGCCGGTGGGGCCACGGGGCGAGCCCTTCCTCGACCGCTTCCAGGGTCGGAAAGAGGGTGGCGCGGCAACCCTCCTCCTGCAGGATCGGCAGGGCGGCGGTGACGTTGTCGCGATAGCCGTCGTCGAAGGTCACGCTGAGGAGCGGGCGGCGGGCGCCGGCGCGCTGCAGCGCCTCGAGCGCCTGGCCGACCGTCACCACGTCGTAACGCGCCTTCAGGTAGCGCAGGTGAGCACGGAAGCGATCGGGGCTCACGGCGTCGGGTCCCCCGTCGGAGGCACGGGGACCGACCCGATGGTACGCCAGCACCGTCCAGAGGCTCGCGCCCGACCGCTGCACCCGCCGCGAAGCGATCGGCGTGAGGCCGCTCCACCAGGCCAGTCGACCCAGGACAGGCCACGCCCTGCTCATCGTCAGGGCGCCTCGGTCTTCCGCGAGTAGTAGGCGGCGTGGTAGTAGACCGGCAGGTACTGCGACGCCGTCCACCGCGCCCCGGTGCCGTTCAGGATCGCGCCGAGCAGGCGCGTGCGCGCCATCGCGAGGTGCTGGCGCACCTGGTCGAGCACCGGCGCCGGGATCCAGCCGGGGCGGTGCACGAGCAGGACCGTGCCGCCGGCGCGGCCGAGCTCGGTGACCCCCGGCGCGACCATCAGGACCGGCAGGTCCACGATGATGCGGTCGTAGCGATCCCGCCCCCAGGCGAAGAGCTTCTTGAACGCCTCGGTCGTCTTGCTGCCGTCGGGGATCTTGCCGTTGACGCGGTGGCCGATGAAGTCGAGGTCGGGCACGCCGGAGTCGACGATCGCCTTCTCCGGGGCCTTCATCCCGTTCAGGACCATCGCCAGCTGGTGATCCTCCGGGACCTCGACCCCGAGCACCTTCCGGAGCGTCGGGCGCCGGAAGTCGGCGTCGATGAGCAGCACCCGCCGCCCCGACTCGGCGAACGCGGCGGCGAGGTTGGCCGCGGTGGTGGATTTCCCCTCCCCCGCCACGGCGCTCGTCAGGATGAGGATGCGCGACTCGTCGGGCGTCAGCGTGCCCTCGATGTGCGAGCGCAGGACGCGGTACGCTTCGGCGCTGACCGACTCCTCGCCCTGGCCGACGTAGAGGCGCGTCCCCTTGCGCGGCTCGGGACGGCCGACGATCGAGCGGTGGTCGGGGATGATGCCGAGCACCGGCGCGCGCAGCAGGTCGTTCGCCTGCCCCGGATCCCGCAGCGACTGGTCGAGGTGGTCGCGCAGGGCCGCCGCGGCCAGGCCGAGGAGGAGTCCTCCCGCCAGCCCGAGCAGGATGGTCTGCGTGTGCTGCGGCGAGAACGGCGCGCGCGGGATGCGCGCGAGCTCGAACGTCTCGGCCGAGCCCGGGTCGAGACCGGCGGCGATGGTGATCTCGTTCAACCGGGTCAGCATCTCGTTGTAGAGCGACCGGTTGATCTCGACCTCCTTCTTGGCGATGGCGTACTTCATCGCCGCCTCCCCCTTGGCCGAGGAGGACTGCAGCACGCCGTCGAGCTGCTGCTTCAGCAGCCGCTCCTGAGCCTTGAGCGACTCGGTGTCGGCGGTGGTCAGCCGCTGCCCCGCCCCGCCGCTGCGGGGGCGCGGCGCCAGCGCTTCCAGGCGCTGCAAATCGGCGCGCAGCTGCTTCTCCTTCTCGGCGGCCGCGATGACGTCGGGGTGGTTCTCGCCGTAGGTGCGGCGCAGTCTCTGGAGATTTGCGACGGTGTCCACCAGCTCCTGCTGCACCTTGTCGCGCAGCGCCCCGTTGACCGCGTCGTCGACGCTGGAATTCGCGGGGGCGGACTCCGTCGTTCCGCCCGCGCCGGGCGTGGGGCCGCCCGTTTCCGCCCGCAGCATCATCAGGCGGACATCGAGCAGGGCCGCCTGGATGCGGCTCATCTCCTGGACCGACAGGCGGTCCATGTCGTCGGCCTGCGGATTCGGGCCGGAGATGCTGCGCAGGCGCTCCTCCGAATCGAGCAGCTTGTCGCGCTGCTCGCGCAGCTTGCCGGACAGCCACTCGACCGCGTCGTCGGCGCTGCGCCGCATGAGCTCGCGGGTGTTCTTGAGATAGGCGTTGGTGATGGCGTTGGCGGTCTCCGCCGCCATCTCGGGGCTGCGGCTCTGCACGGAGATCGCCATGAAGGCGTTGCCGCCGCGGGTGCCGGCGGACATCCGGTCGGCCAGATCGCGGATGTAGCCGCGCCGGCGGGCGTCCGGGGTCGGCGGCGGCTCGGGCGGTCGCAGGTGCACGGCGATGAGGACGCGGTGCAGGAGCGGGGGCTTGTCCCCTTCGTCGGGCTGATCGAAGTGCAGGAGGCCCCGCTCCTCCATGTCGCGCACGGCGCGCTCGAGCACCGAGGTGCTCTTGAGGATCTCCATCTGCGCCGCCACCACCTCGTTGGGCCGCGTCCCCTGAGTGTTCTTGGTGTAGAGGTCCTGCATGTCGATGGCCTGGACCCGCTGCCGGCTCAGGAGGAGGGTGCTGGTCGCCTCGTACAGCTTCGGACGCATGAGGCTGAACACCGTCGCCGACGCGAACACGCCGACGGTGCAGCCGATGATGAGCCAGCGGCGGCGCGACGCCAGCTCCGTCCAGTACGAGAGATTGAGAAGCCGGTCGTCCTGCATCAGGCCGGCCCTCCCTTCCCGACGGAGGCGGCCGCGGCCACGGCGGAGCGGACGGCCGGAGCGGGACCTGCGGCCGCCCAGCGGTCGTGCCACAGCTCGAACATCACCAGCGCCCAGAGCAGGCGCGCGTGATCGGCGCGGCCGGAGAGGTGCTCCGCGAGCAGCGCCTGCGTGCGGGCGGGATCGAACAACCCCTGGCGGGCGAGACGCTTCGGGTCGAGCAGATCCTGCGCCAGAGCGCGCAGGTCGCCGCGCAGCCAGGCGCCGATCGGCACCGAGAACCCGCTCTTGCGGCGCCGGAGGATCGAGGCCGGCAGCTTCGTGCGGAACGCGCGCCTCAGGATCCACTTGCCGACGAGGCCGCGCAGCTTCAGGCGCGGCGCCAGCCGGAACGCGAACTCGACCAGCTCGTGATCCAGGTACGGCACGCGCGCCTCGAGCGAGACCGCCATGCTGGCGCGGTCGGTCTTCATCAGGATGTCCTCGGCCAGGAACGTCTTCAGATCGATGAACTGCTGGTGCTCCAGGCCCGGCGGGAAGGGCGAGTCGCGCACGACCGCGGCGAAGGGCTCCGCCCATCCCAGGGCCGCGTCCTCCGGCCCCGGATCGGGCAGAAGACCCGCGCGCACCTCGTCGCGGCTGCGGACCATGAAGCGGGCCTGCGACAGGAAGGCGGGGCCTTCGAGCGCCGCCTCGAGGCGGCGCAGCCGGCGGCGGACCCCGCCGCGCTTGGTCGGACGCCGGTCGACGTCCTTGCCCATCACGCCGAGAGCGGCGCGCCGCGCCGCGGCCGGCACCCGCGCGTACCACCCGAGCAGCCGCTCGGCCTTGTAGTGGTCGTAGCCCGCGAACAGCTCGTCGCCGCCGTCCCCCGACAGCGCGACCTTGACGCTCTCCCGCGCCATGCGCGACACGAGATAGGTCGGCAGGATCGAGTTGTCGGCGAACGGCTCGTCGAGGAACCCGGCCGCCTGGTGCACGAGGTCGAGGCAGTCCGGCGACAGGATCTCCTCGCGATGCACGGTGCCGAGCGTCTGCGCCACCTTGCGCGCGTGGCCGGTCTCGTCGAAATCGGCTTCGCCGAAGCCGATCGAGAAGGTGTGCACCGGCCCGCCGCGCACTTCACAGAGCGTCGCGACCAGGGCGCTGCTGTCGAGTCCGCCGGAGAGGAATGCCCCGACCGGGACGTCCGCCTCCATCTGCAGGCGCACCGAGCGCTCGAGGTGACGGCGCAACTCCTCCTCGGCCTCGCGCGGGTCCTCGATCGGGGACCCCTGGCGCAGGCGCCAGTAGACCTCCTGCCGCCAGCCCGACGCCTCGACCGCGAGCAGGGTCGCCGCCGGCAGCTTGTGGATGCCCTGGAACGGCGTGCGCGGCGCCGGGATGTATTCCCACGCGAGGTACTGGCGCAGCGACTCCGGATCGAAGCGCCGCTCCACCTCCGGATGGAGCAGCAGGGCCTTGAGCTCGGACGCGAAGGCGATGCCGCCCGGAAGGGCGGTCCAGTAGAGCGGCTTGACGCCGAGACGATCGCGGGCGAGGAGCAGGCGGCGGGCGGGACCGTCCCACAGCGCCAGCCCGAACATGCCGTTGAGGTGATCGAGGACGCGGTCGCCGTGCACCTCGTAGCCGTGCACCACCACTTCGGTGTCGGCGCGGGTGCGGAAGCGGTGCCCGGCGGCCTCCAGGTCACGGCGCAGGGCGCGGTGGTTGTAGATCTCGCCGTTGAAGACGAGCTGCACGCCGCCGTCCTCGCTGCCGATCGGCTGGTGGCCGCCCACCAGGTCGACGATGCTCAGGCGGCGCATCCCCAGGGCGAGCGGGCCTTCGACGAGATAGCCCTCGTCATCGGGACCGCGGTGGCGCAGCGCCCGGGTCATCGCCTCGACGATGCCGCGCTCGGCGGGCCGGCCGGAGCGGAAGTTGTAGTACCCCGCGATGCCGCACATCAGTCGATCCTCGCCGGGGCCATGGCGCCGGCCGGAGCGCTTGCGGGGACGAGCAGGCGCCGGTATTCGTGCAGGGTCGCGTCCGCCATGCGCGACAGCGTGAAGCGGCGCCGGGCGTCGGCCGCGGCCTCGGTCCCGAGAGCGCTCAGGCGATCGCGGTCGGCCAGGAGCTGCGCCAGCGTCTCCGCCAGGCCGGCGACGTCGCCGGCCTGGACGAGCCGGCCGGTCCGCCCTTCGGTGACGACCTCGGGCGTGCCGCCGACCGCGGTGCCGACCACGGGCCGGCCGCGCATCATCGCCTCGAGGGCGGCCACCGGCATCCCCTCTTCACGCGACGGCAGCACCAGGAGGTCGGCCGCGTCGAGCCACGGCTCGACGCGACGGCGGGCTCCCGGCATGACGACGCGATCGTCGAGACCCCTGACCTCCAGTTCCTGCTTCAGGGCGTCGCGCAGCGGCCCGTCGCCCACGATGGCGGCGCGCCAGCCGGACGACCGGCGGCGGCGCAGGAGATCGAGCGCTTCGATCAGGAGATCGGGGCCCTTCTCCGGGTGCAGCCGGCCGAGATAGAGCAGGAGCGCATCGGCGTCGCCGAGCCCCAGGGCCCGGCGCAGGCGGGCGCGCCGCCGCGGCGAGACCTCCGCCTCCTCGATCCCGTTCGGAACCACGACCACCTTCTCCTCCGGGACCCGATCGCGCCGCACCAGCGTCTCCGCCACGGCCGCCGACACCGCCAGGATCCGATCGCTCATCGCCCCGGTCCACCGGTTGACCGTGCGGATGGCCCACCCGCGGTTGTCACCGAGGCAGCGCTCGGAGGAGATCAGCGGCAGCGCCGCCGGCGCGTCCAGGCGCGCCAGACGGCAGGCGGAATGCGAACGATACAGGAAGCTGTGAACCAGGTCGAACCGTTCCGAACGCAGCAGGCGCCGCAGCGCGCGGCGGCCGCCGAGGATCTGCCGCAGCGCGCCGCCCGGCAGGTGGAACGCCCGCACGTCGACCCCGGCCGCCTTGAGGCGCGCGCCGATCGGGCCGGGGCCTTCGAGCGACGCGACGGTGTAGCGGACCTCGCCGCGCGCCTCGAGCGTCAGCACCAGGCGCTCGATCATCCGCTCGGTGCCGCCGTAGCCGAGGCTATTGACCACGAGGAGAACGCGCGGACGCGGGGCGCTCATCCGGACACCCGCTGGCGCACCAGCCAGCCGAGCAGATCGCTGCGCAGGTAGCGCAGCGACGACGTCTTTCCTTCGCCGATACGGTAGGCGGGGATCACCTGCCGCCGGGTCAGCTCGTGGAGCTTGGTCCGGCCGATGCGCAGGAAGGCGCGCGCCTCCCGGCTGGTCAGGATGCGCTCGTCGCTCCCCGCCGCCGGCAAAGCACCCGGCCGTTCCGGGCCGGACGGGGACGCTTTCGTCCTCGCTGTGCCGTTTTGGCCCGCACCATCGCCGGGGTGCACCGCCACGGTTCGTCTTGTCCGGCTCATGGGCGAAAAAAAGATCCTAGAGGCCCTTGGCGAGGGCGAGGATGGTCCGCACGACGATCTTCAGATCGAGGAAGAACGACTGGGTCCGGACGTAGCGCAGATCGTGCTGGATCCAGTCCTGGAAGCGACCCTTCTCACGCGACGACACCTGCCACAACCCGGTGAGGCCCGGCTTGACGCGCAGGCGCGCTTCGCGCCAGGCGGGGCTGAGGCGCATCTCCGCGTCCTGCAGCGGGCGCGGGCCGACCACGCTCATGTCGCCGCGCAGCACGTTCCAGAGCTGCGGCAGCTCGTCCAGGCTGTAGCGCCGGAGGAACCGGCCGACACGCGTGAAACGCGGGTCGTTGGAGATCTTGAACACCGGCCCGTCCATTTCGTTGCGCTCGCGCAGACCCTGGCGCATCTTCTCGGCGTCGGGACGCATCGATCGGAACTTCAGCATGGTGAAGGGCCGTCCATCCCGGCCGCACCGCCTCTGCCGGAACAGGATCGGGAGGCCGGAATCCCACGCCGTGGTGATCGCCACCACCAGCATGATCGGCAGCGCGGCGACCAGGGCCAGCGAGGCGAAAACGATGTCGAAGGCGCGCTTGATCGCCGAGTAGCCGCGGCGGCGCACGCCGAGGCCGAGAAAGCGCTCGAACGGCAGCGAGGCGACGACGATCTTCAGGTCGCGCTCGACCAGGTTCAGGTCGCCGACCGACAGCGGCTGCGAGGTGGCGAGGCTGTCCTTCAGCACCGCTCCCTCGCCGACGCGCAGGCCGTCCGCGAGGATGGAGCGCTCGACGCGGGCGCGAGCCCCGACCGAGACCTCTTCGCCGATGACCGTCTCGCGCAGGTGGGCCCCCTCGCCGATCTCCGAGCCGCGCCCGATGACGAGCGGACCGACGAGCCGCGCTCCCGAGCCGACCACGACGCCCGGCCCGAGCACGACCGGACCGACGACGATGACATCCGGCGGCAGGTCGACGACGCCCTGCACCCACATGCCGTCCGCCAGCTCCTCGCCGAGGCGCGACGAGCCGGTGCGGCCGTTGCAGAGATCGAAGTGCGCCAGCAGGTAGTCCTCGGCGCTGTTCAGCTCGCGCAGGTAGCCCGCGAGCGGGTGCGTGTGCACGGGCCGGCCGCCCGCGAGGAGCTTCGGCAGGAACTGCTCCTTCAGGTCGTAGTACACGCCCGACGGGATCTGCTTCAGGCTCGCCCGGTCGAACAGGTAGATCCCGGCCATGCGGTAGGCGGTCTCGGCGGGGCCGGGTTCGTAGTCCACCTCGAGCCCGCGCAGTCCGCCATCCTGCCCGAGGTGCAGCCGCTCGCGCTGCGGCCGCGGATTGGAGGCGCCGTGCACCGGCACGACGCCGACGGTGGCGGCCGCCCCGGCTTCCCGGTGCGAGCGCATCATCTGGCGCAGGTCCACGGCCATGAGGAGATTGGCGTTGACCACCAGCAGCGGGTCGCTGGGCTCGGCCTCGAGCGCCGCCCGCAGGCAGCCGGCGGTGCCGAGCGGGGCCGGCTCTTTCAGGTACGACAGATGGACGCCGAGACCCGAGCCGTCGCCGAGCAGACGGCGGTAGTGCTGCTCGTCGCCGTTGACGGTGATCGCGACGCGCCGGAATCCGGAATCCCGCAGCGCCTCGATCATGTAGGCGAGACCAGGACGATTGACGATGGGAAGGAGATGCTTCGGTCGCCGGGCCGTGAGCGGATTGAGATCCGTCCCATGGCCGGCGGCCAGGATCAACGCGTCCATCTGTGCCCAACCCCCGCTTCTCACCCAGACCGCGCGGGCCCCCACGCAGGAACTGACCGGTCCCGGCGGCCTGCGGCCATCCGGTCCGCGCCCCTGCACCCGCCATTACTGGGGTGAGAAGTGGCCGTAATATATGACGAAATGCCATTCTGACAACACCCAAACTTGTAAGTGGAATTTCGTGTTCGGATTCAGCCTTTCCCTGAACCGGCACCGTGCGGAGACCGCCGAGCTGTTCCGGCGGATCCGTTCAGGTGGTCGGACGAGCCGGGCGCGGAGGGGGGGCGGGGGGCGTGTAGCGCAGCCCCACGGAGCCTTCCATGAAGTGCAGGTCGTTGATCTCGCCCCCGCCGGCGGACTCCTGCTGGTGCAGGTAGCCGGCGGTCGCCGAGAGGGCGATCCCGGTGCGCCACTGCCGGCCGATGGAGACGTCGGCGTGGTAGCCGTAGAGCGTGTCGCCCCCCTGGGTCACCGTCACGGTTCCGTTCTGGAGCAGCGCTTCGTTCAGGGGCCGGCGACGCAGCGTGCTGCCGGAGGTTCCGAAGAACCAGCCCTGGGCGGAAGTGACGTTGTAATTCACGCTGACCGACTGGCTCTGCTCGCTCGTGGTCAGGCCGCCGCCGCTGCTGTATCCGAGGATGTAGGCGAGACGGAGCGCCTTGCGGATCCATTGCCAGGTACCGGCGAGATCGGCGGTCGGCTTGAGGACGTTGTCCACTCCCTGTCCGCTCGCCCGGTAGGCCCCGGCCGAGCCGGACAGATCGAAGGTTCCCGGGTGCCGCAGGCTCCAGCTGACGCCCAGGTTGAAGAACTGGTCGTAGGCGCCGCTCTCGATGGCCGTCTCGTCCTGGCTGAAACGGTAGCGGTCGCCCTTGATCCTTCCGCCCAGCGTCTGCGACCGCCCCAGCGGGAGGTCGTACTGCGCCTGGAGGCCCACCTGCTCCGAGTCGATGAATCCGCCGCCGCCGACCGCCGGGGTGTCGCCCCCGTAGGACTCGGATCGAGCCAGGGCTCCCAGCTGGAACGTGTGCAGAGCGACCGGGTGAAAGGTCCAGTGCGGCTCGAAGTCCCAGACGGTTCTCTCGGTGCGCGCGGTGACCGGCTGACCCGGTCCGCCCCCGGCGCCCGCGAGGTCGGCGAACCCGACCTGCCGGCTGCTCAGCGAGAAACCCTGGCGGATCTGGAACTCCGATCGCTCCCCCGGCCGCACCAGCCAGCGCGCGGACTCATGGTGATCGAGGTGGTCGAACTCGGTGAACTGCGCGTACTTCAGGAGCTCGGGGGTGTAGCCGAAGGCGCTCTCGGACCGGGGCGTGCGGAAGCGCATCTCGGCGGTGGCCGTCAGGCTGCTGATGACGTCGTCCTCGCCGCCCTCGCCGCCGATGCGCTGTACGTTCTGGGAATAGATCTCCCGCAGCTCGGTGTTCCAGACGAAGTCTCCCTCCGCGGCGAGCGACGGGCCGGCGGTCGCGGCGCCGACCAGGAGGGTCAGGCCGAGAGCGGGAATCGGGACGCCCGTCCGGCCGCGCCGTCGAACCGGCCGGGCAGGGATCCTGCTGGACCCGGCGTCAGCGGACGACGACGGTGTCACCCGGTTCCAGCATCAGGTTGTCTTCGGGTTTCCGGCCGCCGACGATTTCACGGTAGGAGAGCTCGATGACCTTCTCCCCCGTGGCGGTCTTGCGGTACAGGACGATGCTGCCGCGCCCGCCGTACGGGGTAAGGCCGCCGACCAGGGAGATCCCCTGGAGGAGCCGCACCGGCGATCGCAGCAGGATCGGCCCCGGCTTCAGGACCTCGCCCAGGTAGTAGGCCTTCAGGCTGTTGACCTCGCGCACGATGACGGTGACGGACGGATTGCTCAGGAACTCCTTGAGACGTCGCTGGATGTCCAGCGCCAGCTCCTTCGGGGTCTTGCCGGCCGCGTCGATGTCCTGGATCAGCGGCAGCGAGATGCGTCCGTCCGGTCGGACCGGCACCTCCCGGGTCAGGTCGGGGTCGCGCCAGACGGAGATGGCGAGAATGTCCTCGACTCCGATCCGGTACTCCGAGTCCTCCGGCGGGGCCGCTTTCGCCTCGGCGGGGGGCCGGGCGGCCTCGGTCGCCGGTTTGGTCTCCGCGGCCGGGGGCTGCGGCGGGGGGTCGGCCGCCGGAACCACGGGGACGAGCCCGCCCAGGACCGCCAGGACCGGAAGGATGCCCACCCGCACCAGGGCCGTCGGACCGAACACCGGTTTCGTCATCGCTCTCCGCGTCCTCTGCCGCCACGGTCGCAGCGGCTCTGCCGTCCGTATCGTCGCGAGCCGGCGGCGGGAATATAGTACCGAAGCGATTGCGCGCGCACCCGGGATTCGGTGCACACGCAGCACGAACCGCGTCCGGACCGGGTCCGTTGTTGACAGGGATCGGCCGTGGTGCTATCTAGGCGCAGGTGGTCACACTGGGAAAGGAGGTCTTCTCATGAAAAGTCCGATCCGGAGCGGCATGGCACTGGCCGTGGCGCTGGGGGTCGTGGCGCTCATCCCGGTCGTTGCGGGAGAGAGCCAGGGGGATCGTGTGCAGGTCACGAAGCCCGGCGTCGTGTTCCACAAGGTTGGCTCGGATGACATCCGCGGCCACGGCGTGGAAAAGTCGATCGACGGTGCGCTCGAGGCCGGTTACACGCCCTGTCCGATCTGCTTCGCCAAGGAAATCCAGTCGGCGAAGACAGGTGGTTTCGTGAAGCCCGGCGCGGCGGCAGCGGTCTCGACCGGCGCGGCCGACTCGATTCCCGCGCCACCCGTCAGCACCGTCACTCAGCCGTTCGGGCTGCGTTTCGCGAGTGATTACACCCGCGGCCCGAAGGACACCGTGCGCAACCCGTACGACGAGCTGTACACGGTGGTGCAGGGGCGGGCGGAGCAGGGCGCGTACAGCAACAGGTAAGAAGGACCGAGCCGGGCGCGATCGGCCGGGTCGCGCCCGCAGAAGTCCTTCCCGACTACCGAACGCGTGTCCTGGTGAGGCGGGCCACCAGGACCGCGTCGTAGATGCTCAGGAGCCACAGCAGCGCCGTGGCCCCGAGCGTGATCTGTCCCCCCTGGATCACGGCCCGCAGCAGCGTCTGGTTCGGATCGAGGTCGGAGACGACCCGGTAGAGCGGCGTCATGAAGTAGAACGCCAGCAGCCAGCCCTGCGTCAGGAAGGCGAACAGGAAGAACAGCCCCTTCATTCGCTGCCCGTTCAGGATCTGCCCCCACCCCGGCACCACCAGTGACGCCGTCCCCGACAGCCACCAGCGTCTCAATCCTGTGAACACGCCCCGCTGGCGCTCCGCGCTGCGGTACGCCTGCGAGACGTTGAACAGCCACAGGAAGATGAACCAGAAGTCGAGCGCGGCGCACGCCAGGAGCATCTCCCACTCGCTGACGAAGAACAGGTGCGCCAGCCGCCGCAGGCTTCCCCAGGTCATGCAGACGAGATAGTGGAGCGCGGCGATCTGCCCCTGCCACAGCATCAGCAGCACCGCCAGGTCGCGGTCGCCGTTGAGGAGCTGGCCGGTTCCCCACATCCACATCGACAGGGTCGCCGACGCCGCCGGACGCGCCGAGGTTTTTCCGTTGGCCGCGGCCGGACGCGGTTCGTCGAACACGGTCGACCCCGCGGGAACTCCCGCCGGGCGCGAACCGGTGCGCTTCATGACCGCATCGCCGTCGATCAGGAAAATCTCGTTCGTGCGTGCCATCCCCTGCCCTCCGGGCCACGCAGTGCCCGGCTCCGGTCGAGCAACCTGCGTACCACGATGGCCGGCGAATTCAGGCGCAAAGGCGAGGGGTGGATCGGAAGGCCGTGACGATTCGGTCACCCGGGTCACGGAACCGTAGGACAGGCAGGGACTCCCGTGGTCTTCTAGTCGCGATCGAACAGGGCGGCGACGGCGCGGACGCTCTTCACCAGCGCGGCGAAATCCGCGGGGAGGATCGCCTGCGGACCGTCGCTCAGGGCCTTGTGCGGCTCATGGTGCACCTCGACCATGATCCCGTCGGCCCCCGCGGCGATGGCCGCGCACGACAGCGGGCGCACCTTGTCGCGCCGTCCCGTGCCGTGGCTCGGGTCCACGAGGATCGGCAGGTGGCTGAGCGCCTTGACGCTCGGGATGATCGCCAGGTCGAGGGTGTTGCGGGAGTGGTCGGCGAAGGTGCGCACGCCGCGCTCGCACAGGAAGACGCGGTAGTTGCCCTCCGAGACGATGTACTCGGCCGCCATCAGCAGTTCCTCGAGCGTCGCCGACAGTCCGCGCTTGAGGAAGATCGGCAGCCGCGCCCGTCCCGCCCGCTTCAGGAGGGAGAAGTTCTGCATGTTGCGCGCGCCGATCTGGGCGGCGTCGGCGTAGTCCTCCACCATCGCCATCGACTCCTCGTCCACCGCTTCCGTGATCATCGGCAGCCCGGTCTCCTGCCGGGCGCGCGCCATGATCTTCAACCCCTCGAGCCCGAGCCCCTGGAAGGAGTAGGGCGAGGTGCGCGGCTTGAAGGCGCCCCCGCGAAAGAAATCGGCGCCCGCCTCGGCGACCGCGGCGGCGATGGTGCGCGTCTGGGTCTCCGACTCGATGGCGCAGGGGCCGGCGATGACCGCGATGTGCCGGCCGCCGATCGGCCGTCCGCCGACGTCGATCACCGAGTCGGCCGGCTTCACCTCGCGGCTGACCAGCTTGTACGGGCGGGTGACCCGGATGGCCTCCTTGACCCCCGGCAGGCCCTCGAATTCGGCCGGGTCGATGGGGCCGGCATTGCCGGTGATCCCGATGGCGGTGCGCTCCGACCCGGGAATCGGGTTCGCCCGGAACCCGAGCGCGCGGATGCGCTCCTCGACCTCGCGCACCTGCGCCTCGGTCGCATCCACTTTCATGACGATCAACACGGTTCCCTCTCCGCCCGGAAGAGGCGATGATACCAGCCCGGACGGCCGCGCAACCGGCTCTCTTTTCAACAGTTGACACGGCCGCGACGGGGATCCTAGACTACGCGCTTCGCAGAACAACGAAGGCCGCCTCCGCGGCTTTCCTGGACACGAGGTGCAGGCGCGTAGCTCAGGGGGAGAGCGCTACCTTGACACGGTAGAAGTCAGCGGTTCAAATCCGCTCGCGCCTACCACCCCCGGCCGCCCCCTCCCGGGGCCCGCCGCCCGCGGCGACCAGGTCGCCGCGCGTCATCCCCGAACGTCCGATTGAACGAAAGGCAGCCGCATCAGATGGATTCGATTCAGGTCACCTTCCCCGACGGCAGCGTCCGCGCCTTCCCGCGCGGCACCACGTTCGAGGACCTGGCGCGCGCCTTCGACCCGAAGGTGGCGAAGAAGATGATCGCCGCCACCGAGGACGGGACCGAGCGGGACGTCTACCTGCCGCTGCAGCGCGATGCGAAGGTCGAGTTCATCACCCCGGACTCCCCCGCCGCGCTGGAGATCTACCGGCACACCACCTCCCACCTGCTGGCGCACGCGGTGAAGGAGCTCTTCCCCGAGGTGAAGATCGGCGTCGGCCCGGCGACCGAGGAGGGCTTCTTCTACGACTTCGAGCGCCCCGAGCCGTTCACGCCCGAGGACCTGGAGCGGATCGAAGCGCGCATGCGCGAGATCAAGGCGAGCAACTTCCCCATCCGGCGGATCGAGCAGCCGAAGGGGGAAGCGCTGAACTACTTCGAGGGGCTGGGCGACAACCTCAAGGTCGAGCTGGTGCGCGAGAAGGGGGGCGACGTCGTCTCCTGCTACCGGCAGGACTCCTTCATGGACTTCTGCACCGGGCCCCACGTCCCCTCCACCGGCCGGCTCGGCGCCTTCAAGCTGCTGTCGATCGCCGGCGCCTATTGGAAGGGTTCGGAGGAGAACCAGCAGCTGCAGCGCATCTACGGCACCGCCTTCGCCACCGACGACCAGCTCCGGGCGCACCTGAAGATGCTCGAGGAGGCGAAGAAGCGGGACCACCGCAAGCTCGGTCCGGCCCTCGACCTGTTCAGCATCGAGGAGGCGGCGGGGCCGGGGCTCATCTACTGGCACGCGGCCGGCACCGTGGTGCGCCAGGTCCTCGAGGAGTACTGGAAGGAGCAGCACCGCAGGCACGGCTACCAGCTCGTGACCACGCCGCACATCGCCAAGGACGATCTGTGGCGGCGGTCCGGGCACCTCGACTACTACAAGGACAACATGTACACGTTCCCCATCGACGAGATGGGATACGTGCTGAAGCCGATGAACTGCCCCGGGCACTCCCTCATCTTCAAGTCGCGCCTGCGCTCGTATCGCGAGCTGCCGATGCGTCTCGGGGAGCTGGGGACGGTGTACCGCTACGAGCGCAGCGGCGTGCTGCACGGGATGATGCGGGTGCGCGGCTTCACCCAGGACGACGCCCACATCTACTGCACTCCCGACCAGGTCGAGGCGGAGATCCTCGGCGTCCTCGACCTCTGCCTCGAGTTCCTGAAGACCTTCGGCTACGAGAAGTTCGACGTTGACCTGTCGGTGTGGGATCCGTCGAAGCCGCAGAACTACGCCGGCGATGCGGCCGGGTGGGAGATGGGCGAGCGGGCCCTGCGCAAAGCGCTGGAAGCGCGGTCGCTCGCCTACACCCGCCGCGAGGGGGAGGCCGCCTTCTACGGCCCCAAGATCGACATCAAGATGTACGACGCCATCGGGCGCGGCTGGCAGGGGCCGACCGTGCAGTTCGATTTCAACCTGCCGAAGCGTCTCGACATCAACTACGTCGGCAAGGACTCCGCCCCGGCGCCCGTGATCATGGTGCACCGCGCCATCTACGGGTCGCTGGAGCGCTTCGTCGGTGGCCTCGTCGAGCACTACGCCGGGGCGTTTCCGCTGTGGCTGGCGCCGGTGCAGGCGACCGTCCTGCCCATCGCCGACCGGCACAACGAGTACGCCGCCCGGGTCCAGGAGACGCTTCAGGCAGCCGGACTGCGGGTCGAAAAGGACGCGCGGGACGAGAGGATCAATGCGAAGATCCGCGACGCGCAGCTGCGCAAGGTCCCCTACATGCTGGTGGCCGGGGATCGCGAGGTCCAGGCCGGGACCGTGGCGGTGCGAAGTCGCAAAGAGGGGGAAGTCGGCGCCAAGTCCATCGACGAGGTGCGCGATCTCCTGACACGGATGCAGTCCGAGCGGGTTCTCGGGCCCTAGGGTCCAGGGAGGAGTCATCGAGAAGAAACTGAGAATCAACGAGAAGATCCGCACGCGCGAAGTGCGGGTCATTGCCGACAGCGGCGAGCAGCTCGGGATCATGACGCCCGAGCAGGCGCTGCGCATGGCGATGGAAGCGGGGCTCGACCTGGTCGAGGTCTCCCCCGACGCCAATCCACCGGTGTGCCGCATCCTCGACTACGGCAAGTATCGGTACCAGCTGAACAAGAAGGCGCAGGATGCGAAGAAGCGCCAGCGCATCATCCAGGTCAAGGAGGTGAAGTTCCGCCCCAAGACCGACGAGCACGATTACGAGTTCAAGCGCAACAACATGATTCGCTTCCTGACCAAGGGGAAGAAGGTCAAGGCCACGGTGATCTTCCGCGGCCGCGAGAACATGCACCGGGACATCGGGCACAAGATCCTCAGGCGGCTGCGGCAGGAGGTCGAGGAGTTCGGCCTCGTCGAGTCCGAGCCGCGCCAGGAGGGCCCGTTCCTGTACATGATCCTCGCCCCCAAGAAATGGTCCGGGAGCGCGCCTCCGCCGGGCCCGCCGCCGGTGGCGGCGCCCGCGGCCCCGAAGCGTTAGGAGATCGTCCGATGCCCAAGATGAAGACCAAGAGAGGAGCCGCGAAGCGTTTCCGCCTGTCGGCGCGCGGCAAGATCAAACGCAGCAAGGCGTACAAGCGCCACATCCTGACTTCCAAGAGCACCAAGCGGAAGCGCCAGCTGGACGTGGACGGTCTCGTGAGCACCGCCGACCACCGGCGGGTGAACGCGATGCTGCCCTACGGCCGTCCCTAGGAGAACACCGTGCCGAGAGTCAAACGAGGAACCAAGAGGCGCCAGCGGCGCAAGAAGACACTCAAGCTCGCGAAGGGCTTCTACATCGGCAAGAGCAAGCTCTACCGCATCGCGCAGCAGGCGGTGGAGAAATCGCTCGGCTACGCCTATCGCGACCGTCGCCAGCGCAAGCGCCAGTTCCGCACCCTGTGGACCATCCGCATCAACGCGGCGGCGCGGCTCAACGACCTGTCCTACAGCCGCTTCATGGAGGGGCTGAAGAAGGCCGGCGTCGACCTCGACCGCAAGATGCTCGCGGAGCTCGCGGTCGCCGACCCGGACGGCTTCTCGACCTTGGCGAAGACGGCCCGCAGCGCGCTCGGCCGTACCTAGGAGCGGGCGGATGCAGGAGCGCGTCCGCGACCTGCGCCGCGACTTCGACGCTGCGCTTGCGGCCGCGCGGGACGCTTCGTCTCTCGCGGCGCTCCGGACGCGCTGGCTCGGACGCAAGGACGGTCTCCTGACCGCCCTCTTGCGCGACCTGCGGGACGTGGCTCCGGCCGAGCGCGCCGTCGCCGGCCGCGTCGTGAACGAACTCAAGCAGCACGTCGAGGGCTCGCTCGAAGCGGCGGCCGGGGCCCTGCTCCGTCCGGGCGCCGCGCCTTCCCTGCCGGCGCTCGAAGCGTCCCTCCCGGGCCGCAGGCGCCAGCCGGGGGCGCCGCATCCCCTGGCCCAGGTCCGCGCGCGCATCGAGGAGACCTTCCTCGAGATGGGCTTCGCCCTGGGCGAAGGGCCCGAGATCGAGACCGATCACTACAACTTCACGGCGCTCAACATCCCGCCGCACCATCCGGCGCGCGACGCGCAGGACACCTTCTACGTCGAAGGGGGCCTGCTCCTGCGCACCCACACCTCCCCCGTGCAGATCCGCACCATGGAGCGGCAGAAGCCGCCCATCAAGATGGTGGCGATCGGCAAGGTGTTCCGCCGCGATCCGTTCGACGCCACGCACGCGCCGATGTTCCACCAGGTCGAGGGATTGGTCGTGGACGAAGGCATCGCCTTCAGCCACCTCAAGGGAACCCTCGAGCGCTTCTGCCGCAAGGTGCTGCGCGAGGACGTGCGGCTGCGGCTGCGGCCGTCGTACTTTCCCTTCGTCGAGCCGGGGGCCGAGTACGACGTCTCGTGCGTCTTCTGCGACCAGGGCGGCTGCGGCCGCTGCAAGGGCAGCGGCTGGATCGAGCTGGGCGGGACCGGCATGGTCCATCCCGCCGTGTTCGAAGGGGTGGGGATCGATCCGGAGCGCTACACCGGCTTCGCCTTCGGCCTCGGCATCGAGCGCATCGCGATGCTGACGCTCGGCATCGACGACATCCGCCTGTTCTTCGAGAACGATCACCGCTTCCTCGGGCAGTTCCCGGGATGAGAGCGCTGGTGCGGCGATGAGATTCAGCCACGACTGGCTGCGCGACTACGTCGATCTCCCCGACGACCCCGACGGGATCGGGCGGCGGCTGACCTCCGTCGGGCTGCCGCTCGAGGCGATCGAAGGGGCGCCCGGCACGCCGGGGGGCGTGGTGTACGACCTCGACGTCTTCTCCAACCGCCCCGATTGCATGAACCATCTCGGCGTGGCGCGCGAGCTGGCGGCGATCCACGGCGTGCCGCTGCGGCGGCCCGCGCCCGGGTTGAAGGCGGCAGGACCGAAGACCGCCGATCACCTCGCCATCGAGATCGCCGCCCCGGAGCTGTGCCGGAGGTATGCGGCCCGCTGCGTGCTCGGGGTCAAGGTCGGTCCCTCCCCCGCCTGGCTCCGGGAGCGGCTGGAGCGGCTGGGACACCGGTCGATCAACAACGTCGTGGACGCGACCAACTTCGTCCTCTGGGAGCAAGGCCAGCCGCTGCACCCCTTCGATCTCGACCGGGTGGCGGAGCATCGCATCATCGTCCGCCCCGCGCGCCAAGGTGAAGCGCTCGTCACCCTCGATGGCGTCGTCCGGAGGCTCTCTCCCGAGGTGCTGGTCATCGCCGACCCGCGTTCCGCCCTCGCCCTCGCCGGCATCATGGGCGGGCAGTCCTCCGAGATCCGCGAGGGCACCACCAACGTCCTCCTGGAGAGCGCCTGGTTCGACCCGGTCACCGTGCGGCGCGGCGCCAAGGGCCTCGGCATGCACACCGACGCCTCGCACCGCTTCGAGCGGGGCGCCGACCCCGAGGCGATCCTGCCGGCGCTCGACCGGGCGGCGGCCCTCATCGCGGAGCTGGCGGGGGGCAAGGTCACCGACCCGCCCCTCGACGTGCGATCCGGATCCGAGGCGGCGCGCCGGGTGTCGCTGCGTCCGGCCCGGGCCGCGGCGCTGCTCGGTCACGATCCGGGTCGGGCGCGGATGCGCGAGATCCTCGAGCGGCTGGAGTTCCGGGTCGAGGCGGACACGTCCGAGTCGCTCGTCGCCGTCGTCCCGTCGTTCCGGCGCGACATCGAGCGCGAGGTCGATCTCATCGAGGAGGTGGCGCGCCACGCCGGCTACGACGCCATCCCGTCCCGCCTGCCGGCGGTCGAGAACGCCGAGGGCGGCCGGCCGCGGCGCCTGCAGCGCCTCGACGCGGCGCGGCGGGCCCTCCTGCAGGACGGCTTCACCGAGGCGGTGAACTTCGACCTGGCGGAAGCCGAGGAGAGCCGCCTTTTCGAGCCGGAGGTGCGCCCGCTCGCCATCGAGAACCCGCTGCAGTCGCAGGCGGCGTCGCTCCGCACGACACTCCTGCCGGGACTCCTGCGCAACGTCGCCCACAACCTCAACCGCGGCCTGCAGGCGGTGCGTCTCTTCGAGGTCGGCTCGGTGTTTCACCCCGGTCCGAAGGGCCCGGTGGAACTCTCGCGCGCCGCCGCCGTCGTGGCGGGGCTTTCGCCCGCGTCGCACTGGAGCACCGGCCGGCACGAGGCGGACCTGTTCGACGCGCGGGGAGCGGCGGAGGCGCTGCTCTCCGCGATGGAAGGCTCCCGCGCCCGGTTGGCTTCGGATAGAATCGCGCCCGGTGCGGCGCTCGCCGGCCCCGCGATCGAAGCGGACGGGCGGGCGGGCGGCCGGGTCGGCGAGGTCGACCCCGCCATCCTGCGGCGGTTCGAAATCGATCGGCCGGTGTTCGCGTTCGAAATGGATCTCCAGGCGTGGCTCGATGCCCCCACGGCCTCCCGGACGTTCCGGCCGCTGCCGCGGGTGCCGTCGGTGCGCCGCGACCTGGCGCTCGTGGTGCCGGACCGGATGACGATCGACCAGCTCGAAGCGGCGATGCGGCGGGCGAGCCCCCTGCCGGTCGCGGCCATCGAGGTGTTCGACCGGTATCGCGGCAAGGGGGTGCCGCCCGGCCACGCCAGCGTGGCGCTGCAGCTGGTTTTCCAGGCGGAGCGCACGCTCGAGGCGGAGGCGGTGCAGAAGGCGATCGACGCGATCATGGCGGAAGCGGAGCGGCAGGGGGCGCGCCTGCGCGGCACAGCACAAGAGTGATGAGCCGGACCCCGGCCGGGGTCCCCGAGGAGGGACGGATGGAGGCGAAGAAGGTGGTGGTCGACCTGCAGCAGCTCGACCTGCTCGAGGAGCGGATCCAGCGCTCCGTCGAGATCCTGGCGAACCTGCGCCGGGAGCGGGACGCCGCCCGCACCGAGGCGAAGGAGCTGCGCGAGCGCTGCGATCGCCTGCAGGCGGAGCAGCGGCGGTTCGAGGAGGAGCGCGCCGGGAACCGCGGGCTGAGCGAGCAGCTCGACCTCCTGAAGGAGGAGCGCCAGGCGATCCGCGGCCGGGTCGGCCGCCTGCTCGAGATGATGGCGGAGTTGGAGGAGACGCACGCCGGGGCCCGCGCCGATCACTGAGGCGCGGGCGCGGCCGGAGGCCCCCATGGAACGTCCATCGAGCCATCTCATCCAGGTCGAGATCTACGGGCAGTCGTACAACCTCCGCGGCGAGGGAGACACCTCGTACCTGCAGGAGCTGGCCGGGTACGTGGACCGCCGCATGCGCGAGGTCTCCGAGGCGACGGCGACGGTGGACTCCCTCAAGGTCGCCATCCTCGCGGCGCTGAACATCGCGGACGAGGGGCGGCGCGAGCGCCCGGACGCGGCCTCCCGCCTGCCGGCCGCGAACGAGCGCATCGCCCGGATGATCGACCGCCTCGACCGCGGTCTCGCCGAGGCGTGAAGGGCGGAGTCCCTCCCCTTCCGGAGGTCCTCCGTCCCGCCGGCGTGCCGGCCGCTTCGCGCGCGAAGCGGCGTGGAGAGACATGACTCCCGTTCTGATCGTGGTCGCGGCGCTGGCCGCCCTGTGCGGCGCGGCGGGCGGCCTGACACTGCGCTCCTGCCGCCGTGCGCTGGCCTCCGCGCAGGAGCGCGCCCGCTCCGCCGAGGCGGACGCCGAGACGCGCGCCCGCCTGCGCCTCAAGGAAGCCGACCTCGAGATCGAGGAGCGCCGCGCCGCCGCCGAGGCGGAGGTCGAGCGCAAGGGGCAGCGGCGCCGCGAGGAATTGCGCACCCAGGAGGAGCGGGTCCGCGACCAGGAGCGCAACCTCCAGCGCCGGCTGCAGTTGCTCGGACAGAAGGAGCGTGACGTCGAGCAGCGCGAGGGTGCGGTCAAGGATCGCGAGTCGGCCGCCGCCGAGAGAGAGCGCGAGGCCGCGTCCGCGCTGCAGCGCCAGCGCCAGGCCCTCGAGCGCATCGCCGGCCTGACGGCGGCCCAGGCGCGCCAGGAGCTGGTGCACCAGATCGAATCGGAGGCGCGGCAGGAGGCCGCCCTGTCGGTGCGCCGCATCGAGGAGGAGGCGCGCGACGGCGCCCTGGCCTCGGCGCGCCGCCTCACCGCCGAGGCGGTGCAGCGTCTCCCCACCGGAGCCATCGTGGACAACGTCGTCACCGTCGTCCAGCTCCCCAGCGAGGAGATGAAGGGACGCATCATCGGCCGCGAGGGCCGCAACATCCGCGCGCTGGAGATGGCGACCGGCGTCGATCTCATCGTGGACGAGACGCCGCAGGCGATCGTCCTGTCCTGCTACGACTCGTTCCGCCGCGCCGTGGCGCAGACGGCGCTCGACCGGCTGATCCAGGACGGCCGCATCCACCCCGCGCGCATCGAGGAAGTGGTGCTGAAGACGCGCTCCGATCTCGAGGAAGGGCTGGAGGCGGCCGGCGAGTCGGCCGCGTTCGACCTGGGCCTGACGGGGCTGCCTCCCCGCCTGACGCGCCTCCTGGGACGGCTGCGCTACCGGGTCGTGTCCGGCTACAACCTCCTGGCTCACTCGACGACGGTCGCCCGGCTGGCGCAGCAGATGGCGACGCTCCTGGGAGCCCGGAGCGAAGTGGCGCTGCGCGCGGGGCTCCTGCACGAGATCGGCCACGCCGAGGAGGCGGCCGACGGCGGCCCGCACCCGTGGATCCTGAGCGCCGATCTCGCGGCGCGCTCCGGCGAGGACCCGCGAGTGGTGCAGGCGATCCGCTCCCTCGCCGCGTCCGAGGCCGCGCCTTCGGTCGAGGCGGTCCTCCTGCAGGTCGCGGAGCGGGCGGTCGTCGCGCGTCCCGGCGAGCGCGACGACAACCTCGACGTGTTCATCGAGCGCCTGCGCCGCATCGAGGAGATCGGCGCGTCGTTCAGCGGCGTGGCGCGCGTCTTCGCCATGCGCGCCGGCAAGGAGGTGCGGGTCATCGTCGAGCCCGGGAGCGTCAACGACACCGAGGTCGCGTGGCTCTCCAAGGACATCAGCCGGCGCATCGCCCAGGAGGTCCGGTTCCCCGGGACCGTGCGGGTGAGCGTCATCCGCGAGACGCGGGCCGTCGACTACGCCACGTGATGCGGCTCCCCCGTTGGCGTCCGGCGGCGCGATGAGAGTGCTGATGATCGGCGACGTCTACGGCCGCCCGGGGCGGCGGCTGCTTCAAGAGAGGCTGCCCGGGCTCGTGGAGGAGCGCGGGATCGACTTCGTCGTCGCCAACATCGAGAACGCCGCCGACGGGTTCGGGATCACCCCCGACCTGGCGGAGCAGCTCCGCAGCGCCGGCGTCGACTGCCTGACCTCCGGCAACCACATCTGGGACAAGCCGGAGATCGTCGACTACATCCGCCGCGAGCCGCGACTGCTGCGGCCGCACAACTACCCGGACGGGGCGCCGGGCACCGGCGTGTACATCGGGGCCGCCCGCGGCGGGGAGCCGGTCGCGGTGATCAATCTCATGGGGCGGCTGTTCATGCCGCCGTGCGGCGACCCGTTCCGCGTCGTCGAGCTCGCGCTCGAGGCGATCGGCGACCGCGCGAAGACGATCCTCGTGGACATGCACGCCGAGGCGACCTCCGAGAAGCAGGCGATCGCCGTCGTCCTCGACGGTCGCGTCTCGGCCGTGTGCGGCACGCACACGCACGTGCAGACCGCCGACGAGCGTCTCCTGCCGGGCGGCACGGCCTATCTCTCCGATCTTGGGATGACCGGGCCATACGACTCGGTGATCGGCATCGACAAGGAGCTGGCGGTGCGGCGCTTCACCAGCGGCATGCCGGTCCGCTTCACGGTGGCGCGGCAGGACGCGCGCCTGTGCGGCGCGATCGTCGACGTGGACGCCGCGACCGGACGCGCCACGGCGATCGAGCGCGTGCAGTGGCGCTCCACCGGGGAAGGCCCCGCCCGGGAGAACGATGCCAAGCCTGTTTGACCAGCGGCCCGCGGACGAGGCCCCGAAGCCGGCGCGCCGCCCCCTCACGGTGAGCGAGCTGAACGCCTGGGTGAGGGCGCTCCTCGACGAGGGGATCCCGCAGGTCCTGGTCGAGGGCGAGATCAGCAACCTGCGCCGCTACCCCAGCGGCCACACCTACTTCACCCTCAAGGACGCCGGCGCCCAGGTGGCGGCGGTCCTGTTCCGCGGCAACGCCCTCGGCATGCGCTTCCGTCCCGCCGACGGCGGGCACGTCGTCGTGCGCGGGCGCGTGTCGCTGTACGAGGCGCGCGGCGCCTACCAGGTCGTCGTCGAAGGGATGGAGCCGGCCGGCTTCGGGGCGCTGCAGCGCGCCCTCGAGGCGCTCAAGGAGCGCCTGCGGGCCGAGGGGCTCTTCGATGCGGCGCGCAAGCGCCCGCTGCCGCGGCTGCCGCGGCGCATCGGCGTGGTCACGTCCCCGCGCGGCGCCGCCCTGCGCGACATCCTGCGCGTCCTTCACCGGCGCTTCGCCGGCCTCGACATCGTCCTGTCGGCCGCGCGCGTCCAGGGCGAGGGCGCGGCGGAGGAGATCGCCGACGCGATCCGGGCGCTCGACCGGCTCGGCGACCTCGACGTGGTCATCGTGGCGCGCGGCGGCGGATCGATCGAGGACCTGTGGGCCTTCAACGAAGAGCCGGTCGCACGCGCCATCGCGGCGAGCCGCGCCCCGGTGATCTCCGCGGTCGGGCACGAGGTCGACATCACGCTCGCGGATCTCGTCGCCGACCTGCGCGCGCCGACCCCGTCGGCCGCCGCCGAGATGGTGGTGGTGTCGCGCGAGGAGATGATCGCGCGCCTGGCCTCGCTGCGGGCGCGGCTGCTGTCGGGCGCGCGGCTCCGCGTCGCCGAAGCGCGCCGGCGCTTCGAGCGGGCGCGCACCGACCGGGCGCTGCGCGAGGCGGCCGCGCGCGTGCGCCAGGGCATGCTGCGATCCGACGAGCTGCAGGCGCGCCTGCGCGCCGCGATGGCCGCCGCGGCGCGCGGGGCCCGGCACCGGCTGGAGCGCGGCGCCGATCGGCTGTCGGCCCTCTCGCCGCTCGCGGTCCTGGCGCGCGGCTACGCCATCTGCACGATCCCGGACGGCGGCATCGTGCGCGAGGCGCGCGCGCTCGCCCCGGGCGAGCCGGTGCGCGTGCACCTGCACCGCGGCCGCATGCTGTGCGAAGTGAAGGAGGTCGACGATGTCGCCCCGGAAGCCTGAAGACCCGCGCCCGCAGGAGCCGTCGTTCGAGGCCGCCCTCGCCCGCCTCGAGGAGATCGTCGTGGCCCTCGAGGGCGGCGACCGGCCGCTCGAGGAGTCGCTGAAGCTCTTCGAGGAGGGCATCGCGCTGACGCGGCAGTGCGCTTCGCGGCTCGATCACGCCCAGCGGCGCATCGATCTCCTGTCGCGCGACGCGCGCGGCGAACCCGTGCTCGTCCCCTTCGACCCCGGCGCGGACGAGGCGGCCGACTCCGGCACGGACGACACCGACGACGCGGACGACACCCTCGACGACGGGGACGAGTCGTGACGCGCACGCCGCCACGCTGGATGGACGCCGACCGGCGCGCCGTGGACGCGGCGCTGCGGCGCCTGCTGCCCCGGCCGGGCGCGGTCCCTCCGACGGTGCGCCGGGCGATGGCGTATTCCCTCTTCCCGGGCGGCAAGCGGCTCCGGCCGGTCCTGGCGCTGGAGGCATGCCGCGTCGTCGGCGGCCGGCTGCGCGACGTCCTGCCGGCGGCCGCGGCGATCGAGATGATCCACACCTACTCGCTGGTGCACGACGACCTCCCCGCGCTCGACAACGACGACCTGCGCCGGGGACGCGCCGCCAGCCACCGGATGTTCGGCGAGGCGATGGCGATCCTCGCCGGCGATGCGCTCCTGACGCACGCCTTCGAGATGCTCGCGTCCGCCCCGGGTTCGCACCGCGACGCGCCG
The DNA here is from genome assembly GCA_035638075.1 of Verrucomicrobiia bacterium. Taxonomy (GTDB): domain Bacteria; phylum Acidobacteriota; class Polarisedimenticolia; order Gp22-AA2; family Gp22-AA2; genus DASRAU01. The sequence goes on from DASRAU010000016.1 coordinate 108,080, forward strand.
CAGCGCGTGCGGGCGATCGCCGCGCTGGCCCGTGCCGCCGGCGTCTCCGGGATGATCGCGGGCCAGGTGCTCGACCTCGAGGCGGAGGGGCGTCCCTACACGCTCGCCGCGCTCGAGCGCATCCACCGCGGCAAGACCGGCGCCCTCATCCGCGCCTCGCTGCAGATCGGCGGCCTGCTCGGCGGCGGCCGCGCGCACGAGGTGGACGCCCTGTGCGAGTACGGGGCGGGCGTCGGGCTGGCGTTCCAGATCGTCGACGACGTGCTCGATCTCGAAGGCAGCGCGGCGGGGCTCGGCAAATCGGTCGGCAAGGACGCGCGCGATCGCAAGGCGACCTTTCCGGCGCTCCTCGGTGTCGAGGCCTCGAAGCGTCGCGCCGGGCGCGCCGCCAAAGCCGCCGTCGCGGCGCTGCGTCCCTTCGGCTCGCGGGCCGCGCGACTCGCCGATCTGGCCCGCTTCATCGTCGAGCGGGCGCATTGACGCCATGCCGGAGGGGCGTCCGCGCCGAACCCGGCTCGATCGCCTGATGGTCGATCGCGGCCTGGCCCCCAGCCGCGAGCGCGCCCAGGCGCTCATCCTCGCCGGGCGGGTCCTCGTGGACGGCAGGCCCGCCGGCAAGGCCGGCACGCCGGTCCCGGACGACGCGCTCGTGGTCGTCACCTCGCCCGATCATCCGTTCGTCGGACGCGGCGGCGTCAAGCTCGAGGGCGCTCTGGCGCGCCTCGGGGTCGACGCCTCCGACCGCGTGGCGCTCGACGTCGGCGCCTCCACCGGCGGCTTCACCGACTGCCTCCTGCGCCGCGGCGCCCGCCGCGTCTACGCCCTCGACGTCGGCACCGGGCAGCTCGACTGGTCGCTGCGGCAGGATGCGCGCGTCGTCGTCATGGACAAGGTGAACGCCCGGCATCTGCAGCCGGGCGATCTCCCCGAGGCGATCGATCTGGCGGTCGTGGACGTCAGCTTCATCTCGCTGCGGCTGGTGCTGCCGCCGCTGCGGCCGCTCCTCGCCAGGGGTGCGCGCGTCGTGGCTCTCGTCAAGCCGCAGTTCGAGGTCGGGCGCGACGACGTCGGGCGCGGCGGCATCGTGCGCGACCCGGCGCTGCACCGCCGCGCCGTCCTCGCGGTCGCCGAGGCGGCGGTCGCCGCCGGCTTTTCGCTTTCGGGTGGCTGCCCCTCCCCTCTTCCGGGCGCGGAGGGGAATGTGGAATTCTTCCTCCTGCTCGACGGCGACGCGGCGGCGGAAGCCGGGCTCGAACCCGCGGCGCTGGCCACCGCCATCACGACAGCGACCGATCGGCCGACGGACCCGGACGCCGGAGGGACCTCCGAGGGATGACACACCACGACAAGCAGGTCATCGACCGCGTCCTGCTGGTCGGCAAGCGGGACAGCCCGCGCGCCGACGCGGTCGTGCGCCGCATCGCCCGCTTCCTCGAGAGCCGCAAGGTCACCGTGGTCTACGAGGCGGCGACGGCGCGCGCGGTCGGCGCCCGCCCGGTCCGCGACCTCGAGGGGGTCGGACTGTGCGTCGTCGTGGGTGGTGACGGGACGCTCCTCGCCGCGGCGCGGCAGCTCGCCGGGCGGCCGGTGCCGATCCTCGGCGTCAACCTGGGCGGCCTGGGCTTCATGGCCGAGACCGGGCCGGCCCATGCCGTGGCGCGGCTCAGGCAGGTGCTGCAGGGCCGCCACGAGGTCGGTCGGCGCATGACGCTCGAGGCGACGCTCCTGCGCGGCGGCCGCGAGCGCCTCACCCAGGCCGCCCTCAACGACGTGGTCATCGCCAAGAGCGCGATCGCGCGGATGATCGATCTCAAGGTGACGATCGACCGCAACGTCGTCACCACCTACCGCGCCGACGGGCTCATCGTCTCGACGCCGACCGGCTCGACGGCCTACTCGCTCTCCGCCGGGGGGCCGATCATCCATCCGGAGATGGACGCCCTGGTCATCAGCCCGATCTGCCCGCACACGCTGACCATGCGGCCGCTGGTGGTGCCGGCGACGGCGCAGGTGGAGCTGACACTCGGGAGCGACGGCTCGCGCGTCTACCTGACCATCGACGGCCAGGTCGGTCAGCTGCTCGAGTCGGGGGACCGGGTGCGGGTGCGGCGCGGCCTGTCGGAGGTGCTGATGGTGCGATCGCGCCGCCTCAACTATTTCGACGTGCTGCGCCGCAAGCTGCGCTGGGGTTGAGAGCGCGGCATTGAGAACGCGCCGTCCCGTTGCCGGCGCCATGGGGGCGCCGGACCACAGCCGGCGCGCGACCTGAAGGTCAGGGTTTCGTGGCGGGCGGTTTCCCGGCGTGCGACGGCAGCGTCTGCGGCGGCGCCGGGTTCTTGAGCAGGCAGGCGGCGCCGAACTTCTCCTCCATGGCCACATCCGCCTCTTCCGGCGTCTTCCCCTGGGCGGCCAGGTCCTGCACGGCCCGCTTCATGTCCTCCGACCCGTTGGGGTTCTTGCAGGTGCAGACCGACAGGTTGTCGTTGCAGCCGCAGATGCAGCGATAGCGCTCCGCCAGAATGGCCGCTTCGGGGCTGAGCCGCGGAGGGGCCTTGGCGATGATCGGAGTGCCGTGCTCATCGGTCGCGGGGGCGCTGCCGGAGGCTTCCGTCGCCGGGGTCTCCGCCGAGACGGGGGTGGAGGTCGTGCTCCGGCGGTAGAGGGCAAAGCCCACGAGCCCGATCAGCACGACGGCGCCCGCCAGCGCCGCCACCGGCACCGTGCGCTGGGGCGCGGCGCCAGCCGGGTCCTGTCCTGGGGTCGCGTCGCTCATCTTTGAATCCGGCTCGTTCGAATCGGGCTCGTCGGGGTTTCGGGGCTCATCGCCTGCCTGCGGCTCGTCGCATCGTCGCGAAAGCCGGCGGATGATAGCACGCCGCCCGGCCGGGTCCTCCTCCCCCGCGCGGCCGCGGGGCCGCTCGGCTATGATGCGCGCCCAGCATCGGCGCGTCGACGGCCTGACCGGCAAGGTGTCGGCGATCCTCGCGCCGCTGGCGTTCGGGGCGGTGGCGGGCTGGGCCGGGAGCGAGCGGCCCGCGGTCCTCTCGGTCATCCCTTTCCATGTGATCGGCTTCCTGCTGCTGTTCCGCGTCGACGTCGATCGGGCGCGGGCCGCCTCGGGACGCGCGGGCGACGCGGCGGACGCCGCGGGCGGTGTGGCATCATAGGTCTCGCCGCGATGCGACGCCGTCGCGGCGCCCCGGGAGACTGACGTGATCGAACGCCTGCAGGCCGACCTCAAGGACGCCATGAAAAAGGGGGACACGATCGCCGTCTCCACCCTCCGGATGCTGATGTCGCAGATGCAGTACGCGAAGATCCAGGCGGGGCATCCGCTGACCGAGGCCGAGTCCATCGCGGTCTTCGAGCGGGCGGTCAAGACGCGCCGCGAGGCGATCGAGCAGTACGAGAAGGGCAACCGCCCGGAGCTGGCGCAGAAGGAGCGGGACGAGATCGTCGTCGTCACCCGCTACCTGCCCCAGGCGATGACGCCGGAGGAGACCGCCGCCGCGGTGGACGCCCTCATCGCCGAGCTGCAGGCGAAGGACAAGAAGGACCTCGGGCGCGTCATGAAGGAGTTCCAGGCGCGCCATCGCGGCCGCGCCGAGGGCAAGACGGTCAGCGCCCTCATCGCCTCGCGACTCTCCTGACCTTGCCGGCCCCGCGGCGGATCCTCGCGTGGCGGCTCGCGGCCGCCGCGCTGGGGATCCTGGTCGTCGCCCTCACCTTCACGCCGATCACCAACAACGATCTCTTCCTGCACCTCCTGACCGGCCGGCTCGTGCTGGAACAGCACGCGGTGCCGACGGTGGACGACTACTCGGCGCTGGCGCGCGGCCGGCCGTACATCGCGCACGAGTGGCTGTCGGCCGTCCTGTTCCGACTGCTCCAGGCCGCGGGGCCGGGAGACGGCTTCGATCGCCTGGTGTTCGCGAAGGTGGCGCTGTCGCTCTTGCTGGCGTGGATCCTGCTGCGCGCCGCGCGCCACGCGGGGGCGTCGCGCGCGGCCGTCCTCCCCTGCCTCGCGTGGGTGATGTGCCTCGCCGCCGCCCGCGTGCAGGAGCGGCCGCACCTGTTCGCCTACGTGCTGCTCGGCTCGTATCTCCTGGTCCTGGCGCGGCGGGCACGCCGGCTCCGGACGGGGCGGGTCGATCGCGGACTCTGGCTGCTGCCGCTGCTCCAGGTGCTCTGGACCAACCTGCACGGATCGTTTCTCCTCGGGCCGGCGCTGGTCGGGTTCGCGGCAATCGGCTCCGTTCTCGATCGCTTCCTCGTCCCTCCATCGCGACGCGCCGACCCGCGCGCGCAACCGGTGCACGGCGAATCCGGGACGGGCGCCGGGCGCGAGCCGGGGATCCTGGTCGCCCTCGCGGCCGGGCTCCTGCTCCTCTGCCTCGTCAATCCGTACGGCGTGGGGCTGCTGAAATTTCCGTTCGCGCTGACCGGCAGCCGCTTCATGGAGCAGATCTACGAATGGCTGCCGCCGTACGCGGAGGCCTTCCGCACCACCTACATGGCGCGCTACTACCTCGTCTGGGGACTCGTCTCGCTCACGGCATGGATCCTGACGCTCCGGCCCCCGCGGCGATGGCCGCGCGGAGCGGGCTTCCATCTCCTCGTCTTCGGCGCCTTCCTGGCGCTTTCCCTGCGGATGAACCGGAGCGTCACCGACTTCGCGCTCGCGACGCTCCCGGGGACATCGCTGCTCCTGACGACGCTCGTGGCCGGCCGCAGGCCGACGCATCAGGAAAAAAGCTCAACCCCGGCGCGCCGCGGCGCACCGGAGTGGAACGCACCCGCGGGTGTCGCGGTCGGGCTCACGGTCCTCTTCGTCGCCGCCGCGGCCTGGTTTTTCTTCGCCGGCTACGCGTACAGCCCGTCCACCGTGAGAAAGACGGGTGGCGGCCTCGGCTCCGGAGTCCCGGTGGCGGCGGCCGACTACGTGGCCCGCCGGCACCTCGAGGGCGCCTGCTTCAACACCTACAGCGCGGGGGCGTACCTCGCGTGGCGCTTCTATCCCGGCCTGCGTGTCGGGATGGACTCGCGCAACGACGTCTACGGCGAAGCGCTCTACGCCGACTACGAGCGCGCGCTGCGGGATCCCGCGGCGCTCCAGGCCATGCTCGATCGCCTGCGCGCCTCGTTCGTCTTCATCGACTGGGCCGAGCCGGGCATGGTGGCGACCGGCCAGACCGTCCGGGCGCTCTCACCCGCGTGGCGGCCGGTCTACTTCGACGACGGCACGGTGATTTACGTGGCGACGCAGGGGGATCGCGCCGACCTCGTGCAGAGCGACGGCTACGCCACGCTCGATCCGATGCTCTTCCGGCCGGGCCAGTGGAGCCCGGAGGAGGCGCGCGCGGCGCTCGCCGAAACCGATCGGGCCCGCGCCGCGGGGGATCCGCTGATCGCGCGGGTCATGCGGATCGAAGCGCGACGCACCCTCGGCGATCGCCAGGGGGCGGACCGGGAGGAAGATGCGCTCGTCCGGCTCGACCCGCCGCTCTACCACATCTGGATCCTGCTGGGACTCTCGCACCTCGAGCACGGCGAAGGACAGGCTGCGGTCGATCGCCTGGCGCAGGCGCTCCGGCTCAATCCCCGCTCGACGGCCGCCGCCACGGCGCTGGCTCAGGCGCGCCGCCTCGGCGGCTGAGACGCGCGCAGCGCGCCGTCCGCGGACGCCGTCCAAGGCCGTTCTCGGCGGCCGCCCTCGAAGACCGCCGTCAGCGGTCGCCATCAACGACCCAGGCAGCCGGACGCACCGTGACCTTGCCGTAGCGACCGAGCGGCTCCTTCAAGGCGGCGGCGGGACCCACGACGACGATGGCGCGATCCTCTCCCGGGAGGCCGCGCCGCACGGCCGCGTTGGCGTCGTCGAGCCGCACCGCCCGCAGCTCGTCCGGAAAGCGGACGAAGCCGGTCGGGTCGAGACCGAGCAGGCGCCTCTGGAGGATCGCCGAGGCCAGCGCATCGGGAGACTCGATGCGCAGCGGCGCGAGACCGGCGAGATAGCTCTTCCCCGCGGCGAGCTCCTCCTCGCCGAGCCCCTCCTTCTGCATCCGGCCGACGAGCTCGAGCAGGAGGCCCAGGCTTTCGGTCGCCTTCTCGTTGCGCGTCGCCGTGGCGACCTCGAAGGTCGCGCCGGCCCGGCGCGGCAGCAGGCGGCTCTCGATGCCGTAGGCGAGCCCGCGCTTCACGCGGATCTCGTCGTTGAGCCGGGAGGAAAACGCGCCGCCGAGCACGGCATTGCCGACGGCGAGCGCCGGCCAGGCGGGATCGGTGCGTCCAAGGGTGGCTTGCGCCATCCGGATCTGGCTCTGGGTCGCCTCGGGCCGGTCGATCAGGAGGATGTCCCGGCCCGCCACCCGCGGCATCGCCGGGAGACGCTCCATTTCCATGACGCCGCGGGGCCAGTCGCCGAAGGCGCGATCGATCGCCCGGCGCGCGCGCGTCGCGTCGATCGGTCCGACCACGGCGAGAAGCACCTTCCCTGCCGCGAAATGGCGCGCGTGCCAGCCGGTGACGTCGTCGCGCGTCAGTGTCCTGAGCGTGGGACGGAAGCCTTCCACCGGCCGCGCATAGGGATGGCCCGCGTAGAGCACGCGCGCCAGGGCCTCCTCCGCGAGCGCTTCGGGCGCGTCGAGGGCCGCGTCGCGCGCGGCGACGAGCAGGTCGCGCTCGCGCGCCACCTCCTCATCGGCGAAGGCGGGACGGCGCACCATGCCGGCGAGAAGCCCCAGCCCCGTCTCGAAGTCGCGGGCGGCGAACTCTCCCGCGACGAGGGTGCGGTCCGCGTCGGCATCCGCCTGCAGCACGCCCCCCAGGTACTCGACCTCCTCGGCGAACTGCGCGGCGCTCTTCCCCGCCGATCCGCGCGACAGGAGCGCCGCCGTGAGGGAGGCGAGCCCTTCCTTGCCGGGAGGATCGGCCGCGGAGCCCGTGGGGACCAGGAGCAGCAGCTCGACCAGCGGCAGCCCGCGCCGCTCCAGCCGATCGACGCTCAGGCCGTTCTTCAGGACGATCGTGTCGAGCGCCGGGACCGCGGTGGACGCGGCGGGAGCCACAGGGGTGGACGCGCCCGCGGCCACGCTGGAAGGCGGGGCTGCCGCGAACGCGGCGCCGAAAGCCATCGCCGCGGTCATCGCCGCCGCCATCCCCACGCGGCGCCGGGCACCGGGGTTCGCGCAGGAGCCCAGGGCGTCGTTCAAGGTCCGGCCTTCTCCTCCGGCTCGGCGGGCACGAGCTGCACGACGGTGCGGTTGTCGGCGCGGAAGAAGCGCGCCGCGGCCGCCCGCACCTGTTCCGCCGTCACCTGCTCGAGCGCCTGCGGCCGTTCGAACAGTTTCTCCGGCGCGCCGAAGAAGACGGCGGCGGACCCGAGCAGCTCCGCCTTGCCGGCGCTGGTCTTGAGCTGTCGCAGCAGGTCCATGCGCGCCTGGTTCTTCGCCTTCTGCAGCTCGCGATCGGAGACCGGCTCGCGGCCGAGGCGTTCGAGCTCGGCGACGATGCCGCGCTCCAGCGCGTCGAGCGTCGCGCCCGGGCGCGCCTCGGCCCGCACGACGAACAGGGAGGGATCGATCCGGTCGAGGTTCTCGGCCTGCACCGAGGTGGCGAGCGGACGATCGCGCACGAGAGCCTGCTGGAGCCGCGACGACTCCCCTCCTCCCAGGATCGTCTGGACGAGATCGAGGGCGAAGAGGGTCGCGCCGCCGTCCTTCGTGCCGGGCACGTGGAAGGCGATCGCCAGCGCCGGGAGCTGCGCCGGGCGGCGCAGGAAGGCCCGCCGCTCGCCTTTCTGCTCCGGCTCGTCCGCGACGACGGCCGGGGCCGGCTCCTGCGACGGGATGGCGCCGTATCCCTTGCGCAGCGCCTCGAGCGCGGCGCGCGGTTCGACGTCCCCGGACAGGACGAGGACGGCGTTGTTGGGGGCGTAGTGAACCCGGAAATACTCCCGGCAGTCGTCCACCGTGATGGCGTCCAGGTCGGCCGGCCAGCCGACCACCGGCCAGTGGTAGGGATGCGCCAGGTACGCCGTCGCCTGCAGCAGTTCGTCGAGCGCCCCCATCGGGTCCTCTTCGACCCGCTCGCGGCGCTCCTCCTTCACGACCTCCCGCTCGCTCTTGAGCGACGCCTCGGTGAGCGTCAGCCCGGTGAGGCGGTCCACCTCGAGATCGACCACCGTCGGCAGCGCCGCCGGCGGGAACACCTCGTAATAGCCGGTGACGTCCTCGCTGGTAAAGGCGTTGCTCGTGCCGCCGCGCGACTCCAGGGCGCGGTCGAATGCTCCCGGTCCGTATTTCTTCGCACCGTTGAACATGAGGTGCTCGAAGAGATGGGAGATGCCGGTGCGTCCGGTCCGCTCGTGCCGCGATCCGGTCCTGAAGAAGGTGAAGAGCGTGACGACAGGCACGGTGTGGTCCTCGACGACGAGGATCTCGAGCCCGTTCGCCAGGCGCTCGCGCGTGATCGGGAAGCGCAGATCGCCGGCGGCCATCGCCGCGGGGTTGCGATCGCGCGCCGCCGCCGGCACGTGAGCCGCAATCCGGGCGCGATGCGGGGGATTGGCGACGACTCCGGGCGCCCCGGCCAGCAGGACAAGAAGGACCGCCGGGACGATCGCCGGGTGGGACCTGCGCAGTGGGGTCACGTCGATGGAGTGTCCGCCCGCGACGGGCCGGGGATGATAGCACGCGGTTTTCGTCCGCCCGCGGACGTCGCGGGAGAATCCCCGCGCGAATCCGCGCCCCCAGCCGCGTTCCGCGTTGCCGCCCCGCCTGGGCCTCGGTATACTCCGGGAGCCCTCCCACAAGAGGCTGCCCGCACACATGACAAACCCGACCCTGAAACGATACGTCCCGATTCTTGCCCTGGCCGGCGCGGCCCTTTTCGGCGCCGGCTGCCATTCCGAAAGCAACGGGAACGACATCAAGCCGGTTCGCAGCAGCGTTCAATTCGAGAACGCGCCGCCCGCCGGACCCGTCGTTTATCTCCGCGTCGCGGCGTCCGACAACCCCGACGACGACCTGGTGCCGCTCGAGGTGGTGCTCGACCCCGGCGGCAGCCCCGTCACCTTCGACGCCTTCAACGTCGAGATCCTGCCGGTCGACACGGTGAACACCGGCCTCGTGCGCGACGGCGTCGTGTCGATGGCCTTCGACGCCGCCACGGGAACGACGCCGCTCGGCGCCTGCAACACCTGCATCGCCACGGCCGGCTGCGGCTTCGCGCCACCGGCGGCGCCGCCGGCCTGCTTCGCCTGTACCTCGCCCGCGTGCACGCAGATCATCCCGCCGAACACCTCGGTGACGCCGCCCACGACGACCGTGAACACGCCGCTGTGCTTCACGGGACTCTCCAGCACGCATTCCACGCTCGTGACCGTCGCGACCACGGGCTCGAGCGGCTGCGGCGCGGCCACCGTGTCCCAGCCGACGGTGCTCGCGACCATCGCCGTCTTCGCCCAGACGACCGGATCGGTGCTGCTGCGCTTCGTGGACAACCAGAGCAGTCCGGCCGACTGCGCCATCCTCCTGAACGGAGCCGACCTGGGCATCCAGTTCAACGAGCGGGGGAAGACGACCTTCACCGCCGGCCGCTGATCGTCCGCTTTTTCATGCGGCGCGGCGCATTGGTCGCCGTGCGCTCCGCCGCGTATGCTTCGGGCACTCTTCCCCCTCCCGGACGAGGCCCGCCATGACCACACGCCATGTCCGCGGTTCCATCACGCTGGTCCTGCCTGTGTTCCTGTCGCTTCTCTGTGCCTGCAACTCCTCCGGCGGCAACGACCATGTCAAGCCGGTCCACGCGAGTGTCGCGACCCCGAACCCGGTCCCGCTGGGGCCGGCCGTGTACCTGCGCGTCGCCGCCTCCGATGATCCCGGCGACGATCTCGTGCCCGTCGAGGTCGTCCTGACCCCGGGGGCCGCGCCCCTGATGTTCGACGCCTACAACCTCGAGATCCTGCCGACCGATCCGAACGATCCGAGCGTGCTGCGCGACGGCGTCCAGCAGATGCTCTTCGACGCCGTGGCGGGATCGACGGCGTTCGGCACGTGCGGCGCGTGCCGGTCGGGAGGCGCGACCTGCGGCCTGTGCGTTCCGTGCGGCTCGTGCGCTCCGGGCACGCTGAACACGCAGGTCAACACCCCCACCTGCTTCACCGACTGCTGCAGCGACAACCACACCTTCCAGCTGCGCGTGCAGAGCGTCACGGCGAGCGGCTGCGCTCCGGTCATCGCGAACAACGAAATCGTGCTCGGCGTCTTCACGGTCCTGACGCGCACGCCCGGCACCGTCCGCCTGCACTTCCGGGTGGTTCCGAACGTCATCGGAGATTGTGAGATACTGCTCCGGAACGCGGAGCAAGCGGTCGCGTTCGACGATCGCGGGGCCGTCTTCACCGCATCGCGCTGAACGAGCCGGTCGCGGCTCGACGCCGACCGGAACCAGATCGAGGGGGGTGGCATGGACGAGAAAGTGGTCGCGCACTTTCAGGACGGCCGCACGCTGCGCGGCACCACGCAGGATTTCCGCCCGGAGTCGGAGGCGTTCCACCTGCTGCCCAGCGAGGGAGGGGGCATCCCGACGACCATCCGCCTCTCCGACCTGAAGGCGCTCTTCTACGTCAAGGACTACGGCCTGATGCGCCGCCAGCTCATCCGCTCGCAGAAATTCGCCAGCAGCGGGCCGGGCCAGAAGACCATCGTCGAGTTCAGGGACGGCGAGCGGCTGTGGGGATTCACCGAGGAATACGCTCCCGGCGGGCGCGGCTTCTTCTTCACCCCCGCCGATCCGCAGGAGAACAACGTCCGGATCTTCGTCATCAACACCTCGGTCAAGCAGATCACCTTCGAGGACTGAACATGGCCATCCACCCGGTTCGCCGCCTGGTCGCCGCCCTGTCCCTCTCCGTCCTCCTGTTTTCCCCCGCCGGGGCCGCTCTCAACTCGGCGCAGTACAAGTTCGAGGGGAATCGCTGGCTGTCGCTCGATCTCGCCGTCGGGGACGTGCGCACCGACGTCATCCGGTTCGACTGGCCCTCCGCGGTCCTCGGCATCAAGACCGGCTACAAGGCCACGGTGAAGGTCGTCAACGCCTCGGCCAGGCAGGCCACGGTCGGCCTCGTCGTCGCGGTCTACGACGGCTCGGGCAAGCTCGTCGGCGCCGGCACCAGCGGCACGAAGATCGGCACCATCGACCCGGGCGACAGCGCCGACTTCTCCATCGAGTTCAATAACGTCACCGAACGGCTCGAGCAGGCGGCGCAGTTCCAGATCGCCCTCCAGACGCGCTAGTCGCCCGGCCCGCTCCTCCAGACGCGCTCGACGCGAACCCCGTCGCCGCGGGTTGATCCCCCGGGATCCGGTTCCTATATTCCGCTCCGCTCCGGTCCGTCCGGAGGAGGGAGGAACCGCATGCCGCAGGGACCCCGTTCGAAGACCGCCCGGCTGCGCCTCGGGCTCGCCGCCGGTCTCCTGCTCGCGGCCGCCGCCGGCGCCGGATCGGCCGTTCCCGCGTCCGCCGCCACCGATCTCTTCTACGACGCGAGCCTCGGGCTGAAAATCTCCGACGACGCGCGCTTCTTCCTGAACATGACCAACCGCTACTACGGATCGCAGCAGCAGGCGGTGCCGGTGCTCGAGCGCTGCGCCAACCCGGACCTCGACTTCCCCGTGGTGATGTTCCTGGCGCAGGTCTCCGGCAAGCGCGCCGACGCCGTCCTGTCACTGCGCCGGAAAGGGATCTCCTGGTCCGAGGTGATGGTCCGCCTGCAGGTGCAGCCGGATCGCCTGTTCGTCGGTCTCGACCGGGATCCGGGCCCGCCCTACGGCCACGCCTGGGGCCACTACAAGCAGCAGCGCGGCGAGGAGAAGGCCCGCTTCGATGTCGAGGATCGCACCGTCCAGGATCTCGTGCGGCTGCAGATCGCCAGCGGCGCGCTGCGCGTCAGCCCGTACACCATCGTCTCCGAGCGCCAGCGCGGCATGACCGTGGACCGCTTCGTCGTCATCCACTCGCAGCCGAGCGGCGTGGTCGTGGCCAAGTCGCACGGCCCGCGCGAGCGCGGCCAGGGACACAACGGCCAGGGGCGCAAGAAGCCTCTCCCCGTCCACGCGGATCACTGAAGTCTCTTCCCGTCATATCATCCCTGCGCCCGGCCCCTTCCCGCCGGGACGAGGGGACCATCTCCATGGGTTTCGCGACCGACGCCATTCACGCCGGCGTCCGCCCCGATCCGACCACCGGGGCGGTGATGACGCCGATCTACCAGACCTCCACCTACGCCTACGACGGGCTCGGGCGCGGCCGTGGCTACGACTACGCGCGCACCATCAACCCGACCCGCTCGGCCCTCGAGGAGAACCTCGCGGCGCTCGAGGGGGGCGTGGCCGCGTACGCCTTCGCCTCCGGCATGTCGGCCATCCACGCCGTCACGGCCCTCCTGAAGGCGGGGGATCACGTCGTCTGCGGCAACAACGTCTACGGCGGGACCTACCGACTCTTCTCGAAGGTGCTCGAGGACTTCGGGCTGCGCTTCTCGTACGTGGACACGTCGCGCCTCGAGAACATCGAGGCGGCCCTGACCCCCGCGACGCGGATGGTCTACCTCGAGACGCCCACGAACCCGATGATGATCCTCACCGACCTCGCGGCGGCCGCGCGCCTGTGCCGCGCGAAAAACCTCATTTCGGTCGTGGACAACACCTTCCTCACGCCCGCCTTCCAGAAGCCGCTGGCCCTCGGCTGCGACATCGTCGTGCACAGCACGACCAAGTTCCTCAACGGGCACTCCGACAGCGTCGGCGGCGCCGTCATCCTGGCGCAGAAGGCGCACGCCGAACGCATCAAGTTCGTGCAGAACTCCGCCGGAGCGATCCTGTCGCCGTTCGATTCCTGGCTCGTCCTGCGCGGGATCAAGACGCTGCCTTTGCGCATGCGCCAGCACGACGCGTCGGGAAGGGTTCTCGCCGACTGGCTCACCCGCCACCCCAAGGTGGCGAAGGTGTACTACCCGGGTCTGAAGGACCATCCGCAGCACGCCCTGGCCGCGAAGCAGGCGACCGGCTTCGGCGGGATGATCTCCTTTCTTCTCGCCGATCGGGTCGACGTGACGAAATTCTTCGACTCGCTGAAGCTGTGCGCCCTCGCCGAGAGCCTGGGAGGGGTCGAGACCCTCGTCTGCCAGCCCTCGACGATGACCCACGCGTCGGTCCCGGCCGAGGATCGGCGGAAGATGGGACTTCTCGACAACCTGGCGCGCATCTCCGTCGGCTGCGAGGACATCGAGGACCTGGTCGCCGATCTCGACCAGGCCCTGAAGGCCGCCTGATCCCCTCGGAGGATGCGCGGATCGCCCCACGCGACCCCCGGGCAGCGCCTGCGTTACAATCCGCACGTCCCGCGCCGCCAGGAGCGCCCGACGTGGCGGCCGCGGGTCCGAAGGAGAGCAAGGTGAGAATGCTGAGACGCTTCGCCCCCGGAGTCGCCCGCGCGGCACTGATCATCGCCGTCGGCTGTTGTTTTTCCGCGCTCGCGCGCGCGCAGGACCCGGAGCCGGAGCTGATCCCGACGGCGCCGGCCGCCCCCGAGGCCAAGCCGGCGATCGACACCACCCCGCCCGCCCCGGGCACCGCCACCGGGCCCCTGCGCCCGGCGCTCGATTTCCAGCGCTGGCGCGAGATGACGGCGCGCGAGCGCCAGACCTTCGTCGAAGGCGCGGTGCAGTCGATGTCGGCCCTGGCGCTCCGGATGCGCTCCGACATCGAGGTGGGCGGCAAGGTCCCGCCGGAGAACCTGGCGTCGGTGGTGCGGTTCATCCACGAGCACTACCCGAAGTTCCCCCCGTCGGCCTACCTGCGCGAGATGGAGGCGATCTACGGCCGGGCCGACGGCCAGAACCTCAGCATGGCCGAGTGCTTCGAGCAGGCCTTCCGAAGGATCAACGCACGTTGAACGGCGGGGCCGCCGGCTTCAGGCGTGGTCTTTGCCGGGCTTGACGGAAGAAGCGATCCAGGCCAGGACGTTCGGCTCCCCGTCGGCCACCGTCACCGCCAGGATCTCGGGGAGCTCGTAGGAGTGCAGCTCCTTGACGGTCCGCTTGACGTCCTCGAAGGCCTGCGGCGTCGTCTTGATCACCAGGAGCTGCTCGGTCTCGTTCCAGACCTTCCCCTTCCAGCGGTAGACCGACCGGACCATCGGAACGACGTTCACGCAGGCCGCCTCTTCGCGGCCGACGAGGGCCTCGGCGATCGCCGCCGCTTCCTTCTCGGTGGAGGCGGTGACCAGGACGATGATGGCGCTGGCGTCTCGCATGGACGCGATTATACCGCGCCAGAGGACTCGCAGGACTGATGCGCCCCGGTCCCGACGGCTGGCGTGGTCGTCTCGCCGAGGACGTCACGGTCGAACGGGTCCGGCGCCTCGCCTCGGCCTGGGGCGTGTCTCTCGCGACCTTTCCCGGACGCAGCCGCCAGGGCGTCGTCGTCGCGCACGACGCGCGCTTCCTGGCCGATCGCCTGGCGAAGGCCGCCGCTGAGGAGCTGACGGCGCTCCGCGTGCCGGTGGTGCTCCTGTCGGGACCGGTGCCGGCGCCGGTGGCGGCGTGCGCGGTCGTCGCCGGCCGGCGCGGCGGCTCCTTCTATGTCACAGGCTCGGACGGGCCGGCCGAGGAATCGGGCGTGTCGATCCTCGACGCCACCGGCGCGGCCATCCCGGAGGCGTTCCTGCACTCCATCGACGCGGCGGCACGGGCGGCCGCTCCTGGGGCGCGTCCGCGCGGCGTCCACCCCACGGCCCGCGGAGCGCGCGGCCGCAAGGCAACGCACGCGCCAGTCCGGCGGCTGGATCCGTCGGCCGCGTACGTGACCCGGCTGCTGCGCTCGGTGCCCGCGACACGGGTGCGCCGCGGGCGGCTGCGCCTGGCGGCCGACGCCCGCCACGGCGCCGGGTCGGGCTACCTCCCCGCGGCGCTCGGACGCTGCGCCAGGCTGGTCGAGACGCTGCACGACACGCCGCGCCCCGATTTCGGCGGGCTCGCGCCGACCTGCGGCGATCTCGATCTGAAGACGTTCGGGCGCGCCGCGCGCCGCGCCCGCGCCCGGCTGGGGCTGGCGATCGACGCCGACGGGACGCACTGCGCGGTCATCGACGAACGGGGCGCTCCGGTTCCTCCCGGGGCGCTCGCCGCTCTCGTCGCCGACCGGCTCCTCGCGGAGAACCGGTCGCCCGGGGCCGTGGCGCGCAGCATCGCGGCGACCCACCTCCTGGACGACGTCGCGTCCTCGCACGGCCGCCGGCTCGTCGAAGCGCCATTCGGCGCCGCCTGCCTCGCGGCGGCCCTCCGCGGCGGCGCCGGCCTCGCGGTGGACGAGTCGGGGGGCTTCC
The DNA here is from genome assembly GCA_035638075.1 of Verrucomicrobiia bacterium. Classification (GTDB taxonomy): domain Bacteria; phylum Acidobacteriota; class Polarisedimenticolia; order Gp22-AA2; family Gp22-AA2; genus DASRAU01. The sequence goes on from DASRAU010000016.1 coordinate 123,467, forward strand.
TGCTCGCGTCCCACGCGCGCGTGCCCGACGGGATCCTGCTCGCCCTGCTCGCCACCGAGATCGCGGCGCGCGACAAGCGACCGCTGCGCGACCAGATTTCCGATCTGCAGCGTCGATTGGGGCCGCGAGTCGGACGGAGAATCGATTATCATGTCGACGCGGTCGCGCGCGGTCGCGCCCTGGCGCGGCTGCGGGACGTGCCGTCGCGTTTCGCGGGCCGGCCGGTGCGCGCCGTCGCCGCCGACGACGCCCGCAAGTGGATTCTCGCCGACGGCTCGTGGGTGCTGTTCCGGGCCGCGGCGGAGGGAGGCCCGCTGCGCTGCCATCTCGAAGCGCGGAGTCTCCGGGATCTCGAAGCGATGACGGCCGCAGCGCGCGACTGGGTCACGGGTCCCCCGGGCGCATGAAGGAGTCGAAGCCGGCATGGTGAAGATCGCCGACGTGACGGCGCGCGAGATCCTCGACTCGCGAGCCAATCCGACCGTGGAAGTGGAGGTCATCCTCGACGACGGCAGCGTGGGTCGTGCCGCGGTGCCGTCGGGCGCGTCCACCGGATCGCGCGAGGCGCTCGAGCTGCGCGACGGCGACCCGGGCCGGTTCCGCGGCAAGGGCGTGCAGAAGGCGGTGAACAACGTCGTCACCGTGCTCCGCCCCGCCGTCTTCGGCCTCGACCCGGGGAACCAGGAAGTGCTCGACGCGCGCCTGCGCGAAGTGGACGGCACGCTCGACTGCTCGCACCTGGGCGCGAACGCGCTCCTCGGCGTGTCGCTCGCCACGGCGCGGGCCGCGGCCGCGACGCGCCGCCTCCCTCTCTACCTGCACCTCGGCGGCGAGGGGGCGCGCGACCTGCCGGTGCCCCTCTTCAACATCCTCAACGGCGGCGCGCACGCCGACAACAACGTGGACATCCAGGAGTTCATGGTGCTGCCGCTCGGCGCCTCGACCTTTCGCGAGGCGCTGCGCATGGGGGCGGAGGTGTTCCACGCCCTGCGCGACCTCCTCAAGAAGCGCGGGCTGCGGTCGGGCCAGGGGGACGAGGGCGGCTGGGCCCCCGACCTCAAGTCGAACACCGAGGCGGTCGAGGTGGTGCTGCAGTCGATCGAGCAGGCCGGCTACCGCCCGGGCGAGCAGATGGCGATCGCCCTCGACGTGGCGGCGAGCGAGCTGGCGCGCGACGGCGCGTACCTCCTCGAGGCGGAGGCTCCGCCGCGGCGCACGAGCGAGGAGATGGTCGCGTTCTACGAGGGCCTCGTCTCCCGCTATCCGATCGTGTCGATCGAGGACGGCCTGGCCGAAGCGGACTGGGCGGGCTGGGAGAAGCTGACCGCGTCGCTCGGCGACCGCGTGCAGCTCGTCGGCGACGATCTCTTCGTCACCAACGTGTCGCTCCTCGAGGAGGGCATCCGGCGCCGGGTCGCCAACTCGATCCTGATCAAGCCGAACCAGATCGGCACGCTGACCGACACGCTGCGCGCCATCCACACCGCGCGCAAGGCCGGCTACACGACGGTGATGTCGCACCGCTCCGGCGAGACCGAGGACCCGTTCATCGCCGACCTCGCCGTCGGCCTCAATCTCGGCCAGATCAAGACCGGCGCGCCGGCGCGCGGCGAGCGGGTCGTCAAGTACAACCAGCTGCTGCGCATCGAGGAACAGCTCGGCGGCCGCGCCCGTTACCCGGGCCGCGCCGCCCTCCAGCCGCAGACCGCGGCGCCCGCTTCGTGAGGATCCCGCGATGAAGCTCCGTCTCGACCCGCACACCCGCCGCAAGGCCATCCGCTCGGCCCTGGCGCTCGTGATCGGGCTCGCCCTCTTCAACCTCGTCCTCGGCGACATGGGCCTCGTCGAGTCGTGGAGGAAGCGCCGCGCCGTCTCCCGCCTGCGCGCCGAAGTCGCCACGGCCGAGGCCGACATCGCCGGCCTCCAGAGCGACATCCAGGCCCTGCGCCGCGACTCGTTCCGCATCGAGTCCATCGCCCGCGAGCAGCTGAACCTCGCCCGCCCCGGCGAGATCATCTTCCTGTTCACCCCGGACAACGCCGGCAAGTGACCGCGCGCCCCGACGGGGTCGCGGCTCGATACTGCACCTGGGCGTTGACCTGCGGCGCGTCCCTGCTATAATCCGCGTTCCTGTCGCGGGGTGGAGCAGCCTGGTAGCTCGTTGGGCTCATAACCCAAAGGTCGCGAGTTCAAATCTCGCCCCCGCCACCAACTTCCTTCACGAACGAGGGCGTCCCGGGCGGACGCCCTTCGCGTTTCGGGGCTTCCCCTTCCCGTCGCCGTCGCACCCCGTGTAGAGTCCCCTGCATCTGAACGGGGGTTCGGGGATGGCTTCACCCGGGCGGCTTTCGAGGTTCGCGCGTCCGGCGGTTGCGCTCATGGCGATCGCAGGCGGCGCCCTGCTCTCCCCTTTCCATGCCGGTGAGCGGCGCGCCCCCGTGGCGGGCGCCGCTGAAGTGGGCGCCGACGCCGCCGGCGCAGGCACGCTCTCGCCCGACCCGGGCGCCGTGGACGCCGGCGCGCCGTCAACCGACCCCGGGGTGGTGGCGATGACGGCGCCGCAGCCGGTGGAGACCTGCGAGCCGATCATCCCCTGCACCGATCCGATCGGGTGTCCGGACCTGGTGGTCGATCGCCGCGCGATGATCCTGCGCTACGTCGAGACCCGCACGTTCGACGCCGCCACGTGCGCGGTGCAGGAGGGGCTCATCCAGGCCGGGACGCGGCGGCTGCTGCGCTTCGGCACGCTGACTCCGAACATCGGCGAGGGCGGGATCTTCATCGGCGCGCCGGAGGATCACCCGCAGTGGTTCGAGTTCAACACCTGCCACGGGCACGCGCATTTCGGCGAGTACGCCGACTACCGCCTGTGGACCATCCCGGCGTACCTGCGCTGGATCGTCGCCCGCGCGGCCCATCCGGACGTCTGCCCGCGCAAGCTCTTCGCCGAGCATCCTGAATTGCTCGTCGGCCTGACGCGCGGGCACAAGCAGGGGTTCTGCCTGCTCGACTCGGCGCCGTCGAACTACCTGACGTGCAACGGCGTGCAGGCGCCGGGGCCGAACTTCACCGACTGCGACGACCAGGGGTTGTCGCGCTGCTGGGCCGACTACTACCGGCCCGGGCTCGACGGACAGTGGATCGACGTCACGGGGCTTGCCGGCGGGTGGTACGTCTTCGAGACCGAGGTGAACCCGGCGCGCCGGTTCACCGAGACCGACTACAACAACAACGCCGCGACAGCCCTCATCAACCTGCCGCCCCCATAGGGTCATCTTCCGCGCCCGGACCTCGGCCGGCCGGATGGAACTCGCGCCCCGCGCCGGGCAGCCGGCCGCCGATCACGCCCGAGACCGACTTGGCCGGGAGCATCAGGCAATCCTCGGTCAGGGTGATGCCGATCGACGCGGTGTCGAGCAGCTCGACGAGCGGCCGCTGCGCTTCGAGGTCGAAGTCGCCGTACCCGGGGGCGGTACGCCGGGTCGCCACGAGCCCGAGCGGGGCGCACTCGCGCATGACGGCCTCTTCGAGGGCGAGTCCCAGGGCGATGGCCGCGGCGCTGCCGTACGCGTCCACGAGGAGCGAGCGGGTCAGCTCCCCTTTCTCCGAGAAGGTGGCCGAGCGTCGCTCCACCCCGTCGCCGATGGTGGCGGCGAAGAGCCAGGCGGTGTCGCACCCGTCGAGCCGCTCGCGCAGCGTGCGGGCGGCGCTCTGGAGCCTTTCGCCGAGCCGCAGCACCGGACCGGCGCGTTCGATCGGAAAGGGCGCCAGGACGGCGCGCGCCTTCACGAGCGGCGCGCAGGCGGCGATCTCCTCGTCGAGCAGGCGCGAGGTTTTTTCCTGGACCTGGGCCGCGGTCCGGTAGCCGAGCCGCAGGAGCACGAGCGGCCGCGAGACGGTGATGCGAAGCGGATCGAGGATCCTTCGGGAGGCGTCCGCCGGGCCTTGGGAACGACCCTTCATTCCGGCAGGGCGGGGATCGCCTCCAACCCCCACTGGCGGGCATCGGCGAGAGCCACGCGGTCGAGCTCCTTCACCGTCGCCTCGGGAAGGACGAAGCGCGGCCTGGCGAGCAGCTCTTCCACCACCTTCGAGGCGCGCTCGTAGTCGGTCGGGCCCTTGCCTCCGACCTTGGCGGTGGCGCGGTCCACCGCCTTGCCGGGGAGGAGCCCCTCCTCCTTGAAGAGCTTGAGGGTCGTCGGGTGGCCGAGGAAGTGACCCTTCTCGATGGCGTCGGGAAGGAAGTCGATCGCCATCGGCTCGTGCCGCATGCGGATGCCGTCGAGCAGGCGGTACGCCATGCCGCAGATCTCGTTGTCGATGACCAGCTTCTCGAGCGACTGCACCGTGATGAAGTCGAGGATGCCGACGCCCGAGACGACGTTGACCCCCGCGAGCGCCGCGAGGATGACGCCGTAGCCGGTCTCGTAGCCCGCCTGCGCGTCCACGACCTTCGAGTCGGACAGGCCCATGTAGGCGTGGATCGGCAGGTTGAAGCGCTTGCCGATCTGCGCGTAGGCGCAGTCGATCATCATGGTTTCGATCGATCCGAACGGCGTCTGCCCGGCGCGCATGTCCATCAGGCACGGCGCGCCGCCGTACACCACCGGCGCCCCGGGCCGGACCGCCTGCGCCAGCGCGATGCCGGCGAGGTTCTCCGCCGTGTGGACGACGAGCGAGCCGGAGAGGGTGACCGGGCCCGTGGCGCCGGTCAGCGGCACCGAGACCACCTCCGACGGCACGCCGGCGGCGGCGCAATTCATCAGGCTCTCGGAGGTCAGCTCGCTCCAGCGCAAAGGCGACGACGGGCAGGCGTCGAACAGGGCGTAGGGCTTCTCGGCCACCGCCTTCTTCGATCCGCGCAGGATGGCCATCATCTCGAGCATGGTGTCGAACGACTCGTGCCGGAAGAGCCCCGTGACCAGCGGTTTGTCGCAGGTCTGGGCGGCGATGTAGAGGCGGAAATAGTCGGTGGACTCGATCGGCAGGTCGTGCGGCACGAGCGAGGTCGAGTGGGCCCGGATGTTCGGGAGCTGGTGCACCAGCCGCGACAGCTTCACGTAGTCGGCAGAGGTCGAGGAGCGCACGCTGCGATCCTGCAGGAGCACCTTGATGGCCGCCGACCCGGGATCGAAGGTGACGTTGTCACCGCCGATCTCGATCGACTTCGTGCCGGTGACGTTCCAGACGGTGATCGACTTGGGAACGGTCTCGAGCGCACGCTCGATGAAGTCGCGCTTGAGGTAGACGCGCTCCTTGTCCCGTTCCACCCTCTGGCCGTGCTCGGCGAAGACGTCGAGGGCCTTCGGGTTCTCGAACTGCAGGCCGAGCCGCTCGAGCACGTCGAAGGCCTCGTCGATGATCCGGTCGATGAGCGAGTCGGCGATCATCTGGACGCGCGGGCGGAAGGTCGGTTCGAGACTCATGCGCGAACCTCCGCTTTGCCGCGACCGCGCCCGGCATCGCCCGGGCCGGCCGCGTCGTTCAGGCGATCCGCCAGACCCTCGCGCAGTTTGCTGATGAAGGAGGGGTCGGTGCCGCAGCAGCCGCCGACGACGTTCACCCCGAGCGCCGCGATGGCCTGCAGGTCGGCGACGAACTCCTCGGCCGTCTGCTTGTAGATCACCGTCCCCCCCTCGAGCGTCGGGCGTCCGCGGTTCGGCTGCACGATGAGCGGCAGGTCGGTGCTGTCGCGCAGCAGCCGCGCCAGGTCGAGGAAGACCGGGCTGCCGTGGCTGCAGTTGCTGCCGACGATGTCGGCGCCGCGGTCGGCGAGCACCTTCATGCAGTGGGCCGGCGTCTCCCCCATCAGGGTGAAGAAGCCGCGCGGATTGCGGTCGAAGGTCATGCAGACGGACACCGGCAGCTTCGTCAGGCGCTTGGCCGCGTCGACCGCACAGAGCGCCTCGTCGAGCGAGTACATCGTCTCGATCGAGATGAGATCGACGCCGCCGTCCGCGAGGCCCTGAACCTGGGCCTCGAACGAGGCGGTGAACTCTTCCTTCGTGAACTCCCCCATCGGCTTGAGGAACTTGCCGATGGGCCCGATGTCGCCGGCGACGAACCTTCCCTTCGGGCACACCGAGCGCGCCCCCTGCGCGGCCAGCAGGTTCGCCTCGTGGGTGCGGTCCTGCAGGTCACGCTCCGAGAGCTTGATGGGCGTCCCGCCGAACGTGTTCGTCTGCACCACGTCGGAGCCGGCGTCGTAGTAGGCCTTGTAGATGGCCGTCACGACCTCGGGCTTCTCCCAGTTCCAGGGCTCCGGAGACTCGCCGTCGAGCAGGCCCTCCTGGAACAGCATCGTCCCCATCGCCCCGTCATAGAGGACGAGGCGGCGGCGCACGAGGTCCATGTAGGCGGATGACATCGGGTCCCTGGTCTCCTTCCGCTCCGGGGTCGCTCCGGCGCGCAACGGCGGCGTGCGCAGGATGAAACGGCGGACGCGCTCTCCGGAAAGACGAATCCTAAACGGCGGCGACGACCGAGGTCAATCGCCGTGTCAGTGGGGCACGGTCGGCGGCACCTCGGCCCCGACGTGGGCCACCGGCCCGGGTGGGGCGGCGGCGCGGCGACGCCCGGGCTCGAGGGCGAGCAGCACTGCCGCGGCGACGACGAGCAGGGCCCCGAACCACTGGCGCGCCTGAAGGCGCTCGCCGAGGAAGAACGCCGCGAGGAACAGGGTCCCGACCGGCTCGAAGGTCGAGAGGATGGAAGCCACCTGGGGTCCGGTCCGGCGCATGCCGGCGACGAAGAGGGCCATCCCGAGGATGGTCGGCGCCAGCACGATCCCGGCGATGGCGCCCCACGCCGCCCGGCCCGACGGCGGGGTGAAGCCTTCCCACAGCACCGCCGCGATCCAGGTGACGGCCCCCCCGGTGATGATCCAGGTGGTGGCGACGATCGGCTCGACGCCTTTGGTGATCCGATCCATCGGGACGAGAAAAACCGCGTACCAGAGCCCCGTCAGGAGGCCGAGGACCACCCCCTTCGAGGTGGTGCCGTGGAGCGCCGGCGCCGAGGCGAGCCACACCCCGAAGAGGGCCAGGCCCAGCGCGGCCATGACGCGTGCATCGGGCCTGCGTCCGGTCCGCCCCCACTCGATGAGGGCGAGAAACGCCGGGCACGTGTAGAGCAGCACCTCCATGAGGCTCGCGGAGAGGATGCGCAGCCCCGCGAAATAGAGCGCCGACTGTCCCGAGAGCCCCACGATCCCCCAGAGGAGCAGGTGCCGGCGGTGCGACGCCCTGGCGTGCGCCGCGCGCAGCCGCGGCCAGGCGAGGCTCACGCACCACAGGATCGCCGCCGCAATCGCGAAGCGCGTGGCGAGGAAGGAGGTGAGCGGCAGCGCCGCGAGCCCCATCTTGCCGAAGATGCCGAGCGACGAGTAGCTCAGCGCCGAGAGAATGACGAGGAAGGAGCCCACGGGGCCGCCGATTATACGGACAGGCTCCTCGGACCGCATGGTATCGTCGGCTCGTGGCGACGCAGGCGGGCACGGGGCTGTCCCAGAACACCGACGCGGTGCGGGCGGCGCGCGAGGCGGCCGGGGCGGCGCTCGAGCGGATCGGCGGCGAGCGCGCCGACTGGGGGCTGGTGTTCGCCACGCCGGGACACCGTCCGCAGTACGCGCCGCTCCTGGCCGAGGTGCAGAAAACCCTCGGCACGGCGTGCCTCGCGGGCTGCAGCGGCGCCGGCGTCATCGGCGCGGGCGAAGAAATCGAAGGCGGACACGGCGTCGCGATCCTGGCGGTGCGATCCGATGTGCTGCACGCCGAGACGCACCTGGTGCCGGGAGGCGACGACCAGGGCAAGCAGGCGGCGCTCGATCTCGCCTCGCGGCTGCCTGCGGACGGCACCCTCATCACCTTCACCGACCCGTTCGCCGTGCGGCCACAGCTCCTGCTCTCGGAGCTGCGCGCCGCGGGCAGCCGGCTCCCCGTCCTCGGCGGCGCGGCGGGCGGCGCGCCGCGGCATCCCGCCACCTTCCAGTTCTTCGGACGCAACGTCGCGACCCGCTCGATCGCCGCGATGCACCTGCGCGGCGCGTCCGGACGCAACGCCATCGGCATCACCCAGGGCTGCCAGCCCCTGGGGCCTCTCTGCCGGGTGACGAAGGCGACCGAGAACATCGTCTTCGAGCTCGACTCGAAGCCGGCTCTCGACGTGCTGCGCAGCCGGCTGCCGGCGGGCGTGTCCGAGGCGCTCGAGCGGCTCGGCGGCCATCTCTTCGTCGGCTTCCCGCCCGATCCCGAGGCGCTGGAGATCGCTCCCGGCGAGCACCTGGTGCGGCCGCTCGTGGCGATCGATCCGGGGCGCGGCGCGCTGCTCCTGGCGGAGGACGTGCGCGAGGGGCAGCCGCTGGCCATCCTGCTGCGCGAAGGACAGGCGGCGCGCGACGACCTCAAGGCGATGCTGGAGCGCCTCGACGGACCGGCCGGCGACGCGGCGTGGCGCTTCGGTCTCTACTTCAACTGCGCCGGACGCGGCTCGGCGCTCTACGGCATTCCCGGGGTCGATGCCGCCTACATCGCCCAGCGCTTCGGCGACCTGCCCGTGGCCGGCTTCTTCGGCAATGCCGAGCTGGCGCCGCTCCGGGATCGCAACCTTCTTTTCACGCACACCGGCGTGCTGGCGCTCTTCGGCGACGGGGACGGCCCGGGCGAAAGAGCCGCCGCCGGCGAAGGCGCGGCGTGAAGGATCGAGCCGGACTGGCCGACGACATCGTCATCTATCTGAAGAGCGCCACGGCGCCGGTGCCCAGTCGCGATCTCGCGGCGCGCTTCCTCGCCATCCCGCGCGCCGCCGAAGAGACGAGCCACCGCCTGCTGGCGCCGATCCTCGCCGACGTGCGCGGCGTCGAGCACCGCGCCGACGCCGGCTGGGTCTTCACCGGCCGCGCCGCGGCGACCGCGGCGCGCGAGGTCTCGCCCTCACCAGCCACGAACGCCCTCGAGACGCCGGGTGCGTTCTCCCACGACGACGCGCAGGAGGAGGCACCGGACCTCGCGAAACTCGATTTCATCGCCCTGGCCGCCGACGGCATCGGCCCGGGCGGATCAGGGCTGCCGCGGTCCGTGGCGCTTTTGCCTGTCGTTGGAGGCGAAGCCCTGCATGCGGAGTGTTTCCCGGCCGGAGGACTCGACGAGGACGGCGCCTGGGCCTCCGACGCCGTGGACGAGCTGGCTTCTCCGCCGGTGCGCGGCGCCGCGCTGTCCGTCGCCGACCTCGAGGCGATCGCCGAGACCATCGGCGACCTGCCGGTGATCGCGCACCGGGTCGGCCGCGAGGTCGATCCCTTGCGGCGCGCGGCCGCGACCGCCGGGATCGAGTTCCGGCCGTGCGTGATCTCGGCCGCCCGGCTCGGTCACCTGCTCTACGGACTGAAGGCCAATCACCTGGCCCAGGAGCTGGCCGCGATCGCCGGTGTCGTGAGCGACGGTCCCGACGACTGCCGCGGCCGGGCGCGCCTGATGGCGCAGCTCTGGGGCGCGCTCCTGCCCGCGCTCCAGGCCCAGGGCGTGGAGACGCTCGCGGGGCTGCTCGAATTCCAGGAGACGACGGCGCCGCCCATCGACTTCGCGCCTTACGAGTTCACCGCCGACGAGCTGGGCCTCCTTCCCGAGACCCCGGGCGTGTACCGCTTCCTCGATGCCTCCGGCGAGACGCTCTACATCGGCAAGGCGAAGAATCTGCGATCGCGTGTCGGCTCGTACTTCGTGCCGTCGGCGCGGCGGACGCCGAAAGGACGCGCCGTGCTCGAGCGCGTCCGCCGGCTGGAGATCGAGATGGCCGCATCCGAGCTCGAGGCCATCCTGCTCGAGGCCGACCTGCTGCTGCGCCACCGGCCGCCGCTCAACCGCCAGTTCGAGATCTCCGAGCGCCCGGCGCCGTACGGGCCGCGCCAGAACCTGGTCGTCGTGCTGCGCGACGAGCAGGAGGCCTCGTGCACCCTGCACCTGCTGCGCGGCGGGCGCTACCTGCGCCGGTTCTCCTGTGCCGAGGATCCCGCCGCTCCCGGGCCCGGCTGGGGCACGATCGACGCGGCCGTCGCGGACTCCTACTTCCAGACCACTGCGGACGACGCCGGCGGCGAGATGGACTGGTTCCTCCTGAGCTCCTACCTGCGACGCCACGTCGACGCCGTCAACGTCCTCGATGTGGACGAATGCGCCGACGCGCGCGCCGCCGCCGGACGCCTGCGGGTCCTCTTCACCGCGGCGCGCTCCGGCGCCCGCGTCCTGGCGCGCTAGCAGGACTTGCACCTCTCGGGCCGAGGCGCGGGGCCCCGTCAGTTGACGCGGTAGACGGGGCTCTCGGGCATCACACCGGGGGCGTGAATCTCCGCGACCGGCGCGCCGGGATTGAGGGTCCGGATCACCTCGAGAACCGTCGGATCGGCGGCGATGACGGCGATGTAGGCCGTGCGGCCGTCGAGGGCCAGCCGCGCCGCGTCCTTCGATCCGAGCAGGACAGGCGGGTGGTCGCGCAGCTCGAAGCGGTAGCAGGCCGCCTCCGCCGGCCAGCCGTGCACGCGATAGCCCTTGCCGTTGGCGATGACGAACCGCTCCGCGCCCGCGGGCGCCTGCAGGAGCGCGCGTGCCGCGGCGCGAAAGGCCCCGTCGTGCTCACGCACGACCTCCGGCGACGCTCCCCATGTCACTCCGTAACGCCAGCCGCTGATCGCCGCCATGAGCAGGAAAGCCCCGATCGCCACGGGCGTCCCGGAGCGCGCGCCCAGGGGGCCGCTCCGGCGCAGCGCGTCGAAGAGAAGCGCCGCCGCCATCCCGGCGAGAAGCATCACCGCCGGCAGCACGCCGGCGCTGCGCAGTCCGTGCGGCACCCCTTCGACCGACAGGAGATTCGGCAGGACCATCACCGGAAGCCACGTCAGCAGGAGAACCGCCGCGGCGCGCGGCCGCTCCACACCCGCTCCGACCCGCCGGCCGGCGAGCATCAGCACCGCCGCCGCCAGACCGCCGAGGAAGAGCAGCCCCGTCACCGGATCGAGCATCGGCGCGCCGGAGAGGTTGTGCCTCCAGTTGGCATCGCCGCGCACGTGGAACATCAGGAGCGTGGCGGCGACGTTGTGCTCGAGGTTCGCCGAGACTTTCCCGGGGCCGAGCCCCGGGCTGAAGACCGAGACGGTCCGCTTCGGATTGTTGAAGTCCGCCGGATGGTGCAGATAGTGCACGAGCATCGGCGAGGCGATGGCGAGCGCCGCGACGAAGAAGATCGCCAGTCCCGGCACGGCCCGCCTCCAGGCCGCGCGCGACAGGCCGATTTCCGCCATGAGATACGGCGGGACGAGCAGTGGCGCGACGCGCGACGACGGATACGCATGCACCAGGAGCCCGAACAGGATGCCCGCGAGAAGGAAGCGTCCCCGCCCGGCGCCGCGCAGCCCCTCGACGAGCGCCGCCAGCGCGAAGGCCAGGAGCGTCGGCAGCAGGATGGCGCGGAAGCCGCTGCGGCTCAGGATGACGTGCCACAGCGACACGGCCATCAGCCCCGCGCCGAAGAGCCCCGCCCGCTCCATCCCGAGGGCGCGCCCGAGCCGCGCCACGCCCCAGCACCCCGCGATTCCGGCGAGCACGCCCGGCAGGCGCACGGTCACGTCCCCCGCCCCGAAAAGGAGGAAGAGAGCTCCCATGATGTTGGCGAAGAGCCCCTCGTCGAACTTGTAGTGCAGGCACGGATGCCCGGAGGCGGCCCGCAGCGCATCGAGGGCGGTGATGGCGACGTCGCGGTAATGGGCCGGCGGGAGACGGGAGAGGGCGACGAGCCTGAGGAGCGCCGCGACCGCCAGGATCCCCAGGATCGGGGCCGCCTGGCGGAGCCGCGCGGTCCCCCGCCCCGGAATCATGGGGCGCATCTTAGCGTGCCCCCACTCCGCCCCGCGCGCCGGGGATCCGGTCGACGGTCCGGGCCATCTCGTCGTCGGGATGCGGGACTGGTCGGCCGGAGCGCCAGGAGTTTGACACCCGCCGACGGCGCAGCATTTTTCCGGCGCGGACTCCGGCGCTTGCGTTCCGCCGGGCGGTCCCTATATTCGAACCGGCCGGCCGCATTCGCCGGGGCGGAGACCCATGAACCCTGTCCGCATCCTTCTCGTCGACGATGAATCGAGCGTGCTCGATCTCGTTCGCACCACGCTCGAAACCTGCGGCCACGTCATCGACACGGCCGCCAGCAGTCACGAGGCGATGGAGAAAGTCCGCCGCAACGACTATGCGATGGTCATCCTCGACCTGCTCCTGCCGGACATGAACGGCTTCCTGCTGTCGCAGGAAATCCGCCGCGTGCGCCCCGATCTGGGCAACCGCATCCTCTTCATTTCCGGCATCCTCTTCGGCCAGAGCACCATCGAACACCTCGGCACCATCGGCGCCGGCTTCCTGAGCAAGCCCTTCCAGCTCCAGGCCCTCATCGAAGCCGTCGACCGCATCGCCCAACCCCGCGCCGCGTAGCGGCGTCCCGCGACCCGTTCTTCGCGCGCTTCGAATCCACCCGTGGTCCGTGCGTTCGGGCCACGTGAAGAAGTCCTGCGCGTGCCCGGCGCCTCGCGGGCGCAGATTGAGGACGACGAAGGTGGCCCGAACGCACAAGCGCCACGGACGGTGTCGCGGCCGTCCGTGGCGCTTCCCGTTGAGGAGGGGGCGTCGTGAGGTCGACGCCGGCGCGATATGGTGAGTCGCGGGTGGGGCAGTTCCTCTCGTGACCCTCCGACCGGCTAGCGGCGATCCAGTGAGACGCCGGCCTTGCGCGCTTCGTCCGCCACCGCGTCGAGGCGCATGTCGAGCAGCGCCACCCGCTTGGCGAGCTCCTGGATGAGCGGCCTCGCCTGCGCGCGGTAGCCGAGCCGGACGTCGAAGCTGCGGGTGTCGCCCGCGAACGCCGACTCGGAGAAGGCGACCTGGTCGATCTCGTACTGCAGCTCGGACATGAGCATGTCGCGATCGACCCGGACGCTGTTGAAGTAAGCCTGGAACGCTTCGGACGCCGGCGACGGGGCCTCCTCGGCGACAGGCGCCGCGCCTCGAGGCGCGGCGGCCGGGGCCTGGACCTTCTGGACCGCCAGCGGCGGCAGGCGCTTCAGGTCCTGGTTGGTGTACGCGCCCGGCACCTCGATCTTCACCAGGTCCGCGTTGGTGTACGTCTTTGCTTCCTGAGCCAGTGCAGCGGCCGGCACGAGCCAGACCGCCAGGACGACAGCGTGCTTCATGAATCCTCCCGTGCGCCCGAGGTCCGCCGGAGGAGGACGCGGGGCCGCGTCCTCCAACTGCTGCCGGAAGGGCCGTCCCGATTCGGCCCGCGGACACCGTGGCGCGGTGTGCGTTCCATATACGCCGACGCCCCCGCCGGGACAACCGGATTCGTCATCGGGATCGCCGGAACTCCTTGTCCCGCACGGAGTCTGAAGGATGACGCACGCCGTCGGGAATCTGACGTCGGCGGCGACGACGTGCGCCCGGACGTCCTCCCGTCCGCGAGGCCCGGACGATTGAAACGGAGGGCATGCGGCCGCTATAATCCGCGCCTTTCGGGGGCTCCCCATCCGCACGCGCCGACTGATTGCGGTCCTTCTCGTCTCCAGCCTCGCCACCTTCGCGGCCACACCCGCCCGCGCCGCGGCCGGGGTTCCCGAAACGCGCACCCTGCCGAACGGGCTGCGCGTCGTGCTCCTCGAGGATCACGCGCTGCCGCTCGTCGCCGTGAGCCTCTGGGTCGGATCCGGCAGCAAGGACGAGGTGGAGTCGTCCGCCGGCTACGCCCACTTCCTCGAGCACCTCGTCCAGCGCGGCACCGACAGCTCCGGCCCGTTCGAGTACACGCGCAAGGCGCAGCGCTGGGGCGGCGCCCTGTCGGTGCGCGCGAACTACGACCGCACCGCCATCACCCTCTCCGGCGTGCCGTCGAGCCTCGACGACCTCATCCAGGCGGCGGCGTCGATGGCCTTCAAGGCGACCCTCAAGGACACCGAGATCGACCAGGAGCTGGGCACCCTGTCCCAGGAGATCCGCACCTACTACGACCTGCCCTCGTCGGTGTCGCTGTTCGAGGGGATGCGCGCCGCGTTCCCCGGGCATCCGTACCGCTTCCCCTCGCTCGGGCATTTCCGCAGCGTCGGGACGCTCAAGGCGGAGCCGCTCACCGCGTTCTACAAGAACCTCTATGTCCCAAACAACATGGCGATCGCCGTCGCGGGGGATTTCGATGCCCGCGCCGCCGCGTCGCGGATCGAGGCCGCCTTCGGCTCCGCGTCGAAGAGCGCCACGCTGCCGCCGCGTCCCCAGGCGCCCGGGACCTTCCCGGGGCACTCCGACATCGAGAAGAAGCTCGACTTCGGCGAATCGTGGACGGCGCTTCTGTTCACCGGTCCCGGCTACCGACATCCCGATCGGCCGGCGTTCGAGGCCCTCTCGGCGGCGCTGGCCGATCCCGCGTCGTCACCGCTGCCGCTGGCGACGACGCGCGATCAGAACGGCACGCTGTCGCAGGCGTCCTTCTACGGCCTCGAGGACGCCGGCCTCCTGTACATCGCCGTGAACCCGTCGACACCGCAGCTGTCGTACAACGCCGCCGCCTCCGCCCTGCGCGCGGTGGTCTCCATCCGCGCCACGGGGTTCACCGACGCGTCGGCGCGCGAGCTCGCTGCGCGGCTGGTGCGCGACGAGCGGCAGCGCTCCTCGAGCGTGACGGAGCGCGCGGAGCGGCTCGGTGAAGCGGCCCTGTTCGGCGGCACGCGCTACTACTGGGACCGCCCCGACGTGCTCGGGCGCCTCACCGCGGCCGAGCTGAATCGCGTCGCCGCGAAATACCTCGTCCCGGAGAACTGCCGCCTGATGGTGCTCGTCCCCAAGGGGACGCCCGACCTCCCGGAGGAGAGCAAGGCCGCCTTCCACAAGGTGTTCGACACGCTGAAGGGCCCCGACAACGCCGGCCCCCCGGGCCTCGATGCGACGCTCTACCCGCCGTCCGAGTCGGCGAAGGTCGATGCTCTGGCGTGGGGCAAGGGCGGCGGTGCCGTGCTCGGCACACCACGCCGCACCGTCCTCAAGAACGGCCTGACGCTCCTCGTGCTCGAGGATCACCGCATGCCTCTGGCCGCGGTCTCGGTGACCCTCAAGGGAGGGTCGGCGACCGACGAGCCGGGGAAGGAGGGACGCGCGGGGCTCCTCCTGCGCATCCTCGGGACCCGCACCGCGCAGGCGCTGCGCGACCGCCCGGCCGGCCCGGAGAAGCGTCCCGGCCTTCTCCCCGAGGCGCAGACCGGCCGCGATCTGCTCGAGCTGCGTTTCACCGGGGACGCGGCGGACGTGGCGGCCGGTCTCGAGGCGATTGCGAAGAGCCTGCGCGAGGGCGTCGCCGGCGCCGATGTCGAGCGGGTCCGCCAGGCGGCGCTGCAGAACCTCGCGCGCGCGGAGCAGCGCGCGGACGTCGTGGGGCTCGATCTGTTCCACGAGAAGGTGTACGCCGGACATCCGTACGCGCAGCGTCCCGACGGCACGACAGCCGGCGTGCAGGCCGTCACCGCGGCCGACCTGCAGGCGATCGCGCCGACGCTGCTCGATCCTGCGGCGTGCGTCGTGGCGGTGGCCGGCGACGTGGACGCGGCCGAACTCGGGCGCGCCGTGGAGAAGCAGTTCGGACCCTGGAAAGGAACGGGCGGGAAGCACCCGGCCGATGCGAAGCCGGCCGCCGCCACGGCCGCGGCACCGGCGTCGAAGCCCGCCGCCAAAGCGGGCGCGGCCGCGCCGGCCGAGGGCTCCGGGCCCGAAGGCGAGGCGGCTCCGGCGCCCGAGGCCCCGGTCTTCCCCGCCACCGCGGGTGCGCAGCCCGGTGAGTACACGCGCCAGCTCGCGACGACGCAGAGCCTGGCGATCGTCGGCGTGCCGGCGGTGCCGCTGCAGAACGCCGACTTCGACCTGGTGCGCAACCTCGGAGCCGCGGTGACCCTCTTCGGTTTCGAGGAGATGGTGTTCACGCGGCGCGCGGCTTTCGGCGTCAGCGGCAGCCCGGAGGGCTATCGCGACGGCGGCGCGCTGATCTTCGAGGCCACGACCCAGCACGCGCGGCGCGGTGAGGCGGTCTTCGAGCTGCAGCGTCTCATGCGCCGCCTCGCGGTGGAGGACCTCACGGAGACCGATCGCCGCGATCTCACCCGCATCCAGGCAGGGCGCGCCGCCGCGGCGGCGCAGGGCACGCAGGCGCTCGCGAGCCTGCTCGCCTACCGCGAGGCCAGCGGCCTCGACGCGCTCGCCTGGCGCCGCGACCTGACGGCGGGCGATCCTCCCGCCGCGGCCGCGCTGAAATCCCTGGCCGAGCGCCTGTTCCAGACCGAACGCAGCGTCCGGGTCGTCATCGGTCCACCCTCGCAGTAAAGGAGCCCGGCACGCGCCGGGGCGGACGGGAGGTCCCTTGTCAGAAGCGCCGGTCCTGTCGATCGTCCTGCCGGTCCACGACGAAGCCACCGTCCTGGAGGAGACCGTCGTCCGCCTGCGGGACGTCCTCGTGCCCCTGGGACGCTCGTTCGAAATCCTCGTCGTGGACGACGGCTCGACGGACGGGAGCGGCGCCGCGTGCACGGCGCTCGCCGCCCGCGACCCGCGCCTCGTCCTGGTGACGCTGACGCGCCGCTTCGGCAAGGAAGCGGCGCTCGCGGCGGGGCTGGAGGCGGCGCGCGGCGACGCGGTCGTGCTGATGGACGCGGACCTGCAGCACCCCCCGGATCTCATTCCCGAAATGGTGCGGCGCTGGGACGAAGGGTGCGAGGTGGTCGAGGCGGTGCGGCGCGAAGGCGGTCCGCAGGCCCTTCCGCACCGGCTGCTGGCGCGTGCCTTCTATGCGCTGCTCGGCCGCGCCGTCGGGCGCGACCTGCAGGGCGCGACCGACTTCAAGCTGCTCGACCGGCAGGCGGTTGAGGCGCTCCTCTCCTGCGGCGAGCGCAACCGTTTCTTCCGCGGGCTGGTCGCCTGGATCGGGTTCACGACCGGTGAGGTGCCCTTCACGCCGCCTGTCCGCCACGGCGGCCGCAGCAAGTGGTCCTTCACCGATCTGCTGGGCTACTCGGTGCGGAGCCTCCTGGCGTTCACCTCGCTGCCGCTGCGGATCGTCGCCGCGGCGGGGCTGGTGATGGTCCTGCTCGGGGCGCTGCTCGCCGTGCAGACGCTGTGGAACTGGTTGTCCGGCCACGCGGTGAGCGGCTTCACCACGGTCATCCTGGTGGAGCTCATCCTGGGCGGGCTGATCCTGACGAGCCTCGGCGTGATCGCGGCCTACCTGGCGCTCCTCTACGAGGAGCAGAAGGGGCGACCCCTCTACCTCGTGCGCCGCCCGCGCGACGCGCGTCCAGCCGGCCCGGACGAGCCGCGACGGTAGAGGCCGCTGCGGCCGCCGCTCTTCTCCTCCAGACGCACGGGACCGAGGACCATGGCGCGGTCAAGAGCCTTGGTCATGTCGTAGAGCGTCAGAAGCGCCGCCGCGACGGCGACGAGCGCCTCCATTTCGACCCCGGTGGTCCAGCGGGCGCGCGCCGTCGCCTCGACGCGCACCGCCCGGCGGCGCGGCTCGAAGGAGAGCTCGATCGCCACCTGGTCGAGCGGGATGACGTGGCAGAGCGGGATCCACTCGGAGGTCCGCTTCGCCGCCGCGATGCCGGCGGCGCGCGCCAGGGCGAGCGCGTCCCCCTTCGCGAGCGAACGGCCGCGCAGCGCACGGAACGCGGCCGCGCTCATGGTCAGGCGTCCCGACGCACGGGCCGCACGCAGGGTGACGGGCTTGGCGCCGACGTCCACCATGCGTGCCACGCCGCGCCGATCGAGGTGGGTCAGGCGGGGCCGGCCGCGCCGGCTCAGGCCGCCCTCCCCGGATCGCCCGCCGGCAGAAGCGCCGCCGCCCGGCGCAGATCATCCGGCGTGTTGACGTTGAGGAACATCTGCTCGTCGCCCCAGGCCGCGAGCTCCGGGAGCTCGACGATGCGCGGCGCGAGCGCCGTCACCGCCCCCTGCACCGAGGTCTCCCCCGCCGCCAGCGCCGCGTCGAACGCCGCCACGGCCGGTTCGCCGTAGGCGGCGGCGAGCACCTGGAGCTTCCCGAAGGCGCGCGGCACCACCGCCGGGGCCGAGGCGAGCCCGTCGACGAGAAACGCCACCACCTCCGCGGGCAAGAGCGGCAGGTCGCAGGCAAGCGCGAAGGCCGGCCCGGAGGCTCCGCCGAGTCCCATCCGCAGCGCCTGCAGCGGACCCATCCCCTCGTCGTCGATGAGACGCACGCCGAGGCGATCGAGATCGGGCCGCGGCGGCGAGACGACGACGGGCGTTCCGCCGGCGCGCCGGATGATGTCCACCGCGCGCGCCAGCAGCGTCCGGCCGCCGAGGTCGATCGACGCCTTGTCGCGCCCCATGCGGGTGGATCGCCCCCCCGCGAGGACGATGCCGGTGAACGGAGCGGTGCGAGTCACGGGCGCAGCATACATCGCGTGTATCATGGCCGCTCCTTCGAGGACGTCATGATCCTGAAGATCCACGTGCCGCCGATCCACGCGCGATCACGCGCCGCCGCGCTTCCCTTCCTCGTCGTGGCGACGGCAACCGCCCTCCTCGCGGCCGGGGCTGCCAGCGTGCCGGCCGTGGCCGGGGACGTGACCGGCCGGGTGATCTACGCCGGTGACCCTCCCGCCGCGAAGCCGATCGAGATCATCAAGGACCCCGAGGTGTGCGGAAAAACGCCCCACCTGGACGACGCGCTCGTGGTCGGAGCCGACCGGGGCATCCTGAATGTCGTGGTGCGGGTCGCCGACCCGGGGGACGACGCGAAGCCGATGCCGGCGCCCGCCTCCTCCCCCGCGCTCGACCAGGACGGCTGCCGCTTCGTCCCGCGCATCGCCCTGGTGCCGGCGGGCACGCCGCTCGATTTCCTCAACAGCGACGGCATCCTGCACAACATCCACACCTGGTCGAAGCTCAATCCGTCCTTCAACCGGGCCCAGCCGAAGCTGAAGAAGGTCATGACCGAGACCTTCGCCAGCCCGGAGCTGTTCCGCGTCACCTGCGACGTGCACCCGTGGATGACCGGCTGGGTCGTGGTCGCCGCGCACGCCTGGTACGCCGTCACCGGACCCGACGGCCGCTTCAGCCTCGCCGGCGTGCCGGCGGGAGCGCGCACGCTCGAGTTCTGGCACGAGCGGCTCGGGGTGCAGAAAAGGCAGGTGACCGTGCCGGCGAGCGGCGAGCTCAAGGTCGATCTGACGCTGCCGGCGACGGCGCCGTAGTCCCCCGCTCCAGCCACGCCAGGACTGCCCGCGCGCCGTCCGGGTCGCGATCGACCACCGCCGCGAACGACGGCATCGATGTGCCGACGCCGAAGCGCAGCGCCCGCTCGAAGGCGGCGGCCGATCCGCCGCCGCGCCGCGCGCAGGCGTGGCGCAGGTCGCTCGTCCGGACCACCGGCTCCCCGTCGCCGCGCGTGGCACTGTCGTCGAAGGCCTTCCCCTCTCCTGAGCTTCCATGACAGGCGGCGCAGCCCCACGCGGCGTACAGGGCGGCGCCGCGCGCGGGATCGCCGGCCGGCTCCGCCGCCGCGGCCGGCGGTGCGCCTGCGGGCCCGGGACGAAAGCGCAGGTCGGCGCCGCGGGTCGCCGGGGAGACATCGCGCACCGCGACCACGAGCGCCCACCGATCCTCCGGATCGAGGAACGCGAAGGAGGGCATGGCGGCGCCGGTTCCGGTGCCGAGCGTCAGCAGGCGGAAGAGGTCGGCGTCGTCCGCGGGCTCGCCCGCACCGGTCGTCTTGAAGCGGAACCGCCCGGCGGTCAGATCGCGCGGCGGCACGGCCAGGAGCGCCGCCGCGGGACCGCGCCCGTCCCCCGTCTCGCCGTGACACGGCACGCACCAGAGAGCGTAGAGCCGTCTCCCCTGCTCGCGCCGCGCCGCGACCGCCACCGCGCCGGGCGCCGGGATCTCCGGCTCCGCCGCGCGGAACCCGGCATAGACATCGCGCCGCGCCCGTCCGAGTCCCTGCAGCCACGACACCAGGGCCCGGCCGTCGTCGTTCAGCTGCGGCGGCAGGCTGCCTCCCGGCGCGAACAGGTGCCGCGACGCGGGCATGCGGGTCCCGGGGACGAGCACATCGGGAGCATAGAGGTGCGCGGCGTGCCAGTCGTCGCTGCGCCGGTGTCCCTCGAGGCCGAGATCGGGTCCGACGCGGCTGTCGAGCGGTCCGGGAAGCCTCGGAGCCGGCGGCACAGCGCCGGTCGCGGCCGGAACGTCGAACAGCGTGTGACAGCGCCCGCACTGCTCTCGATCGAAGACCGCGCGGCCGCGCGCTTCGAGGGGCCCGGAGACGTCCTCGGTCTCCCGCGAGGGAGCGAGGGCGGGAGGCGCCGCGCCGCAACCGGCCAGGAAGAGCAGCGCCGCGGCCGGCAGGAGGCGGCCGGCGAGGGCGATACGGATCAGCGCGGCAGGACCTGCCGGTCGAGGGCCATCAATCCGAGAAGAGCCGGCAGGTAGGCGACCGAGGCGAGCAGCAGCCGGCGCGCCGCCGGAAGCGATCCTGTGCGGGCCAGGGGCGCCGCGGCGGCCGCCTGCAGGACCCCGAGCGCGAGCGCCCCGCACAGGTAGACCACGCCGGCTCCGCCCCAGACCGTGGGCAGCAGCGTCACCGGCACGAGCGCCAGGGCATACAGGAGGGCGATCCGCCCCGCCGCCTCGTTGTCGCCGGCCACGACCGGAAGCATCAGGCAGCCGCCGCGATGGTAGTCGTCGCGGTAGAGGCACGCGATGGCGAGCGCGTGCGGCAGCTGCCAGACGAACAGGATGGCGAAGAGCGCCACCCCGACGGGGGTGATCCGTCCTTCGGCGGCGACCGAGCCGACGAGCGGCGGCAGCGCTCCCGGCAGCGAGCCCACGAGCGTGCACAAGGGGCTCCGGCTCTTCAAAGGCGTGTAGAGCATCACGTAGCTCAAGAGGATCAGCGCCACGAGGAGCGCGGCGAGACCGTTGACGAAGAGCGCCAGCGACACGATGCCGGCCGCCGCGAGGAGGCTCCCGAACAGGAGCGCCCGCTGCGGCTCCAGCCGTCCGCCGGGAAGCGGGCGGGCGCGCGTGCGCCGCATCCGGCCGTCCGAGTCGCGCTCGAGGTACTGGTTCAGTGCGCTCGCCCCCGCCGCCGCGAGCGCCGTGCCGAGGAGGGTACGCAGGAGCAGTCCCGCGTCGAGCCCCTGCCCCGATCCCATGTAGAAGCCGGCGAGCGTCGTCACCAAGACCATCGTGGTGACGCGCGGCTTGGTCAGCTCGACGTAATCGAGAAGGCGCGGCCGGATCCCGGTCGTGACCTCGAGCGGGGCCGCCGGCGCGACCTCGGTGACGCCCGACTCGATGCCGGGACTCATGCGGTGGCCTGCGACGCCGTGCCGTGCGCCACGCCGGCCGGGACGGCGGCGGCGCGGAAGCGGTAGGCGAAGAGGGTCACGGTCAGGAGCGACGCGAGCAGCAAAGCACCGGTCACCACGTGCAGCGTCGCGGGGACGACCGCGAGCTTCGTGAGCACGGTGGCGCCGCCGAGCAGGATCTGCAGCAGGACGAACGTCACCGCCAGGCGGGCCGGCACGGCGATCTCCGGATGGCTCCGGAGCGGCGCGCAGCGGAACGCGAGCGCGAAGACGAGCGCCGCCACGACGAGCGCCATCACCCGGTGGGCGAAGTGCACCGCGATCTCGAACGACAGGAGCGGCGGCACCACGCGCCCGAACGCCAGCGGGACGTCCGGGATGGCGAGACCGGCGCCGGTGTGGCGCATCAGGGCTCCGAGGATCACCTGCGCGAAGGTCGCCCCGGCGGCGACCGCGCCCAGGATCGCGAGCGAGCGCGGGACCGGCGACGTGTCTCCTTCGACGCCGCTGAAGCGGCGCGACGTCACCACGGCGAGCGAGACCACGACGCAGAAGACGATCTGGGCCAGGCACGCGTGGGTCACCGAGACGATCGTCGGCAGCTTCAGGAGGACCGTGATCCCTCCCAGGATCCCCTGGGTGACGACGAGCGCGAGCGCGGTGAACGCCAGGTTGCGCACCGGGCGGCGCGGCTCGCGCCGACCGAACCAGATCGCCAGGCCGACGATCAACATCCCGACGAGCGAGGCGACCATCCGGTGTCCGTGCTCGAACAGCACGCCCCCCTGCATCTTCGGAAAGACCTGGCCGAACGACAGCGGCCAGTCGGGCACCGCCAGCCCGGACCCGGTGCTCGTCACCAGGCCCCCGGCGACGAGGAGGAGCACGGTCGCGCCGACGACGGCCAGGGCATAGCGGTGACGCCAGGGATCGTATGGGGTGGTTGCGCGCACTCGGGATTCCGCTGCCGGCGGCCGCGCCGGCTCCATGGAGAAGTCATCTTTATACGCGACCGCGCCCGACCCGTCAACGCCGGCGCGTGGGGAGGACTGGGACAGGCTCCTGCCCCCGCCATCGCCTATGATGGCCGCTCCATGACCGACGGGCGCGACCAGCCGGCCCTCCTCACGGAGGGACTGGGGTTCGACTACGGACGGGAGCGGGCGCTCGACGGCGTCGATCTCGCCGTGCGGCCCGGCGAGCTGTTCGCCATCCTCGGTCCGAACGGCGGCGGCAAGACCACCCTGTTCCGCATCCTCGCCACGCTCCTGAGGCCTCGGCGCGGACGGGCCTCGATGTTCGGGCACGACGTCGCCCGGGATCCCGCGGCGGCGCGCCGCCTCCTCGGCGTCCTGTTCCAGGCGCCGGCGATCGATCGGCTGTTGACCGTGCGCGAGAATCTCGACCTGCAGGGCGCTCTCTACGGCCTGCGCGGGCGCGGGCTCGCCGCCGGGAGGGACGCGCTCCTCCTGCGCTTCGGGCTCGAGGCGAAAGCGACCGCCCGCGCCGGAACCTTGTCGGGCGGCCTGCAGCGCCGGCTGGAGATCGCCAAGGCGCTTTTGCACCGGCCGCGCCTGCTCCTGCTCGACGAGCCCTCGACCGGCCTCGATCCGCGGGCGCGGGCGGCGCTGTGGAGCGCGCTCGACGACCTGGCGCGGGCCTCCGGGACCACGGTCGTCTTCACGACGCACCTGCTCGAGGAGGCGGATCGGGCGCACCGCGTGGCGATCCTCGACCGGGGCCGCATCGTCGCGATCGGGGAGCCGGAAGGCCTCAAGGCGGAGATCGGCCGGCAGGTTCTCGCCATCGCCCCGGAGCCGCGCGCGCAGGACGAAGAAGAGCTGCGCCGCGAGATCGAACGCCTCGCCGGGGTCGCGGCCCGTCTCGTCGAGGGGCGCATCCTCGTCGAGGCCGAGGACAGCGCCGCCCTCGTGCCGCTCCTGTCGCGGGCGCTCGGGGGACGCATCGCCGCGATGACGGTCGCCCGTCCCACGCTCTTCGACGTCTTCCTGCGCCGTACCGGCCGCGGCTTCGAGCCGGACGAGGGCACGGCGCTCGGGCGCGATCGCGGGGACGCGGCGTGACCGCGGCGGCGGGCGCGACGCTGGCGCTGGCGCGCCGTGAGACCCGGCGCTTCTTCCGGGAGAGGACGCGGGTGCTCGGGGCGCTCCTGCAGCCCCTGCTCTTCTGGGCCTTCTTCGCGGCGGGTCTGCAGCCGTCCTTCCGGCTGGCGGGGGGCGGCGACTACGGGGCGTACCTCCTGCCCGGCATCACCATCCTCGTCCTCCTGTTCACCGCGATCTTCTCCACCATCTCCGTCATCGAGGACCGCCGCGAAGGGTTCCTGCAGGGGGTGCTGGTGGCCCCGCTGCCGCGCTCGGCCGTGGTGGCCGGGAAGATCCTCGGCGGGACGGTGCTGGCCACGGCGCAGGCGGCGTTCATCCTCGTGCTCGCGCCGATCGCGGGCGTGCGCCCGGGACCTCTGGCGATCGCGGCGGCGATCGCCTTCTGCTTCGTCCTCGGGTTCGGGCTGACCTCGCTGTCGCTCGCCATCGCCTGGCCGATGCGATCGACGCAGGGCTTCCACGCCATCATGACGGTGTTCCTGATGCCGCTGTGGCTGCTGTCGGGCGCGTTCTTCCCGGCGGACGGGGTGCCGCCGTGGCTGGGATTCCTGATGCGCCTCGATCCCTTGACCTACGGCGTGACCGCCCTGCGCCGGTTGATCGGCGCGCCCGCGACCGGGAGCATGGCATCGGCTCTCGCGATCACCCTGCTGTTCGTCGCCGCGTCGTTCGCGTTCGCCATCGCCGTGACGCACCGCCGGGACGGGGCGCACGCCGGCTGAGCCAATGGCCCTGTCTCTCCCGGCCTTCAACGCGCTGATGAACACCGCCTCGGCGATCTGCGTCCTCGCCGGCTGGGGACTCATCCGCCGCGGCCGCCGCGACGCGCACCGCACCGCGATGCTCCTGGCTCTTTTCGCGTCGGCG
The DNA here is from genome assembly GCA_035638075.1 of Verrucomicrobiia bacterium. Classification (GTDB taxonomy): domain Bacteria; phylum Acidobacteriota; class Polarisedimenticolia; order Gp22-AA2; family Gp22-AA2; genus DASRAU01. The sequence continues at coordinate 147,848 of DASRAU010000016.1, forward strand.
CTGTTCCTCGCCGGCTACCTGACCTACCATGCGCGCGTCCACTCGGTTCCGTTCCAGGGCCAGGGGCCGGTGCGCGTGCTCTATTTCGCCATCCTGATCCCGCACACCCTGGGCGCCATGGCGGCTCTCCCGATGGTGCTCGTCACCGCGGCCCACGCGGCGCGCGGCCGGTACGAGGCGCACCGGCGCCTGGCGCGCATCACCCTGCCGTTGTGGCTGTTCGTGTCGGTGACCGGAGTCGTCGTGTACCTGATGCTCTACCACGGCCCGGGACGCCCCTAGCCGACCTGGATCATCCCGAGACGCGAGCCCCAGCGCCGCTCCAGGTGGGCCGTCAGGACGGCGGGAGCGCGCCCCGCCCGCGTGTCGGCGACGACAGCGTGCGCCGCTTCGCGCGCGTCCTCGAGGATCTCCCGATCGCGCACGAGATCGCCCAGCCTCAGGTCGGGAATCCCCGACTGCCTCGTGCCGAGGAACTGGCCCGGGCCGCGCAGCTCCAGATCGCGGCGGGCGACCTCGAAGCCGTCGGAGGTGTCCACCATCACCTGCAGGCGGCGGCGCGCGTCGTCGGTCGCCTGCTCCCCGGCCACGAGGATGCAGTACGACTCGTGGCCGCCGCGCCCGACGCGGCCCCGCAGCTGGTGGAGCTGCGACAGCCCGAAGCGATCCGCCTGCTCGATCACCATGACGCTGGCGTTGGGCACGTCGATCCCCACCTCGATCACCGTCGTCGCCACGAGCACCGGCAGCCGGCCCGCCGCGAACTCGCCCATGACCTCGTCCCTTTCGCCGGCCGGCAGGCGGCCGTGCAGGAGCCCGACCGGCCGCCCCGGGAAGACCTCCTTCTGCAGGCGATCGCGCAGCGACGCGGCGGCCTGCAGGTCGCCCCGCTCGCTCTCCTCGATCACCGGCACCACGACGAACACCTGGCGCCCCTCGGCCACCTGGCGGCGCAGGAAGTCGTGCACGCGCGGCCGGCCGGTTGCCTCGCGCACCACCGTCGCCACCGGACGCCGACCCGGCGGCAGCGCGTCGATCACCGAGACATCGAGGTCGCCGTAGAGCGTCAGTGCCAGCGACCGCGGGATCGGCGTGGCGGTCATCACCAGCACGTCGGGGTGATCCCCCTTGCCGCGCAGCCGCGCGCGCTGCGCCACCCCGAAGCGGTGCTGCTCGTCGATGACCACCAGCCGCAGCGCCTGGAAGCGGACCTCCTCCTCGGCGAGGGCGTGGGTGCCGACCACCAGCTTCAGGGCGCCGCTCGCGAGCCCCGCGAGCACCTGCCGGCGCGCCGGCCCGGTCACCGAAGCGGTCAGGAGGCCCACCGGCTGTCCGCGGCCCTGCAGGAGGCGCGTGAACAGGCGGTGGTGCTGCTCGGCGAGGATCTCGGTCGGGGCCATGAACGCCGCCTGCAATCCGTTCTCCGCGACGAGGAGCGCGGCGAGGAGCGCCACCATCGTCTTGCCGCAGCCGACGTCCCCCTGCAGGAGCCGGTTCATCGGCCGCGGCGACAGGAGATCGGCGGCGATCTCCGCCAGCACCCGGCGCTGCGCCGCGGTCAGACGGAACGGCAGGACGGAGCGCAGCCGCCCGCGCAGCGGGTCGTCCACCTGGAGGGCCTGCCCCGCCCCGCGCCCGCCGGCATCGGAGGCGGCGCGCTGCAGCGCGAAGCCGAGCTGCAGGAAGAAGAACTCCTCGAAGATGAGCCGTCTCTGCGCCGGGGTCGAGCGCGTCTCGAGCAGAAGCGCGTCGGTGCCGGCGTCCGGGAAGTGCACGGCGCGCAGCGCCTCGCCGCGCGGCGGCAGGCCGCGGCGCTCCGCCACCCCCGGCGGCAGCGGCTCGGGCAGGACCTCCGGCAGCTCGCGCAGCAGGCGATGCACGAGGGTGCGGACGGCCCGGGGCGACAGCCCCGGCAGGCGCGGGTGGATGGGCACCACCCGCCCCATGTGGATCCCTTCCGGTTCTCCGTCCCTGCCGTCCTTGCCGTCCTTTTCCGGGATCTCGATCTGCGGCGACTCGAGGGCGAGCCCGCGCCGCCCCGCCCGCGACGGCTTCACCTCGCCGTACAGGATGACCTCGCGGCCGCGGACGAGGTGATTGCGCAGCCACGGCTGGTTGAAGAAGACCACCCGGATGGTCCCCGATCCGTCCTCCACCAGCGCCTCGAACAGGCTGAAGCCGCGCACGCGCGTGCGCCGCAGCGCCGCGCTGCGGATCTGCCCGCGCACGGTGCCGCGCACCCCCGGAGCGAGGGAGGCGATCGGCAGGAACGCCGTGCGGTCCTCGTAGCGGAACGGCAGGTGCAGCAGCAGGTCCTCGACCGTGGCGATCCCGGCTTCCTGGAGGGCCTTCGCGCGCTGCGGACCGAGACCCCGGACCGTCTCGAGCGGCGCGTCGATCGTCAGCGTTGGCACGGGCGCCGGGGAATCAGAAGTCGATCTGGAAGCCGACCTGGAACCGGCGTCCGAACCCGCGCGTGCCGTTGAGCTGCAGGGGTCCCTGCCCGTTCGGCGTGTCGATCCCCTGGTTCTTCATCGGCGACACCTCGTACGACACCAGGTGCAGATCGTCGGTGTTGAGGATGTTGAAGACCTCCAGGAAGATCCCGGCGGTGTTGCGCCCGAGCACGAAGGTCTTGCGCGCCCGCCCCCCGAGGTTGAGCACGGCGTTGTTGCGGTGGTCGTTGCGCGGCTCGCTGAGCCACTCGACCTGGTGCGTCGAATTCACGATGGTCTCGCCGTAGCGCGTGCGGAACTGCTGGTAGCCGACGTTGTCGAGCGCGAAGAACTTGGAGACGATCGAATAGGGCAGCCCCGATCCCCAGGACGCGGTGAGCCCCAGCTGCCAGTCGCGCGGCAGGAACAGCCCGGCGCTCAGCTTGACGACGTGGCGCTGGTCGAAATCGAGATAGCCGTATTCCGACTCGACCGTCGAGGGGTCGTTGCCCAGGCGCGACTGGAAGTCCTCGGCCGCCCCCTGCGCCCGCGAGTAGGTGTAGGAGCCCTGCACCTCCCACTTGCGCGACAGCCGCTTGACCATCTCCACGATGACGGCGCGGTAGCGCGCCTGGTTGAAGTTGCCGACGCGCAGGATCTGGTTGAAGAAGAAATCGTTGATGAACAGGTCGGGACGGCCGTCCGGGAGACGCGCCCCGGGATCGGTGATGGCGTCCGGGTTGTCCGACGGCAGCAGCCCGAGCAGGTCGACCGGCTTGCCGTCCGGGGTGTAGCGGATGGAATGGTTGATGTCGATGTCCTGCAGCTGCTGGCGGTAGTTGCGCGAGACGTAGGTGAGCGACAGCGACAGCTCCGGCGCCAGCTCGCGCTCGAACCCCACCGTCAGCTCGTCGCTCCAGGGCGTCTGCAGGCCGCGATCGATCTGGGTCGCCGAAGGCGGGGCCTTGGAGATGGGCGTGCCCATCATCCGGTTGGGAACGCCGAGTCCCGTCACCCCGTCGTCATCGAGGACGTAGTACCGGTTGACGTTGTCCGGACCTTCTTCCCCGACGATGGTGCTGAGGAACAGCTTGTCGTAGTAGCGTCCCCAGGTGGCGAACAGCTTGGTCTTGCCGTCGGAGAACGGATCCCACGCCACCGACAGCCGCGGCGCCAGGTTGTTGTTGGTGAGACGGAACGGCTCCTTGCCCTGGGCCTGGATGCCCAGCTGCGCGAGCCGGTCGGTGGTCACCTCGCCGCCGTTGCGCAGCTCGGGGAAAAGGGTGCTGAGCTGCGCCGACAGAATGGTCGAGCTGAGATGGTGCCGGGTCAGCCGCGACAGGGCGGCGAGGCGCAGCGACTCCATGACCGGGGTGTTGTCCCACCCGATGGCGCTCTCCGACCACCCTTCGAACCACGGGTCGGCCTGGATGCCGAAGCTTCGGATCCCGTCGTTGTTCCCCTGCGTCAGGTCCTCCTCCTTGGTGCGCTCGCCCCCGCGCAGCGCGTTGATCCGATCGAACAGGGCCCGCTGCACCCGCGGGTCGAACGGGGTGTAGCCGAACGAGTCGGTGGCCTCCCGATCGAAGCGCACCCCGAGGCCGAAGCTGAGGTTGGGAAACGGCTTCCAGGAATCCTGCACGTAGACGCCGGTCGTCAGGTTCGTCGCCTCGTTGTTCACCGCGTTCTCGGCCGGCAGGATGGTGCGGACCGTGGCGAGCGCGACGCCGCTCCCCTGCGAATCCGGGTCCGGCGCGATCGGGGCGACGATGGGCCGGCCCGAGGCATTGCTGTGGTACTGCTCCCGCTCGACCACGATCCCGGTCTTCAGGTCGTGGCTGCCGTAGAAGTCGGGGACGAACAGCGTCAGATCCTGCCGCAGGGTGAAGCGCTGCCGCTTGTCGTCGAAATCCTCGTAGTACGGGCCCGAGGTCCGGCCGCTCTGCTGGTCGATGGTGTAGAAGCGGTCGGCCACGCGCGGCGTCCGCTCACCGTAGGGGTAGTCCGAGCTCGGGTGCGGCGTGTCGTCGAGCTGGTTGTTGTGGTTCCGGTCCTCGGTGCCCGCGTCCAGTCGGTTGTCTCCGTCCCGGTCCTCCCCCGGATCGAGCAGGCCGTTGCCGTTGTCATCCTCGCGCTGGAAGTCGAGATGACCGTCGCAGTCGGCATCCTCCCGCATCGCGCCCTCGCAGGCGTTGGGCGGGGTCAGGCGCTTGTCATCGTCGAGGTCCTCGTGCTGGTTGAGGACACCCCTGGGGAGAAAGCGGTCTTCGAACACGTCGAAGGCGCCGTCCAGGTCATAGTCCTCGCCCGGATCGTACTCGCTCGCCTCGCTGAAGCCGTTGCCGTTGCGATCCGCCCAGATGAACCGGTTGCCGTTGGTGTCCGGGTCGAGGGTGGGGCTCTTCGCGGGGCGCTCGTCGAAACCGGAGAGGGACGTCTCGAGGGACACGTAGGGGCCGAGGATCCCCACCCACTTGGCGGTGGCGACGAGCCCGCCCTGGTTGAGGACGAAGCTGCTTTCCTCACGGGTGAAGCTGTTGAGGCCCTGGTTCCTGAAGGTCTGCGGGTCGTAGTTGATCGAGAACGCCAGGCGGTGGTTGGGGGCCACCTGCCAGGTGACCTTGGCGAACTGGCGGAACTCCGTCTGCTCCGCGACGAAGGCCGCCGACAGCGCATTCACCGGCTCCTGGATCTGCACGTATTCGCTGGCGAGGAAGAACCAGGCCCGGTCCTTCGAGATCGGCCCGGAGAGGGACAGGAAGGGCAGCACGTCGTGGAAGCTCAGATCGCGCAGGCCGTTCTCCCCGAGTCCCGCGTGCAGGCTCGGGTCGTCGATGCCGGCGCCGTCGCCGTCGAGCGTCGAGCCGCGGTAATAGATCTTGAAGTTCCCCTCGAACTGGTTGCCGCCGGACTTGGTGATGATGTTCGCGAAGCCGCCCTGGGCGCGGCCGAACTCCGCGGTGGCGCCGCTCGTCTTCACTTCGATTTCCTGGATCGAGTCGATGTTGAGCTGCGCCCCGACCTTGCCGGTGAGCGGGTCGGTGGTGGACACGCCGTCCACCAGCGTCACGACGTCCGTGTCGCGCGCGCCGTGGATGTTCGGATTGCCGTCGCCGTCCACGTCGCTCACCCCCGGCGCCAGCGAGAGCAGGTCCTGGTAGTTGCGGCCGAGGAGCGGCAGCGCGTCGATGAACTCCGAGGTGAACCGCGACTGCCCCGTCGTGTCCTGCAGGGAAATCACCGGCGGCGCGGCGTGCACCTGGACGGTTTCCTGGAGTCCGGCGCTCATCCGGCTCAGGGCGATGCGCACGAGCGTGACCTGCCCGGCCTGGACGGTGATGCCGGTCATCGTCACCGGGGCGAAGCCGGGGAAGGCGGCGGCAATCTGGTAATCGGTTCCGGCGGGAAGGGTGGGGATCAGGAAGCGGCCGTCCACGTCCGACGTGGCGCCGCGGCCGCTGATGGCCTGATCCGTGCTGGTCGCGACGATCGTCGCCCCTTCGAGCGGACGACCGGTTTCGTCGGTGACGGTCCCCTTCAGACCCCCGATGGTCTGAGCCTGAATTCCCCGCGCCCCCAACCCCCACGCCAGCAGGATCAGGAAGATGGTGCGCGCATTCACCCCGGGTGCCCGCACGGCCAAGTCCTCGACGAACGCGGGTCATTCTATACAGGGGTTGCGGCCCGTCCCCGATCGCCAATGCGATCGGATCGCGGAGACCGCCCCGCACCAGCCCGATTGCTGGAATCCCTTGACCCTCAATGATTTGTACCTTATATTGCAGAATTCGGGAAGCCTTGGGAGACCTTTTGAGGCGCCGATTCTCCGCCCTGAGCGCACTTCTGCTGTTTTCCGCGTCCGCGGCCTTCGCCGCGGAGGGTGAGGTGCGTCTCGGCGACATGGCGCGGGCCGCTCGCGAAGCGGGCCCCTCGAGCCTTCCGGCCGCCTCGGCACCCGGTGGGATTGTCGCCTGGCTGGCCTCCTCCGAAGCCGCCCCCGCCCCCTGCGCGACGCCGCTGGTGGACCGGCTGACGGCCGGTGAGCCGACGGAAGGAACGCGTGCCGTGCTGGCGCTCCTCGCGCATGGCCCGGGCGATCAGCGTGTCGTGCCGACCCGTGACGGCCGCTTCACCATCCACATCCAGGCCACGCCATCCGGGCGCGACATCGACCCCGAGTGGGTGGCGCGCGTGGCGGAGGCGCTGGTCACCTCCCGGTCCTACCTGACCGCGACGCTGGGCTGGCCCGACCCCGCTCCCGGTCCGGATCGAGTCCATGTCTTCGTGACCCGTCTCGGCGCCGGCCTCGAGGGGTTCCTGCTCCCGTCGCCGGGCGTGCGCGGCGCGCGCGGCATCGTCATCGACTCGGGCCTGACGCGCGATCGCATCCTTCCCGCGGTGCTCCACCAGGCGGCGCACCTGAGCCTCGCCGACTTCGGCGCCGCCCCGGAATGGTGGAGCGAGGCGACCGCGTCCTTCCTCGCCTTCGAGGGGTCGGGGGATCGGGACGCCCAGCGCGGCGCCATCGCGGCGCGCCTCGAGCACGCGGCGGACGGGCTCGACACCGACCTGACCTCGGCCATGCAGGGAGGCCTGCTGTTCCCGCTGTTCCTGTCGGAGCGCGCCTCGGACCCGTCGATCGTCCGGCAGATCTGGCAGGCGCAGAAGGATCTGCGCGTCGAGCCGCTCGCCGCCGCCGATGCCGTGCTGCGCCGGCGCCTGGGGATGCCGATCGAGCAGGCGCTGCGTGAGCTGGCGGTGTGGAACCTGTTCACGGGACGGCGCGACGACGGCGCCCATTACCCCTCCGCCCGCGATCTCCCCGAGGCCCCGCTGACGGCCGTCGCCGGGACCGTACCCGGCAATGCCGGGCCGCTCGATCCCCTCGCTCCGACCGGCACCCTCGCCCTGCGCCTGCCCGCCGATCGCCTGCGCGGCTCGCTGACCTTCGGAATCGAGGCGCGCGGCGGACATCCGGGCGCCGACCTGCTGGTGTTCTATCGCTCCGAAGGGATGCGCCCGGTGCTGGTGCCGGTGGACCTCGACTCCGGGACCGCCACCGTGGCGGTGCCCTGGACCGACGCTCTCGAAGCGTGGATCGTCCTGCGCAACCAGGCGACCGCGGCCGAGGAAGGGTCCACCCGCTTCGACGTCCGGTTCGATCTCGACGCCCGCGCGCCGTTCGATCTCGCGGCGTTCTCCGCCACCACCCTCGGACGGGGCATCGTCCTCGAATGGACCACCGCCGCCGAGCGCGGCCTCCTGGGATGGAACATCTACCGCTCGGAGTCCCCGTCGGGACCGTTCGTGCGCCTCAACGGCGTCGCCGTCCCCGCGTACGGCGACGGCGGGGCCGACGTGGGCTATCTCTTCGCCGACGACGCCGTGCGGCCGGGGCGCCGCTACTACTACCAGGTCGAAGGGCTCACCTCCCTGGGCCTCGCTGAACGCTCTCACACGGCTTCTGCGCGAGTCGAAACGGCGCGGTAGCCGCCCCAGCACTTTCACTACGACTCCTGAGTCACCACCCTCTCACCCGCCGACCGCCAATCGTGATGAACCGCTGAGACGAGAACACGCGCTCCGACTCGAGCGAGAGTGGAAACGCTCAGCGCAGACGGGTCGACGCGGGTCGTTCTGCTCGTAGAACGCTTCGTTATCGGGTGGGGCGCTGCCCCGTGCCCTGTCGAATGGTGACCGGGCCCGGGGTGGGGATGTCGAAGCGTTCGGCGGCTTTGTCGCCGGGCCAGCGGACGAGGAGGTGGAACGGGGCGTTCTTCGGGTCGACGGCGAAGAAGAGGCGGCGGTCTCCCTGGGATCCGTAGGACATTCCGGTGCGCGCGAAGCGGGTCTGGCGGGAGCCCGCGGTCTCGAGATTGGCGACGGCGCCGATGGCGTCGTGGTTCGGCGGGCGGCCTTCGAGGGTGACGACGAGCGGGCGCAGGACGGCAGGACCGTCGTTGCGCCACAAAAGGGCGATGCGATCGTTCTGCGACAGGACGATGTCCTCGTCGCCGTCGTCGTCGAAATCGAACGGCACGGCGCCCCGCACCACATAGCGCCCCGCGAATGGGCCTGAGGCGGGCGCGACCTCGAAGCGGCCGTCCGCGCGATTGCGATAAAGCTGGCTCGGCATCTCGAAGGTGATCGTGTCGCTGTACTGGGCGATGTTGTCGATGATGTGGCCGTTGCCGACGAAGAGGTCGAGGCGGCCGTCGAAGTCGGCGTCGAAGAAAAAGGTTCCGAAGCCGAGCATCAGGAGGGAGGGCGGTCCGAGGCCCGAGGCCGAGGTGCGGTTCGAGAACCCGCCGTCTCCGTCGTTGTGGTACAGCTCGTTGGTCTCCTCGGCGAGGTTGGTGACGAAGAGATCGGGGCGGCCGTCGTTGTCGTAGTCCGCCATGTCGGTTCCCATCCCCGCCTGCGGGACGCCGTCCTCGGAGAGCGCCACGCCGGCCGCCTGGCCGATCTCCTCGAAGGTCCCGTCGCCGCGGTTGCGCCAGAGGAAATTCGGCGTGTCGTCGTTGGCGACGTAGAGATCGTCGTCGCCGTCGCCGTCGATGTCGCCGGCGACCACGCCCAGCCCCTTGCCGCTGTGCTCGTCGAGACCGGCGGGGTGCGTCGCCTCGACGAACGTGCCGTCGCCGCGATTGCGGTAGAACAGGTCGGGCTCGGCGTCGAAGTTCTTCGGATGGCAGACGGTGCGGTAACCGGGGCGGTTCTCGCCGCAGTACAGGTCCTGCTGCATGTCGTAGACGACGTAGCGCGCGACGTACAGGTCGAGATCGCCGTCGCGGTCGGCGTCGAAGAAGGTGGCGCTGGTGGACCAGCCGCCGCCCGCGACCCCGGCGGCGCGGGCGCGCTCTTCGAACCGGCCGTTCCCCTGGTTGACGTAGAGGCGGTTGCCGCCGAATCCCGCGACGAACAGGTCGCGATCGCCGTCGCCGTCGATGTCGCCGGCGACGCAGCCGAAGCCGTAGTGCCCGGTGTCGGCGAGACCGGCCGCCTCGGTCACATCCTCGAAGCGCCCGCCTGCATGACGCAGGAGCGCGGCGCGCGGCACCAGCGGCGCGGGGGGATCGCCGGGCAGCGCGCCGCTCTGCACGAAGTAGAGATCCTGGCGGCCGTCACCGTCGGCGTCGAAAACGCAGACGCCCGATCCGAGCGTCTCGAGCATCTGCTTCTTCCCACGCGCGCCGTTCACGTGCCGGAAGCGCACGCCGCGCTCCTCCGTCACGTCCGTCCAGGCGATCCACGGCGGCCCGGACGGCGTCGCGCCCGAGGCCGGGGCGGCGGTGGCGACCGCCTGGACCGCGGGTGCGGACGGCTTTTCCGCCGCCGGCGTTTTCGGCCGGCACGCCGTCGCGCCCCCGAGGGCGAGCACGGGAAGAAACGCCGCGGCGAGCGTCGCTCCACGGCGCATGCGGCCGGCGCGCCTCACCGGCCCTCCGATCCTCGCGGGTCGACGACCTGCATGCCGCCCTCCGGGGATCGGCGGCGCAGCTCCTCGAAGCGCTGCATCTCCGCGCGCGACGCCTCCCCGTCGCCCCGCGCCTGCAGGATGCCGGCCAGGAAATAGTGCGGCTCGGGGAACTCCGGGTTGATCTCCGAGGCCTTGCGCAGCGCCTGCATCGCCTCGTCCAGGCGGTTCTCGTACGCCAGCAGGCGTCCCATCTCGAGCCAGGCGCGCTCGCCCCGCGGATCGAGCGCCAGGCTCCGCTCGATCGCGGCGCGCGCCTCCTCGCGCCGGTTGAGCGCCAGGAGCGACGACCCGAGGAAGAGCTGCGCCTGCGGATCGGACGGGTCCTCCTTGACGATGAACTGGAATTCCTCGAGCGCCGCCGGGTAGTCCTGGCGGTTGAACGCCTCCACGGCCTTCACGCGGTGACCGCGCACCCGCTCGTCCACCCGGCTCCGGAGGAGGGCCGCCGCGTGACGCTCGGCGGCCCGGTTCGATTCGTCCTTGCGCCCGAGCCGCGCCGCGAGCGTCTGGATGTGGCTCCAGGCGCCGAGATGCGAAGGGTCCAGCTCGGCGGCGCGCTCGAACGCCTCGAGTGCCGCGGTCCGACCTCCGGTCCCCTCGAGCCCGAGACCGACGAGGTACTGCGCCTCGGCGGAGCGCGCATCGAGCGCCGCGGCGGTGCGGGCCGCCGCGAGACCCTCCGCCGCCGCGCCGTTTTTCAGCAGCAGCCGCGCCTGCTCGAGGCGCACCGGGAGGACGTCGGGGTGCGCCTTCACGAGCGGTGCGAGGACTTCGATCCCCTCCGCGTCCCGCCCGGTATCGCCGAGGAGCTTCGCCAGCCCCAGCCGCGCGCCGGCGGAATCCGGGCTGGCGTCGAGCGCCTGCCGGAACATGGTCTCCGCCTGCCGGAAGCGATTGGTGCGCGCGTCGATCTGACCGAGGGCTTCGAGCAGGCGCGCGTCGCGCGGGTGCGCGGCCAGGGCGCGCAGCAGATGAGGCTCGGCCGCTTCGGGCGCGCCGCTCCGGAGGAGCCGCATCCCCTCGACGGCCGCGGCCTCGGGGGTTGCGGGAGCGGCGATCCCGGTGGCCGGCCCGGCTTCGTCCTGTCCTGGCGCTGCCTGGCTCCCGCCGGGTGTCGGCCGCTCCCCGCGCGGGCAGGCGGCGAGGAGCAGGACGAGGAGGCCCAGACAGGACCGGACCCGGGGGCTGGAAATCGCGTCGCACGTCACGGCGCGCATCTTACCGGACCACCCCGGCGCGCGCCGAAACCCCTTCTCCTGCCGCGTGATAGACTCGCCGGCCGGAGGCAAGGTGGAGGGGTTCAAGGACGAGTGCGTCGCGGCGATCCGCGAGCAGGTGACGATTCTTTACGGCCCCGGGCCGGAGAAGATCGTCGTCGAGTGGCCCCCGCAGCCTGCCATGGGGGACCTGGCCTCCCCCGTTCCCTTCGAGCTGGCCCGCAGGCTCAAGCGCCCGCCGCGCGCCATCGCCCAGGAGATGTGCGATCGCTTCCCAAAACTCCCCTGGCTGAGGCGGGTGGAGATCGGCGGGGCGGGGTACCTGAACCTCTTCGTCGATCGGGACCTGGCGCTGCGCTCGCTGGCGCGCGACCTGCACACCGCCGCCGCGCCGCCCAGGGGCGAGCGCATCATCGTCGAGCACACCAACATCAACCCGAACAAGGCGGCGCACATCGGCCACCTGCGCAATGCCGTGCTCGGCGACAGCCTGGCGCGCGTGCTGCGCTTCCTCGGGAACGACGTCGAAGTGCAGAACTACATCGACGACACCGGCGTGCAGGTCGCCGACGTGCTCATCGGCTTCCGCGAGCTCCTCGGCATGGGCCTGGAGCAGGCGCAGGCGATCCGCGAGCCGATCGATCAATTCTGCTGGGATCTCTACGCCCGGGTCGGGGAATGGTACGAGGCCGACCCGAAGCGCCGGGCGCTGCAAGCCGACACACTCAAGAGCCTGGAGCGGCGCGAGGGAGAGACGGGCCGTTTCGCCGCCTGGCTGACGCGCGCGATCGTCTCCCGTCACCTCGACACCATGGCGCGCCTCGGGGTGCACTACGACCTGCTCCCGTGGGAGGGAGACATCCTGGCGTACCGTTTCTGGGAGACCGCCTTCGAGCTCCTGAAGGACCGCAAGGCGATCGTCCAGGTGGCCTCGGGAGAACGGGCCGGCTGCTGGGTGATGGCGCTCGACGAGGAGCGCTTCCCCGATCTGAAGGAGGCGGAGAAGATCCTGGTCCGCAGCAACGGCACCGTCACCTACGTCGGCAAGGACATCGCCTACCAGATGTGGAAGTTCGGCCTCCTGCCGAGCGATTTCCGCTACGACGTCTTCCGGACCGAGCCGGACGGGCGGCGCGTCTGGACCTCGACCAGCGGCCCCGGGGCGACGGAAACGCCCCGCTTCGGGCGGGCCCGGCGCGTGGTGAACGTCATCGACGTGCGGCAGTCGTACCTGCAGGCGATCGTCGCCGAAGGGCTCAAGTCGCTCGGCCACGCCGACGAGGCCTCCCGGTCCGTGCACTTCTCCTACGAGATGGTGGCGCTGACGCCGAAGAGCGCCGAGCGCCTGGGGGTGCCCCTGTCCGAGGCGGACCGCTCCCGCCCGTACGTCGGCATGTCGGGGCGCAAGGGGCTCGGGGTCAAGGCGGACGATCTGATCGACGCGCTCACGGCCCAGGCGCAGAAGGAAGTGCAGGCGCGCCACGCCGAGCTGTCCGCGGACGAGGCCTCGGCCCTGGCGCGCGCCATCGCCGTCGGGGCGCTGCGCTACTTCATGATCAAGTTCACCCGCAACAAGGTCCTGGCGTTCGACTTCGACGAGGCGCTGTCGTTCGAGGGGGAGACCGGGCCTTATCTCCAGTACGCGGCGGTGCGCGCCGCCGGGATCTTCGAGCGCATGCAGGCCGCGGGCGGCCCCGGCACGACCGACGCGGCGCGGATGGCCCTCGAGGGCGGCTTCGACGTGCCGGACGGCCCCGACGCGGAGGAGCACTGGGCGCTGGCGCACATGATCGCGCGCTTCCGCGAGGCGGTGTCGCAGGCCGGGGCGTCGCTCGAGCTGTCGGTCCTGGCGAAGTTCGCGTTCACCCTGGCGCAGCGCTTCAACACCTTCTACCACCGCTACCCCGTCATGAAGGAGGCGGACCCGCGCTGGCGCGCCTGCCGCGTCGCGCTGACCTGGCTCTTCGTGATGCAGATGCGGCGCGCCTGCGCGCTCATGGGGATCCCGATCCCGGACCGGATGTAACCCGATGCCCTCCCGTTTTTCCTCCGCTCTCCACCGCGTGGCGCTCCTCGGGCTCCTGGCTTTCCCGGGCGTGGCCCGGGCCCAGGACATCCTGCCGTTCAGCGAAGTGAAGGCGGGGATGTCGGGGGTCGGGCGGACGGTCTTCTCCGGCACGCGCATCGACGAATTCAAGGTCGAAGTGCTCGGCACTCTCGAGAACATCGCCCCGCGGCGCAATCTCATCCTGACGCGGCTCTCGGGTGGCCCCCTGCAGGAGACCGGCGTGCTCGCCGGCATGAGCGGCAGCCCCGTGTACTTCAACGGCCGGCTGGCGGGTGCGGTCGCCTACACCTGGGGCTTCGCGCGCGAGCCGATCGCCGGGGTGGTGCCGATCCAGGAGATGCTCGGCATCGAGACGCGCGAGCCGCCGCAGACGCGGGCCGCCGGCCGCCTGCCCGACGCGGCGGGAGCCTCGGGGCTGCGCTGGCTCGCCGATCCCACGGCGCTGCCGGCGCATTTCGCCTCGTACTTCGATCGCTTCGCCCCGGGCGCCGCGGCGGAGGGGCTCGCGCCGATCTCCGCCCCGCTGCTGCTGCGCGGCGTCCCTCCTGAGATCGTCGATCTGCTGCGGCCGGGGCTGTTGCGCGCCGGGTTGCAGCCGGTGCAGGGAGGAACCTCCTCGAAAACCGCCCCCGGCGCTCCCACCGATCCGCTGGTGCCGGGAAGCGGCGTCGGCATCGCCCTCGTGACGGGGGACCTCGAGATCGCCGCGGTGTGCACCGTGACGCACCGCGACAGCGATCGGCTCTACGCCTGCGGCCATCCCCTGCTGAACCTCGGGCCGACCGAGCTGGCGATGACGACGGCGACGGTCAGCGGGCTGATGCCGTCGCTCGAGTCCTCCTTCAAGTTCGCGTCGAGCGGCGACCAGGTCGGCGTGTTCCGCCAGGACCGGTCGACCGGCGTGTTCGGCTACGTCGGCAGGAAGGCCCGCACCATCCCGGTGCGCCTGGAGCTGCAGCCGGATCGCGGCCGGCCGCGCCGCCTGGTCTTCGAGGTGGCGGACGACCCGTTCCTGGCCCCGTATCTGATCTTCGCCGCCATGAACGCGATCCTGAGCAGCGAGGAGAAGGACTACGGGACCGAGTCCTTCACCTACAAGGACGGATCGGCGCTGCATGTCGAGGGTGAGGAGGACATCGTCCTGCGCAATCTCTTCGCCGGGGACATGGCGCGCCTGTACGCCTCCGGCACGGTCGCCTTCCTGACCCAGATCCTCCTCGACAGCGAGTACCGCGCGGTGCGCATCAGCGGGCTCGACCTCGTCCTCGGCACCTCGGACGAGCAGCGCACCGCCCGCCTCGAGCGCGCCTGGGTGAGCCGCGATCGCGTCCGCGCCGGCGAGTCGGTCGAGGTCTCCATCGGCCTCAAGCCGTTCCGCGGCCCCGAGCTGACGCGCACGATCAAGATCACCGTGCCGCCCGAGGTTCCCCCGGGCCGCCTGCTGCTCCAGGTGGGAGACGCGTCGGCGCTGGCGCGCACCGACCCGGAGGCGGCGGACGACTTCGTGCCGCGCGACCTGCACCAGCTCGTGTGGCTGATCAACCACCTGCGCCGCAACGACCGCCTGTACGCCGTGCTGATCCGCGCGGACAACGGGCTGGTGTTCCAGGGCGAGCGCCTGCCGAACCTGCCGCCGTCGGTGGCGCAGGTGATGGCCCGGCCGGACACGCGCGGCAACGTCCTGCGCGTGCAGTACCGCGGCGTCGCCGAGGAATCGCTGTCGCTCCCCTATGCCATCGACGGCTACCGCCTCATCCCCATCGACGTGGAGGAATGACGTGACCCGGATGCCGTGCCTGCGCCGCGCCGCGGCGGCCCTGCTCGTCCTCGCGACCTCGGCCGGACTCCCGGCCCTGGCGGTGTCCCCCATCCTCTGGACCGTCGAGACGCTCGACGAGTTCGAGCAGGGCAAGCCGGACGGGATCGCCGTCGGCGCCCCCGGCGAGCTGACCTTGAGCCCGGCGCTCATCGGCCTCAACGTGCCGGCCCTCGAGCAGTCGAGCGAGCCCTTCCTGTGGTCGGTGGCCGTGGACTCGAAAGGCACCGTCTACGCCGGCGGCGGACGGAACGGCACCGTCTACCGCATCCCGAAGGGAGGAACCGGGTCCGCCTGGTACGAGACCGGCGAGCTGGCGGTGCGCGCGCTCGCTGTCGACCGTGGGGACACCGTCTACGCCGCCACGCTCCCCGAAGGGCGCATCGTCCGCATCACCGGCGAAGGCAAGGGAGAGACCTGGTACCAGCCCGAGGATCGCTACATCTGGGACCTGGCCCTCGGACCCAAGGGGGAGTTGTACGCCGCGACCGGCGAGCGCGGCATCATCTACAAGGTGACCGGCTCGGGGAAGGCGGAGGTCTTCTTCGACAGCCCCGAGTTCCACATCGTGTCGCTGGCGGTGGACGCGCAGGGCAACGTCCTCGCCGGCTCGGACGGCAAGGGGCTGCTGTACCGCATCACGCCGCAGGGGAAGGCGTCGGTGCTGTACGACTCGCCGCTTCGCGAGATCGCCGCCGTGGCGGTGGACCCGAAGGGCTCCATCTACGCGGCGGCGCTCGGCTCCGAGGGCGAGACTCCCCCGCTGCCGCTGCTCATTCCACAGACAACGCCTCAAGTGCGGGAGCAGGTGCCGGCCGGGCTGCCGGGCCAGCCCCCCGTGCCCGTGCCGGGAATTTCCGAGGAGCCCACCGCGCGGGTCACCGTGACGACCGTCAGCGCCAGCCTGTCCCCGGGCGGACCGCCGGCGCGCAGCGAAGTGTACCGCGTCGATCCGGACGGGACGGTCGTGACCCTCTGGTCGTCGCCGAACGAGGTGGCGTACGCGCTCGCCATCGACGCCGCCGGGCGGCCGGTGATCGGCACCGGCGAGCCGGGCCGGCTGCGCGTCCTGACCGGACCGCAGCAGTCGACGCAGATCGCCCGGCTCCCCTCGTCGCAGGTCACCGCCATCGCCGTCGCGGGACGCGAGCTCGTGGTCGCGGCGAGCAACATCGGCCGGCTGTACCGCCTCGACCCGTCGCAGGCCGACAGCGGCGCCTACCTGTCGGCCCCGCAGGACGCCGTCACCGTGGCGCGCTGGGGCCGCATCGGCTGGCGCGCCACCACGCCGGCATCCTCGAAGGTGGAGATCAGCACGCGCACCGGCAACAGCGCCGCCCCCGACGACACCTGGAGCGACTGGAGCACCCCGTACGCGTCGGCGGACGGCAGCGCCATCGCGAGCCCGGCCGGGCGCTATCTGCAGTGGCGCGCGCGGCTCGAGCGCAAGGCGGGATCCGACGGGCCCACGCTCTCGTCGGTGTCGGTGACCTACGTGCAGTCGAACCTGCCGCCGGTGATGCGCCACCTGGAGCTCCTGCGTCCCGGCGTGGTGCGGGAACGATCCGGGAGCGGCATTCCCGAGGCCGACCCCGACTCCCTGGCGTACACGGGCTTCCGCACCGCTCCGTCGCCGGGCCGCTCCGAAGGAGGCGCGGACGGGAAAAAGATCTACCAGCGCGGCATGCGGGCGCTCGAGTGGGAGTCGGACGATCCGAACGGCGACACGCTCGCCTATGACCTGTGGTTCCGGGGCGACGGGGAATCGGCCTGGAAGCCGCTCGTCCGCGGGCTGCGCGAGACCTCGTTCGCGTTCGAGTCGATGTCGCTGCCGGACGGCCTGTACCGCATCCGCGTGGACGCGACCGACAGTCCCTCGAACCCGGGCGACCAGGCGCGCACCGCCAGCCTGACCACCGAGGCGTTCCTGGTGGACAACACCCCGCCCCTGGTCCAGGTCTCGGTGCGCAAGGGATCGAAGGGGACGGCGACCCTCGAGGTCAATGCGAACGACACGTTCGGGCCCGTCGCCCGCGCCGACGTCTCCGTGGACGCGGCCCGCTTCACGCCGCTCGCCGCAGCCGACGGGGCCAGCGACTCGCGCGCCGAGACCTACACCCAGGCGCTCGAGGGCCTGCGTCCCGGCGAGCACACGGTCATCGTCCGCGTCATCGATCTCCTCGGGAACGTCGGCTCCGGCAAGACGACCTTCACGAGCGAATGACCGATCCGGCCTCGCCCCCCGCGTCCGTCGCGCGCGCCGCGCGCTCGGGGCGTCCGATGCGCCGCCTTTTCGCCGTCGCGCTCGTCGCCTTTGCGGCGCTCCTGGTCGGTGCGTGCCGCGCCGCGGCTCCCGCCGCCCCGGCGCGCTTCGTCTTCTCGATGCAGACCGAGCCGACGACCTTGAACTTCGTCACCGCGACCGACGCCGCCTCGATGCTGGTCGAGCGCCTGCTGAGCGACTTCCTCGTCGATCACGATTCGCACCTGGCGACCGTGCCCCGCCTGGCCGAATCGTGGGACTGGTCCGCGGATCACCGCACCCTCACCTTCCACCTGCGCGCCGGGGTCCGCTTCCACGACGGCCGGCCGCTGACGAGCGAGGACGTCCTGTTCACCTACGAGCGGGTGATCGATCCGAAGAGCAAGGCGGTGGGACGGCTCGACGGCTTCCTGCCGGTCGAGAGCGTCACCACGCCCGACGCGCGGACCGTGGTCGTCCGGTACCGCGAGCCGTTCGCGCCGGCGCTCCGGACCTGGGAGATCCCCGTCCTGCCGGCGCACCGCTACCGCGGCGTCGATTTCGAGACGGCTCCCGAGAACCGCGCCCCGATCGGGGCCGGTCCGTTCCGCTTCGCGGCGTGGGACGCCGGCAACCGCATCGTCCTGCGCCGCAACGACGACTACTGGGGCGAGCGTCCGGAGATCGACGAGTTTGTCTTCCGCTTCCAGCCGTCTCTCGACACGTCGCTCCTGGCCCTGCTCGCCGGCGACACGGACTACACGAAGATCACCGCCAACGCCTGGGGCACGCGCCGGCAGGATCCGGCCTTCGTCTCCCGCTACAAGGTGCTGACCTTCACCCCGCTCTTCTTCTATTACATCGCCTGGCGCGGCGACGGCTCCAACCCCTATTTCGCCGACCCGCTGGTCCGCCGGGCGCTCGGCGCGGCGCTCGACCGCGAGGGCTACATCCGCTCGGTCCTGCGGGGCCTCGGGTCGCCGGTTCGAAACCCGCTCTCGCTCCTCCTGCCCGAGGCGCCCCCGGCTCCCGCGACATCCAGCCCCGCCGCGGCGGCCAATGCGCCCGCCGGTTCCATCGCGCCCACCGGTTCCGTCGCGGCGGCCGGCCCGGCCGGCGCGCCGGGAGCGGCGGCACCCCCGTTCGATCCGGACCGGGCGGCGCGGCTGCTCGACGAGGCCGGCTGGCGCCTCGATCGACGCACGGGACTGCGCTCCCGCGGCGGGCGCCCGTTCCGCTTCACCCTGCTGGTGTTCGCCGGGGGCGAGGACCACGTGCAATTCGCGCAGGTGGCGCAGGACGCGCTGCGGCGGATCGGCGTCGAGATGCGGGTGGAAAAACTCGACTGGCCCGCCCTCTGGTCGCGCCTGAAGAGCGGACAGTTCGAAGCGGCCCTTTCGGGCTTCAGTCCCTCCCCCGATCCCGACTCGCTGTACGGGATGCTGCACTCGTCGCAGATCGGCGGACAGAATTACGCCGCGTACCGCGACCCGGAGGTCGACCGCTGGCTCGACGAAGGTCGTCGCGAGCTGGAACCCGCGCGCCGCGACGCGGTCTACCGCCGCATCGCGGCGCGGCTGGACGAGGCGCAGCCGTACACGACGCTGTTCTCCCCTTCGGTCGTCGGCGCCCTCAACAACCGCTTCGAGGGAGCCGAGCCTTCACCGCAGGGCATCCTCGGACACGTTCCCGGCGCCCTCGCGATCCGACCCGCTTCCGGGGGACGCTGACCGCATGGCGGGCTACGCGGCCCGGCGCCTGCTCCTCGCCCTTCCCACCCTCCTCGGCGTCAGTCTTCTCTCCTTCCTGATTCTCAGCGTGCTCCCGGGGGATCCGATCGCCGCGCGACTGGAAGGGGGCGCGCCCCTCTCCGCGGAAGCGGAGGCGCGCCTGCGTGCCGAGCTGAGGCTCGATCGTCCCGTGATCGCGCGCTACGCCGACTGGCTGGCTGGGGCGGCGCGGGGCGATCTCGGCCGATCCCTGCGCGACGGCCGGCCCGTCGCCGGCATCGTCGGCGACGCCCTGCCCTGGACGATCCTGCTCAACGCCGCCGCGGTGGCCGCCCTGTACTCCGTCGCGCTGCCGCTCGGGCTGGCGCAGGCGCGGCGCCCCCGCTCGCCCGCCGCCCGCCTCGCCGGCGCGGGCCTCGTGGCCGTCTCGGTGATCCCTCCCTTCGTGGCGGCGCTGGTCCTGCAGGGCCTCGTCTCGGTGCGGCTCGGCTGGCTCCCGCTGGAGGGAACGGGACGCGACGCGCTCCCCCCCGGGGGCGGCGCGGCCACCCTGCTGCTCCCCGCCTCGCTGCTGTCGGTTTTGGCCCACCTCGTGCTGCCGGCGCTCTGCCTGGCCCTGGCCGGTTGGGGCTTCGCGGCCCGCTACGCCCGGGACGCCTTCGCGCAGGCGCTTCCCGGCGCCGAGGTCGCCGCCGCCCGCGCGCGCGGCCTGCGCGGAACGGCTCTCCTGCGCCATTTCGCGCCCGCCCTGGCGCTGCCGCTCGTGTGGCTTCTCGGCGGATTGATCCCGTCGCTCCTGGCCGGCAGCGTCGTGGTCGAGGAGGCATTCTCCTGGCCGGGAGTCGGACGCGTGATGGTGCAGGCGGTTCTCGGTCGGGACACCCCGGTCGCGATGGCGCTGCTCCTGCTCTCGGGCACCGCCGTCCTGGCCGCGCAGCTCCTCGTCGACCTGATCTATCCGGCGCTCGATCCGCGCCTCCGCGAACGCCTGCCCGACCGGACGCGCGCGGCCGGCGCGACGGACCGGATGCGCCCGGCCGGAGGACCCGCCTGAGTCCGTCAGGAGGTCCCTCGCGCACCCCCGTCCGGGCGCTCCGGCGGCTGGCGTGTCTCGGAATCCTGGCCCTGCTCGCGCCGTGCCTCGCCTCCGAGGAGCCGCTCCTCGACCTGCCCCTCGGGTCGGCGCGGCTGACGATACCGGCCCCGGTGCCGCACTCGGAGCGCCGCGTCCATCTCGACGAGAGCCTGAGCGCGCCCTCCCCCGTTCACCTGTGCGGCACCGACGTCCTCGGGCGGGATGTCCTTGCGCGCCTGCTGCACGGAACGCGGGCCTCGGTCGCGATCGGCTTCGGCGCGACGCTCCTGGCCCTGCTGCTGGGCCTCCTCCTCGGCGGGGCGGCGGCGCTGTGGCCGGGCGCCGCGGATCTCGTCCTGGGACGCGTGATCGAAATCCTCGGGTGCTTTCCTCCCCTCCTGCTCGCCCTGACGCTCGTCGCCGCCGCAGGCCAGCGTGGCCTCCTCCCGATCCTGCTCGCCATCGCCGCCGGACGCACCGCCTCCGCGGCGCGTTTCGTGCGCGCCGAGACCATGCGCCTGCAGGCGGCCCCGTTCTGGCTCGCAGCGCGCGCCGGCGGCGCCGCACCCTGGCAGGCGGCGCGCCGCCATCTCCTGCCGCTCCTGGCCACCCCGCTTCTCGTGCAGGCCGCCTTCGGCGTCTCCCAGGCCATCCTCATCGAGTCGGGGCTCGGCTTCCTCGGGCTCGGAGTCGAGCCCCCGGTTCCCTCGTGGGGGCAGATGATCGGGGAGGGGCGGGGGGTGGCGGCGGGGGCGTGGTGGACCGTCGCTTTCCCCGCCGCCGCTCTCGCCCTCACCCTCTTTCTCCTCCTCCAACGTGAACCCGAGAATGTGGTGAACGAGTCCGGATGCTGAGGGCGCGAAGCGTTCGTCGGCGAACGCCGCAAGCGGGCACGCCCGGCATTCTTCTGATGGCGCTGGCGCGGCGTGACCTTGCGCGCGGCTGGACTGAAGCGTTCGTGTTCGATCATTTCGAGACGTATTCACCCAGGACTATCTCTTCGGCGTGGGGACGCTGGTCGGATCGAAGTCCTGGTTCGTCTCTGACCTGGATCCGGCACCGCACCGGCGTTCGGGGCAGATGAGCCCGGTTCAGCGCCGCCGTGTGAACCAGCGCCCGCGGCGATCCCGTCGTGGAGGCTATGTCGCCTCCACCCGGAGGGTCTTCCGGCGTCTGCGGGACGTGACTTCGGCGGGAGCAACCGTGACGGTCATCGGGGACGGCCCCAAGGCCTACGACCGTGCCCTGCGTGACCGGTGCCTCGAGCGGGCGATCATCCCCGAGGGGTATCCCAATCCGGCGCGAGGTCCGAAAGGATCAGCGAGAAGCGATGCGGCCCGGCGGCGCGACGAGCGCCTGTTCCCGGTGGATCTGCTGCACAAGATCCTCCGGCATTCCCTGGCGCATCAGCGCCGGCAGACGATCGCGTTCGGCCGACGGCTCAACGCCGTCATGGGACAGATGTTCCTGACCGCCGTGTGGCGCCACTTCGTCCAACGTGCACGCGAGATTGTGGGGACTCTCGCGGCAAGGGGCTGGTCCGGGAGTGTTCGCCGGCGAACGCGAGGAAAGGCCGATCGGGTGAAAACCGCGGTCAACCAGCAGTTCCGAGGGCGCGAGGTCAATGAGGCCAGTCGATGCGGGCACGACCCCCGACGGCGCTCGCCGGGCGTGCAGCCTTTCAAGCTCCTTTGCCGCCCAGGCGGGGTTATCCAATGGTTGGGCGGTCCTGACCCCGGCCGCAGCAGGCGTCCTTGACCCAAGTCACAACGGGCAGGAGCTGAACGAGCCCCTCAAGTCCCGGAATTCCAAGCAGATCCGGACGAGATCCCCTCCTTACTGGGGACTCCACAATCTCCGGGGCACGTTGCACTTCGTCAAGAAGAGAACCGAGCGCCTCGCCCGAAGCGGTACCCCGGCCATGCACCTCGGCCTGGCGCGCGAGCCTGGGGGCACCTCGATCGTCGCCTCTGGCCCAGTCCGCTCTACGAAACCAACTCCCGGCATCGATTGAAGCTGGCCTTCTAGGCCGCTCCCCTGGAGGCTCTGGCCGCTTTTCTTCCCCTGGGCCGAGGTCTCCATTCTCAGGTGCACGATGAAAAAAAAAGGGGGCCCCCGAAGGGGCCCCCTGGGTTGTGACGCCCTGTGAGACGGGCTGTTACGGCGCCAGCACGGACGCCTGGTCGACCAGCCGCTTCGTGCTGCCCGGAGGCAGGCAGCCGCTGGCCGGCAGGCCGGACTGGACGTTGAAGCAGGTGCCGGCCGGGGACGCCGGGATTGCCGGGCAGGTGGACCCGGGGCAATCCGCAGTGGCCAGGCACAGCAGCCCGACGTTCGTGCCGCCGGCGCAGACCTGGTGGCGCGAGCAGCCACCGAGGTCGCCGCTGCCGCCATCCTGCGTGCAGTACGTGCTGCGGATCGTGCAGACGCCCGTGCCGCCACCGCAGTCCGCCGTCGTGTTGCACGGAGAGCCGGCGAGCGTGCCGAGCGTGCACCAGCCCGCGTTCCCGCAGACACCCGGGTTGGCACAGCCGAGCGCGTTGACGGGGTTGCCGCCCGGAGCGTGACCCACCGCCAGGTAGTACTGCGCCGCGCCCACCGCCGGATTCGGATCCGCCGTCTGGTCGAGGAAGTTGGCGTACTGCTTCCCGGGGTTGGCGTTCGTCACGAAAGACAGGTGCTGGACGAAGGCCGCTCCGTTCGGGTGGTTCAGCAGCCAGATCTGACCGTTGCGCGTCCCCTTCGCGGTGTTGACCGTGCCGCGGTAGAGGTCGAGCAGGTCGTTGCCGGCGTTCGTCACCACCGAGACGCGGGTGATGTCGTCCGTCGTGGCCGCCGTCACGTTGCACACACCGGCGGTGCCGCAGTCGGTCGCGTCGTTGCAGGACGCGCCG
>DASRAU010000017.1:0-103590 GCA_035638075.1 Verrucomicrobiia bacterium
CTCGAGGACGATGGCGCGTCCGAGCGAAGGGTCACGCACGGCACGGTCATAGGCCTTGTGGCCGTCTCCGATGACGGTGATGGTGGTCCCCGGCAAAGTCACGTCCCGCAAGCGCTCGAAGACCCTCCGACTCGAGCCGACATAACCGCCGTACCGCTGCCGTCGTGGCCGGAGCTCCAGGCGGTGGCGCTGCGCGGGGCTGATGTGCCCGGTGCGGCCGTGCGGCGCCGGGTCGAGGTCATACACGAACCAGGACTTCGAGCCGACGAGAGTGCCGACGCCGAACGGGTAATCCTGCGTGAACTCGAAGGTCTCGAAATGGTCGAACACGAAAGCCTCTTGCACCAGGCCGGCGAGCTCGCCGCGCGCCAGCGCCATCAACAGGATGGCGTGCCGGCCGAGGCGCGCCGCATTGCGGGTGACGGTCGACGGGGCGCAACCGAGCGTCCGGGCGATCTGCCGGTGCGCCGAGCCGCCGACGAGTCCCGCTGCGATCGCGATGAGCAGCTCCGGCCGCTTGCTGTAATACGACAGGGCGTATGTCTGCCGTGAGAAGGTCGAGCCGCACGTGAGACAGCGAAACCTCGGGATGCGCCGGCGGCGGCGGGTGCTGTAGAAGCCATGCCGCTCGAACCGGAACCCCGGTGTCAGACGGAGGTGCTCGGGACAACGTCTACGGGGGCAGAAAGTGGGTTGAAACCCCGACAGGTGCTCAACCGGCGTCCCGGGCCAGTGCATGCGCGGCCCACAGACCAAGACTCATGCCGGCCGGAAGCGGGGATTTTCCGAGGAAACAGGCCGCGCGCCTGAAAGCCACGGTCGCCGGCGGACGCATTGCGTTCACACGCTTGCGGCTACGTTCTCCACACTTTCGCGTTCACGTTGGGTAGAGTCGGGGGGAGGGGTTGCGGTGAGAAACGGATTGAAGCGGATGGGTCGGGCCCTTCTCCTGGCCGCGCTGGCGGCGGAGGCGATCTACGTGGTGCCGGTGAACATCGCGCTCAATACGCCGCTGCGGGAGCGACGGCTGGGGCGGCATCCGGAGCGCTTCCACATCGACTGGCGTCTCGCGATCAGTCCGGTCCCGGGTTACGTCTACCTGCGCGGCGTGACGACCGGCGGACAGTCGCGCGCCATCCAGTGGGAGGCGCACCTGCGATCGGTCTCGGCCACCTTCGCGCTGCCGCCGCTGCGGCGGCGCGTCGTCGATCTGGGAACGGTGCGCGCCGCGGGGGTCCGGTATGCGCAGCGGCCGCGGCTCCCGCCGGAGGCACCGGTGCCGCCGGACGCCGCGGAGTGGCCCCCTCTCGGCGGCCGCGCCAATCCCGAGCGGCCTCCGACGGAGCCGGCGACGCCGGATGTGCCGGCGAAGGCGCCCGGCAGCCCCTGGACGGTGCGGGCCAGGAGCATCCGGTGCGGCGTCGAGGAGATCTGGATCGGCCGCTACCGCCTCGCCGGCGAGGCGAGCGCCGACGCCGCTCTCGACCTCGTGACGCACGGGCCGATCGGCCTGCCGCGCATCGGCTTCCGCCTGTCCTCGGGGGAGATGCGGGTCGGGGAGCTGAAGATGTTCGAGGGACTCGAGCTCGACATCCGGGCGCGCCTCGACGCCTTCAGGCCGCGCGGCCGCAAGGCGGTCGACGTCATCCGCGCCCTCTCGGGCGAGTTCGATCTCGACGCGCGCGACGGGTCGCTCAAGTTCCTCGAGGCCTACTTCCACAGGGTGCCGGGGTTGTCGCTCGACGGCGGCGGGCCGATGCGTCTGAAGATGCTGATCCGCCAGGGGCGGATTCTCACCGGCTCGCGCCTCGAGCGGTCGAACGACCGCATCGACACCACCTTCCTGGACAACCGCATCACCGGCTCGGGCACGGTCGAGGCGGAGGTCGTCTTCGAGGCCGGGGTGCCGACCTCGCGCGTCGAGATGATCACGCCGCGCTACGAGGTGACGCGCGCCGGGGCCGCGGCGCCGTTTGCGCACGGCGAGGGCTTTCATCTCCTCGCCAGAAGCACCAACCTCGACCTGACCGACCCGTTCGCGGACGTGCACCTGACCGCCGATCTCGAGAAGGAGGAGATCCCGGACCTGTCGGTCTACAACGCCTATTTCCCGATCGCCAGCCGCGCCCGGATCGAGTCGGGGCTGGGGCGGATGTCGTGGCACTTCGAAGCGGACTCCGGGGAGCGGTCGCTGCACGGGACGATGCGCTTCGACCTGCTCGACATGGCGCTGAAGTTCGAGGACACGACGCTGCGCGGCGACGTCCGCATCGACGCGGTCCTGCGCCACGGCGACCCGCGCGGCCGCGCCTTCGACATCTCCGGCACGACGGTGCGCCTCGTGCACCGCACGCCGCGCTGGCGCGGCGTGATCCGCTTCCCGCGCGCCCGCCTGGAGTTCACCGAGCCGATGCGCGTGGACGCGCGCACCACCCTCGACCTCCAGGACACCCGGCCCCTCGTGAGGGTCTACGACGCCTTCAGGGATCTCTCGCCCCGGATGGAGCGCGCCCTGACCATCGAGAACCTCACGGGAGGGACCGGGTTCGTGGTCGGTCCCGACGCCGTCGATCTGCGCGACCTCTCCCTCGAGGGCAGGGGGCTCAAGGCCCTGGGAGAGCTGACCCTCGCCGACGCCGGCAAGGAGGGGATCCTCTACATCCGCTTCCACGGCATCTCCTTCGGGCTGGCCCTGGCGCCTGGGCAGGACAAGGACATCAAGTTCATGCGCCCGCTGGCCTGGTTCGAGCGCGAGCGCGCCGCCCGAAGGGGTCACCGTCCCGCCTCGCCCTGAGACCGCCGGTTCCCGGACCCATGGCCTGGAACCCCTGTCTCCCGAACGGCGTTCCACCGCGCGATTCGGATACGATGGCGCCTCGGAGGTGACCATGCTCCTGCAGGGGAAGACGGCCCTCATCGTCGGGGTGGCCAACAAGCGCAGCATCGCCTGGGGGATCGCCGAGGCGTTCCATCGCGAGGGGGCGAAGCTCGCCTTCAATTACCAGGGCGAGCGCCTGAAGGAGAACGTCGAGGGGCTGGCCTCCGCCATGCCCGGGTCGCTGGTCGTCCCGTGCGACGTCACGAAGGACGCCGAGATCGACGCGATGTTCGCGGCGGTGAAAGAGAAGATGGGACGGCTCGACATCCTGGTGCACTGCGTCGCCTTCGCGAAGAAGGAGGACCTCGAGGGGTCGTTCTCCACCACCTCGCGCGACGGATTCGCCATGGCGCTCGACATCAGCGCCTACTCGCTGACCGCGCTGGCGCAGCGGGCCGCGCCGATCATGGGCGGGGAGGGCGAGGGCGCGCCGGGAGGCGCCATCCTGGCCCTGACCTACCTCGGCTCCGAGCGGGTGGTGCCGAAGTACAACGTGATGGGGGTGGCGAAGGCGGCGCTGGAATCGAGCATCCGCTATCTCGCCTTCGATCTCGGCAAGCGCAACATCCGGGTGAACGGGATCTCCGCGGGGCCGATCAACACGCTGGCGGCGCGCGGGATTTCCGGCTTCACCTCGATCCTGCAGCACGTCCGGGATAAGTCGCCGCTGCCGCGCAACACCGAGCCCGCCGAGGTGGGGGACGCGGCGATGTTCCTCTGCTCCGACCTGGCGCGCGGCATCACCGGCGAGGTGTTGTACGTGGACAACGGCTATCACGTGATGGGAACCTAGGATCCGCCCTTGCCCCTGCCCGAACGCCGACCCAGGACTCCCGCCGTCGAGATGGCCCTCGTCGCCGAGGGGCTGTCGAAGACCTACACGACCGGCGTCGGCCGCCGGCCGGTGCAGGCGCTCGATCGCCTCGATCTGCGCGTGGCGCGGGGGACGGTGTTCGGCCTGCTCGGCCCGAACGGGGCGGGCAAGACGACGCTCGTGAAGCTGGCGCTCGGCATCGCCCGCGCCACCGCCGGCCGCGTCGAGGTGCTGGGCCGCCCCGCCGGCGACGTGCCGATCCGGGCGCGCATCGGCTATCTCCCCGAGAACCATCGCTATCCGGCGCACCTCACCGGCGGGCAGGTCCTGCACTACTTCGGCCAGCTCTCGGGGCTCGGGGAGCCGGAGCGATCGAAGCGGGTCGAGGCGCTGCTGCGGCGGGTGCGCATGGACGAGTGGCGCGACACCGCGGTGCGCCGCTACTCCAAGGGGATGATGCAGCGGCTCGGGATGGCGCAGGCGATCCTCAACGAGCCGGACCTGCTCATCCTCGACGAGCCGACCGACGGCGTCGATCCGGTCGGCCGGCGCGAGATCCGCGACCTGCTGCTCGAGCAGAAAGCCCGCGGCGCCACCATCTTCCTGAACTCGCACCTCCTGTCCGAGGTCGAGCGGCTGTGCGACCGCGTGGCCATCCTCAAGGAGGGGAAGCTGGTGCGCGAAGGACACGTGGACGACCTGACGCGCGGGGCCGCCAACGTGTGGGAGATCGACGTCGCCGGGGGCGATGACGCGCGCCTCGCCGCCGCGCTTCAGCAGGCCGGCGGTCCGGGGATCCCGCCGCCGGTGCCGGGGCGCGACGGCGCCAGGACGCTCGTCGTCACCGGCGAAACCGAGGACCTGAACCGGACCATCGACGCCGTGCGCGCCGCCGGGCTGTCGATCGCCGCGGTGCGGGCGCGCCGCGAGAGCCTCGAGGACGTCTTCGTGAAGATCGTCCGCGACGGAGAGGCCGCGTGAAGCGAAGCGGCAAGCGGAGCGCCGGGTGAAGATCCGGGCGATCCTCGTCGACACGGCGCGCGAGCTCCTGTACCGCAAGACGCTCATCTTCTATTTCGGCATCGTCACCCTGACCCACCTGCTGCTCCTGCTGGCGCTGCAGACCGACGTCGCCAACGGGGTGATCACCGGCGTCAGCCTCTTCGGCCTGGAGGGGAGCGCCAACCCGCACGGCTTCGCCCTCGGCGCCGGCGGCGGCGCTCCGACCGACATCGACGCGGCGACCCTGGTGCGCGGCATCCAGATCGCCATGACCTGGACGCTGTACCCCATCGGCGTGATGCTCGGGATTTTCGCCACCGCCAGCCTCATCCCGCACATGCTGGAGAAGGGGACCATCGACCTCCTGCTGTCGAAGCCGGTGTCGCGGCCGGTGCTCTTCGGGTCGCGCTACCTCGGGGCGCTTCTGGTCGCGGGAGCGAACCTCCTCTACTTCGTCTGCGGGGTCGGGGTCATTCTGGCGTTCAAGACCGGCGTGTGGAACGGCGGCTTCTTCCTCGCCGGGCTGCTGATGACGGTCTACTTCGGGGCGCTCCTGGCGTTTCTCGTGCTGGTCGGGTCGCTGTTGCGATCGACGACCATCGGCATCATGTCGTGCGCGGCGGTCTACTTCGTCAGCCTGATGGTCGCCTTCCCGCACGCCAACGCCGACTGGCCGGCGCTTTTGACGAGCAAGGTGTCGCGCTTCACGACGCAGGCGGTGGTGGAGATCCTCTACCATGCGCTGCCGCGCACCTATGAAATCGGCAGCATGGTGACGTCGCTCGTCCTGAACAAGCCGATCGTCTCGTGGATGCCGGTGTTCTGGACGCTGCTCAGCGGCGCCGGGGCGCTGGCGCTCGCCATCGTCCATTTCCGCCGGACCGACTTCTGATGCGGCGCATCTCGCTCGGGCTGGCCCTCGCCGCGGCGCTGGCCGCGTCCGCCTGCCGCAGCCAGCCGGCCGACGTGGGCGCCGCGGTGCGGCAGAGCGATCTGCGCTTCCTGCCGAAGGAGACCGCCGGGCTGGCGGTGGTGGAAGTGGCGCGCTTCAAGGATCGGCAGGCGGTCGGCCGCTGGCTGGACGACTTCACGAAGGAGGCCGGCCTCACGGGCGGGCTCGACCGCGTACGCGCCGCCCTCGGCCCCGACGCCCTCGACAAGCTCGACAGGCTGTCCCTGGCCCTCGTGCCCACGGCGGGGACAACCGGTTACGCCATCGTGGCCGAAGGGCGCTTCGACGAGAAGATGGTGAAGAACCTCACCGGGAACGGCCTGGTGACGCTGGTCGAGGTGGGGACGGCTCCCGACCTGAGCGTCGTGGCACTACCCGCGAACCACTTGGCGCTCGGCCCGCGCGCCATCCTCGAGCAGGTGCGCGCCGCCGCGGGCGGAACCGGCGCGGGCGCGCCCGGCGGACTGGCGGAGGCGCCGGTGATGGGCGTGCTCAGGAGGGTGAGCCCGGCGAAGCAGATCTGGGGCGGGATCGACTACAGCGTTCTGACCTCCCTCATGGGTCAGGAGGGTCAGGGAACCACGGCCGCCTCACCGATGTCCGGTTTCACGCGCAGCCTGCGCGGTCTGGCGTTCCAGGGGACCATCGACGACTCGGTCGAGTTCGACCTGGTCGGCGTGGCGGACGGCGAGCCGGGTGCGAAGAGCCTCGCCGACGCGGCCCGCGGCCTCGTCGCCATCGCGCGCGTCGGCGCCTCGCAGGGAGCGAACCGCGCCGCGGAAGGAAATGCCGCCGATCCCGCCGTCGAATCGGCGAAGGCGTGGATGCGCTTCCTGGACGGGGTGTCGGTCGCGCAGAGCCGCGAGGAGATCCGGGTGCACGGGCTGCTCGACGGCGCGATGGCCAAATCGTTCGCCGGAGCCGCCACGCGAGCCGTTCCGGGCGCGGGCGCGCATCCGACCGACCCCGGAACCCGCTAGAACCTCCCGCCGGTGCGCGCGGCGCGCGGCGGCCGGGACGTCAGTCCGGGGCCTTCCAGTCGCAGCCGGCCTCTTCCTTTCGCGCCGCCTTGCGGGCCGCCTCGCCCAGGTCGATGAGCTCGATCTTGAGCCGACGGGCGATCGCCAGGCTCTTCCGATCGCGGTAGAACTCGCCGTAATAGATGGTGCCGATGCCGGCGTTGGCGATCAGCTTGAAGCAGTTCCAGCAGGGGCTCGCGGTCGTATACAGCTCGGCCCCGTCGATCATCACGCCGTTCTTGGCGGCCTGCAGGATGGCGTTGGCCTCGGCGTGGATGGTGGCGACGCAGTGGTCGTTCTCGAGATCGTGCCCCACCTCGTCGCAGTGCGGCATGCCGCGGATGGACCCGTTGTAGCCGGTCGAGAGAATCGTCTTGTCCCGCACGATCACCGCCCCGACGTGCTTGCGATCGCAGGTGGAGCGCGTCGCCACCTGCGTGGCGATGTTCATGAAGTAGGTGTGCCAGTCGACCCGGTGCCGCGGCCCGATGACTCCCTGGGGGGCGCCGGCCGCACGCGGCCCGGCTGCACCGCCCGGGCCGCGTGCCACGGACGCCTCCCGGACCTCGGTCCGGGGCTTGCGGCGTGCCGTCTTCATCCTTGCCGCGCTCCCGGCGCGCCTAGCGGGTCTCGATGGTGATCGACTCCATCGTGACGTTCTTCAGCGGACGGTCGCGCTGGTCCTTCGGCACCAGGGAGATCTTGTCCACGATATCCATCCCCTCGAGCACGCGGCCGAACGAGGTGTACTGGTTGTCGAGGAACTTGGAGTCCTTCTGCACGATGAAGAACTGGCAGGAGCCGCTGTTCGGGTCGCCGCCGCGGGCGGTCGAGACGACGCCGCGCACGTGGCTGTACTTCGGGTCGCTCGAGAACTCGGCCTGCATGCGGCGCGGGCCGTTGCCGGTGCCGTCGTTGTTCGGATCGTTGTCCTTCGAGAGCGGGTCGCCGCCCTGGATCATGAAGCCGTTGATCACCCGGTGGAAGGTGGTGCCGTCGTAGAAGTGGGTCTTCGCCAGGTCCTTGAAGTTGGCGACCATCTTCGGCGCGACCTGGGGCCAGAGCTCGAAGACGATGGTCCCCATGCTGGTCTTGATGACCGCCACTTCCTTCTTCTCGCCGCCGGCCGGAGCGGGGCTCGTCACGGGGGCACCCTCCTTCTTCGGTGCGGCCGGGGGATTCTGGGCGAGCGCCGGACCGGCCAGGAGCGCGGCGCACGCGGTGAGGGCGAGCAGGCGCGAAACCCTCGCGCCGACGACGGACGAAAGCATGCGGTGATCCTCCCTGGAATCGGTGTTCGAGGTGTCCGCAGCGCGACGACTTGAGTCGCGATGCGGGGCGCGATTCTAGCAGACGGGCGTCGCGGGGGCGATGCTATACTGCGCCTCGCGTCGCGCGGAACGAGGAGGCCACTCTCCCTTGCCGGTCTGGTCCCACTCCCGCCTGAGTTCCTTCGAGAAGTGCCCGCTCCAGTACCGCTTCCGCTACGTCGACAAGATCCGCAAGGACACCTTCTCCGTCGAGGCGTTCCTCGGGAACCGCGTCCACGAGGCGCTCGAGCACCTCTACCGCCGCAAGTCGGAGACGAAGAAGACGCCGCGCCTTCCCGAGGTCCTGGGCGTCTACCGCAGCCGCTGGGACGCCGAGTTCAAGGACAACGTCAAGGTGGTCCGGCGCGGCCAGGTGGCGGCCGACTACCGCGAGGAGGGGGAGAAGTACCTGACGAACTTCTACGTCCGCAACGCCCCGTTCGACGACGGCGAGACGGTCGGGCTCGAGGTGAAGGTGGAGTTCGCCCTCGACGCGTCGGGGCAGTACCGCGTCGTCGGCTACATCGACCGGCTGGTGCGGCGCGAGGCCGGCCTGTACGAGATCCACGACTTCAAGACGTCCGCCTTCCGTCCGAGCGACGACGATCTCCGGAGGGACCGGCAGCTCACCTTCTACCAGATCGCCGTCCGCGATCAGCACCCGGACGCGCGTGACGTGCGCCTGGTCTGGCACTTCCTGGCCCAGGGGGAGCGCCGCACCGCCACCCGCACCGAGTCGGAGATCGAGGACCATCGCCGGCAGGCGATGCGCCTGGTGGACAAGATCGAAGCAGCGCGCGAGTTCCAGGCCCGGCCGAGCCCGTTGTGCCGCTGGTGCGAGTACCGCGACATCTGTCCGGCGGAGAAGCACAAGGTGGCGGCCGAGGCGGTCGCCGCGGAGCGGCAGCTCGTGGCGGCGCGGACGCGCTACCAGCAGGTGGCGGGTCGCCCGATCGGCAAAGCCGAGCAGCAGTCGCTGGGACTTCCCGGGGTGCCGGAGCCGGCGCCTAAGGCCGCGCGGCGCCGGGCTGCGCCGTCGTCGAAGCCGGGGCCGCGGCCGCCGTCCCGAGAGCCGGGAGTCCTCCCGCTTCCGGAAGCCTGATCGTCTTCGGCGCGCCGAGTCCGAGCGAGGCGAGCGGCCGGTCGAAGGCCTTCGGGTTCCCCACCACCAGGACCACCATCCCGTCGGGCGCGAGGTGCGCCTTCGCCGCGCGCGCCGCGTCGGCGCGGGTCACGGCGGCGAGCTTGTCGCGCCACGTACGCAAATAGTCCGCCGGGTAGCCGTAGTGCCCGTAGTAGAGGACCTGCGCCATGTACTCGTCGAGCCCGTCCACGGTGAAGACGAAGGAGTTGGTCTGCGCATCCTTCGCCTCCTGCGTCTCGGCGTCGGTCGGTCCCTGGTCGCGGAAGCCGCGGATGACCTCCCGGATCGACTCGATCGCCTGCACCGTGGCGTCGGCGCGGGTGCGGCAGCGCACCTCGAACAGGCCGCGGTCGGTGTCGCTGCCGACGCCGCCGCTGACCGAGTAGGCCAGGCCGCGCGTCGAGCGGACTTCTTTCATGAGGCGCGACGTGAAGCCGCCTTCGCCGAGCACCTCGTTGACGACGTACAGCGGGAACTTGTCCGCGTCGAAGCGGCCGACGCCGAGATGCCCGATGGCGATGGAGCTCTGCGTCAGCGGCCGCTCGACGAGATAGACGCCGGCGATCGGGCGCTCCTTCACCCTGGGAACGGGCGGGAGGTCGGCCTTGCCGCCGCGCCAGTCGCCGAAGGTCTTCTCGAGCAGGCGCTGCATGTCCTTCGGCTCGAAATCTCCCGACACCGCCAGCGCCATGTTGCCGGGACGCAGGTACGCGCGCTGGAAGTTGACCAGGTCGTCGCGCTGGATGCGCCCGATGGTCCCGGCGGTCGGCAGCCGCGCCCACGGACTGTCCTCGCCGTACACCAGGCGGGCGAACAGCAGGTGCGAGATCGAGCCCGGGTCGTCCCAGCGCCGGCGGATCCCTTCGAGGACGCGTCCGCGCTCGCTCTCGAGGCGGTCGGAGTCGAAGCGCGCCTGGCGCAGCATGCCCGCGAAGATCGACAGCGCCTCGGGGAAGCGGTCCTTCAGGCACGACACCGAGCCGGTCAGCGAGTCGTCGTCGGCCCCGAGGTGGATCTCGGCGGGCAGGGTCTCGAGCCTCTCGTCGACGTCATCGGGCCCCAGCGCCGTGGTGCCGCCGGTGCGCATGGCGTGCATCGCCAGGAGCGCGAGCCCGGCCTTGTCCTCGGGGTCGTAGAGCGAGCCGCCGCGGGCGATGAACGCGACATCCACGATCGGCAGGTCGCGATCCTGGAGCAGGTGGACGACGAGCCCGTTCGAAAGGGTCACGGTGCCCGGCTGGGGGAACGCCATGGTGAGGGGCGGATAGCGCAGCGTGCGCGGGTCGGTCGATGCGCCGGCCGATGCGGTCGTCGGCGCCGGCGCCGCGGCAAGCGCGACGAGAGCGGCGGTTGTCGCCACAGCCGCGAGCGAGGCGCGCACGCGAGTCGTCATCGGCCCTTCCCGGGAGGCGGCTGGGCCGGTTTCTCCTCGTCGTCCCCGGCGCGCTCGAGGGTTGCGATGGTGCGGTTGGCGGCGATGAAGGTCCGGCGCGCCACCTCCTGCACCTGCTTCGCCGTGATCGCCTTCAGCTGCTCGTCGCGGCGGATCATGTTGCGCCAGTCGCCGGTGAGCAAAGCGAACTGCGTCAGCTGACCCGCGAGGCCCATGTTGCCGCGCAGCTCGTAGACGGCGTCGGATTCGATCTGGGCGCGCACCTTGGCGAGCTCCTGGTCCGACACCGGTTCCTCGCCCAGGCGGCGCAGCTCTTCGAGAATGCCCTGTTCGAGCTCGGCGGTGGTGTGCGGCGCGCGCGGCTGCCCGCCGATGACGAAGAGCGACGGGAAGCGGCGACCGGGCGCTTCGAAGGTGAAGACGTTGCTCGCCACCCCGGATGCGGTCACGAGCTTCCTGAACAGGCGGCTGGTGCGGCCGCCCCCGAGGATCGAGTCGATCACCTCGAAGACCGGGTCCTGCGGGTCGTCGAGGGCGGTCTTGTGGAAGCCCATCATGAGGTTCGGGGCGGCGTCGAACTGCACCGACACCCGGCGCTCGCCGGTCTGCGTCGGCTCGACCGTCGGCGTCGAGAGGGGGAGCGGCCCCGCGGGAATGCCGCTGAAGTAACGCTCGAGCAGGGCGGCCGTGGCGTCGGGATCGATCTGGCCCACGAGGGCTCCGACGGCGTTGCCGGGGACATAGTGCTCGCGGTGGAACGCCTCGGCTTCCGGGCGCGTCAGCCGGTCGAGGTCGGAAAGCCATCCCGCCCCCGGGACCCGGTACGGATGCGCGCTGTAGGCGGTCAGGAGGAGCTGCTCGTACAGCTTCCCCTGCGGCTGGTTGTCGATACGGAAGCGGCGCTCCTCCTTCACCACGTCGCGCTCGCTGTAGAACTCGCGCAGCACCGGGTCCTTGAGGCGCGCCGCCTCGAGCAGGCACCACAGCTCGATGCGGTTGGCCGGCAGGCTGACGTAGTACGACGTCATGTCGGCGCCCGTCGAGGCGTTGATCCCGGTGCCGCCGTTCTCCGAGAGGATTTCCGTGAACTCGTCGCGCACCACCAGGGCGCGGTGCTCCTCCATGAGCGACTTCAGCTTCGTGCGCAGGGCGTCGAGCCGCGCCGCGTCGGCGCGCGGGCCGCGATCGAGCTCCGCGTTGAGCTCGCGCGCCACGCCGTCGAGCGCGTCGAGGATCGGCGCCTCCTTCGCGGCGTCGGTGACGCCGATGGTCGTGGTGCCCTTGAACGCCATGTGCTCGAAGAGGTGCGCGATCCCGGTCTCGCCGCCGGGATCGTCCGCCGACCCGACCTTGAAGCGCAGGATGCCGGCGAAGACCGGCGCCGTCCCGCGCCGCAGCAGCAGGAAGCGCATGCCGTTGCCGAGCTTCACCTCGCGCACGCGCTTTTCGAGGGAGGCCGTGGGGGACAGCGCCTTCCCGGCGGGCTTGGTGGCGGCGGCGAGCGGAAACGCCGCGAGGAGCGCGGCGACGGCGAGGGCGGCCGCGGCAGGGCCGCCCCGTCTCACTGGAGTTCCTTGACGAGCGTGTTCGGCACCTGGAGGGAGGGATCGACCTTGATGCGGTTGTCCACTCCCTTCACGCCGCCGACGAGGGCCGCCATCGTTCCGGCCTGCTGGCGCCCGAGGTAGAGGCCCACCTCGCCGGTCAGAATGGCGATGCCGTCCTTCACCTGCACCTCCAGGTCGCCGGGGTAGGGATATTCGCGGAAATCCCCGATGTAGGTGGCGAGCGCCTTGCGGATGGAGGCGTCATCGGTGCCGGACGGCGTGTTCGCCGGCCGCAGGCGGTTGACGATGGTCGCGCCGAGAACCGTCCCGGCGATCTCCTCGCCGCGCACCCGCATCATGAAATTCTTCACGGTGCCGCGCAGCGTCGCCACGCCGTCCTGCACGGTCACGTCGAGGTCCTTGAGCTCGAGCACGTCCTTCCTCTCGGAGAGGGCGGCCGCGATCCCTTTCACCAGGTCCTGGTCCTTGATGTCGCCGCGCGGGGTCGTCATCTGGTCGGTCACGTTGATGACGCCGCGCATCGACCCGGCGATGGCCATGACACGGCGGCGCATTGTCCAGCTCGGCGAGGGACCGGAGAAGACCACGCCGCCGTTCACGAGGGCGATCGCCGGCCGGAAGCCGCCGAGATCCGGGTCCTTGGTGATGCGCTGCACCAGCCTCTCGCGCAGGGGAAAGTCGCCGGGGCCGCCGATGTTGCGCACCGGAGCCGGTGCGGCCTCGGCCGGCGGCGGCGCCGGGGCGGCGGCCGGGGGTTTGGCGGGCTGCGTCGCGGCGCCCGACGGGGCCGGGGCCGGCTTCGCCGGCGGTGCCGTGGCGGCCGAAGCCGCGGGCGCGAGACAGGCAGCCGCGGCGGCCAGACCCAGGGCGAAAGGGAGAATGGGGAGGCGGCGCAGGCTCATCGAGGGCCGGTATTCTGACACAAGCCTCCGAACGGGACGAAGACGCGGGGGTGTCGGTCCGACCGCTGCCCCCGGGACTAGGAACGCAGGGTGCGGCGCAAGGTTTCCACGCGATCGCTCGCCAGCGCCAGCCGATCGGGATCTTCCTTCTCCGCCTTGTTCATCCGCCGCCAGACGGTGCGCGCTTCCTCCTGGGCGGTGGTCAGGGCCTCCTTGTCCTGCTCGGGCGCGCTTTCGAGGGCGGCCGACAGCTCGCGGAGCCCGCGCTGGGTCTGGTCACGCGCCGCGAGGAAGGCGCCGTCCCGCAGGAGCTCCGACGCGAGGAGGAGTCCCGACCGCGCCCGGGTCAGCATGCCGCCGTAATCGAGACGTGTGAGGAGCGCGTTGGCGGCATCGATCTCCTTGCGGGCTCCGGCGATGTCGTTGCGGCCCACCGCCTTGCGGGCACGCGCCGTCGCCTCCCTGATGTCGCGACAGTCGGCGGCGATGGCGCCCGCGAGCGTCGCTTCGTCCATCTGCCGCAGGCCGTCCTGGAACAGCCCGGCCTCGCCGGTCTCGGAGGCCTGCAGCGCGGCGCGGTAGGCGACTTCCATCGACCGGGCGACCGTGTAGTCGCCGATGGGCGGCAAAGCTCCGCGCGCCGTCCTCAGCGCGGCCGCGGCGGCGGGGAGGTTGCCCGCCTCGCTTTCCTTGCGCGCCGTCCCGAGCGACGCGAGGTAGCGTCCGATGTTCGACCCCGCTTCGAACCGGGTCAGCTCATCGTCGCTGCGCTCCAGGAGGAACGAGGTGCGCGACAGGTCCTTCTTCTCGATCGCGTCCGTGGCCTTGCGCAGCAGCTTCTGCACCTTCTCGAAGCGGTCGCGCAGCTCGACCGGGGATTCCGGCACCCCCACGGCGGGCGGTTCCGTGGCCTGAGGCGGAGGCTGGGCCGGGGCAGGCGCCGGTGCGGGGGGCTTCGTCTGTGCCGGAGGCGCGGGTTGCGCCTGGGGCGGCGGCTGAGTCGGCGGGGGAGCCTGCGCCGGGGGAGGGCCCTCGTCCTCGGGCGGCGGTGGGATCGGAGGAGGATCCGCGGCGGCGGCCACGGAGACGGTGGCCCAGAGAAGGAGCGCCGCGGCGAGGCCGCGGCGGCGCTCAGTAGCCGAGGTCGCGCAGCCGGTGGTCATCGATTCCGAAGTGGTGGGCAATCTCGTGGAGGACGGTCTTGCGCACCTGGCGCCGGATCTCGTCCTCGGTCCTGCAGATGGCTTCGATGTTGGCCTGGTAGATGGTGATCTTGTCGGGGAAGGCCATGGCGTAGGAGGAACTGCGCCGTGTCAGTGGCTGGCCCTGGTACAGGCCGAGGAGCAGCCGGCCGCGCGCGAAGCGCCGCTCCTCGCGCGGCGACGGCAGGTCCTCGACCACGACGGCGACGTTGTTCATCTTCTGGCGGAAGTCGTCCGGCAGTGAGTCGATCGCCTCGGCCACCAGCTGCTCGAAGCGTTCCCTGTCCATGGGCGCATTCTAACGCTTGCGGGGCGCGCCTTTCCCGGCGGCCGCCAGACGTTCGACCGCCTTCCACTCCCGGTCGCTCACCGGCATGACCGACAGCCGGCCGATGCGGACCAGCGGGTGATCGGCGAAGGTCTCCTCGGCCTTCAGGGCGGCGAGCGGCACCGGCTGCGGCAGCGCTGCGACCGGCACGAGCTCGACGGCGACGCGCTTGCCGGCCGGGTCGCCCGGGTCCGGCCTCGGCTCCGACGCCACCCTGGCGGTGCCGACGATGGCGCGCTCGGATCCGGTGTGGTAGTAGAAGACCCGGTCTCCCGGGCGCATCGAGCGCAGGTGCTTCTGCGCGAGCGGATTGCGCACTCCGCTCCAGGTCGTGCCGCCGTCCTTCACCAGGCGGTCGAACGAATAGGAGTCGGGTTCCTCCTTGACGAGCCAGTTCATCGAAGGCGATCCTCCGCGCTCACGCGACGATGGGGGAGCGGATGGGGCGGGATTCTAGGAGTGGAGGACGCCGGCGGCAAGGGGCCGCGCGCACGGCGGTGCGGCGCCAGCGCGGCGGGGGGCACCGTGACCGCAGCGCGGCACGCGGTGGCCGCGGCGCGCAGCGCGACGACGGGGTCAGCGCCATCCTGTTCGACTTCAACGGCGTGCTGCTCGAGGACGAGGGACTGCACTTCCGCTGTTATCTCGAGATCCTCGGCCCGGACGGCATCACGTTCGGCCGGCGGCAGTACGAGGCCCGCTACCTTCCCTACGACGATCGGGCCGCGGTCGCCCGCATGCTGCGCGACGCCGGACGCCCCGCGCCGCCCCGGCTGGTGCGGCGGATCGTGGCGGCGAAGCGGCGCCTGTACCGGGAGCGCTTCCCGAAGGAGGGGATGGTGATCCATCGGCGGTCGCGCGACCTCGTCCGGCGGCTGGCCCGCCGCCGGCCGCTGGTCATCGTCTCCGGCGCCGCCCGCTCCGAGATCCTCGTCGCCCTCGCGACCGCGCGCCTGCGCCGCTCCTTCCGCTTCATCGTCGCGTCGGAGAACGTGCGCCGCGGCAAGCCGCATCCCGAAGGCTACCTCGCCGCCCTCGCGCGACTCGGCCGGCGGACCGGTGAGCGGCCCTTCGCCATCGAAGACTCACCCGGGGGAATCCGGGCCGCGCTCGCGGCCGGCCTGCCGGTGCTGGGCGTGGCCACATCGTACAGGCCCGCGGTGCTGCGCCGCGCCGGCGCCTGGGACGTCATCCCGACCCTGGCGCGGCCTGGCAGGCACCTGCGCTGAGAACGCGCCGGCGACGGCGTCCCGGTTCTAGAAGTTCTCGAAGGCGAACTGGCCGCCGACGAGCGTCCCCTTGATGGCGACGTCGTCGATGCGGTCCTTCGGAATGGCGCGCAGGTCCTCGCCGAGGATCGTCAGGTCCGCCCACATCCCGGGGGCGATGCGCCCCTTGTCCTTCTCCTCGTAGGCGGCGTAGGCGGCGGTGGCGGTGTAGGCGGTGATCGCCTCCTCGATGGTCATGTCCTGGTCGGCGTGCCAGCCGCCCGCGGGCCGGTTCTCGAGGTCCTGCCGCGTCAGGGCGCTGTGCAGGCCGACGAGCGGGCGCTCGGGATCGACGGGGAAGTCCGAGCCTCCGGCGATCGGGATGCCGGCGTCGAGGACCCAGCGCCAGGCGTACAGGCCGCGGCCGCGCTCCATGCCGACCCGCTCCTCCGCCCACGGCATGTCGCTGGTCGCGTGGCTCGGCTGCATCGAGGCGATGATCCCGAGGCGCTTGAAGTCGGCGAGATCCTCGCGCCGCACGCACTGCACGTGCTCGATGCGCGGGCGGCGGTCGCCCTTCGGAACGGCGGCGAGGGCCTTGCCGTACGCGTCCACCACCTCGCGGATGCCGCGGTCGCCGATGGCGTGCGTGCACACCTGGTAGCCGCGCGCCATCGCCTTCTCGGCACGGCGCTCGATTTCCTCGGGCTGGGTCACGAAGAGGCCGCGGTGCCCCGGCGCGTCGGTGTAGTCGGCGAAGAACACCGCGCCGCGCGAGCCCATGGCCCCGTCCACCATCAGCTTCACGGCGCGCAGCGTGACGCGGTCACGATAGTTGACGAACGGCTCGGTGGCGATCATCGTGTCGATCGGATCGGGATTGGTGCCGTCCCACATGAGATAGACGCGCAGCGGCAGCGCTCCCTCGTCGGCCAGCTCGCGGTAGGCGGCCGCCTGCTCCAGCGAGACGCCGGCGTCGTGGATCTCCGTCAAGCCCGCGGCGGCGCAGCGCTGCAGCGCCAGGCGGATGCGATCCTTGGTCTCGGCACGCGTCGCCTTCGGCTGCGCCGCCTCGACCAGCGCCATGGCGTTGTCGATGAAGACGCCGGTCGGGTCGCCTTTCGCGTCGCGCACGATCGACCCGCCGTCGGGATCCTTCGTGTCGCGGGTGATGCCGGCGGTCTGCATCGCCTTGAGGCTGGCCCACGAGGCGTGTCCGTCCACCCGCCGCAGCAGCACCGGACGGTCGGGAGAGGCGGCGTCGAGCGCAGCATGGGTGGGGAACTGTTCTCCGGGCCAGAGGTTCTGGTCCCAGCCGCCGCCGGTGATCCAGGCTCCTTCGGGCAACCCGCGCGCCGCGCGCTCGCGCACCGCATGGGCGATCGCCTCGATGCTGGTCACGCCGCGCACGTCCACCGAAGACAGCCGCTCCCCGAGGCTCGCCACGTGCCCGTGCGCGTCCACGAGGCCGGGGATGACGAAGGCGCCCTTGAGGTCGATGCGGCGCGTGTCGGAGCCGGCCATCGCCAGGATGTCGTCGTCGGTGCCGACCGCCGCGATCCGTCCGCCGCGGATGGCCATGGCGGTCGCCGACGGCCGCGCGGGATCGAGGGTCATGACGATGCCGTGGTGCAGAACGAGGTTCACGGGCTCCTCCGGGCGGACGACTCGGCAGCCGCCGAGGGCGATGAGCAGCGCGCCGCTCATGAGAAGAGCCGCCGTTCTGCGCCGTTCCGCTCTGTCTTGTCGCATGAGGCCGGAGCTTACATCACCCGCGCTCGGCGATGAGAACGCCGGCGAGGATGAGCGCGCCCCCGGTCACGAAGCGAAGGGTGAGCCGCTCGCCGGTCACGAACGTGGCGAGGAGCGCCGCGAACACCGGCTGCAGGTACATGAAGACCGCCACCTTCGACGGCTCCAGCCGATCGAGGGCCAGGTAGTAGAGGACGTAGGCGAGCACCGTGGCGCCCACGACGACATAGAGCAGCCCCCAGTGTGCGGCGGGGGTCAGCGAGCGCCACTCCTGGCGTCGCGCCGCCGGGGCGGCGACCAGCAGGATGGCGGTGCCCCCGCCGGCGAAGGCGAGGGCGGTCGTGCGCAGCGGGCCGAGATCGCGCACCACCGGCCGTCCGGCGACCGTGTACGCCGCGAAGGCGATGCCGCCGCACATGGTGATGAGGTCGCCCCAGAGCGTCGCGCCGCCGGAATCGGCGCCGTGTCCCGCCGCCACCAGCACCACGCCGCCGAACGCGGCGGCGATGCCGGCGGCCTTCCAGCGCGTCAGGCGCTCCTGCCGGCTGAGGAGCGACATCAGCAGCACGTACAGTGGCAGGAGCGCGATCAGCACGGCGGAGTGCGAGGCGCTCGTCCGCTTCAGCCCCTCGATGAAGAACACCTGGTTGGCGAAGACGCCGAGCAGTCCCAGGGGCGCCGCCCGCTTCAGCCGCGGCCAGGCGAAGCCGCGCGGCCCGTCGAGCAGCAGCAGGAAGACGACGAAGACGACGAGCCCGCCGGCGGCGCGGGCCGCGGCGACCGCCAGCGGATCGACCTCCTGCAGGACCCGCTTGGCGATGGTGAAGTTCATCCCCCAGAGGAGCGTCGCGCCGAGGGCCGCCGCCATGCCGGGCGCGGCGCCGCGGTCGTTCAGTGCTTCACCTTCGGGAGGGCCTTCTCGATGTCGAAGTGCGGGTCGTTCTTCGCGTCATGGCAGGTGGCGCAGACCCCCTGGATGATGCAGAAGGAGCACTGATCGGTGATGCCGTAGATGGTGCCCTTCTTCATCGACGCCGGGGCTTTCACGTGATCGTCGCCGGGGCCGTGGCACACCTCGCACTGCACCCCGGTCATGTTGACGGTGGTCAGCGGATCGGTGAAGCCGCGCTTCATCCCGAAGCCGGTCGTATGGCACGGCTGGCAGGTCGTGTCGGTGTTCCGTCCCTGCTTGAGCAGGGTGGCGAAGGCGGCCGCATGCGGCGTGCCGCTCCACTGGGCGTATTCCTTCTCGTGACAGGGCCGGCACGCGTCGGCGCCGACGTGGACCACGCCCGACTTGAACTTCTCCGTGCGCCGCTTGTTGATCTGCTCGATGCGCTGCCGCTGCTCGTCGCTGTAGCGGAACAGTTTGTCCATGTCGGGGTGGTCCTGGTGCGCCACCAGCGGCAGCGCCTCCTCGATCGAGAAGTTCAGGACGAATTTCCCCATGTGGCAGGTGGTGCACACCTTCGAGACGGCGTCCACGTCGAGCGTCTTCCCCTCCGGGTGGCCGCCGCCCTGGCCATGGCAGACCTCGCACTGCACGTTGACCATGTGCAGCGTCGTCTCGGGATCCTTGAAGCCGCCGGGATCCCCCATGCCGGTGACGTGGCACTTCACGCACTCGGGGTCCTTGAACTTGTCTCCCTTGGCGAGGCTGTCCCAGGCGATGCTGTGGGGCGTGAGGAGCCAGTCCTTGAACTCGCGCTCGTGGCAGGCGGCGCACACGCCGTCGCCGAGCCAGCGTCCCTTCGGCAGCGCCGCGGCGAGCGTCTTCGGGTCGTCGCCCAGGACGACGCGCAGCTGCACCCGCGTGACCTCGGCGCGGTCGGGCCGATCCCCGCGCTCGCGATACCGGATCAGTCCGTCGCGGTCGATGATGAAGAGATCCGGCGTGCGCGTGGACTGGAAGCGGCCGAAGACCGCCCGATCGGTGTCGATGAGGACGGGGAAATCGACGTCGTGCGCCTTGAGGAAGGCGCGCATGCCGCCGCCGACGTCGCGCGACGCGACCCCGAGGGCGCGCACGCCGCGCGCGCGGAGCTCCCGCAGGACCGGGGAGAGACGCGGCAGGTCACGCTGGCAGTGCGGGCACTCCTGGTCGAAGAAGACCAGCACGTAGGGCTCGCCGCGCCACGCGGCGGTGTCGAAGGCGCGCCCGTCCAGGTCGCGCCCGGTGAAGACGGGGGCCTTCGGATGGCCGGTGTATTCGATCGACAGCGCCTCCGCCGCCGGTGCCTCGGAGGTCGGGAGCCGGCGCAGCGCCTCGGCCACCGCGGTCACCCGCTCGCGGAAATACCGACCGGCGAAGCCGTCCAGCCGGTAGCGCACGAAGCGCTTGCTGTCGAGCAGGATGACGGTCGGCTGATCGCCGACGCCGTACGAGCGCGTGATGTTCCCCGGGTCGCGCAGCGTCGGCAGGGCGTCGCCGGTCTGCTCGTTGAAGCGCTTGATGTCGTCCATGCTGGCGTCGGCGATGCCGAGGAACACCGTCGGCGCCATGGACGGATCGGAGCGGAAGCCCTTGAACACCCCCGCCAGCTCGCGCGTGAACGGGGCGCCGGGGCGGTAGAAGAGAATGGCGACCGGCTTGTCCTTCAGGTTCCGGAGCGGCAGCCAGCCGCCGACGGGGGGCTCGCCGACGAAGTCGGGGGCGGGGCGCCCGACCATGGGATGGCCGGTCCCTTCCTGCTCGCCGACGGCAGGACGGCCGGCATCGCCGCCGCAGCCGGCCAGCGCGCCGATGCAGAGGAGCCATCCGGCGAGGAGAAGGGAAGTCCATCCGGAGCGGGAGGGGTGACCGGGCGCGCTTGTCATGAAAGGACTGGGGTCCTGCCGGCGGTCCTGCCGCGGGGAGGGCTGTCGTCCGGGACCATCCACGGAAGGCTTCTCCGCCGCGGGCCGGGGAGTATAGGCTAGGTTCTCGCGGACTCCCAAGGTCCGCCCTGGGGGACGAGGACATGCCGGAGAGCTTCAGGGTGCTGAGCGCCGCCGACCTGCCGGAAGGCCAGGCGAAGGTGGTCGAGGTCAACGGTCGCTCCATCGCCGTTTACAACGCCGGGGGGACGATCCACGCCTTCAATTCCTTCTGCGCGCATCGCGGCGGCCCGCTCGCAGAAGGCATCTTCGATCGCGAAAGCGTCGTCTGCCCC
Organism: Verrucomicrobiia bacterium; assembly: GCA_035638075.1. Classification (GTDB taxonomy): domain Bacteria; phylum Acidobacteriota; class Polarisedimenticolia; order Gp22-AA2; family Gp22-AA2; genus DASRAU01. The sequence goes on from DASRAU010000017.1 coordinate 20,625, forward strand.
TGGCATGGGTTCCGATTCTCCCTGCGCGACGGCGGGTGCAGCACCAACCCGATCCTGCGGATGCAGTGCTATTCGGCCCGGGTGGAGGGGAACGACATCTTCGTGGAGTTCGATCCCGTCCCCTGAAGCGGGAGCCGCAGCCACCGCCTCAGAGGGAACAGGAATGGACGGGTGGGGGCTCGAACCCTATAATCGGCGGCGCTTTCGGGAGGGTTCGAGTGGATCGCAGGGTGGTGGTTTCCAGGGCGGGAAGGTCGATGGCCGGGGTTGGGCCGGTGGTGGCGGCGCTGCTCGTCGGCTGCGGCTCGATCGGGGTGGCGCGGGCGGAGATTCTTTACAACCCGCAGGGGTGGAAATTCCCGAACATCGTCACGGCGGCCAAGGAAGCGATCCACGTCAGCGACCGGACGAGCGAGATCCCGGGCAAGGAAACCCTCAACAAGGGCTACCGGCGGACCAACGGCACCCGCGTCATGACCTACGAGATCGAGGGGAAGATCTTCGGCGTGGACATCGACGAGGACGGCAAGGCGCCGTTCGAGTACGGCATCATGGACGCCGACGGCGACGGCAAGTTCGAGACGAAGATCGTCTACGCCAAGGGGAACAAGGATCACTTCTACGTCCCCGCCTGGGTCATCGATCACTACTTCAAGATGCATCCCGAGGTGCAGCGCGGCCCGGGCGGGAATCCGGCGATGCCGAACCTCAACGCCGCGGCCGCGCCGCCGTCCACTCCCCAGGCTCCGCCGGGCAAGAAGGGGGCGGCTCCACCCTCGAAGAAGAAGGCCCCGCCGCCCGCGACGTCACCCACCGAGCTCGCCAACCCTTAAACCCGGGCGCGGTGCTCCGGTGCGCTGACGCGTGCCGGCGCTTCAGCGTGACGCAGCCGGCTCCGCGACGCTGTGATAGCGGCCGGGCGCGAGATCCTTGAGCGTCTGGGTGCGGCCGGACGGCCAGCGGATATCGGCCTGCACGGTCCCCGTCGTGATCCCGAGTCCGAAGAGAAGCCGCGTGTCGCCGGACGAGTTGTGCGACGAGCCGGCGTGCACCTCCTCCACCTGGCGCAGGCCGGCGGTGGTCACGGTCACCTTCGCGCCGAGGGCGGCGCGATTCTTCCGGCCGCCCTGCAGCCGGAAGCCGATCCAGCGGCCGCGCGGGCCATCGTTGCGCAGGAGGCTCGGCGTCTCGTCCATGTTGTTGACGACGATGTCGGGGTCGCCGTCGTTGTCGAGATCGCCGACCGCGGAGCCGCGGGCGCTGTGCTTCTCGGCGAAGCCCGGCCCGGCCTGTGCGGTGATGTCGCGGAAGCGTCCGTCCCCCTGGTTCCAGAAGAGCTGGTTCGCCTGCGCCCAGGTGGTCCCGAGATTGATCGCGTCGATGCCCGGGTAGACGTGCCCGTTCGCCTCGAAGAGATCCTTGCGGCCGTCGCCGTCGACGTCGATGAAATGCACCCCCCAGCCGAGCGACGGCATGGTGGCCGGTCCGACTCCCGAGTCGAGCGCGACGTCGAGGAACAGCAGCCCGCCTTCGTTGTGGTAGACCGTCGTGTAGTCGTGCGAGAAGTTGGTGGTGACGAGATCGATGCGCCCGTCGTTGTCGTAGTCGCCGGCGTCCACGCCCATCGACGCCTGGGCCCGACCGTCCTCGCTGTAGGCGATGCCGGAGGTCGTCCCGATGTCCTGGAAGCGGCCGTGGTCGTTGCGGAACAGGCTGTTGGGCGTCGAGTCCGTGGCGAGGAAGAGATCGAGATCTCCGTCGTCGTCGAGATCGGTCCACACCGCTCCCAGCCCGTAGCCCGGGAACGCCGGCACCATGCCGGCCGTGGCAGTCACGTCCTGGAAGCGCCCGCCGAGATTGCGGAAGAGGCGCCCCGACTGCGGCTTGAGGCCGCGCGGGCCGCACATCACGGGGTGGCCGCGGTACATGCAGTTCGGCCCGGACCCGGTCTTCGGCAAAGGCGGGCTGTTCTGGTCGTAGTCGACGTAGTGGGAGATGTAGAGATCGATCCAGCCGTCGCCATCGTAGTCGGCGAAGGCGGCGGCCGTGCTCCAGCCGCGGCCGCCAGCGAGCCCCGCCGCGGCGGTGACGTCGGTGAAGCGCAAAGGCGCCGTCTGCTTCAGGAGCCAGTACCGGCCGAAGCCGGTGACGAGGAGATCGATGCGGCCGTCGGCGTCGTAGTCGGCGGCGGCGCAGCCCTGCGCCCAGAAACCCGCGAGCGCCGTCCCCAGTCCCTCGCTGCGGTCTTCATACGTCCCGTCGCCACGCGCCCGGTAGAGGGCGGAGCGGGCCGTCCCGCCTTTCTCCGGCTGGCCGTTGGGAAGGAAGATGTCGAGCCAGCCGTCGTCGTCGAAATCGGCCAGGCAGACGCCGTTGCCGACCGTCTCGTTGATGGTGTTCTTCTCGGGGCTGCCGCTGCGGTTGAGGAGGGTCAGCCCGGCCTCCTTTGCCGCGTTGACGAAGCGGACGGCGCCGGGTCCCGGCGCGGCGGCCGTCGCGGGTGTCGCCGTCGGCGCGCCCGGTTTCGCCGCGGGGGGCGTCTCTCCCATCCCCTGGCCGCGCGTGGTCGACGCCGCCGCGAGGAGCCCGAGGGCCAGGACGATGGCGGCCGGCACGCCACGCCGCAGCCGCGGCGCCACGGGGCGTCCGCCCGGCATGACCTTTCGCTCAGTCAAGGGTGGAGGTGCCGCTGACCCGGCTGCCGCGCAGCCGCTCGAGCATCTGGGCGTGGAGCGCGAATTCGGCCTGCGCCTCTGCGCGCCGGCCGGCGCGCTGGAAGGCCTGTCCCAGCGCGTAGTGCGCCTTCGGATTGATGGGGTCGAGCTCCAGCGATTTGCGCAGGTTGTCGATGGCCGGATCGAGGTGACCGTCGTCGGCGTCCATCGTCCCCAGATAGAAATAAGGATACGGGTCGGACGGGGAGAGGTCGTGCCCGGACTCGAACGCGGCGCGCGCTTCGTCGCGGCGCCCCATCAGGAGATACGTCTTCCCCAGCTCGAGGAAGGTGGTCGCGCGCTTCGGATCGAGCTCCAGCGCTTTCTTGTACGCCGCGACCGCGCCGTCGTAGTCGAGCGACTCGCGCGCCTGGCGCGCGCGCTCGGCGGGGATGGCGGCATCGTTGAGCCGTTTGGCGCCGTCCTCGAGAAGCGCCGTCCCTTCCTCGGCGTGGCCGTAGGCCAAGAGCGCCCGGGCGTGCGTGACCAGGAGATCGGCGTCATCGGGGGCGAGCTTCAGCGCCTCGCGCTGCTGCGCGAGCCCGTCTTCGGTTTTCCCGTTGTGGAACGACACCTCGGCGAGGTTCCTGTACGCGCGCGCGTCGCCGCGGCCATTGGAGGTGGCGCGCCGCAGGCGATCTTCCGCCTGCTCCCACTGGCCGGTGCGCAGGTAGTACATGCCGAGCTCGGTGAGAGTCAGCGTGTCGTCCGGAACGATCTGCAGCTCCTTCTCGAACTGGTTCACCGCCGGTCCGAACTTCCCGGAGCGCGCCAGGATGATCCCCATGGCGCGGTGCACGCCGGTGCGCCGCGGCTCCGCCTGCGCCAGCTGGCGCAGCATGCCCAGCGCCTCCTCCTCCCGTCCGGGAAGGGCGCCCACGAGCGAGGCCTTGGCCAGCCGCGCGTCGAAGAGCGCCGGCTGCTTCGCGAGCACGGCGTCCACCCTCTGCATCGCCTGGTCGGCGTGGCCGGTGTCCTGGAGCCGGCGCGCCTCCGCGAGCTCACGCGCCGGATCGGCGCGGCACCCGGTGACGATCATGAAGGCGGCGCACAGGACGGCGGCGGGCGCGCGCCCACGCAAGGCGGGAAGGGGCATAAAGAGGCATCGTAAACGAAAACCCCCGGGGGGGCACCCCGGGGGTCGTGTGTGGTCCTCGTCGTGCGAGGAGGGAGGTTCAGACCTTCGAGACGTTGGCCGCCTGAAGACCCTTCGGTCCCTGAGTCACTTCGAACTGGACCGACTGGCCCTCGTCGAGGGTCTTGTAGCCGTCACCCGAGATGGCGGAGAAATGGACGAAGATGTCCGTTCCGTCCTCCTGCTGGATGAACCCGTAACCCTTGCTGTTGTTGAACCACTTCACTTTACCTGTAGGCACTGAACCCCTCTCCTTTCGTTAACAACGCGGCGATGGTACGCGCGCGCCGCCCGCGCTCATTCGTCGAGCAAAAAAAAAGCCACAGGAAAACGGCTTCCTGTGGTTCTCGACGCACTCAAGCGATAGCAGAAACTCCTGAAAGCCAACGCGCAACGGAATTGTATGCACAGGCAGCGGTTCGGTCAACATGTTTTTCGCGCGAATCATGGACATGTCGGCGACGGAATGAAAGCGATCGGGGAAGAAACGCAGGTCAGGCTGCGGGTTCGTACGGAGCGCGTTCGGAAGAACGATCCGGCGCGCGCAAGAGATTGCGCTTGCGCTCGCGGGACGTCTGCACGTCGCCCATCACCTGGCGGAGGATCACCATCCCCCCCTCGCGGTTGCCTCCTTCGAATTCGCGCGATGCGAGGCGCACCTGTCCCTCGATCGCCTGCAGCGCGTTGAGGTCGTCCTCGACCCGGTCGCGCAGCGCGCGCGCCAGGCCGTTGAACTGCTCTTCGAGCTCTCTGAAGTTGTCGTTCTTGCGGAGCGTCACGCGCGAGCTCCACATCCCCGCCTCGAGGTCCTTCATGCCGCGTGTCACCTTGAGCACCACGCCGGCGGTCTTGTGCGTCTCGAGGATCTCGATGACGAACACCGCGGCGACGAAGACGATGCCGGCCGCGACCAGGTAGAGCACCGTGCGCGCGTCGCCGGCGCGGGCGCCGCGCGAGCCGAGCGCCGACTCCATGCCGACGAGGTGGAACAGCACCGCCGCGAACGCCAGCAGGAACACCATGCCGAGCACCGCCACGATGGCGGTCTTGACCTGGTAGGCGCTGTCGATGAGATAGCTCCGGCGCCGTCCGAGGAAACGGCCGGCGAGACCCGCGTGCGGATCGATCCCGGCACGGGTCGAGCCGGCCATGATGGTCGGGATCGGCTCGGCGTCCGGGTCGGCGGGAGGGTGGAGCATCGACCAGGAATATAGGTTCCGCGCGGCCACGGGTCCAACCGTCCGGCCCACCTCGGGTAGACTCGGCCCCCGATGACGGATTTGCAACCGGGCCTGCTCTTCCAGGGGGTGGTGCTGGGCCTGTCGATCGCCGCCCCCATCGGCCCGGTCAACGTCGCGATGATCCAGCGCGGCCTCAGCCGTGGCTTCGCCGGGGCGTTCCTGCTCGGGCTCGGTTCCACCGCCGCCGACCTCCTCTACATCCTGCTGGCCTATGCCGGCGCCGATCCGCTGTCGCACCAGGCGTGGGCGCGCATCCTGCTCTTCGCGGCGGGGGCTCTGGTGATGGGCTGGCTCGGGTACGGGGCGCTGCGCGCCGCCTTCGCGGCCGCACCGTCCGGGGAGGCCGGAACCCCGGAGCGCCGCTCGGCGTTCGTCTCGGGGTTCCTGATCACCATCGTGAACCCGATGACCATCGCCTTCTGGCTCGGGATCCTGTCGGCCAGCCTGGCGTCGCGGCAGCGGGGGTCGGTGTTCATGGAGTCGCTCTACATCCTGGCGCTGGCCGTCGGGTGCGTCCTGTGGTGCTTCGCGCTGTCGCTGGCGCTGCATTTCGGGCGCCGCGTCGCGCGGGGGCCGGGGCTGCGGGTCGTCTCGTTCGCGGCCGGGCTGATGCTCGTCTGGTTCGGCCTGCAGTTCGCCTGGAAGGCGGTCCGGGAGGTCGTCCCGGCCGGCCCGGCGGCGGAGGCGGTCGAGACGACGGTCCTGGAGAGGACGACGGAGGGACGATGAAATCATTTCCGGCGTGGTGCGCCGTTTCGGCGGCGTGCGCCGTGGTCGCGGCCGCGCTCGGGCGGGGGACTTCGGCGGCCCTCGACGAGGGAGACATCCGGGCGCGCCTCCAGGCCTACGCGCCGGTGAAGCTGCAGGCGGCGGAGCTGGCGACGCTTCCCGCCTCCGAGCGCGAGGCGCTGGCGGCCCTGGTGCGCGCGGTCGAGGTGGTGGACGACATCTACTGGAAGCAGATGGGCCCGCAGGCGCTCGAGGCACGCGCCGCCACCTCGCCCGGCGGCGGGGCGAAGGAGCAGGCCGCGCTCCTGGCCCTCTACCGCGACTTCGTGGCGATCAACTACGGGCCCTTCGACATCCGCAGCAACATGGAGCGCTTCCTCGACACGCCGACCGGCGGCGAGCGGCTCCCCGGCGTCGGGTTCTATCCGCCCGATCTGACCAAGGAGGAGCTCGAGGGGTACCTTGCGAAGCACCCGGGGCTGCGCCCCGAGTTCGAGAAGATCGACACGGCGATCCGCCGCGTCGACGGGACGCTCGTGGCCATCCCGTACGAGCGCCTCCATCTCGAGCAGCTCGAGGCGGCGTCGGACGGGCTCAAGAGGGCGGCAGCGCTCGTCGGCAGCCCGAGCCTGCGCAAGTACCTGTCGCTGCGCGCCGAGGCGCTGCTCACCGGCGACACCTACGCGTCGGACCTCGCCTGGCTCGACGTCCGCGACAACCTCATCGACGTCGTCATCGGCCCGATCGAGACCTACGACGACCGCCTGCTCGGCCTGAAGGCCTCGTACGAAGGGGCGGCGCTCGTCAAGGACGCCCGCGGCAGCCGTGCGCTCGAGGTGTATCTCCAGAACTTCGACGCCCTGGCGGCCGCGCTCCCGGTCGAGGAGCGCTTCCGCAAGGCTTCGGCCGGGCGCGGCAACGTCCTCGAGGTCGTCAACGTGGTGCGCTTCGGCGGGGACTTCAACGCCGGCATCAAGACGGTGGCGGCGTCGCTTCCGAACGACGAGCGGGTCATCGAGGCGAAGGGGGCCAAGAAGCAGATCTACCGCAACGTCCTCGAGGCGAAGTTCGACGCCATCCTGCAGCCCATCGCGAAAATCCTCCTCGCGAAGAAGGGGCCCGAGGTGACGCGCGAGGCTTTCGTCACCAACGTGCTGCTGCACGAGCTGTCGCACACGCTGGGGCTCGACTACGTCGCCGGCACCAAGGACCGCACGGTGCGCAAGGCGCTCAAGGAACGTCACAGCGCCATCGAAGAGGCGAAGGCGGACGTCGTCGGCCTCTACAACCTGACGACGCTGCGCGGCCTCGAGGTCTTCGCCGACGAGGAGGTCGAGGAGTGCTACGTCACCTACCTGGCCGGCCTGTTCCGATCGGTCCGCTTCGGGACGGAAGAAGCTCACGGCCGCGCCAACGCCATCCAGGTGGGCTTCCTGATGCAGGAGGGAGCGCTCGTTCTCGACCCGAAGAAGGGGGAGTTCTCCATCCATCCCAAGAAGTTCGAGCCGGCGATGGCCGCGCTCGCGAAGGAGCTGCTGGAGATCGAGGGCACCGGGGACTACGACCGGGCCGGACGGCTCCTCGATCGCTTCGGCACCCTGTCGCCGGAAGTGACGAAGGCGCTGGGGGCGATCCAGACGGTGCCGGTGGACGTCGTCTTCACCTACCCGATGTGATGCGCGTCATCGAGACGGACGAAGCCGGGGCCGCCGCCGTCCTGCGCCGCAGCTTCGAAACCTGGGGGGAAGGAGCGACCTTCGAAGACTACGTCGCCGGGAACCTCGCGCAGCTGGCGACCCCGTGGGCCCGCACGAATTACCGCTTCCTGGCCGCCGAGGATGACGGCGGCGCGCTGCTCGCCAGCCTGAAGTGGTTCACGTTTCCGGCGAGCATCGACGGCGCCGAGGCGCAGGTGACCGGTCTCGGCGCGGTCTTCACCCCGGAGGAGCAGCGCCGCCAGGGACACGCCGCCGCCCTCGTCGAGGCGGTGCTCGAGCGGGCGCGCGCCCGCGGCGACGCGGCGGCGCTGCTGATGTCGGAGATCGGCGGGACGTACTACGAGAAGCTGTCGTTTCAGGCCGTGCCGGCGATCGAGGAAGGCTGCCTCCCGTTCATGCCGGTGCGATGGCCCTCGGAGCCGGCCTGGCTGTCGGAGCCCGATCCCCACCGCCGGGTCGAAGGGCTGCGGCCGATGTTCCCGGACGATCTCGACGCCCTCGTGGCGATGCACGAACGGCCGGAAGGCGGGGAGCGCTTCCGGCTGCGGCGCGATCGCGCCGGGTGGGAGCAGGCGCTCGTGAAGATCGAGGCGGGGCACCGGATGTGGCCCGACCAGCGGCACCGCATCCACGTGATCGAGGCGGGGGGGAAGCCCGTGGCCTACGCCGTCGTGCGCGATGCGCCTCAGGGTGTGCAGTGGCGCGAGCACGGGGCGCTTCCGGGGTCCGAGGAACGCCTCGCGGATCTGTTCTGGATCGCCCTGGCGGAGGCGCGCTCGCGCGGCGTCAACCGTCTCGACGCGTGGCGCTTTCCGGAGATCGTGGCGTCGCGGCGGCTCTACCCGGTCGCCCGCCGCCCGCAGCGGGACCCCGTCATCATGCTGCGCGGACTTCAGCCGGATCGCCCGCTGCCGGAATTCGCCTCACCCGACGACGTGCGGATCTCCTGGCTCGATCTTTTTTAGTGGCCCATCGCCTTGCGGGCTTCGACCAGTTGCTTCTCGACATCTGTCTTTCGCGCCATCAGCGCCGAGACGTCGCCGGTGGTGTCCATGCCGGTCATGCCGGCGGCGCGGCCGGCCGAGGCGATCTGGCTGTCGATGGACGCCAGCTCACTCTCCAGCTCGTGAACGCGCTGCTCGGCCGGGCTGCCGGATGACGGCAGCAGCGCCAGGTGCCCGGTCTTCGCGTAGTTGATGCCCAGCCAGACGGCGACCACGGCCACGACGATCAGGATCAGCTTCTTCATCGGAAGGCCCCCCTCTCCCGGGAAGAAGATGAGTCACGGGGCGGCGGGCTGCAACCGGGGCCCATTCGGGCCGGCCTTCGGGCGGGATTGGCGGAAGCGTGTGGGAATCGAACCCACCGGAGCCGGGTTCCCCCGGCTCCCGACGGATTTGAAGTCCGCGCAGGACACCAGCCCCGAGGCGCTCCCGCAATCGCGGGCAGTATAACAAGGAGCATCGCACCCCGTCCGCGCCCCCGGGCCGCGCTCGCACGCAGGTATAATCACCACGCGAATGACCGACCCGCAGCGCGAGACACTCGAAGTCGATGTCCTGATCGTCGGCGGCGGGCCGGCCGGGCTCGCGGCCGCCATCCGCCTGCGGCATCTGCTCGCGGCCCACAACGCCCGCCTGCAATCCGCAGGCAAGCCGCCGCTCGAGCTGTCGGTGGCGTTGCTCGACAAGGGGCGCGAGATCGGCTCGCACGCGCTGTCGGGGGCGGTCCTCGATCCCCGCGGCATCCGCGAGCTGTTCCCCGACTTCGAGAAGGAAGGCTGCCCGATCGAGGCGCCCGTCAGCGGCGACGCGGTCTGGTTCCTCACGGAGAAGCGCCGCCTGGCGTTTCCGATCACCCCACCGCCCCTCAAGAACCACGGCAATTTCGTCGTGTCGCTCGGGCAGGTGGTGCGCTGGCTGGCGCAGAAGGCCGAAGCGGCCGGCGTCGATCTGTTCCCCGGGTTCGCCGCCGCGGCGCCGCTGCTCGAGGACGGGCGCCTCGCCGGCGTGCGCACCGGCGACCGCGGCCTCGACCGGCACGGAAAGCAGAAGGCGAACTACGAGCCGGGGATCGACATCCGGGCGAAGCTGACCATCCTGGCCGAGGGCCCTCGCGGCACGCTCGCCAAGGTGCTGGTGAAATCCCTCGACCTCGATGCCGGCCGGGCTCCCCAGGTGTACGCCATCGGGATCAAGGAGCTGTGGCAGTGCCCGAAGGGCAGCATCGAGGCCGGGCGCGTCATCCACACGATGGGCTGGCCGCTCGACACGAAGACGTTCGGCGGTGCGTTCCTGTACGGCATGAAGGACGACGTGCTCGACATCGGGCTGTGCGTCGGCCTCGACTACGAGGACCCGCGGCTCGATCCGCACAAGCTCTTCCAGAGCCTGAAGACGCATCCGGCGATCCGGCCGATGATCGCCGAGGGGAAGCTCCTGGCCTACGGCGCCAAGGCGATCCCGGAAGGCGGCTGGTATTCCATCCCGCGCCTCGCGGTCGCGTCGGGACTCATCACGGGGGATTCCGGGTCGCTCCTGAATCCGATGCGCCTCAAGGGCATCCACACGGCCATCAAGTCGGGGATGCTGGCGGCGGAGACCGGCTTCGAGGCGATCCTCGCAGGCGACACGTCGGCCGCGTTCCTGCAGCGCTACGAAGAGCGGGTGCGCGCCTCGTGGATCGGCTCGGAGCTGCGACGGGTGCGGAACTTCCACGCCGGCTTCCGCCACGGCCTTCTGGCGGGTCTCGTCCACGCCGGGCTGCAGCAGATCACCGGAGGGCGCGGGCTCATCGACCCGCTGCCGACCGAGGCGGGACACGAACGGCTGCGGCCGCTGCGCACGCTGCCGCAGGCGAGTGCGAACGGCGCCGGATTCCGTCCCGACGGCCGCCACACCTTCGATCGGCTCACCGACGTGTTCCATTCCGGGACGCGGCACGAGGAGGATCAGCCGGCGCACCTCAAGGTCGCCGACACGGCGATCTGCGAGACCCGCTGCACGGTCGAGTACGGCAACCCCTGCCAGCGCTTCTGCCCGGCGGCGGTGTACGAGATGGTCGCGAAGGAGGGGGGCGGGCTGCGGCTGCAGATCAACGCCAGCAACTGCGTCCACTGCAAGACCTGCGACGTGATGGACCCCTACCAGATCATCACCTGGGTCCCCCCCGAAGGCGGGGGCGGCCCCGAGTGGGTGAAGTTGTAGTTGGAACCCCACTCCCGTCCCTTCGACCTCCTCCTGGCTTTCCTCCTCGTCGGCGGGAACGCCTTCTTCGTCGCCGCCGAGTTCGCCATCGTCAAGGTGCGCCTGACGCGCATCGAGGAGATGGCGCGCTCGGGGCTCCCGGGCTCGAAGATCGCGCGCGAGGTGGTGGGGCGGCTCGACGAATACCTCTCCGCCTGCCAGCTCGGCATCACGCTCGTCAGCCTGGGGCTGGGCTGGGTGGGGGAGCGCGCCTTCGCGGGCCTGTACCAGCCGCTGTTCGCGGGGCTCGGCCGGATGGCGGCCCCGGCGGCGCACAGCGCGGCGCTCGCCACGGCCTTCGTCACCATCACCGTGCTGCACATCGTGCTCGGGGAGCTGGTGCCGAAGTCGTTCGCCATCCGCCGCCCCGGGCGCATCGCGCGGCTGGCGGCGCCGACCCTGAAGGGCTTCTTCTACGTCTTCTACCCGGCCCTGTGGCTCCTGAACCGGGCCTCGCTCGGCGTCCTGCGCCTGCTCGGGGTGCGCCAGTCGCACGACAGCGGCCTCTCCGAGACGGAGCTGCGCATCCTCTTCGCCGAGTCGTTCAAGAAGGGCGTCATCACCTCGAGCGAGGCGGAGATCATGGAGCGGGCGACGCGCTTCTCCGACCGCACGGCGCGCGACGTCATGGTGCCGCTCGACAAGGTCGCCCTGTGGTCGCTCGCCCGCACCGTGGACGAGAACCTCGACGTCGCGCGCGCCGAGAAGCACACGCGCTATCCCGTCTGGGATCCGCAGAGGCGCGATCTCGTCGGGGTCATCAACATCAAGGCGCTCGCGCTTCTCAGCGACCGCGAGGCCGACCGGGTGCAGGAATCCGACGTCATCAAGGAGCTCCTGCGGGTCCCCGCCGACCGGCGCATCGACGCCGTGCTGGCCCAGATGCGCCGCCGCCGGCAGCACATGGCGGCGATCGTCGGCATCGACGGCCGGGCGGTCGGCGTCCTGACGATGGAGGACATCATCGAGGAGATCTTCGGCGAGATCGAAGACGAGTTCGACGAGAACCCGCTGCCGGCCGGCGCCCCCGCCGCCCCGTCGCGCTGAGGCCCATGGCCCCGGCCCCGCTCGCTCTGATCTAGACTCCCGCCTTCACGGAAGCGCAGGGAGGGCCTCATGCTCGCAGGCATCGTGCTGGCCGCCGTCACCGCCGCGACCCCGGCGGCGGAGATTCGCGCCGCGGTCGAGGCACTCACGCCGGCTCTCGTGGAGACGCGGCGCGACCTGCACCGCCATCCCGAGCTCGGCAACCGCGAGACCCGCACCGGGCAGCTGGTCGCCGACCGGCTGCGTCAGCTCGGTCTCGAGGTGCACGCCCCGGTCGCGAAGACCGGCGTCGTCGGCATCCTGAAGGGAGGCCGCCCCGGGCCGGTCGTCGGCCTGCGCGCCGATCTGGACGCGCTGCCGATCCAGGAGAAAAACGACGTCCCGTACAGGAGCGAGAACCCCGGCGTGAAGCACGCCTGCGGCCACGACGCGCACACGACCATCGTCCTCGGCGTAGCCGAGGTGCTCGCCGGGCTCAAGGCGAAGCTGCCGGGGACGGTCGTCTTCCTGTTCCAGCCGGCCGAGGAAGGGCCGCCGGAAGGGGAGGAGGGGGGCGCGCTCCTCATGATGAAGGAGGGGGCGCTCGACACCCCGAAGATCGGCGCCGTCTACGGACTGCACATGGATCCCCTCCTCGACGTCGGGAAGGTCGGCTGGGCGGCGGGCCCGATCTGGGCCTCGACCGATCGCTTCGTCGTCACCGTGACCGGCAGGCGGTCGCACGGCGGCTATCCGCACACCGGGCTCGACCCGGTGCCGGTGGCGGCGCAGATCGTCGACGGCCTGCAGCTCATCACCTCGCGGCAGATCGACGCGCAGAAGCCGAAGGTCATCACCATCGGATCGATCCACGGCGGCAACCGCTTCAACATCCTGGCGGAGGACGTCACGATGGAAGGCACGGTCCGCTCCCTCGACGAGCAGGTGCGCACCGACATCAAGGAGCGCATGGCGCGCACCGTCCTTGGGATCGGCGAGGCGAACGGGATGCCGGCGGCGCTGCGCTTCGTCGGCGAGGGGAACCCGGTCACCTTCAACGACCCGCCGCTGACCCGCGCGGCGCTCCCGTCGCTGCGCCGCGTCTTCGGCGACCAGGGCGTCGTCGAGGTGGCGCCGCAGATGGGGGGCGAGGACTTCGCGTACTTCGCGAAGAAGGTGCCCGCCGCCTACTTCAAGCTCGGGGTGCGCAACGAGTCGCGCGGCATCACCGCGATGATCCACACGGAGGATTTCGATCTCGACGAGGGAGTGCTGCCGCTCGGCGTGCGCGCCTTCTGCGAAGTGCTGTGGGACCACCTGAGCGGACGAGGGGAGGGACGATGAAGGCTTCGGTTCTCAGAGGCGTCGCAGCGGCAGTCCTGGCGTGTCTCGTGGCGGCGGCGTGGACGCCGGCCCCGGCGGCGGAGAAGAAAGCACCGGTCGGGGCGAAGCTGCCGGATGCCGCCACCTCGGTTTTGCCCGCGCCTTTGACCGAGGCGAAGAAGGCCGCCCTCGCGTCGATCGACAAGCACCGGGACGAAATCGTCGACCTCAGCCTCAAGGTGTGGCGCTTCGCCGAGACGGCGCTCAAGGAGACGAAGTCGTCCGCCGCCCTCGCCGACTACGCCGAGGCGCAGGGCTTCCGCGTGACGCGTGGTGTTGCCGGCATGCCGACCGCCTTCGTCGCCGAGTTCGGCAGCGGCGCGCCGCACATCGGCATCCTCGGCGAGTTCGACGCCCTGCCGGGAATCTCGCAGAAGGCGACCTCGACCAAGGAGGCGCTCGAGCCGGGCGCCCCCGGCCACGGCTGCGGCCACAATCTGTTCGGTGCCGCCAGCCTCGGCGCGGCGCTCGCCGTCAAGGAGCAGCTCGCATCGGGCCGCCTCAAGGGCACGGTCCGCTTCTACGGCACCCCGGCCGAGGAGGCGGTCGGCGGGAAGATCTACATGGTGCGCGAGGGGCTGTTCAGGGATCTCGATGTCGCGCTCGCCTGGCACCCGGCGACCAAGATCGAAGCCGACACGTCGTCGAGCCAGGCGCTCGTGGACCTCAAGGTCGAGTTCTTCGGCAAGGCGGCGCACGCCGCCTTCGACCCCTGGAACGGCCGCAGCGCCGTCGACGGCCTGGAGATCTTCACGCACGCCCTGAACATGATGCGCGAGCACGTCAAGCCGACGGTGCGCATGCACTACGTCATCCAGGAAGGCGGGCAGGTGCCGAACGTGGTGCCCGAGAAGGCCTCGCTGTGGCTGTGGCTGCGCGACAGCAAGCGCTCCGGTGTGGAGGAAATCCTGGCGCGCGTCCGGCCGATGGTGGAAGGCGCCGCGATGGCGGCCGGCGTGACCGGGAAGCTGACGGTCCAGAGCGGCGACTGGGAGATGCTGGTCAACCTGAACGGGGCGCGGCTCCTCTACTCCAACCTCAAGGCGCTGCCGCCCCTCTCGTTCACGGCGGAGGAGCAGGAGTTCGCGCGCGCCATCCAGAAGGCCACCAACGTCGAGGCGAAGGGGCTGCGCACCGACGTCGTGCCGCTCCCCGACAAGCCGGCCGCCGATCCCGAAGGGGGATCGACCGATGTCGGCGACGTGTCGTGGGTCGTCCCGACGATCCACCTCGAGGCCACCACCGCCCCGGACGACGCGCCGTGGCATGCGTGGCCCGTGGTGGCGTGCGGCGGGATGTCGATCGGGCAGAAGGGGATGATCTACGCCTCCAAGGCCCTCAGCATGACCATGGTCGATCTCTTCGAGCGTCCCGCCGATCGCCAGGCGATCCGCGACGAGTTCCAGAAGCAGACGCAGGGCGTCACCTACAAGGGCTACATCCCGGACGGTCCGCCTCCCATTCCCGACACGACCCCGGTGAAGCCGTGAGTCGGACGGCGCCGCTCCTGGCGGCGCTGGTGGCGGGCGGGCTGCTGGCGGGCTGCGTGGTGACGCGTCCGGGGGCGGCGGAGAGCGCGGGAGCGGCGGGAAGCGGGCGCCTCGGCGCCGACGAGATCTCCGCGGGCGTGCTCGCCACCCTGGATCGCAGCGTCGACCCGTGCCAGGACTTCTACCAGTACGCCTGCGGCGGCTGGCTGCGCGACACGAAGCTCCCGCCAGACCGGCCGCGCCTCGGGCGCGGCTTCGCCGAGGTGGAGGAGCGCAACCGCATCGTCCTCCGGGACATCCTGGAGGACGCCGTGCGCCGGCGCGGGGGCGATCCCGACACGGCGCGGCTGGGGGATTTCTACGGGGCGTGCACCGACGAGACGGCCATCGAGCGCCTCGGGGTCGCGCCGCTGCAGGCGTTCTTCACGGAGATCGAGGGCCTCAGCGACCCGGCCACGCTGATGACCGTCCTCGGGCACCTGCATGTCTCCGGCGTGGAGGCGCTGTTCGGGACCGCGGTGGACGCCGACTTCAAGGATCCGAACCTGACCATCGCCCATTGGCTCCAGGGAGGGCTCGGGCTGCCGGATCGCGACCACTATCTCAAGGACGACGAGAAGAGCCGCACCCTGCGCACGCAGTACGAGGCGCACGTGGCGCGCATGCTGACGCTCTCCGGCACCGCCGAGGACGAGGCGAAGAAGCAGGCGGCCGCCATCCTGGCCTTCGAGACCCGCCTCGCGAAAGCGTCGATGTCGCGCGTCGAGCGCCGCGATCCCGAGAAGATCTACCACCGCATCGATCGTGCCGGCCTCCAGGGCGTCTCGGCGGCGCTGCCGTGGGACGACTATTTCGCCGCCGCCGGCTTTCCGGCCGTCCAGGCGATCAACGTCGGCATGCCGGAGTTCTTCGCCGCCCTGTCCGACGCCGTCACCTCGACGCCGATGGAGACCCTCCAGGCCTACCTGCGTTGGCACGTGATCGACGACATGGCGGACAGCCTGCCGCACGCCTTCGCCGAAGAGCACTTCGCCTTCTTCGGGAAGATCCTCGGCGGGCAGCAGGAGATCGAGCCGCGCTGGAAGCGCTGCGTCGACGCGACCGACGAGGCGATGGGAGAGCTGCTCGGCCGTGCGTTCGTCGAGCGCCGCTTCGCGGGGGACAGCAAGACCACGGCGCTCGAGATGATCCGCGGCATCGAGCGTGCGCTCGACGACACCTTCCCGACGCTCGCCTGGATGGACGACGCGACGCGCGCCCGCGCCCGCGAGAAGCTGGCCGCGGTCGCCAACAGGATCGGCTATCCGGACCTGTGGCGCGACTACTCCTCCCTCCAGGTGCGCCGGGGGGAGGACTTCGGCAACCGCCTGGCGGCCTCCCGCTTCGAGTTCCGGCGCGAGTTCTCCAAGATCGGCGGCCCGGTCGATCGCAAGGAGTGGGGCATCACCCCGCCGACGGTGAACGCCTTCTACAGCCCGCTGCGCAACGAGATGGTCTTCCCGGCCGGGATCCTGCAGCCGCCCTTCTTCCACCGCGACTTCCCGCGCGCCATGAACTACGGCGCCATGGGCATGGGGATGGGCCACGAGCTGACGCACGGCTTCGACGACCAGGGGCGCAAGTTCGACCCGCAGGGGCAGCTGCGGGAATGGTGGGACCCTGCGGCCTCCGCGCGCTTCCAGGAGCGCGCCGCGTGCGTCGAGACGCTCTACGGCGGCTACGAGGTCGAGCCGGGCCTGCACCTCAACGGCGCGCAGACCCTGGGCGAGAACATCGCCGACCTCGGCGGCATCAAGGAGTCCTACCGCGCCTACAAGGCGTGGGAGAGCCAGGCGGGCGCTCCCGCCCCCGCCGTGCCCGGGCTCACCAACGACCAGCTCTTCTTCGTCGGCTTCGCCCAGACCTGGTGCGAGCTCATCACCCCCGAGTATTCCCGCCTGCTCGCCGGTATCGACTACCACTCGCCCGGGAAGTTCCGGGTGCGCGGCGCCGTGACGCAGTCACCGGAGTTCGCGAAGGCGTTCTCCTGCCAGGAGGGGACACCGATGAATCCCGCCTCCAAGTGCGAGGTCTGGTAGGAAACTGCTTGTCGGGGGCCGCTCAGGTCTCCCGAAATACCCCCTGAAAAGTCCATCGCCGGAGGTTGTCTGGGGAGACAACGCTCCGGCGATGGTCACTTCCCGGTGTTCTCTGAGAATCGGCCCGGACGGCGCCCCCCGCAGGGGGGTTGGGGGGTCGGCGGGGGGCGCCGTCCTTCCGATCTCCCGGTCTAGCCTCCGACCGAGAGGAGGACCTCACGGCCGCGGAACAGATCCGGATCGAGGATCACGAGGCGGGCGCTGCCGCTCCCCTCGCTCGTCTCGACCGTGAAATCGCGGCCTTCCTGATAGATTTCCGGAAGCAGGCGGACCTTGCCGATCTTCGCAAGGCCGAACGTGTCCGGGGTCAGCGTGATGCTCGTGTCACGGCGCAGATCCAGCGCCGTGTCGTAGTCCACGCCCTTCACATCCTTCACCTTCTTCAGCACCGACGACAGCACGCCCCTCTCCTTGAGGGAGTGCTCGTTCTCGGCGTGGTAGAACAGCGAGTTCTGGCGGAACGACAGGTCGCGCGACAGGCGGTCGACGTTCGACTCGAGGTCGGCCTTGTTGGCCTGCAGCACGGCGATGTCGGTCTCGAGCTGCGCCTTGCGGTCCTGCAGCGACGAGACCTCGGCCTCGGCCGCCTGGCGGCCGGTCGCCTCGGTGTCACGCTGCGTCCGGGCCTCGTCGCGCTCCTGCAGGAGCTTGCGCGACTGGGCGCGGCGCACGGCGAGCGGCGTACGGCCGGCCTCGCCCTGCGTCACGTAGGTGCGGAAGGTGTCCTGGTTCGGGTCGTAGAAGAACCACACATGGTTGCCCGGGATCAGGATCTCGCTGCGGTCCACCTGGTCGACGAGGCCCTTGGCCTTCGCCTCGTCCAGCTTGGCGTCGGTCGTCAGGTAGTTCATGGCCAGCTTGGTGTGGCTGTCGCCCTTCTTCGCCACGACGAAGGAGTCCGGCAGCCGCTGCTCGAGCTGGAGCACCTTCGCCTGCAGGTCCTTGATGCTGTCGCGGTCGGTGATGATGGTCTGGATCAGCGAGCGGTAGGAGACGTCCTTCTCCTCGGAGAGGAGCGTGTTGAGCACGTCACGCTGCTCGCCGGTCAGGTCGTCCATGAAGATTTCGCTGAACTGGATGGTGCGCTCGCCGGGCTTCCGGCTGGCGTTGAAGGTTTCGATCTTCTTGAGCATCCCGTCCGTCGTCTGGTCGATGCGGGCACGGTCGCTCTTCAGGGCGGTCAGCAGCTCCTCGGGGGTCGAAGGGGCGCCGGACAGGGCCTGACGCATCCGGTCGGTACATCCCGAGAGGGCCACGAGCGTGAGGACTGCGGCGAGGGCAACCCCGCCATGGAGAATCCGCCGCGGGCGGGGCCGGGCGGGTGAAATCGAGACCTGGGACCTCACCTGGGTCATTCAGTTGCCTCCTGAGATTGCCTGCGGATTGTTTCCGGCCGAGGCCGGCGTCGTCGGACCAGCAGGAATCATGCCGAGGTGGCCTTCGGTCGGATCCCGATGGAAAGGACAGGAGATGACTCCCCGACGGCTCCGCTCGCGCCTGCCCGGCGTCATGTTCGGCGGACAGAGGTCCCGGAAGGATCCCGTTCTGCTGGCGCTTGCGGGGGACGGTCGTCCTGCGTCCGAGACAAGGAGAGACGTTGGAGCGGCTCGATATAATGCCGCGATGTCCGCCGGCTTCCGCCGCAGCACCCATCCGATTTTCCGGACTCAGGCCACGGTCGGGATGGGGGCCGTTCTCCTGCTCGCCGTTCTCTTCCTGCCGGGGTGCCCCCGGGGGAACCAACCGACCCCGGACCCGTCGGCGGAGGCCGGACCGGCAGGCCGGGTCGTCGTCTTCGGCATCGACGGGGCCGACTGGCAGGTCATCGACCCCCTCATCGCCGCCGGGCGGATGCCCAACATGGCCCGGGTGGTCCGCGAAGGGGCGCGCGGGGTGCTCCAGTCGATGGAGCCGTCCGCCTCGCCGGCGCTCTGGACCACCATCGCCACGGGGGTGACCCCTGATCACCACGGCATCCACGGCTTCATCACCGAAGAGGGGAAGGGGCCGGGCCCGACGAGGCCGGCCTCCAGCCATCCCGGAGAATCGGCCGGCCATTCGATCGAAGGGGAGGAGGCGGGGGGCGGAACCGGGATCCGCCCTGTCACCAGCGGCATGCGGCAGGCGCCCGCTTTCTGGAACATCCTCGGCGGCTACGAGAAGAAGGCGGGGGTGGTCGGCTGGCTCGTCACCTGGCCGGCGGAGCCGGTGCAGGGTTTCGTCGTCAGCTCGTATCTCCCGTACGTCTACAACTGGTCCACGGGGCGGCCGCTCAAGGGCACCCTGGTTTCGGGGATTCCGCACCAGACGTTCCCCGAAGGGCTCATCGATCAGCTCGAGCAGTACAAGGTCCGGCCGGCAGGCCTCGACCCGGCGCTGGTGGCCCGTTTCTACGATCGCAGCACGCTGCCGAGCCTGACGCCGCTCGACCGGGAGTGCGTCGTCGGCTTCGACTGGAGCCTCGCCAGCGACGAGACCTATCGCCGCGTGGCCCGGCACCTGTTCGACTCGTACCCGGTCGATCTCTTCGCGGTCTACTTCGGCGGCGTGGACGTGGCATCCCACCGCTTCTGGCGCTTCGCCCACCCGCAGGAATTCGACGGGGTCGGGCCCGAGGAGGCGCACGCCCTGGGAGGGGTGATCGACGCCTACTACGCCTGGATCGACGAGGCGCTCGGCGAGTACCTGCGCGCGCTCGGGCCGCGCGACACGCTCGTGGTGCTGTCGGACCACGGCTTCAAGACCGTGCACATCCCCGATCAGCCGGCCACGTCCGGCCATCACCGCCTCGACGGCATCATCGCGATGACAGGACGAGGGGTGACGCGCGGAGGCCGGATCGAGAGGGCCCGCCTGGTGGACGTGCTGCCGACGGTCCTGACGCTGCTCGACCTGCCTCTGGCGCGCACGCTCGAGGGCGCGGTGCCGCGGGGCGCGCTCGAAACCGGTTTCGCGTCGACGCATGGCCGCAGGCAGGTCGCCGACTACGCCGGCTCCCTTCCGGCGCCGGCCGAGGACGCCTCCGACGTGGATGCCAACGTGCTCGAGCGGCTGCGCTCGCTCGGCTACATCCGCTGAATCGTGCTAGAGTTCGGCTTCCTTCAAGACCGCGCGTGGGGCGTTAGCTCAGCTGGGAGAGCGCAAGGCTGGCAGTCTTGAGGTCGGGGGTTCGATCCCCCCACGCTCCACCACGCGATCCCCTTCCGACTAGCGGGTGCTACCCCGGCGATCCTCGGCGACGGCCCGCGGCTTGACCCGATCGCGGCGGCCCTTGGTGGCTTCGCGCGACTTGCGGGTCTCGGCCTCGACCACGGCGTTCGGGGCGAGGACGAGGGGGCTCAGGGCGGCGGCGAGGACCTCGGCGATGTCCTTGACGAAGATCAGGGTCAGACCCTTGCGCAGGTGCTCCGGGACGTCGGCGAGATCCTTCTCGTTGCGGGACGGCATCAGGACGGTCTCGATGCCGGCGCGCCGCGCCGCGAGGATCTTCTCCTTGATGCCGCCCACCGGCAGGACCTTGCCGCGCAGGGTGATTTCGCCCGTCATCGCGGTCTGGTGCCGCACCGGCCGGTTCGACATGAGGGATGCGATAGCCGAGGCAATGGTGATGCCGGCCGAGGGACCGTCCTTGGGGATGGCCCCGGCCGGGACGTGGATGTGCAGGTCGTACTTCTCGAAGGCGTCCGCCTCGATCTTGAGCTCGACCGCGTGCGCCTTGACGAACGACAGGGCCGCCTGAGCCGACTCCTTCATGACGTCGCCGAGCTGCCCGGTGATCTGCAGTCCGCCGCCGCCCTTCATGCGGGTCGCCTCGATGAACAGGATGTCTCCGCCCGAGGCGGTCCAGGCGAGGCCGGTGGCGACGCCGATCTCGTCCTCGCGCTCCGCCATCTCCGGGATGTAGACGACCGGTCCGAGGAACTCCTGGAGATCGGCCGGCGCGACCTGGCGCGGCTTGGCCTTCCCCATGGCGATCTCCTTCGCCACCTTGCGGCAGATCGTGGCGATCTGCTGCTCGAGCTTGCGCAGCCCCGAGTCGGCGGTGTAGCCGTGGATCATCTCGGCCAGCGCCTCGTCGGAGATGCCGAGCTGCTGGAGCGTCAGGCCGTGCGCGTCGATCTGCCTCGGGATCAGGTACTGGCGCGCGATGTCCATCTTCTCCTCCTCGACGTAGCCGGGGAGGTGGAGGATTTCCATGCGGTCACGAAGCGGCTCCGGGATGGTGTCGAGCCGGTTGGCCGTCGTCACGAACATCACCCGCGACAGGTCGAACGGCAGGTCGAGGTAGAGATCCGTGAAGGTCGAGTTCTGCTCCGGGTCGAGGACCTCGAGGAGCGCCGACGCCGGGTCTCCCCGGAAATCCGAACCGATCTTGTCCACCTCGTCGATCATGAAGAGGGGATTGCGGGTGCCGGCGCGCCGCAGGCTCTGGACGATCTTCCCGGGCATGGCGCCGACATAGGTCCGGCGGTGACCGCGGATCTCCGCCTCGTCACGCATCCCGCCGACGCTCATGCGGACGAACTTGCGCCCCAGCGCCTCGGCGATCGACCGGCCGAGGGAGGTCTTGCCGGTCCCCGGCGGGCCGTAGAAGCAGAGGATCGGGCTCTTCATGTCCTTCTTGAGCTGGCGCACCGCCAGGAACTCGAGGATGCGGTCCTTCACCTTCTCGAGGCCGTAGTGATCGCGGTCGAGGATCTTCGCCGCCTCGCGCACGTCGAGGCGATCCACCGTCTCGGTGGACCAGGGGAGCGTCGCCAGCCAGTCGAGGTAGGTGGTGATGACGGTGTACTCGGCCGAAGCCGGGTTCACCATCTCGAGACGCCCCAGCTCCTTGTCCGCCTCCTTGCGGGCCTCCTCGGGGAGGACTGCCCGGTCGAGCTTGTCGCGCAGGTCGCGCACCGCCGCGGCGGTTTCGCTCTCCTCGCCCAGCTCCTTGCGGATGACCTTCATCTGCTCGCGCAGGAAGTACTCGCGCTGCGCCTTGCGGATCTCGTCCTCGGTCTGCTCCTTGATCTCCTGGCCCGCCTTGGCCAGCCCGATCGACTTCTCGATCAGCCGGATGCCGACCTTGAGCCGGTCGATCGGGTTGATCGTCTGGAGGATCTCCTTCTTCTCCTCGAGCTCGAAGTTCAGGTGGTTGGCCACCTGGTCCGCGAGGTTCCCGGGCCCCGTCAGGTTGTTCTTGATGAGGTTGAGGATCTCGCCGGGGACGCGCGGGTCGAGCTGGATGAGGTTCTCCATCAGGTGCAGGGCGTTGCCCATGAGGAGATTCGCCTCCATCGACTCCACTTCGCGCTCGTCGATGCAGGCGACCCGGGCCTTGAGGTACGGCTCGGTCTGGAGGTACTCGGCGATGCGGAAGCGACGCAGGCCGAGCAGGATGATCTGGATGGTGTTGCCGGAGACGTTCAGCTTGTTGACCAGGCGCGCGGCGACGCCGATGCCCGACAGCTCCTCGATGGGCGGCACCTCGATCGAGGTGCTCTTCTGCACCACGAGCCCGAGGATCGACTCCGGCTCCATGTCGCGGATGAGGCTGAGGTTCTTCTTGCGGACAACCTGGAGGTTCACCACCATCTGCGGGAAGACGACCGTCGAGGCGAGCGGGATGATCGGCAGCTCGGACGGGATGTCGCACTCCAGGAGCTCCGGAGAGGGCCTCACGGAGGCAGGCGTGATCTTCTCGCCCGCCACCAGTTTCGGATCGGCGGGCCCCTTGCCTTTGGGAGCTGTCATGGGAACCTCAGGAGCCTTTGCGGCCCTCTGCAAAGAAGCGGTAGGCGATGACCTTGTAGACGAGCTTCGCCACGAGGAAATCGCTGGACGCGTCGTGCTGGAGCGGTCTCAGCTCGTTGACGTCGAAGCCGACGACCGTCTTCCTCCGGCACAGGGCGCGGATGAATTCGAGCGTCTCGTACCATCCGGGCCCTCCAGGCTCCGGGGTTCCGGTTGCCGGCAGAATCGATGGATCGAAGTAATCGACGTCAATCGTAAGGTATATCTCGTCTGTCAGGTGGTCAACCTGTTTCAGGGCGGTTTCCGGGCTCCGGAGGAACTCCTTCCCGGAGACGATCCGGAGCTTTTTCGCCGCGATGAACTCCGCCTCCTCCTGGCAGAAGGAGCGGATCCCGACCTGGAGGGTGGGGATGCGCCCGGCGAAGTGCCGCATGATGCAGGCGTGGTTGTACTCCGACCCCTCGAAGGACTTGCGCAGGTCCCCGTGGGCGTCGAGCTGGACGACCGACAGCTTCGGATACTTCTTCTCGTAGGCCTTGATCGCCCCGATCGAGACGCTGTGCTCGCCGCCCAGGACGACCGGCATCTTGCCCATCGCCAGGTAGCGCGAGACGACCTCCTCGACCTTGCCGGCCATCACCTCGGGCGGGTCGTCGTTGCCGGAGACCGGATCGGCCGTGTGGATGCCGATGCCGGTGGCGTCGAGGTTCAGCTCTTCGTCCCACAGCTCCATGTGACGCGACGCCTCGATGATGGCCGCGGGGCCGTCGGCGGTGCCGTGCTGGTAGGAGCAGGTCCGGTCGTAGGGGACCGGGACCATGACGATGCGGGCGTTCTCGAGACTGGCCTGCGCGGGTTCGAGGGCGCCGAAGCCCGGCGCGACCCCCGCGTCGCTCACGGGATGAGGACCGCGGCGCCCACCACGGTGGTCCACCAGCCGCGCTTGTCTCCCACCGCCGACTGGCTCACGTTGATGGTCCGGTAGATGTCATTGCTGATCTTCCAGATCTCCTTGCGCTCATCGTAGGACGAGTCCGGATCGAATTCGACCCCGGTGATCGTCGCCAGCATCTGCGCCGCCAGGTCCTCGGCGTAATCCCCGGCCACCTCCTCGGTCTGGCCGTAGGAGTGGTGCTCGCTGAGGTAGCCGTGGTGCGTGGACTTCGACGGGATGGCGATGCCGATCGAGGCCGCGATGAGCCGGTGCGGCTCGTTGGTCTCCGACTGGCTCATGACGCAGAAGACCACTTCGCCCGCGCGCAGGAATTTCAGCCCCTGCGACTTCGGGATGATCTTGCAGCCGGGCGGGAAGATGCTGCTCACGCGGACGAGGTTGAAGTTGGCGATGCCGGCGTCGCGGAGCGCCATCTCGAAGGAGTTGAGCTTCTCCTTGTGACGCCCGACCCCTTTGGTCAGGAAGATCTTCTTGGACACGAACATCCCGGTCGAGCCTCCATTGTAAGTGGATTGGGGGGGACCCCCCCGTTGCGCGCGCCTTTATACAGAAAGAGGATGGGGATGACAATGGCCGCTTGACGTTCAGCCAGAGGCCCGCTTACCCTCCGCGCCACCACAAGGACGCCACATGCCCCACGCCACGACCCGGGACAGGACGAGGCTCGGCCGATGACCTCGGACGAGCAGGGCT
This sequence comes from Verrucomicrobiia bacterium, assembly GCA_035638075.1. GTDB lineage: Bacteria > Acidobacteriota > Polarisedimenticolia > Gp22-AA2 > Gp22-AA2 > DASRAU01. The sequence goes on from DASRAU010000017.1 coordinate 44,831, forward strand.
ACGGCCTCAGCCTCGAGCCGGACCGGACCAGCCGCCACAGCCTCGGCATCCACGCCTCGCCGGCCGAGGTGTACCGGGCGCTGACCGACCCGGACGAGCTGGTCCGCTGGTTCGTCTCCGAGGCCAGCGTGGACATCCAGCCGGGCGGGGCGTTCCGGTGGGTGTTCGGCCAGGCCAGCGGCGACCCGGGACCTTCTCCTCTCGTGACCACCGGCCTGATCCTCTCGGTGGCGAAGCAGGAATCGTTGAAGATGCGGGCCCTCATCGAGGACCTCGAGACCGAGATCGAATTCCGCATCGACCCGTGGCGCGACGGCGCGGTCCTCACGGTGGGCCACAGCGGCTTCCCCGGCGACGAGGAGTGGGACGACACCTTCCGCGCCCTCGACCGCGGCTGGCAGACGGAGCTGCACGTCCTCAAGGTGTACCTCGAGCGGGCGCGCGGCATGACGCGGCTGGCCGAGCGGCACGAGCGTCGCGTCAAGGCGGCGCCCGAGGCGCTCTTCCACGCCTTCACCACCCAGGCGGGGCTGGCGGCATGGCTCGCCGATCGCGCCGCCATCGAGGCCACGCCGGGCGGGGAGTTCCTGCTCGAGTGGGACGGCCGCAGCCCCCTGCGCGGGCACCTCGCGGCCTGCGACCCGGATCGCTTCCTGCTCCTCGCCTGGGAAGGCGAGCGGCCCTCGCTCGTCCGCGTGCACCTCGATTCCGACGGGGACGGCGACACGGGGCCGGTCGAGCTGACGCTCGATCACATCCTCTTCACACCCGCCGGGAGCGCGCCCGAGCGCTTCGACTGGGACGCGGCGCTGCGCCGCCTCGAGAAGAGTCTCTAGGCGGGGAAGAGGCGCCCCTGGGCCGGGGGCTGCGAGCCCTGGGCCCGCCTGCCGCCGGTGGCCGGCGCCCCGATGGCGGCCGGCACTTCGACCACCGCGCCGCTCCGCACGAAGAGGATTTCGCCGCGCACCGTCTCGCCCGGCAGGACACGCGCCAGCGCCTGGACGTACAGGCCGATCTGGCCGTGGTAGGGAAGCGCCGCCCCGGCGGGATCCCCCTCGACCAGCTCCGTCTTGTAGTCGGCGACGACGACGCCGCCGGCCTCCCGGAAGACGACGTCGCACGAGCCGCTCCAGGCCTGGCCGCGCTCGTCCCGGTGCAGGATCGGGGCCTCGCGCGCCAGGATCGCCGCGGAGGCCAGCCGCGCGGGAAGCGTCGAACGGGCGAATCCCTGGACGATGTCGCGGATCCCGGCTTCGACGCGGGCGGCGAGGCGGTCGCGCCCAAGGGGGGAGGACTCCCGCGCCAGGTGATCGCGCGCGATCGCCGTCGCGGCGCGCAGCAGCGCGTCGGTGTCGCCGGGCTGGAGGACCGCGGCCAAGGCCGCGTGCACCGCCGAACCGGCGAGCCGCGCGACCAGGCGCGGGTCGGTCGCAGGAGCGCGGCGCGGGCGGCGGCGCTCCGGTTCGACCGCCTCCACGGCCTCCGCTCTTTCGATCGTGTCCGAGGGGGAGGCGAGCGGCGTGCGGCAGGCGGCGGCGAAAGCGGCGGCGGCCGCGTCGTGGCGCCCGGCGGCTTCGACCAGCTCCACCGGATCGACGGCCACGGGCTCGGCGCCGGGAGCGCGCGCGGGGCGCACGATGCGGTGTTCGACCTCGCCCTCGAGACGAAGCCCTTCCGCGGCGAGATTCCCATCCGGATCGGGGGCGCAGTCGAAGACGGAGAGCCGGTCGCGCCACGGCGCCTTGCGGTCGCGGCGGCTGTTCACGAGGACCAGCTCCTCGCGCGCGCGGGTGCAGGCGACGTAGAAGACCCGGCGCTCTTCGGCCTCTTCGTGCCGCGCCTGCTCGATCTCGAAGAGCGCGCGCGCCGAGCTCGTCCGGCGGTCGTCCAGGATGATCGCCGCACCGATGCGGCCGTCGAGCTCGAAGCCGGCCACCTCCCCCCCGGACGGGCGGGCGGCGCTCTCGATGCGGCCGAGATCGGGGACGAAGACGACTTCGAACTCGAGACCCTTCGCCTTGTGCACCGTGAGGAGGCGCACGGCATCGAGCGTCTCGTCGGCGAGCGGCCCGCGATCCTCTTCGTTCGCAAAAGAGATCTGGAGCTGCGCGAGGAGGTCCTGGAGGGAGAGCCCCTCGGCGGCCAGCGCCCCGGCCCGATCGGCGCACCGGCGGAGCCGGGCGACGCGCTCGGAGCCATCGTAGGCCGCGGCGTGCAGGGCGAGGAGCGGCGTCTCCGCGAGCGCCCGCGCGATCAGTGCGCCCGGGGGCAGGACCGTGGCCAGGCGGCGGAACGCCTCGAGACGCTCGAAGGCGCGATGCAGCGCCGGGAACGCCTGCGCATCGGGCAGCGAGGAGCCCGCCTCGCGCGGCGCGAGGCGATGTCCCGCGGCAGTGAAGCGCTGCAGCTCCCGATCGGGCACGGCGCCGAGCGCCGACCGCAGCACGGCGAGGAGCGCCGGGGCGTCGTTCGGCGATGCCGCCGCGCGCAGCCACGACACCAGGTCGATCACCTCCGGCCTGCCGGCGAAATCGCGCGCCCCCTCGACGAGGCAGGGGACACCGGCCTGGTGCAGCGCGCGCGCATAGAGGTCGACGTGGGTCGAGGCGCGGAAGAGCAGGGCGAAGTCGCGCGGCCGGCGCGCAGGCGCCGCGCGGCCTTCGAGCCGGGCCCGGATCGTCTCCGCGATGGCCTGGGCCTCGGCCCGGCGTCCCGCGTCGGCTCCTTCGCCTTCCGGATCCACCGACCAGACCGCAACGCGCGCGGATGCCCCTGGCGGATCCGGCGCCAGTGCCGATCGGAGCGGGACGTAGGGAGGAGCGTGATCGTCGGTCCAGGCGAGATCCGAGGGATCGCGCGCCTCGCGCCCGAGCCAGCCGGCGAACAGCCGGTTGATCGGGCGCAGCAGCCGCTCGGGGCTCCGGAAGGACGCGCTCAGATCGAGGAGCACGGCGCCGCTTCCCCTCAGACGCTCGACGGCGCGGCGGAAGGCGGCGATGTCGGCGCCACGGAAGCGGTAGATCGACTGCTTCGGGTCGCCGACGATGAACAGCCGGCCGGCTTCGAGCTCGCCGCTCCACGCGTCCACCGGGGCCGGAACCGGTGCGCGGCCGGCTTCGTCTCCGTGCCCGCCGCCCGCGGGCTCGCGCCTCGCCAGGAGGAAGAGCACCTCGTACTGCAGCGGGTCGGTGTCCTGGAACTCGTCCACCAGGATCTGCCGGAAACGCGCCGCCGCCTGCCGGCGGGCGTGCGGGTCGCGCGCCAGGAGGTCGCGCGCCAGGCGGAGCATCGCCTCGAACGGCACCAGGCCGGCCCCGAGAGCCTGGGCGCGCGCCTGCTGCGCGAGCGGAGCGGCCACCCGCTGCGCCCGCTCCACCGCGACGTCGTCGACGCGGGCCAGGACCTTGAGGAGGTCGAGGGCGCGGCGCGCCGTCTCACGCACCTCGGAGGCGTCCTCCTCCGTCAGCTTCGTGCCCGCCGCCGGGACGGAGCGCGTCTCCTCCACCAGGCGGGCGGCCGAGGCGGCGCAGGATCGCTCGTTCTGCAGGACCGCCGCCAGCTCGCGCGCCGCCGCCTCGAGGAAGCGGGTCATGCTGGGGGTCGTCGGCAGTCCCCGCCCCTGGAACGACCGGAGCGAGGCGAGCACGGGCGCGATCACGCCGGCGAAGATCCGCCCTCCGGCGGGAAGCGCGGCCGCGAAGGCCTCGTCCGGGAGCGGCGACTGCGCGAGCGCGCGGCCGAGATGGAGGATCGCTCCCGGGCCGACCTCGTTCTGCATCGCCTCGATCCAGGGCGCCGCTCGGCGGCCGGGGCCGTCCGGGCCGCGCAGGAACCGATCCCACGAGACGTCGAGGAGCCGCTCGAGCGAGGCCTCCTCGCCGACCGCCGCGCGCGGATCGATGCCGGCGGCGCGCGGGTGCCGGCGCAGCAGATCGAGGCAGAAGGCGTGGATGGTGCCGACCGAGGCGGCATCGAGTCCGGCGAGAGCGGCGAGCACGCGCCCGCGGATCTCCCCGGGCTCCTCTCCCCGGGCGCGCAGCCAGTCCCAGGAGCGGTCGGCGTCCTCGGCCGGGTCGATCGGATCGCGGGAGCCCCCGGTGCGGCGGAGCAGGCGATCGAGCCCGTCGCCCAGGCGCAGGCGCAGCTCGGCCGCAGCCTTCTCGGTGAAGGTGATGAGGGCGAGCGATTCGAGATCCGCCGCGCCCGATCCGACGAGGTTCAAGGTGCGCTCGACGAGGATCGCCGTCTTGCCGGTCCCGGCGCCGGCGGTGACCACGATGTTCGGCGCGAAATCGGTCGTGGCGCGGCGTCGGGCGCCGGCGTCGGGCACCTGGCGTCCGGCGCCTGCCGCCGCGCGCGGCGCCGGCGGATCGGGCGGGCGTCCGGTCATTCGGCGGCTCCGTCCTGTCCGCGCGCGTCGACCTGGGCGAGCAACGGCGCGCTCTTCGTCTTGCGGCGCAGGAGGGCGAACTCACGCAGAGCGGGATGGCGGGCGAGCCGTTCGACGGTGGGTCCGTGGCCGCGCCGGCAGGCGCGCACGAAGGCGCAGTACTCGCACGAGGGGCTCGCCGGATCGAGGGGGTACAGTCCCTCGTCGGCCAGGCGCAGCAGGACCGCAAGCGTCTCGAGGAAGCCGGCGCGCGCCGGCCCGAGCACCGACGCATCGAGCCCGGCGCGCCCCTCTTCCTCCGCCGCAGCGAAGCGCGGTCCGACCCCGAGCACCTCCACCTCGAGACGCGACGCCTGCGCCCCGATCGGCTGCCCGGTGGCCCGCAGCGTGCCGGCCTCGGCCATCAGCGCGTACAGCGGCATCTGCAGCCGCCGTCCTTTCAGCAGGTCGCGCGGCAGGACGAAATCGGCCAGCGTGCCGCCCGTCTTGTAGTCGCTGATGACGACGGTTCCGTCCTCGCGCCGCAGCAGGCGATCGACGCGGCCGCCGATGAGGAGCGGCTCGGCGCGTCCGGGAATCGCCAGGGCGGCATCCACGTCCGCCTCGCACGCCGCGGCTCCGCCCGCCGCCCGGAGCGCCGGCAGGTCGCGCTCGACGAACCGGACGACGGCGTCGCGCCAGGCGCCGCCGACGAGCTCCCAGAGACCGGTGTACGGCTCGAAGCGCGCGGCGATGCGCGCGGTCGCCGCGCGCCACGCCTCGCCGACCTGCGCCGCGATCCGCGCGCGTTCTTCGTCGGGCCGGTCCAGGGCATGCTCGGCAAGCGCCCGGGTGTAAACCAGCGCCAGGGTTTCGTGCACCGCGCTGCCCATCTCGCGCGGGTCGATCGCGTGCGGCGGGTCGGCATCGTCCCATTCGTCGAGCCGCAGGCGCTGGCGGAAGAAGGAGAGCTGCGGACACGAGCCGAGCTGCTCGAGACGCGAGGGCGACCACGGACGCGTCGGCGCGGAAGCGCCGCCCGCGCCGGCGGCCACGCCGGGAGTCGCCTCAACCGATGCCGCCGGTTCGCCTTCGCGGGGGAGCGGCTCGGCGGGGCCGACGAGCGCGTCGAAGCCGCGATCCTCCGGCGACTCGATGGCGCGCAGCAGGTCGAGCCCCGGCGCCAGTGCCGCGGCTCCATCCGGAAGGACCGGCGCCAGGAAGTCGAGCCGGCGCAGCAGCGCTCCCGGGGAGCCTCCTTCGAGCGCGACGGCGATCAGCGCGTCGGATCGCGACAGGAGCTCATGCCTGGCGATGGCGTCCCGCGCCGCGAGCCGCACGTCTCCCGGGACGCGGCGGGCCTCGCGCTCGACCTCGGCGAGATCCGGAGTCCCGAGGGTGATGCGGGCGATCTCCCGCAGCGCCAGGCTGGGGGAGACGGCCCGGCCGGCGTCGTCGGCGCGCTGCCAGCCGACCACGAGGCGCCGCCGCGCGCTCCCGAGGGCGAGGGCCAGCAGCAGGTGCTCTTCGAGGCGGGCCGTCTCCTTCGAAGGCACCGGCCGCCCGAGCGCCTGGCGCAGCCGGACGCGGTCGGCGTCCGGGAGGAACGGGTCCGGACGGGCCGGCCTGGGACACTGTCCCGCGTTCAGGCCGAGGAGGATGACGGTGTCGAACGACAGGCCGCGCGCCTGCATCAGGTCGAAGACCCGCACTCCGCCGCGATCGTCCTCGCGCGGGGAGCCATCGGGCGCGATCGAGCCCAGCGGGATCGTCTCCGCGGCGACGGCGCGCTCGAGACGCCCGAGCGCGGCCACGGGCGACGCGAAAGCAATCCCCGCCGCGCCGAGCGCTTCCAGGTCGTCGAGGGCGGACAACACGCCGAGCGCGCCCGGGTCGGGTTCGCCGCCGGGATCGAAGCCGGCGAGGCGCGTTTCGAGCAGCGTCCGTGCCGTCGCCGCGAACGTCTCCCAGGTCGTGCTGGCGCGCAGGTCGGCCGATTCCTTTTCGAGCGCGCGCACCAGGCGGGCCAGGTGCACCGCGGACGCCACGCCCGCGGCCCTCCAGTCGAATCGCGGCGGGCTGCCGGGAGGCGGCGGCGCCGGCCGTTTCTCCTCCTCGGCCCAGCGGGGCAGATCGCGCGCCAGGAAGACCAGGCCTCCCTGCACGGCATGCCGGCGGAGGAGCCGCTCCCAGGCGTCGGCCGCCGCGGCCGGTCCGGTCCCTGCGGGTGGGATGAGGCGGCCGCCGCGCGCCAGCTCGACGATGGCCTGTCCCGGGAAGTCGTGGAGCACGACGCGCAAGAGGCCGAGGCCCGCGATCGCGGCCGGCTCGGCCCGCAGCGGCCGCGTGGCGCTCGTGGTCGACGCGAGCCCCTGGTCGCGCGCGAGATCAGCGAGCCGCGATCCATACGGCTCGATGTTCCGGGCCAGGACGGCCACGCGGTGGGGCGCCGCCGTGTCCCACCCGTCCGCGAGGATCTCCAGCGCCGCTTCGCGCAGTTCCCCGGCGCTGCCCTGCGCATGGAAGAAGCGCACGCCGTCGGGCGCGCGCCGGCTCTGCTCCTCGTCATAAAGAAGAGGAAGCGACGATCCGAGCAGGCGCCGATCCGCCATCGGGGTCCCGCCGGAGGACTCTGGCGGATTCGCCTCGAGGAAGCGCGGCTCGACCTCGAGCGCCTCGCGCCAGAACGAGCGCGCATAGGCGAAGGCGGGCGCCTCGGGATGTCCGGGGGCGAGGTAGACGGTCTCGACTCCCGAGGACGAAGCCGCGTGCATGAGATCGAGGTTCATGCCGACGAGCTCGTAGGCGCCGTAGTGGATCAGGAGCCGGAAGCGCTGTGCGAAGCGGGGGAGCTGCGGCAGCGCCGCCGCCACGCGTCCGGCGCGATCCGCGAAACCGTGCGCCCGCAGGCGGTCGAGCGCGGCACCGTAGGCCGCGTGGATCGCCATCAGCCGCTGACCTTCGTCGCTCAGTCCCGCGACCCGGGCCCCGTGCGGGACGCCCGCCTCGCGCAGATCGTCGATGGTCGCGAGCAGGGCGCCGATGCCGGACGGGATCGCCTCGAGCCAGGGCCGCAGGGACGATCCGGCGCGCGCCACCGCCGCCTCGAGGATCGCCTCGCGCGCGGTGTCCGCGAGAGGGCGCGGGGTGGTGGGGCCACCCGTCGCGGCGGCCGCTTCGGTCGCGGCGGCGGCGAGGCCGTCGTGGTGGAAGAAGGAAACCTCCACCAGCGTCCCGAGGCGATCGGCGAGGCGCTCCTGCAGGTGGGCGCGCAGTCGCGAGGTCGGGACGACGACGGCGGCCGGGGCGAACGGGCCGTGCTCCTCCTTCAGCGCCCGGAGCAGGTGCTCGAGCCTGTGCTCGAGAACGGCAAAGTCGTGGTGGATCTCGACGCGAAGAGAGGCAGGCAATCGCGGCCCCGAAACGAGGCGCGATGGTATCAGACGGCTCGGATCACTTCTCCGGGTCGGTGTCGGGCGCGAGCGCGGTGCCGCGCAGGTTCAGGAAGTCCTGGATCTCCTCCTCGAGACTGCGCTGCGGCTCGGCGGTCTTGCGGGGCCGCGGCTTGCGGCGCGGCGCCTGTTCTTCCTCGACGTCCCGATCGCGCGCCACGGCCCGCTCCCCGCCCGGGAACATCGCCGCCGCGGCCGGATCCGCCACGGGAGCCGGCGGCGCGGGCCGGTAGAGGGCGGACTGGATCGTCTCCGGAGCCGGGAGGAAGGCGTCCAGGAGCAGGCGCTCCGCGGGGGTGCGCAGCTCCCGCTCCAGCTGGGCGTACAGATCCTCGGCGGTTTTCCCTTTCACCTCGTCCTCCGCGTGGCGCCGCGGCCGCGATCAGTTGGCTGCGGCATCCTGCTCGTACATCCTGAGGCCGCGGCGCGCGCTCTCGTTCATCGGGTCGAGATCGACGGCGCGCGTCCAGGCCTCGACCGCCTTCTCGGCCTGCTTCATGGCGTAGAAGGTGTTGCCCAGGTTGGCGTAGGCGATGGAGGAGTCGCCGGCGTTCTCGATGGCGAGACCGAACATCTGCGCCGCCCGATCGAACTGCGCCGTCGTGTGGTACAGGAAGCCGAGGTTGTTGTACGCCTCGCCCATCTTCGGATCGGCGGTCAGGGCGCGGCGGAACGACTCGACCGCCTTCTCGCCCTCGCCCAGCCGGGAGTAGACGAGGCCGAGATTGTTGTGGGCCTCGGCGTAGTCGGGCAAAAGCTCCAGCGCCTTGAGGAAGGCGTCGCGCGCCGCCTCGAACGCGCCACGGTAGTAGAAGGCCACGCCGCGGTTGTTGGTCAGGACCGCCTCGTCGCGCCGGCGCGCTTCGAGATCCGCCTGGTCCCGGTGGCGCTGCGTCTCCAGCGACTCGAGGATGCCGGCGGCGTGGTCCTCCGAGCGCTGCAGGCGCTCGGCCAGCGCCGCCATGGTCGCCTCGGTCTTCTGGCCGCGGGCGCCGAGGAGCGACATCTCCTCGAGCAGGCGCCCGCCCGTCTGGCCCTCGGTCTCGTGGAGGGCGACGACGCGGGTCAGGATGTCGCCGAGGACCATCTCGGTCGCCGCGAGGCGCGCTTCGAGCGAAGCGAGACGCGCGGTCGTGCTCTCCGCCTGGATCGCGGCGGTCGTGGCGGAGTCGGCCTGCCGCGCGGCGCTTTCGGCGAGCCGGGCGGACGCCACCGCGGCGAGCGACAGGGAGCAGTCGCGCGCCTCGCGGTCGTAGAAGCGGCACGGCTCGAGAAGGCACTCGCGGTTGACGGGCTGCCCCGCCGCATCGGTCGCGGGCAGCGCCTGGAGCATCGGACAGATCGGTCGGGTCATGCCGTCACTCCTTCGCCGAAGGCAGGGACGGTCTCCGCCACCAGGCGGCGGCTGCCGCCCAGGAGATCCGCCGCCACCATGTCACGGTAGGTGCGCGTCAGGAGCGCGCGCGTGCGCGGGTCGGCATCCCGCGCGGCGAGCGCCTCGAGCGTTTCGATGGCCAGGGGATAGTTGCCGGCCCGCAGCGCGCCGAACGCCAGGAGCGGCGTGGCGCCGAGCGGTCGCAGGAGGTCGGCCGCGCGCGGGAAATCCCCGCGGGCGATGGTCACCGCGGCGCGCAGGCGGCGCAGCACCTCGTCGGAGCCGAGGGCCGGCGCGTGCGTCTCGATCAGGCGCTGCGCCTCGTCCACCCGTCCGAGGTCGAGACAGGCGGCCACCGCCGTCTCCAGGTCGCCCGCCTTCGCGCCTTTGCGCTCGAGGCGGCCACAGGCCGCCGCCAGCCGGCGCCGGATGCCCGCGAGATGCAGCTCATGCACCCGGCCGAGGAACTCGTTGCGGTCGGTGGCGAGGGTGGCGGCGTCGGCGAGGTGTTCGCGGGCCGCGGCATCGTCCTGCCGCTCGGAGGCGCAGCGCGCCAGGCGCAGGCGCATCTGCAGGCGGGCGGGGCGCGACGACACGGCGGCGACGCGCGGCGCGAGGAGCGCTTCGACCTCGCGCGGCCGCCCCGCGGCCAGGAGCAGATCGGCCTGCAGCAGGGTCCCCTCCGCCCACGAGGGACGCTCCGCGACGAGCGGCGCGATCTCGGCCAGGATGTCGGGGACGAGGCGCGGGGCCAGGCGGGCGGCTTCCTTCAGATCGGCGAGGGCCGGGTCGCTCTGCGAGAGTCGCAGGCGGGCGCGCGCCCGCATGACGCGCGCCTCGGCATGACGCGGGCTCGCCTCGAGGACGGCATCGAGCCCCTGGAGCGCGGCGGCCGCGCCCTCGAGATCGCGCCCCGCCAGCTCGCCCCACGCGCGCGTCGAGCGGTCGTGCTGCCCGAGCCGCAGCGCGGCGTCGGCGAACAGGCTGAGGATCGGTCCCTCGTCCGGGTGGGCGTCCGCGAGCGCTTCCAGGCGTCCGAGGAGGCTGGTGGCGTCGCCCGGGGCGCGCGCGATCGCCTCGGCCAGGCGCTCCGCCGCCTGCACCGGCTGCCCGCGCCCTTCCAGGATCTCGGCGCTCGACATCCAGGCGACGACGCATTCCGGGTCCGCGATCAGGATCTCCTGGAGGCGCCTGAGGGCCATCGGACCGAGGGCATTGTCGAGGCGCGCCGCGTCGCGGAAGCGGTCAGCAGCCCGGGCTCGCGCGCCAAGCCGCGCCAGGGCGCGGCCCAGCTCGTAATGCGCCAGCGGATGGTCCGGCTGCGCCTTGAGAATCTGGTCGAGGTGCGCCGCGACGCGCTGGGCCGAGTCGGGATGGGCGTCGAGGTGCGTGGAGATCACCGTCACGGCCTTGGCGTGCTGTCCCGACTCCTGGAGGAGAGCGAGGAGCGCCAGTCCGGGCCGCGGGTCGGCCGGACAGGCGCGCGCCAGGGACTCCACCTCGAGGAGGACCGACTCGTGCAGCGCCGGGTCGGCACTGCGCGCCGCCTTCAGGACCTCGAGCGCCTCCTCGGCCTTTCCTTCGGCCGCCAGCACCTTGCCGAGGACGAGACAGGTGAACGGATTCTTTCCCTCGATGTCGAGCAGACGGCGCAGGCGCTCGATGACCGCCGAACCGAGCCCCTGGTCGCGGCGGTAGGCGGCGAAGACGCGGCGCACGGCGCCGTCGCTGTCGCGCTTCTCCATCAGCGCGTCCGCCATCAGCAGGGAGACGCGCGCCGTCGAGGCATCGTCCTTGAGCCGCAGCGTCTCGCGGCCCACCTCGAGGGCGCGATCGTGCCGCCGCGCCAGGAGCAGCACCTCCATGAGGCCGGCGCGGGCCGGGAGGTCGTCGGGGGTCTCCTTCACGATGGTCTCGTAGCGCTTCAGCACCCGGTCGAGCAGGGCCGTGTGCGTCGGACCGGGACGCTGCAGCTCGCGGATCGCGGCCGCGTGGTCGCGGCGCTCCACGTAGATCGAGGCGAGCAGGTAGCGCGCCTCGGCCGCCGCCGGGTCGCCGCGGTCGAAGCGCTCGAGCGCCAGCCGCACCTCCTCGACCCGATCCGGCGACGACTGCAGGACCTCGCGGAACGAGGCCGCGGCCGCGGCCGACTGGCCGGCCTGGAACTGGGCCATGCCGCGGGCGAAGTGCACGGCGACGGGCAGGGGAGAGCGCGGCTCGAGGCCCTCGAAGATCGGCACCAGCCGCGGCGCCACCGCCGGGGCGTGCTCGGCGAGCATCCCGAAGAGGTGCAGGAACTCGGCCGACAGCTCCGGGTGCTCCGCCTGCAGCGTCTCGAGCGGGGCGAGCGCCTCCTCGGGACGGCCGAGGAGGAAGAGCGATTCGGCGGTGCCGAGCCGCGCGCGCGCGTCGCCGCTCTCGGAGGCCAGCCGGGCCAGGCGCTCGTGCGCCTGCGCCGCGTCGGCAGGGGTGGTGCGCAGCCAGTGGCGCAGCACGATGACGGCCTTGGCGTGCTCGGAAACGTCCGCGAGCAGGTCGGCGAGGATGCGATGCGCATCGCCCGCGGTCGAGTCGAGGAGGAGCGCCTTGACCAGGCGCGGCACCAGCGCGCCGGACTCCTTCGGAGCGGCGCGATGCGCGCTCACGAGGGCGGCGACGCCTTCCGCCGCGCGTCCCGCCTCGAGGTGCAGGTCGGCGAGCAGCTGGTGCGTGCGCGCGATCTCCGGGTGGCCCGCGGCCAGCGCTTCGAGCGGCTCGCGGATGGACGCCAGGCCTTCCTCTTCGGCGGCCTGCAGCAGGGGGCCGAGCACCTGGAGGGGCTGGCCGCGCTTGAGGAACGCCTCGGCGAGCAGGCGCTGCGCCGGCGCCGCCTTCTCCTTGTGAGTCAGCGGCTGCAGGGCCGAAATGAGGTCGTCGATCCTCTCGCCGGCGTCGATGAGCGGGCGCATCTGCTCGCGCGCCGCCTCTTCGTCGCCGGCCTGCAGGAGCGCCGTCACCAGCACCCAGCGCAGGTCGGGGGAGGCCTCGGCCGTCGCCAGGCGCGGGGCGACCGCGTCGGCGACGGCGCGCGCCGCGCGCGGATTCGTCTCGAGGGCGAGGGAGAACTGCTTCGCCGCGTCGTCGGGACGCCCCGCGTCCACGAGCAGCGCCGCGATCTCCAGGCGCAGCTCGGCGTTCTGGTAGTCGCGCGCGGCGATCGCTTCGAGGCGCGGCAGGATGCGTCCCGCCTCCTCCGGGTTGGTGCGCGCGATGTCGCGGTACAGCGCCAGGGCCCGCGGCAGGTCGCGCAGGGTCTCGTGGATGAGCGCGGCCTGGTAGGCCGGCTGCAGGATCTGCTTCGACAGCTTGCCGTCCTTCGCACCGCGCCGGACCTGCTCGTACTTGCTCAGGTGCCGCGGCAGCACGGCCTTGAGATCCTCGGGCCGCATGCGCTCGAGGGCCTTCAGCGCGAGAGCCGTGTTGTCGTGTCGCAGGTGGTGCTCGGCGATGGCGTCGTACTGCGGGCCGACGAGCGCGTGGCGGGCCTTCAGCTCCTCGAGCGCCTCGTCGATCTTCGGAACCGCGCGCGAATCGCGCCGCAGCAGGGTGCGGAACGCCTCGGCCGAATCGAGTCCCTTCTGGCCGTAGGCCAGCATGCGGCCGAGCTCGAGCAGGACCGCCGGATCGTCCGGGGTTTTCTGCTGCGCTTCCTTGAGGACGGCGATGGCCTTGTCGATCTGCCCCTTGGAGAAATGCTGCAGGGCGCGCGCGACCGCACGATCCCCGGGGCTCTGGGTGAGATTCCGGACGATCTCGGTCAACGGCATGCGCGCACGGGCCCCCGGCTGCCCCCGCAATATAGGTCCCGGTCACGGAGACGTCATCCGAAAGTCCCTTTTCGAAGTGACCAGAAGCCGCTCATTCGCTGTCGCCCCGTGGACGCCGCTCCGTAAGCCGTTGCAACGGCGCGAGTCCCGGCCGCGCTTTTCTCTCTTGCCGCCGCGCGTGTCGGAAACCTGCACATTTCCCCCGCCTCAGGGCGTCCGATCACGATTCCGTTGTCCGTCCGCAAAGCCCTTCCCGCCATGGGGTTGCGGTGAGCCTGACGATTCCGTGGCTGGTCTCTCCCTTGCTCTTTCCGAGGCAGCGACGTGGCGGTGAGCCGACGCGGCGCGAAGGGAGAGAGAGGCCATGGACAGCCTGGAGCGGTTCGACGGCGACGACGAACAGACCAAGGACAAGGCCCGGCCGGTCCTGCAGGCGATGGGGCTGATGGCCACGGCGGTCCTCAGCGTCTTCCTGGCCACGCTGCTCTTCATCGACTCGGCGCTGGCGTCCCCGGGCGGGCGCGGCCGTGCGCTTGGAAAGGTCTCCGACGAGGTCGTGCTGGCGGCGGAAGACGACGCGCCGTTCGACCTGGTGCCGGTCATCGTGCAGACGTATGGCGATGCGGGCGACGTCGACCTGCTGCTGGCGAAGAACCATGGCGCCGTCGTGCGCGCCCGCCATTCCGCCATCTTCGGTTACTCCGCGCTGGTCCCGGCGGGATCGCTGGACGACCTGGCGCTCGATCCCAAGGTCGAGCGGATTTCGCTGGACGCCCCGGTCCACTCGCAGCTCGACATCGCCGTGCGCGCGGCGCGCGGCGGCTTCCTGCTCGACGCGGCGAACGGCGACGACGGCCGCGGTGTCGGCATCGCCCTCATCGACACGGGCGTGCAGCTCCACCCGGACCTGGTCCGCGCGCGTCCGGACGGCCTCATCGAGGTCGAGGTGGTCGGGCGCGAGAAGGGGTTCGCCGACTACTACGGCCACGGCACCCACGTCGCCGGCATCCTGAACGGCAGCGGGCTCGACAGCAGCGGCCCGCAGGCCTTCCGCACCTTCCGCGGCGTGGCCCCGGGCGCGCGCCTCATCTCGCTGCGCGCCCTCAACCCGGACGGCACCGGGACCACCAGCGACGTGCTGCGCGCCGTGGACTGGACCATCCTGCACCGCCGCCAGTACAACATCCGCGTCCTCAACCTGTCGCTCGGCCACCCGGTCTACGAGTCGTTCGCGACCGACCCGCTGTGCCGCGCGGTCCGCGCGGCGACCAACGCCGGCATCGTGGTCGTCGTCGCGGCGGGCAACCTGGGCAACGTGGGCAGCGGCTTCGGGACGATCCTCAGCCCGGCGAACGAGCCGAGCGCGGTCACCGTGGGCGCGATGGACGACGGCCGCACCGTGGCGCGCGAGGACGACGTGCTGGCGCGCTTCTCGGCGCGCGGCCCGAGCCTCATCGACCACGTGGTCAAGCCGGATCTCGTGGCGCCGGGGGCCTTCATCGTGTCGCTGCGCGCAGTCGGGTCGGCGCTCGACGTGACGCACCCCGAGACGGTCCTGCCGACCGGTGCGTACCGGACGGACGGGGACCGCGCGCGTCCCGGCGAATACACGATGTTCAGCGGCACCTCGCTGGCGGCGCCGATGGTGAGCGGCGCCGCGGCCGTGATGCTGCAGCGCGAGCCGGGCCTGCGCCCGTCGGACGTGAAGGCGCGGCTGATGGCGAGCGCCAGCAAGGACGACCACCTGCCGTTCGAGACGGGCGCCGGCTACCTCGACATCGAGGCGGCGCTCGCGTCGCGCGTGTCGGCGTCCTCGGCCCTGTCGCCGGTGGCCGTGCCGGGCCCGGATGGAAACCTCGTGGTGCAGCCGCTCGAGGGGTCGTGGGACTCCTCCTGGCAGCAGGGGCTCATCTGGGGCGGGCAGCGCTTCTTCGGCACGCTGATGGCGACGGAGAACGACCAGGTGACCAGCTCCGGCATCGTGTGGAGCGGGAACGGGGCGCGCCTGGCCGGGGTCGACACCCTGACCGCGAGCGGGATCCTCTGGGCCGGCGGCGGGAAATGAGATGACATTCGACGACGCGTTCTGCCCGAGAACGACGCGGGGACAGCCCGGGACCTGAAGCGTCCCGCGCCCCGCGACCCGACAGACGGCCGCGCCGACCCTCCCCGGCGCGGCCGTCGACTTTTCAGGCGGCGGCGAGCTGCAGCGCCAGGAGCGTGGCGTCGTCGCGCCGCGCGTCCCCTTCGAAGGCCTCGAGACCGGCCTCGATCGCGGCGAGGGCGCCCTCGGCCGACAGCGGCTCGACCGCGTCGAGCGCGCCGGCGAGACGGCCGAGGCCGAAGAACTCGCCGTCCAATCGCTCCGCTTCGGTGACGCCGTCGGTCGTCATCACCACCACTTCGCCCGGACGAAGCACGATGGCGCCGGTGTCGAAGCGGCGCCGGTCGAGCAGCCCCAGGACCGGGCCGGTCGCGGATCCGAAGGCGATCGCGGCTTCCCCCGGGACGCGCCGGAACGCCGGCGGGTGCCCGCCGCTGGCGTAGCGGAACAGGCCGTTGCCGAGGTCGAGCGTGCCGAGGAAGAGCGTGACGTACATCGCATCGAGACGGGCGCCGCAGAGAATCCTGTTCACCCGCTCGAGCGTGTCGCCCGGAGAGGCGCCGAGCGGCGCGACGTGACGCACGATCGAGCGCACGAACGCCGCCATCACCCCGGCCGGCGTCCCTTTCCCCGAGACGTCGCCGATCACCACCGCGATCTCGCGGTCGGAGAGGGGGAAGGCGTCGACCAGGTCCCCGCTGACCAGCCGCGCGGGGCGCTCGCTCGCGGCCACCGCGAAGCCGTCTCCGTGGAACCGGGGAAGGATCGGGGGAGCCTCGACGCCGCCGCGGCCTCCCGGGAACACCGGTCCGCCGCGACGCCCCTCGGCGGCGCGCGCCGAGCGAGCCAGGCGGTCGAGCGCTTCGACGTCGGTCCAGAGATTGGTCGCCATGATGTCCCCCGGTGGGTCCCCGCCTTCGGACCGTGAAGATACGCTTCGACCGCGCGCGCGGATCGCCATTCGAGGTAAAAAGATGTCACCGATGTCAACGATTCGTGCACGCAGACGGCTGGCGGCGGGATGGCTCGCGGCCGTCGTCGCTTTCGCCCCGGCCGCGGCTGTCGTCGCCACGCCGGGCGCGACGGTCGCAGCGACACCAGCGACGACCACTCCCGCAACGACATTGTCTCCGGGCTCCGACGGAGCGCTGCGCGTGGCCTCGTGGAACATCGAGTGGCTCGCCGCGCGGGATGGCGCCGGCGCCGTGCCCCGCCGGAGCGTCGACTACGATCGTTTGCACCGCTACGCCGACGAGCTCGACGCCGACATCGTGGCGCTCCAGGAGGTGGAAGGGGCCGGGGCGGCGCGGCGCGTGTTCGATCCCGGACGCTACGAGTTCCTGTTCGCCGCGGGAGGAGGCTCCGTCCAGCGGGCCGGGTTCGCCTGGAAGAAAGGACTGCGGGTCACGCCGCATCCGGACTTCGTGGCCATCGGGCTCGACGGCCGCAGCCGCAGGGCCGCCGACATCACGGTGCACACGGCGCACGGCGACCTGCGCCTTCTGAGCATTCACCTCAAGAGCGGCTGCGCGTCCGGGCGTCTCGATGGCCCCGACGCCGCCTGCGCGATGCTCCGAACACAGGCGCGGCGGCTGGAGGAGTGGGTCGACGCGCGGGCAGGCGAAGCGGTTCCTTTCGCCGTGCTGGGGGATTTCAACCGGCGCTTCACCGCGAAGGATCCTTTCTGGAACGGCCTCGACGACAGCGACCCGCCGGAAGCGGATCTCCTGGACGCCGGCTTCGGACGCCATCCCCCGTGCTGGGGCGGGCGGTACCGGCAATACATCGACCACATCGTCCTGAGCCGGACCGCCGCGACTTGGCTCGTCCCGAACTCCTTCGCGCAGCAGGTGTACGACCCGGCTGACGAAGCGAGTGCTGCGGTTCTTTCCGACCATTGCCCCATCATCGCCCTGCTCGACTCCTCCCGCGCCGCATCGCCCCTCCGGTCGAGCTCCACGAAGGAACCCGGCCCCGGAAAAAAGGGACTCCCGGCCAGGCCTTGAGCGGAGCGGCTTTCCGCTCCTCCGGTCAGGAATCGCAAGACCCGAACCCTCGTCATTCTCCGGATGGAGTCCCGTCCGCCCCGCCTTCTACAGTGGTCGCGGAATGGGTTTCCGAGGCGACCGCCGGGTCGGCTGCCTCCACGAGCCCTCGAGGACTTTGGCAATCAAGGAGCGAGGACATGGCTGAGAACAAGGACAATCGGAAGGAAGGTGGCGGCTCATCGCGCAAGCGCAGCTCGTCGGGCCGCGGTTTTGCCGCGATGGACGAGGAGAAGCAGCGGAAGATTGCGCGCGAAGGCGGGCGCAGCGTCCCGGACGAGAAGCGCTCTTTCTCGCAGGACCACGTGCTGGCCGCCGAGGCGGGCCGCAAGGGCGGACAGAGCGTCCCGGGCGAGAAGCGCTCCTTCTCGCGGGATCGGGAACTTGCGGCCGAGGCGGGCCGCAAGGGCGGTGAGAGCCGCGGATCGTCCGGCGGGGGCCGGGCCCCGAATCGCGACGACGGCGACGGTCGGGGCTCGAACCGCGACGACCACTAGAGGGTTGGTGCCGGAGGTCGGACTCGAACCGACATGGGCTTGCGCCCGCGGGATTTTGAGTCCTCGGTCGTCCCGGTGGAGCATGTGACGCAATCGGGACCATCGTCGCAACCCCGCGCGCTGCGCGGGTTCCCGGTGACGGGACTCCGCGGTGTCTGTCCGTTCGTCCCGGTCCGGACATGTAGTCCGGGCACAGAAGGGGCGCAAAGGCGCAATGCGAGAGAGGCCGATGGCGTCCAGCTCCTCGAGAGGGCCGACGAGCAGGTGCCCACGGCGCACCCGCGGGCGCGGCGACGGCCGGCGCTGAGGTCCTGGCCGCCCGGCGATGACGTCCAGCTGCTCGAGGCCGACGAGCTGGCGCCCGCGGGCGCATCCGCGGCGCGACGCCGGCGCTGAGGCCGGGACGCCTGGCGATGGCGTCCAGCTCCTCGAGAGGCCGACGAGCAGGTGCCCGCGGCGCATCCGCGGCACGTCGCCGGCGCTGAGGCCGGGACGCCTAGCGATGGCGTCCAGCTCCTCGAGAGGCCGCCGGAGTCGCCGGCGCCGAGGTCCTGGCCGCCTGGCGATGACGTCCAGCTGCTCGAGGCCGAACGTTCTGGCGCTCGGGGCGCACCCGCGGTTGCGTCGCTTGGGTCCCGACGCCGGCGACTCCGGCGGCCTCCCTAAATCAGAAGATCGTCATCGGTAGCCGCCTCGTCCCTGGCCCGGGAAAACTTCGGAGGCAGTAGCACGAAGGGATTTTCGGCTGTCAGGTCGCTGATGAGCACGCGGAAGTTCTTTGCGGCAAGCACGAAGTCCCACACGGCATAGAAGAGCAGGACGTCAACGCCGGTCTTCGTGAACTTGGCCACGAGCTCGTCCACCTGGCGCCTTCTTGTCGCGTTTGAGTGGAAAATATGGGCGTTGATCATCGCGTCGATGACTTGCTCCGAAGTGGCCGTGGCCGCGTTCGGTGCACGGGCTCCGAGCTTCATGGCGTTGCGCACGAACGAGCTCCGCGCCTGCAGCTTTAGAGACTTGAGGCAGGCGCGCATGCCGGAGTCTGCACAGCACCGGTTCACAATTTTCAAGTTCCGTCTGAGGTTGCCGGGTTCCTCCTGGGCATACAGGTGCCGGAAATCGACGTAGAGGAGCTCGAGGCCCTCGCTTTTCGGAATGGTGCCTTCAAACCGCATCCCGCCGTCCGGCAGACGACAGAGGTGATGAGAGAGCTGACCGAGTTTGAGGCTGGCGGCTCTGTCCGCGGCCTTCGAAGCGCGCTCCTTGAAAACCTCGAGGCAGCGCCATTCCTCCTCGGTGGGAAGCGCACCAAGCTTCAGGCTGACGAAATTGACCGGCACGGAGCTAGTTTTGCGGCTGCTGCGCGGCGGCGATCTTCAGCACATCCCTGTAGAGCTCTAGGAGTTTCAGCGCCGGCTCGTTGTGCCGGTCGAGGATCCCCTGGCCTGGAAAGGCCTTCTCGAGCTCCGCGTATGCGCGTGTCATCGATTCGCTGGACGTCGCGACCTGCTGCAGCAGGCTCTTGATTCGATTTGCATCGGAGTTCATGGGCGGGCCTCCAGTTCCTCACCTGCCGCGGGGCCATTTCGGTTGGGGAGCTCCACAAGGGCCGGGGGTTTCGGTTCAGCGCCAAGCAGCAAGCGCTCTTTTTTCTGGAAGAGTGAGGCCTCATCGGCCGCGAACGACGAATAGCCGGCGAGCAGGGCCACGACCAGAAAAGAGAAGAGCTTCACGCCTCGCAGGGCCAGGTCGAGGCGCGCCCGGATCTCCTTCTGGGAGATGTCCGCGCCACGCTCGATCTCGCGTTCGATCTGCTCCATCTCGCCGACCGTCGCCGCCTCGAGGGCGCGCGCGGTCGGCGCCAGGTCGATCGTCCCGGCGACGGCGTCGGACGGGGTCGGCAGGCGGATCGAGCCCGGAATTGGGGGCGGACCAGTCGCATCGATCTCGG
Source organism: Verrucomicrobiia bacterium (assembly GCA_035638075.1). Classification (GTDB taxonomy): domain Bacteria; phylum Acidobacteriota; class Polarisedimenticolia; order Gp22-AA2; family Gp22-AA2; genus DASRAU01. The sequence goes on from DASRAU010000017.1 coordinate 64,430, forward strand.
GCGTGCCATCCGAGAAGAGATCGAAGCCTGCATCCTCGAATCGGGCCTTGATCATTCCGAGGCAGAAAGCTCCCAGCAGGCGCCGGCGGATCGTCTCAGGCGAGAGCATCGCGCCGTCTGCGATTTCTCGGCTCATGACCTCGGACTCCGCGCTTGTCGCCGATGAGATCGCGCTGTCCAGCTGCCCGACCCAAGCAGCGTCATCGATGCGGCGGCAGCGCTCCTCCACGTCTTCCGGGTCGCACCCGAAGCGCTTCGCGAGGCGCTCGCGCGCCGCGGCAGTCAGCGGCAGGTCGTCTTCGTATCCCAGGCTCACGATGGGGTCCTCCGCGGCTACTTCAGGCCGGCCTCGCCTGGCACGGGATGGTCTTTGGTGCAGCGATCGAGCACACTCCTGCGAAACGGTCAGCCCGGTCCAGCATCAGGGCTGCCGCGATTGCCCGCATGGAAGGTTCCCCCATGGATTTCTTGGCCACCTTGTACGGCGCTCAGGCGCGTGTGTCAAGCGACCGAGGTGCGCTGGTGCGCCCTTCAGTGCCCGGCGGGGCGCCCCAGCGGCGCAGATCGCGAGCGGCGCGCCTCCTGGCTATCGGAGCAACGGCCTCCGCGGTCCCATCTTGGGGAACTCAAAACCGTGCTGGAGGCGGGTTTTGCTTTCCGAGTTCCCCAAGATCGATCTGACCTGACATCCTGCCGGGCGTAAATCGGTCGGAGTGGGCAGCGCAAGCCGTTGCAACGGTGGCGCGCTCCCGCGCGCGCCGGCGCCGCCTACTCCGACCTCGCCCCGCGGGAGGGCGCTGATGCGAGCGCAGGAAGCCAGCACTCAAGAAACCTCACAGGCGCAACCCGCGACCCAGGCCGACCTTGCTGCGCTTCTTCGGGAGGCGGCTGAGGCCGCTCAACGTTGCGTCAGCGGCTTGGATGCGTTCCTGGCCTCCATCGCCGCCGATGCGGATGGGCTGGCAAGGATGCTCGCGCAGCTGCAGGCGACGATGCTTCCCGTCCTGCCCCTCCTCGAAGCTCGGGCGGAAATTGTCTTCCCCTCTCCCGCGCCGATCCTCACGGTCTTCCTGGACTTCGATGCGCCGTGACGACCGGGTTCCACCGGCGCTTTGGACCGAGCCAGGTGTCCGCTTCTCCTACGTCAAGGCCTACGCGGCGATCAGGCGCCGGTGCGGGTTCGATCCGGCGGCCGAGAACTACCTGATGTCATGGCCCAGCACCGAAACGATCGCAGCCGAGGCCGGTCTCGACCGCATCACCGTTGTGAAGTCCATCCGGTGGCTCGACGATCACGATTTCATCTTCCACCAGGTGCGACCGAACAAGACGAGCGTCTACGTGGTCATCGACGATCGAGAGCGGTTCCGGGCCACGCGTCATGCGACCTCGAAGGCCAACGCGATCGAAGAGCTCGTGGCCTTTCGTGAGGCTCAAGCCGATGAATCGAGGAGCGCCCATGCGGCAGCTGCACACCTTCGACGCCGGAAGCGGGTCGCCACTTCAGCGGCTGGACCTGTCCTGCAAGCCACAGGCCTGTTGCCCGGAGGACAACCACCCGGTAGCCGGCAGGACAACCACCCGGTAGCCGGCAGGACAGACAGATCTGTGGATCAGGGATCTGTGGATCAGGGAACAGAGAGCCAGGGATCCGTGGCTCGGCCAGGGCCGAGCCGCTTGTCTGCTGTTCCCCGGCTCAACGAATCGGACGATCAGGCTGGCGTCGCCGTGTTCCGGGTGCTCCGAGAGATGGCCGCCCAGAGCCGCATGCCTTCCACGGGGATGAGCGAGCGGGAGCAGGAGGCCCGGATCGCCGAGCTGCGCTCGCAAGCCGCTGCAATGAACAGTCGATGAAAAGAACCTGGAGACGCCGGACAGGCGAGAGGAGAGAAGCATGCTGATGGGCATGATTTCAAATTTGGCCGAGCGACTGAACCGACTGGAGCTCTGGCTTCCTGACGAGGTGATCGACGCCTGGGCGCAAGCGGCGGAGGCGGAAGAGGAGCAGTGCGCCGTCAAGTTCCCCGACCTGCACGAGCTGAGGCGGGAACGGTCCATGAAGCATCAGCTCCCGATGGACACGGACCCGGCGGAGGCCGTGCAGCAGGGGGCGAGGCTGCGTTACCTCGAGCAGTGGCAGCGCGAATCCCTGGCGTCGAAGAAGAAGTGGAACATGGAACTCGAGCGCAGGTGGGATCGGGCGGCGGACCTGACGCGCCACTACTTCATCGATCTGTACGAAACCCTGGGCGCCGAGATGGACCGCCTGGCGGCTTCCGTGCCCGAGTGCGAGGACGTCCCACAAGCGGTTCCGTCGCGCGTGGCCGACTGCGCGAAGCTCGCCATCGGCATCAGGGAGCTCCTCGGCACCGATCCGATCAATCGAAGCACCGAAGAGAGGAGAAACCGGCCGCGCAAGTGGGGAATGCTGCTGTCCTACGTTCGCCCGAAGCTGCGGCAATCCGTGGCGTCGCGGTGTCGGCTGGCCTTCGATTTCCCCGAGCAGATTCCCCACCTTCGCGCTCGGGTGATCAGGTCCGAAGCCCTCGAGGTCGCATACCTCGATGCGCCGGAGCTCATGCCCAAGGTCGCCGCGCTGGCGGGCAAGCACCGGGCGGTCCCGCGCCTGCTCGACCTGGCGGGCGAATGGGGTCGCGACCTCCTCGAGATGGCGGGGGCCGGGGCCTAAACGGGCGTGCAGTGGACCACTGACCTGAACCCTTCCAAGGAGGAGCCGTCATGAAGGGACCGATCATCCAGGCAACCAAGCTGCAGAGCGCAGTCACCCCGACCGCGGGCGCGGCCGGCGCGACGAACATCAACGGCAGCATCATCGACATGGCCGGCTTCGACGCCTGCCTGATCGCCGTTCACTTCGGTGCGATCGTGGCCGGAGCTCTCACGTCCATCAAGGCGCAGCAGGGCGACGACTCCGGCCTGTCGGACGCGGCCGACGTCGCCGGCTCGTCAGTAACGGTCGCCGACACGGACGACGACAAGGTCTTCTACATCGACGTGCGCCCGCGCAAGCGTTACCTGCGCCTCGTCGTGAGCAGGGCGACGCAGAACGCGACCGTCTGCGCCAGCTACCTACAGTACGACGCCCACGACGAGCCATCGGCGCAGCTCGCCGCCGTCACGGGCGCGACGGTCACGGCTTAGTAGCAGCTCCGGCCGTAATCCACCGAGGGGGATAGGGGGTTGAAATCTCTAGGGATCGACGGTTGGACCGGCCGAGCCGCCTCGCGCTCGCGGCCGCGGGTCGCGGTAGGGGGTCGCTGCGCAGACACCTGCAGCCTTTTCCGCGGGGCGGCTCGGCGACGCCAGAGCCGCGCCGTAACCGAAAGGAGCTGACGCCAATGAAGGTGAAGCTGACTCAGTCGATCGTGGGAGGCGTAGAGAACCAGTGGTCCTTCCAGAAGGGCCAGGTGCTCTCGTGTCCGGACGACGTCGCCAAGAGGCTGATCTCCGCGATGGCCGCGGTGAAGGTCAGCGACACCGTCCCCGAGGACGCAGAGTACCCCGCGCTCACCGATGCGGAGAAGGAGGACGCCGGGGCTGGACGGGCCAAGAAGCGCCTCGCACGCGCGCGGCTGGCCGGCGCGTGACCAAGTGGAACGGGCCGCCCCCGACCCCGCGCGCACTCCGCGTCGCACGGGGGAACCCCGGCAAGCGGCCCATCCCTCGGGAGACTCTGAAGCCGGCTGCCGGCGCCGAGCCACCGCCGCGACTCAATCAGGCCGCGCGGGAAGAGTGGGACAGGCTCGTCCCCGAGCTGCACCGGCTGGGCCTCCTGACGCAGCTCGACCGGGCGGCGCTCGCCGCCTACTGCGATGCCTGGGCGCTCTACAGGCGGGCGGCGGATCGGCTCGAGGAAGACGGCGACGTCGTCACGGCCGGAAACGGCACTCTGATCCCGCACCCATCCGTCGCGATCGCAATCAGGGCCATGCAGAAGATCCGTGAGCTCAGCTCCGAGTTCGGCTTCACGCCGGCGGCGCGCACTCGCATCGAGATGGCGGCCGCGGAGGAAGACGACTCCGACGAGGCCTTCTTCACGGGCCCCAGGCCGCTCGAGCCGGCAACGAAGCGGCGCGTACGCGAGGAACAGCGATGAGCGATCCCGGGCGCCCGAAGTGCCCGATCGCACTGGATCCGGTCGCTCAAGACGCATGGGACCTCATCGTGCCGGAGCTCGAGCGAATCGGCCTGCTGACTGTGCTCGACCTGGGCACGCTGGCGGCCTTCTGCGTGGCCTACGGGCAGATGGGGATGACCGCGGAGATCCTGGAGCGCGAGGGCCGGCTCGTGACGCTACCCGACGGGACGCCGGCCGTGCACCCGGCTCAGGAAATCCAGTTCCAGGCGATGGATCAGATCTTGGTTCTCGGCAAGGCCTTGGGCCTCTCGCCGGCGGCGCGCGCTCGCCTGGGATTCGGGCCCCTGGACGAGGCACCGAACCCGGACCGCCGCGGCCTTCGTGCTGTGCCACCCCCAGAGGGAGAAAAAAAGTGAGAGCCGAATCGCGACCATCTGAGCAGGCGGAGACCCGGGCCTTTGTTTCGAGCATGCGGGTCGCCGGCACCGAGAAGGCCCCGGTCCTCAGCGGCTACGCCGTCCGCTACAACGTGCCGTCTGAAGACATGGGGGGCTGGCGTGAGGTCATCAAGCCAGGCGCGTGCTCGGCGTGCATCGGCCGCGATGACATCCGGGCCCTGTGGAATCACGACGATGGCCTGGTCCTCGGCCGCACAAGCGCCGGGACGCTCGCTCTAACCGAGGATTCAACCGGCGTCCACTTCCGGATCGACCTGCCCGACGCCTCGTGGGTCCGCGACCGGCTGATCAGCATCAAGCGCCGCGATGTCACCGGGTGCTCGTTCGGGTTCTTCGTCGAGCGCGACGAGTGGTCGATCGTCGGCAACCAGAAGGTGCGGAACATCCTGAAGTTCAAGGAAATCGTCGAGATCAGCCCGGGTGTGACCTTCCCGGCCTACCCGCAGACGGATGTTGCGCTCGCCTCGATGCGGAGCTGGTTCGGGCGGCCCTCGCGGCCGTGGGGCGACGACGATATCCGGTTCCTGCGCCAGCGGCTTCGGCTGATGCGGATGCAGCTCGACAGGGGCGACGACCGGGATTGCGAGGCTCTCCGCGACGAAGCCACGCTTCGCAGGGGGCGCCGATGAAGACCGTCGACGAGCTCCTCGAAGAGCTGGAATTCGCCGGCGTCGACTCCGGTCCGCTCGAGGGGCTCTGGGGCCGGAGAACCCATTTCCAGAAGCTCGGCGAGCGGGTTCCAGAGCCGGTTTCCGTGGAGGCCATGGACCGCCGGCGCCGGGATCTCGAGTCCCTCCGGCGGGACCTGGGGGAGAGCAGCGAGATCTACCGCAGCGCCCAGGCGCAGCTGCTGCAGCTCGAGGCGGAGCGCCAGGCGGCGCTGAGGCGAAGGCAGGAGATCGCCGCCGCGGAGGAGGAGGCTCGATTGACGGCGGCGCGCCGCACGCGCCGGGTCCTGCTCGAGATCTACGCGCGATGCGCGGACGAAGTGGGCCGCCTCGCCGCGGAGCCCTGCGGGTCCGTCCAGGAATTCCTGCCGGAACAGATCGTCGCGGTCTACCGACGGGGGCTCTGGGCGGCCCGCACGCTCGACCATCCGGCCCTCTCGGTGCCGGCAGAGGACCCAACGCGGATCGGATTCGCGCTCCTGGCGCGCGTGCCGGCGGCGCTACGAGAGGCAGTCGAGGCGAAGTGCACGGATTTCAGGAAAACGGCATAGCCCGCGCCACGGCGCAGAGGAGGGGTACTACGATGCAAGCAGAGGCAGGACAGTTCATCACGGGCGAGGAGCTCATCGCGAGGGGCAGGATGGTCCTCGAGCTCCCGAGCGGCATCAAGGTGCTCATCGCGAGGCTCGGCCGTCACGAGGTCGTCGAATGCACCGGCAACCTCGTGGACGTCAGCAACCTGGCTCAGGATGCTGAGGCCGGTTCCAAGCGCGGCGCGCGAGGACCGGATCTCAAGGCCATCGCTGAGGCAGAGCGCAAGCTGGTCTTGAAGGCGGTGATCGCGCCGAAGCTCTTCGCCGACCGTTCGGACGGTCCCACGCCCGACGACTTCACTCAGGAGGAGCTGCTGCTCCTCCTCGCCGCCATCGTCAAGCTCGCCGGCTGGACCAAGGAGGCCGGCGCAGAGGTCCTCCCTTTGTCCAAAACCGACGCCTGATGGAGGCGATCGACGCCATGGGGCGGCGGTACGGCGTGCTCCCGTCGACTGTCCTCGGGGTTCTCGACCCGTTGAAGGCGGGAGCGATCGACCTGCACGCCTTCAATGCGGGAGTGGTAGCGGAGGCGAGGGCAGCGGCGAAAGCCCGCTGGGAGGCGAATCGACGTGGGTGACACGACTCGCACGGTCAACATCCTCATCAAGGCCCGCAACGAGGCCGACGCGGCGCTCAGCAATGTCGGCCTGTCGCTCGGCAAGATCGCCATCGCCGCCGGCGCGGCGACCGTCGCCGCCGGCGCCGCCGCCTATGCCCTGAAGCAGGTCACCGAGGCAGCCATCGAGCAGGAGAACGCCGACGTGCGCATGGCCGTGGCGCTCGCCTCGGTGGGGGAGAACTCGGCCGCCAGCCGCAAGGCGCTCCACGACCTGGCCAGCGAGCTCGAGAAGTCGAGCCGGCAGAGCGACGAAGCCCTGCAGGACATGATGTCGACGCTCCTCCAGGTCGGCCGGATCGGCGTCGAGCAGATGCCGCGTGTGGCGCGCGCGACCGTGGACCTGGCCGCGGTGATGCGCACTGACCTGGCATCCGCGGCCGACGTCATGGCCAAGGCCGCGCAGGGCAACACCTCGCAGCTCCGGCGCTACGGCATCGTCCTTGACGAGTCCATCGAGCCGAGCCAGCGCTTCGCCGCGCTTCTCTCGCTCATCGAAAAGAACATGGGCGGGACCGCCGCGGCGATCGGCAAGACCCTCGCCGGGTCGCTGCAGGGCATCGCCAACGACTGGGACAACTTCATCCAAGCGCTCGGGACGTCGATCTATCAGAGCCAGGCCCTGCGCGACATCCTCGACGACGTTTCGAAGGCGATCCAGGAGGGGGCGGGCTGGGTCGAGTCGCACCGCGAGTCCATCGACGCCTGGGTCCGGTCGCTGCTGCGTGCCTCCCTGGGCTTCGCCGAGCTCGGGGGCAGCGCCCTGGACGTCGCCGCCTCGCTCGCCGCGATCGACCTGCAGATCCGGGAGGCTACCGGGCACATCACGGGGCCGTCGTCCTACGGCGAGGCGATGGCCCAGCTCGACCGGTCCCTCATCGACCTGGCTCAGAAGACGGCGCCGGCGTTGCGCGGCGAGCTCGACCGTCTCAAGGCGGCCCTCGACGCGACCGACCGGAGCGCCGGGAACGCCAAGAGGACGCTGCTGGCCATGCACGCGCCCACCGGCGCTGGATCCGCCAAGGGCATCATCGACGTCGCCGACTCGATCAAGAACTTCGGCACGCTGGCCCAGCCGGCCAACAAGGAAGCGGTGCAGTTCGATTTCGTCCTGCAGAACATGGCCGAGCACGCCATGGAGGGAAGCGTCGAGCTTTCGAAGCTTGACACTCTGCTCCAGCAGCTCGGGATCACCACGATGCCGCAGCTCGCGATGCAGGCTGCGATGGTCGACTCGGCGCTGAACCAGCTCGTTCTGGCACGCGAGAACGGGATGCCCGATGAGCAGTTTGACGCCATCCTCGGGCCCCTCATGGAGATCGTGAAGACGCTGCCGCAGTGGGGCGACCAGACGTCTGTTGTTTTCCAGCGCCTCGCCGACGACATTCAGAGCAGCTCCGACGCCTTCGGCAATCTCAGCGATGCGATGGGCGCGCAGCTGCAGGCCTCGGCGGGTATGCTCTCCGACACGCTGATCGACGCGGCGCTGGGTGCGAAGGTCGTCTGGCACGACTTCTTCAAGCAGCTGCTCGCCGATCTCCTGAAGGCGATTGCCAGAGCGGCGATTCTCGACGCGCTGACGTTTGGCATGGGCGCCGCCGGGAGCGGGATCAACGAGGCGAACCCGTTGCCGATTGGCGACGGTCGCGTGGCCCTTGCGAGCGGCGGACTCGTACGGGGTGGCATCCCCGGGCGGGATTCGGTGGCGGCCATGCTGATGCCGGGGGAGATTGTCCTGCCGGCGTCGCTGTCGGAGGACTTCCGGGCGTTTGCCGCCGCGGCGCGCGGCATGGCGAATACGCAACCTGGCTCGGGGCCGACCATGGGCCGGGACCCCGTCCAGGTGTTCAACCAGATTCTCCCGGTTCGGGACCGTGAGTCGGAGGTCGCCGATCTCATCGCCGACATCAGTCGCGCGGTGGAGCGCCGCGGCTTCCATCTCGTCGCCTCCCGCGTTCTCTCGTGATGCGGCGGAAGTGGCGGGGGGCGGTGTGAGCCTCGAGGCCCGGGAGTTCATCCGCGCGGCTCTCGAGGACCGCGCCCGTGCCGCCGACGTGCCGGCTGCGGCGCTCCCGGTCGTTCTGGGACAGCTCGCCGAGCTGCAGGCCGTCTTCCTGGCGCGCCTCGTGAGCAACGGGAACGGCCACGCCGCGCCTCCGACGCCGTCGGCGCCGCCGGAGACGGAACGACTCCTGACCGCAGAGCAGGCGGCCGAGCTGCTCGGTGTTGCGCCGCGCTGGCTCTACCGGCACGCCGACCAGATCCCGGGCGCGCGCCGGCTGTCGCGGAAGTGCCTTCGGTTCACCGAGGCCGGCCTCCGGCGCTACCTGGCCAACGCGCGCCGCTGAGACCCTTGCCGCAGAGGGGCTTCGCGTTTCCTGGCCAGGTGACGATAATGGAGCCAGCTTCGCCGCGCAGAAGGACAGGGGGGAACCATGCGCACGTCGATTCTGATGGTCAGCGCCATTCTCGCGGTCTTCATGGTTGGCTGTGGCGGCTCCAGCGACGAGGGAACCAGCGGCAGCAGCAGCCCGCTGGCCCTTCCGAAGGTCACGACGGAGGCCGAGGCGCTCGAGGCCGCCGACTGCATCTGGGTCTGCAAGCAGACCGGGCACATGCCGAACGGGGTCGGTGTGGTGCAGGTCGAGGGCGCGAGCGTGATGCCGCAGCCGAGCGCCGAGGTTCTCAGCCGCTGCGACAAGATCTTCCCCTGCAGCGCGCTCAAGAACGGGAACCACTAAAAACACAGCCTGAGTTCAGCGTGGTCGGGGCGGCCGCATGAGCGAGCCGCTCCGTCTCGCCGACGATGACCGCCAGCTGCTCGAGGACGTCCGCGGACTCCTGCAGCGGGTTACCGCGCTCCTGCGGGACGTGCTGGCCGCACTGCCGCGACCGGTCCCGCCAGGGGACTGGGGCCGATCGTCGCCGCCCGAGGGCGCGATGCCTCCTGCGCTCCAGCGGCGGGACCCGCGTTGACAGGTCGGGCCGGGGAGCGTATATCGGCCTCGGAGACAGTCACCGTGCAGCACCGCGGCATTTTTCTGTCCGCACTCCTTCTCTCGGCCGAGAGATGCAGGGACGAGCTCGCCCCTTCGGGGGCGGGACGCGCGGCCGGCACGGTGGCTGTCTCCAACAACCGCGGTGACCGGCCGCGTCGTCTTCCCGCTGGTGGGGCGGGACCCACGCCAAGCCGGCCATCCCCTTCCCCAGGAGGCCCCCCATGGAGACCGCCGGCGAAAGTGTGCTCGAGGAGATCCGGACCATCCGCAAGATGATCGACCCATCGACCCGCGTGGCGGCACCCAGGCTGTTCGAAGAGGCGGCCGAGGAATACCTCCGGGAGCGCGTGCTGCGCGCGCGTCGTCCGCGCGACGTCAAGCACTGCGAGAGTCACACGCGCATCGCAGTGAGAGGGCTCCGCGGCAAGCTCATGCACGAGATCAGCCTTTCCGACCTGCACCGGCATGTCAGCGAACGGCTCAGCCGGGACGGGGTGAGCGGCCCGACCGTGAACCGAGGGATGGCGTGGGTCTCGGCCCTGTTCAACTGGGCGATCGAGCGCGGCTACGCGGCCGAAAATCCTGTCAAGCGGCTGAAGAAGTCGCGCGAGAACGTGGGGCGCACCCGCTATCTGACGCCGGAAGAGGTCGGCCGGCTCGTCGATGCGTGCCGGTCGCCGCACCTGCAAGCTCTCGTCGTGGCCGCCATTCACACGGGAGGCCGGCTCGGCGAGCTGCTGGCGCTGAGCTGGAAAGACGTCGACTTCGCCCGGCGGCTGATCCAGCTGCGCGCCGAGACCACGAAGAGCCGGAAGGCTCGCATCGTCCCGCTGAACGATGACCTGGCGACGCTCCTGATGTTCATGCGCGGGGGCGTTGCGAAGGCGCCTGAGGACCCGGTCTTTACCTTCCGGGGGTGGCCGATCCAGAGCGTTCGGACCGCGTTCGAGCGGGCCCGCCGGCGCGCAGGCCTCGAGGACGTTCACTTCCACGACCTGCGCCACACATTCGCTTCGCACTTCGTCCAGAACGGTGGGCAGATCTACGTCCTGCAGACCATCCTGGGGCACTCGAGCACCCGCATGACCCAGCGCTACGCGCATCTGAGCGAGTCGAGCATCCTCGAGGCGGTGAAGTTCATGCGCATCGCGCAGGGCTGAGGGGGAGGGACCGAACATGGGCCAGGCACAGGGCAGGCGAGGCCTCGGGCGCATCTACCTGCGCGGCCGGGTGTGGTGGGTGCAGTACTCCTTCCGGGGCCGTCGCATCCGCGAGTCGTCCGAGTCGCAGCGGTCGGCCGACGCGGCACGACTGCTGCGCCGGCGCCTGGGGGAGATCGGGCGGGGGCGCCTCGTCGGGCCCCAGGCCGACCGGGTGACGTTCGAGGACCTCGAGGCGCTCATCAAGAACGACTATGCGATCAACGGACGCCGCAGCGCGGAGCGTCTCCGCTCCTCGCTGATTCACCTGAGGGCGTTCTTCGGTCGCACGCTCGCGATCGACATCACCGGCGACCGGCTGAACGCCTACGTCCGGCAGCGCCTCGAGGAGAAGCCGCGGGCACAACCGAGCACCATCCGCAACGAGCTGGCGGCGCTCCGGCGCGCCTTCACCCTGGCGATCCAGGCGGGGCGACTCGTCGACCGGCCGGCGTTCCCGACCCTCTCGGTGCAGAACGCCCGGCAGGGATTCTTCGAAGAGCAGGCGGTCCGCGCCGTCGTCGCCGCGGCGCCGGACTGGCTCGCACCGGTCATCGAGTTCGGCTACCTGACCGGCTGGCGCAAGCGCGAGGTACTCGGCCTGACCTGGGCGCGCGTCGACCTCGACGCCGGATGGGTCCGGCTCGAGCCAGGAACCACCAAGAGCGGGGAGGGCCGCGCCTTCCCACTGCGGGGCTTCCCGGAGCTGGAAACGCTGCTGCGCGGCCAGCGGGAGCGCACCGAGGCCGTTCAGCGACAGACCGGGAAGATCGTCCCGTGGGTCTTCCACCATCGGGGCGGCCTGCCCATCGTCGACTTCCGCGACTCCTGGGACACGGCGTGCGAGGCCGCCGGCGTGCCCGGGCGGCTCTTCCACGATCTGCGCCGCACCGCGGTCAGGAACCTCGAGCGCGCCGGCGTCTCGAGGTCGGCCGCGATGAAGCTCACCGGTCACAAGACCGAGAGCGTCTATCGCCGCTACGCGATCGTCGCCGAGGCCGACCTCCTCGATGCGGTCGCCAAGGTCGCGCAGCATCAGGCGCGGCTCGCCGCCGGTGCCGCGGCGCGCGCCGTCGTGCCGTTCCCGGGCCCGCCGCCGCGCGTTGGGGCACAGAAGCGGCACAAATCGGCCCGATCGAAGCCTCGCGGCGAGGCTGGGAACGTGCCGCCGGATGCAGTCTAAGTCGTTGCGGGTGAGTGTGGTGCCGGAGGTCGGACTCGAACCGACATGGGCTTGCGCCCGCGGGATTTTGAGTCCCGTGCGTCTACCAGTTTCGCCACTCCGGCGGTTCCCGAAGCCTAACGAATCGACCCTTTGCCCGCAAGCGCGGACTCGAGACTGCGGATCTTCGCTTCGACCGCACCGCGATCGGCGTCGCTCTCCGCGCCCCGCGCCAGGTAATCGCGATAGGCCGCCAGGGCGCCCCGCAGGTCCCCCTTGTTCTCGAGGGCGACACCCAGGCGTCCCGCGGCGTGCGCGTAGTCCGGATCCGAGGCGAGGGCCTGGCGGTACAGCCCGATCGCTTCGTCCGGGGACCCGGAAGCGCGCCGCACCTCGGCGAGATTCGTCAGCCCGCGCGGATCGCCCGGGTCGATGGCCAGGGCGGCGCGGAATTGTTCCTCGGCGCCGGCCAGATCGTCCTGACGCAGCAGGACGATGCCGAGATTGATGTGCGCGCGCGGGATCGTCGCATCGGCGGCGACTGACTTCTCGAGATCGGCTCGCGCGCCGGCCAGGTCCCCGGCGTCGAGCCGGAGACGTCCCCGGTTGTAGAGCGCTTCCGGATTGGACGGCTCCAGCGCGAGGGCCCGATCGAGGAGTTTCGCCGACTGCGCGCGATCGCCGCGATCCGTGGCGATGACGCCGAGATTGATGAGAGGACGGGCGCGCGCCGGATTCTCGCGCGCCGCCTCTTCCCAGAGGCGGCGCGAGTCGGACCACAGGACCGCGCGCGCGTGGAGGGCGGGCGTGAGCATCGCCATCAGGAGGAGCACGGGCCAGACGCCGCGCGGCGCGAGTGCGAAGGCCGCGCCTGAGATGGCGTAGGCGGCTCCGAGCATCAGGAGATAGACGCGGCGCTCCGGCATGACATCCGCCACCGGCACCACCCAGTAGAGAAAGAGCCCGGCCGCCCCGAACAGCACGCCGGCCGCTGCCAGACGCGGTGAAGCTCCCTGGGCGCGCACGGCCGCCAGGATCGAGACGCCGACGAGAGCGACCAGGACGAGAAGGGCGGCCGCGGCGAACAGGAGCGGCGGCACCGGCTGCACGTGATCGATGCTCTGGCCGTAAGGGGCAAGCGTGAGGCCGAGAAAGCGCAGGGACACGACACTCTGAATCAGGAGATTGCTTTCGAAGGAGCGCGCATAAACCTGGCGGCCGACGGCGCCGAGGAACGTCGTCCGCAGCGCGAGAAACGCCAGCACCGGGAAGGCGAGGACGATTGCGCGCATCAATGCGGGACGCCACGGACGCCGTTCCGCGACGATCCAGACGATGAGCGCGAGCGCCGGGAGCGCGACGGCGTCTTCCTTGGACAGGAGTGCCGCGGTCGCGGCGGTGAGGGCGAGGCCCCAGCGCACCAGCTCCGCGACCGCGCCCCGCGACGGGTCGTCCTTCCAGGGGACCGCAAGAATCGCCGCGTAACACGCCATCGCGGAGAGGATGCCGGCCCGCCCCCATATATAGAGGATGGACTCCGATTGCAGCGGGTGGAGGAGGAAGACCGCCGTCCCCGCCAGGGCCGCCCATTCCGCCCGACGCGCGGTGAGGAACGGATCGGCCGAACGCGGCAGGGCCCGCCGGAGCGTGTGCCGCAGCGCGCGGCGCAGCAGGAGCCAGACGAGCACTCCGGCCGCGAGGTGGAGCAGTCCGTCGGTCCGGCGGAAACCGCGCGGCTCCATTCCCCACAGGCGTGCATCGAGGAGGAGCGAGGCGAAGAACAGCGGGCGCGTCTGGTCCGGCGAGAAGCGGTAGGTCAGCGCGTCCTTCCACGAGGCGCCCGGGTGCACGGCCCGGTTGGTCGCCACGCCCGCCTGCTCGTCGAAGGTGAAGGGCGCGTCCAGCGCCGGCAGGCACGCGATCGCGGTCACGGCCAGGAGGATCAGGAGCACGAGGGGGGCGAAGGCGCGCACGGCGCGAATGGAAGCAGGGCTTCTTCGGGGTGTCAAGCCGCGGGCGCGCCGCGGCGTGGTGCGTTGATGGCCTCCCGCCGAATGGCGATAATGCGCCGATGATGCGGCGATCGCCGACGCGCGGGCCGGCATTCCGGATCGGGGGGCTGGCGCTGGCGGTGGCGCTGGCCGCCGCGGGGTGCGGGAAGAAGGGACCTCCGCTCCCTCCGATCCGCGTCATTCCCGCCGCCACTGGTCCGCTGACGCTGCACCAGATAGGCCGGGACGTCCTGCTCGCGGCGAACCTGCCCGGGTTGAAGAGCGATGGGACGCCGATGGCGGCGGGGAGCACGGTGCGCGTGCTGCGTCTCGAGACGACGGAGGGCCTGCGGCCCGGAGCCGTTTCGGATCGTTACCTCGTGCTGCAGTTCGAGCGGCAGGCGCACGAGGTGGCCTCCTTCGACGATGCGGCGCTTCCCGCGCACGTCGAGCACGGCCGCTTCTACTACGTCGACGCGCACCCGGCGGGCGAGGCGACGGGCACGAAGCGCTACCTCTATGGGCTCCAGGTCGTGGACGCGAACGGAGCGCGCTCGCCGCTGCGGGCCCCGAGTTACGTCGAATGGAACGCCCCGCCCGGCGCTCCGACCGATTTGAAGGCGGAGGTGGCGGAAGGGGAGGTCCGCCTGAGCTGGACTCCGGCTCCCGCGCCGTCGCCCGCGCCGCAGCCCACGTCGAAGTCGGCGCCCGCGGCGAGGAAGTTCGCCGTCTACCGGCGCGAGGCTTCGGCGCCGCGCGAGCCGGAAACGCCGGTGCACCCGGGACTCATCGCCGAGCCGGCCTACGTGGACCGGACGTTCCGTTACGACACCGATTACCTGTACACCGTGCGCGCGGTGGCTTCGGACGCGCCGGGGTCGACCGAGAGCGCCTCCTCCGAGCCGCTCGCCGTGCGTCCCCACGATTCGTTCGCGCCGGCGGTTCCCCAGGGGGTCGCGGTGGCCGCGGAAGGGGACGCCATCAAGGTCTACTGGTTCCCCAACACCGAGCCCGATCTCGCGGGATACCGCGTCTATCGCCGGCAGGAAGGCAAGACGGAGGCGGCGCGCGTCTCCGAAGTCTCCGCCAGCGAGACGTCGTGGGTCGATCCGGAGGCGGCTCCGGGCGTGCGCTATCATTATTCGGTGTCCGCGTTCGATGCGACGACGCCGGCGAACGAGAGTCCGCGCTCCGAAGAGCACTCCGAGCGACGGCCGGCGCCGCAGGGCTCGCGTCCTTGAACGCGCGGCGCGGAGGGCCGGCATGATCCCTCACGAGTTCTTCAAGATGAGCGCCGCCGGGAACGATTTCATCGTCTTCGACAACCGCGCGCTCCAGCTCCCGGCCGAGCGCTTCGGGCCGGTGGCGCGGCACGCCTGCACGCGGGCGCTCTCGGTGGGCGCGGACGGCGTCATCCTGCTCGAATCGTCCGTCAAGGCGGACGTGCGGGCCCGTTTCCTCAATCCGGACGGGGAGCCGACCTTCTGCGGCAACGGTGCACGCTGCGCCGCGCGGCTCGCCTATCTGCAGGGATGGGCCCCGGCGCGCATGGTGGTCGAAACCGATCGAGGCCTGCACCGGGCCGAGGTCGCGGGGTCGATGGTCACCTTCGAGATGCCCGACCCGCAGGGATTCGAGCCGGTCGAGGTGACGGCGCTCGGGCGGACCTGGCGGGGCGCGTTCGTCGATACCGGCGTGCCGCATTTCGTGGCGATCGAGACCGGGCTTCCAGCCGGTCCAATCGACGCGGCCGGAGCGGCTCTCCGCTCCCACCCCCGCTTCGGCTCTGCCGGGGCGAACGTGAATTTCGTGGCGCCGCGTCCGGAGGGAGGATTCTCCATCCGCACCTTCGAGCGGGGCGTCGAAGCGGAGACGCTCGCCTGCGGCACCGGGTGCGTGGCCGCCGCGCTGGCGATGGCCGCCGGCGACCTCGCCCGCCCTCCGATCGTGCTGCGCACACGCTCCGGCGTGGATGTGGCCGTGCGCTTCGAGGGACCTGCCGACCGGGCCAGGGGAGTCCGCCTCGAAGGGGAGGCGCGCCTGGTGTACGTGGCGCAGCTCTCCGACGAAGCGCTGGAAGGCTTCCATCCGAAGCGCTGAACGCGCGGACATGCCGCCACCGGGACCTCGTCGGAAACGCGGGCGGCTCTGGCGCCTGGTGACCGGCTGGACCCTGACGATCGCCGGTCTCATCCTCGGACCGGTTCCGGTGCTGCCCGGCGTCGTTTTCCTCGTTCCCGGGATCGCGATCCTCTGTGCCGAGAGCCGCTGGATCCGCAGCCTGCTCCGCCGCTACCGGGAACGGCGGCTGATGCGCAAGGCGCTGCGGGAGGCGGAGCGCGTCGGCATCCGTATTAATCTCGACCACGATCCGGAGATCGACGGAGAGCCGGAAGACCCCCCAGGGTCCGCGACGGGCAATCGCGACTGAGCGCGCAGGCGGAACAGCGCGGCGCCCGCGCGACGCAGATATAGCGCCCGTGCAGGACGAACGCGATGGACGCGAAGATCCACTGCGAGCGCGGCCAGAGCGCCATCAGGTCCCGCTCGATGCGGATCGGATCGTCGTGCCGGGTCAGGCGCAGGCGGCGGGCGACGCGCTGGACGTGCGTGTCCACGACGACGCCGGTCGCGAGGCCGTAAGCCCCGCCGAGCACCACGTTCGCGGTCTTCCGCCCGACGCCGGGCAGGCGCGAGAGCTCCTCCATGGTCCGCGGCACCTGGCCCCCGTGCTCGTCGACGAGTGCCCGGCTCGCACCAAGAAGCGCCCTGGACTTGGCGCGGAAGAAGCCGGTGGACCGGATCAGGCTTTCCAGCCGTTCCGGGTCCGCGTCCGCGAGAGCCGCCGCATCGGGATAGGAGCGGAAGAGGTCGGGTGTGACTTTGTTCACACGGGCGTCGGTGCACTGCGCCGAGAGAATGGTGGCGACGAGCAGCTCGAACGGAGTGCGGTGGTCGAGCTCGATGCGCGCGTCGGGACGGGATCGCTTCAGGGCCCGGAGGATGCGTCCCGCGCGGACCTTCAGGCTGCTAGCCGGGTCTTCCCGTGAGAGCGACCTGGAAGGCGGGGGCATGGCCTCATCCTAGGCTCAGGTCCAAGGGCCCCGCAACGGGTGGGTGGCCTGTCAAAAAGTCATGGTGTTCATCTGGTGTGCCAAAAAGTCCGAGAGAAGCACGCCTGGAGCGTGGCGGAAGGGCCGGAGCGGGGGTTGATGCCCCGATTTCCGCTGGCAGAGATGTTGCTAAATGCCCCGGCAACAAGGAGGGGCTATGTGGAAGCAGCTTCTACCCTACGCGACGAGCTACGACGACTTCATCTCGGCTGACGAGGAAGCGCGTCTCGAAGCGTTCATCTCGGATCCAAACGCCTCCTTCCGTCAGGAACGGGACATCCAGAGAGAAGAAGTCGACCGCATTCTGAACAAGGCGCTTCATGCCCTTCCGCCGCGCGAGCGATACATCCTGGAGCGCCGCTTCGGGATGAAGGACGGGACGGAGCTGACGCTCGAGGCCGTGTCCAGGATTCTCAAGCTGAGCAAAGAGCGGGTGCGCCAGCTCGAGCGCGAAGCGCTCCTGAAGCTGCGCCTGAATCTGGACGGCATGCGCGGCCAGCTGATGAGCGCCTGATTCGCGACTGCTGAAGTTCTGAAGGAAGGCTTCCCCCCACCCCCGGGCTGCGGGGCGGATGCAGAACGATCGCCGCCGCCGCAGTCCCGGGGGTCTTGCTGTGCGTTGCATATGACTTAGCATTCGGCTATCATCCCCGGCCGGATCGGCGAGCACACGCCGATCCTCCACTTCAGCAGGGATGAAGCAGGGAGTCCGGCGGCGGGTCGATCGACCGGTCGCGGCGGAGCCGACCGATCATGATCCGAAGAATGGCGGCGATGGCGCTCGTGCTCGGTGCTCTCCTCACGGGAACCGGTTGCCAGGGAACCATCGCCCGCCTCAAGGCCAATTACGCCACCAAGCAGGGGAACGAGGCGTACAAGGCGCAGGATTTCCTGAAGGCGATCGAGTGGTACCGGTACGCCACCTACCTCAATGCGGACCTCGACCTCGCGTACTACAACTCGGCTCTCTCCTACCTCGCACTCTACCGCCCCGGCTCGAAGCACCCCAAGGACATCCGGTACTCGGAGCAGGCGATCGCCAATCTGAAGCGGTACCTGGCGGTCCATCCGGACAGCGAGGATGCGAAGAACTACCTGCTCACCGTCTATCTCGGCGCCGAGAAGTTCGACGATGCGGCCGAGTTCTTCCAGACGGAGCTGAAGGCGCACGGAGACGACCCGACGAAGGCCTCGCAGTTGATGCAGATCATCGGGGTCATCTACACAAAGAAAGGGGACTTCGACACGGCGCTCGAGTGGTACAAGAAGCGTGCCGACCTCGAGAAGGAGAACCCCGAGGTCCTCTACACCATTGGTGTGCTCTGCTGGGACAAGGTGTACAAGGGCGGTCTGCAGCTCGAACTCGCCCGGCGCAATGAGCTCATCGACATGGGGCTCGATTACCTCAACCGCGCCTCGGCCCTGCGCACCGACTACATGGAAGCGGTGTCATACATCAACCTCATGTACCGTGAGAAGGCCAAGTCGGCGGCCATGGTGGGGGACAATGAAGGCACCGCGAAGTGGAACGCGGAAGCCGACAAGTACATGCACCAGGCGCTGGACATGCGCAAGCGGGCGATGGCAGCCGCGCAGAAATAGAGTGGGGCCCGGGCGCGCGGCAGGACCGCGCGCCCCGAGAGGGTGACGCCGTGTTCGAGACCCAGGTTTTCTCGACGAAGCAGCGCAAGCGGACGCGCAGTTCGCTGACGCTGCCGTTCGCGGTCATCGTGCACGCGATCGGGTTCGGCGGCCTCATCGTCGGCTCCTTCCTGAGCGTCGAGTCGGTTCCGGCCCCCCCCATCACCATCTCGTTCGTGGGTTCTGCTCCACCGCCGCCGCCACCGCCGCCGCCACCGCCGGCGCGCAAGAAGCGGACGCAGACGGAGAAGCCCAAGGAGATCCCCAAGCCGACCGAGATCGTCCAGCCCAAGATCGTGCCCGAGGAGCAGCCCAAGCCGATCGACGCGCCCGAGGACGCGAGCAACGACGAGGGCGAGGATGAAGGCGTCGATGGAGGCGTCGAAGGAGGCGTGGTCGGGGGCGTCGTGGGGGGCGTCGTCGGCGGAGTCCTCGGCGGAATGCTGGGAGGCGTCGAAGGGGGCCTCGGCGATCAGCCCCTGTACGCCGGTATCGGCGGCGTCACCAACCCCGAGCTGATCCCGTCCAGCAAAGTCCAGCCCAAGTACCCCGAGATCGCCCGCAAGGCGAAGATCCAGGGGAAGGTGGTCCTGCAGGCCGTGATCAGGAAAGATGGATCGGTGGGCGACATCCAGGTCCTGCAGTCGCCCGGGGCCAAGTTCGGGTTCGACGAGGCCGCCATCGCGGCCGTGCGGCAATGGCGCTACAAGCCCGGCCTCCAGAACGGAAAGCCGGTGGACGTGTATTTCACGGTCGTGGTGACGTTCGAGCTCAATTGAGCGGCGGTCCGGCGTGAGGCCGGCGTTCCGCTGATCGGAGGGTTCAGGTCATGATGGGTCATTCGCTACTCGATATCTGGGGCCAGATGGGTTACCTCGCCAAGGGGGTGGCCATCTTCCTGATCCTGATGTCGATCTACTCGCTCGGCATCTTCATCGAGCGCCTCCTCTACTACCGTCAGGCCAAGAAGCAGTCGATCGACTACCTGCCGATCGCCACCAAGGCGCTGCGCGAGGGCAACTACGCGGCGGCCGTCGAGGCGGCCAAGCGCTACAACAAGAGCCACCTCGCCAAAGTGCTGGCCGCCGGCCTGCAGCAGTTCCTGTTCGAGAAGGAAGACCAGCCGTCCCACGACGCGGTCGAATCGGTCCGCCTCGCCGTGGAGCGCGCCGCCGCCCTGACCACGGCCGAGATGAAGCGCGGCATCGGCGGGCTCGCTACCGTCGGGTCGACGGCGCCGTTCGTCGGGCTGTTCGGCACGGTGTTCGGCATCATCAACGCCTTCCAGGGGATGGCGGCGGCCGGCAGCGGCGGCATCGGCGCGGTCTCGGCCGGAATCGCCGAGGCGCTCATCACCACCGGCGTTGGCATCGGCGTGGCCATCGTCGGGGTCTGGTGCTTCAACTACTTCCAGTCGCAAATCGAGTTCTTCGGGATCGAGATGGCCAACTCCGGTTCGGAGCTGATCGACTTCTTCCTGAAGCGGCAATCGCAGGCGCAGGGCGCGGGCAATGCAAGCCGGCGATAACAAGAACCTCAACTCGGACATCAATGTCACGCCGTTCGTGGACATCTGTCTCGTGCTGCTGGTGATCTTCATGGTGGTCACCCCGATGCTGCAGGAGGGGGTCACCGTGCACCTGCCGTACGCCAAGCACACCGAGAAGCACGAGGACGACGAGGCGCACGCCATCGTCGTGGCGGTGCCCAACGACCGCACCATCTACATCCAGAAGAAGCCGGTGCCGCGCGACCAGTTCCAGGCCGAGATGACCGAGATCCACGACCGGATGCCGGACAAGAACGTGCTCATCAAGGCGGACAAGGGCATGAAGTACGGCGATGTCCGCAAGGTCATGGTCGAAACGAACGAGGCCGGCTTCGAGGAAGTGTCCCTCGTGACCGAAAAGTCACCGGGCGCGGAAGGGTAGGGAGGTCGCACCATGGGCATGGCGGTTGGCAATAAAGGGCTCAATTCGAGCCCCAACGTCACACCCTTCGTCGACATCTGTCTGGTGCTCCTCGTCATTTTCATGGTGATCACGCCGCTGCTCAGCCGGACGCTGGACGTGGCCGTGCCGCCGAAGAACGACACTCCCGACACGCCGCCACCCACGGACGACATGTTCATCCTGACCGTCAAGGGGCCGGCGGATTCTCCACGAGTCCTCCTGAATCGTGAGGAGATTGTCGGGGCGCTCGACGGGGTCGAGAATCGCATGCAGGAATTGATGAAGGGGCGGCGTGAGAAGGTGGTTTTCTTCCAGGCTGACAACGAGGTCCCCTACGATTACGTGGTGCAGGTGATGGATGCCATGCGCGGCGGCGGCGTGGAGAAGATCGGCCTCATCACCGACCAGACCCTCGATGCCACCGGCGGCGTCGCGCCGCCGCAGTAAGTCCTCCCGCGCTGGCGCGGGAGCACTCGAGCCCAACGACATCCCGATGACGCCTGACGTCACCGCGCCGCGTCGCATCCACCTGATTGGCATCTGCGGCACCGGCATGGCCTCGCTCGCAGGCCTGCTGCAGTCTGCCGGGCACCAGGTCACCGGCTCCGACGAGTCGGTCTTCCCTCCGATGAGCACCATGCTCGCCTCGCGGGGCATTCCCGTCCTGGAGGGCTACCGCGCCGAGCACCTGGATTCCCGTCCCGACCTGGTCATCGTCGGGAACATCGCGACCTCCGCGAATGCCGAGGCCGTGGCGGCGCGCGAGCGCGGCATTCCCTCCCTGAGCATGGCGGAAGCGATCGGCCGCCTCTTCCTCGAAGGGCGGCATTCGATGGTCGTGGCCGGCACGCACGGCAAGACGACGACCTCGGCGCTGCTCGCCTGGGTGCTGCATGCGGCGGGACGCCGGCCTTCGTTCCTGGTCGGGGGCGTGCTGCGCAACTTCGACCGGTCGTTCGACCTCGGGCCGGGCGACGAGTTCGTCATCGAAGGGGACGAATACGAGACCGCGTTCTTCGACAAGGGGCCGAAGTTCCTTCACTACCGGCCCCGCACCGCGATCCTGACGTCGGTGGAATTCGACCACGCCGAGATGTACCGCGATCTCGAAGCCGTCAAGGAGGCCTTTCGCAAGTTCGTCGCCCT
Source organism: Verrucomicrobiia bacterium (assembly GCA_035638075.1). Classification (GTDB taxonomy): domain Bacteria; phylum Acidobacteriota; class Polarisedimenticolia; order Gp22-AA2; family Gp22-AA2; genus DASRAU01. The sequence goes on from DASRAU010000017.1 coordinate 86,067, forward strand.
CGTGCCCAAAGACGGTCTCCTGATCGCCTGCGCCGACGATGCGAACGCGGCCGCCATCGCGGCCCAGAGCGGCGCCCCGGTGGAAACCTACGGCCTCGACGAGGGCGCGCTCTGGCGCGGCCGCGCGCTCCAGGCCGACCCGGAGGGCGTGGAGATCGAGATCACCCGCCGGGGCGCCCCGTTCCTGCGCGGCCGGACGCCGCTCTTCGGTCCGCACAACCTCCGCAACATCCTGGCCGTGACGGCGGCCGCGGCGGCGCGGGGCGTGGCGCCCGACGCCATCGCCTCGGGACTCGCGTCTTTCTCCGGCGTGCGCCGGCGCCAGGAAGTCCGGGGCGAAGCGGGTGGGGTGACGGTGCTGGACGACTTTGCCCACCACCCGACGGCGGTCCGGCTCACGCTCGAGGGGCTGAAGCAGAAATACGGAGAGCGCCCCCTCTGGACCATCTTCGAGCCGCGCACCAACACGACGCGCCGCAGCGTGTTCCAGCAGGAGTACGCTGAGGCGTTCGCGCCGGCGGATCGCGTCGTCGTCGCGGCGGTCGATCACCCGGAGCGGGCCCCCGAGGGGGAGCGTTTCTCCGCCGAGCGCCTCGTCGCGGACCTCGAGGCCCGCGGTCAGTGGGCCCGGTACGTTCCCGCGGTGGACGAGATCGTCGAAACGCTCGGGCGCGAGGCCGGCGCCGGCGACGTCGTGGTGATCATGTCCAACGGCGCATTCGGCGGGATCCACGCCCGCCTGCTCGAGCGGCTGAAGCGCCGCTGACGCGCGCGATCCACAATCGAACTCAGGAGGAAAGCAGGGCCGCGTCGCCGTCGGCGAGGACCCGGAGCAGCTCGTCCTCCAGGTACCGGGGCGCGGTGCGCAGGCCGGTGGGAAGGCGCGCGGCGTAGGCCTGCCGGGTGCGTTCGATCTCCCGGGCGAGCCGGTGGGACAGGTCGCGCTGCTTGCGCCCCTGGATCACCGCCTCCTCGTTGTAGAGCAGGAGCTCCGAGACCAGCAGGCTCGCGAACCGGCGCGCGTCGTTGTGCTGCCGCTGCTCCTCGGGCGACAGCGCCGTCTCGGCGGATTCGCGGCGCGGGAGGGAGTCGAGATCCCCGAGCAGCGCGTGCATTTCCGCCTCCTCCGGGGCGGCTGGCAATCCGGCCAACCCCACCCGCACCGGGGCGCGCGCCGGCAGCCGGGAACCTGCTGTCGTTTCGCCTGCCGGGTGCGACCGGCGCGCCGGAGCCTGCATCTCGAGAGCCGCTCCGCCGAGGCGCGCGAAGACGGCGAACAGATCCGCAGAGTTGATGGGCGCGGCCGCTCCGGCGGAGTCGCCGTACAGAATCGCCACAGGCCGGCCACGGACCAGGAGCGGGGAGGCCGCGGAGGCGGCGGGTACGGACCCGCCGAGCGCCTCGACCACGGCGGGTCCCGGTCCCTCGGGCCCGGCGGTCCGCAGCGCGCCGGAGGTGCGTGCCCGGGCCAGGAGATGGTCGCCGATCGCGGGCAGGCTCAGGCGCTCGTGCGCCCGGCCGTTGCCGCCGAGGCCGCGCGCCTCCCACTCCACCAGCAGGGAATCGCGCGCGATCAGGATGAGGGATCGGGGAAAGCACAGCGCGCTCGCGTCCAGAACCGAACGGAGGACTTCCCGCTGGTCGGCGGAGCCGGCGTCGAGAATCGCGTGGATGGCCTGGACTGCGCCCGCGAGCCCGGAGCTTCCGGGGTGGGTGTCGGTTTCGATGGGGGACGCGAGATCGCGGAGGGCCGATTCCAGCTCGGACCGGAACCGCTCCACTCTTTCCGCCAGCTGGTGGTTGGCGTCCATTCCCGAGTGCCGATCGTCGCTCACGATTCGCATCCCGCCCGCGGCGCGGGACACTAGCATCGGGTGTAATCGGCTGTCAAACACGCCGATGACCGCGCCAGAGGAATGGCAGGAATGAGACACGGGAGCGTGGCAGATGCACCAATACCACGGACCACACGGGGAAGCACGTCCAGCCAATAACTTGGAAGTCGTTGAAAATAAGTGGATTCCTTCGCACGAGAGAGCGACATCAGGGCTGGCACGTCCCCTGCTCTAGGGGGGTGTGCCCGCAGGGGGGGCCGAGGGAATCCACGAATGAATCAGCAGCGAACGGTGCGTCGGGCGGTCGGAATCGAAGGGGTCGGTCTGCACTCCGGTGCGGAGACCCGCGTGGAGATTCTCCCGGCTCCCGCCAACCACGGCCTGCTCTTCGCCCGGCGCGACCTCGGTGGAAAGGAAATCCCCGCGTCGCCCGAGGCGATCGGGGACTCGAGTCTCGCCACCACCCTGGGCCGCAACGGCGCGTCCGTTGCCACCGTGGAGCACCTGCTCGCCGCGCTCCAGGGACTGGGGATCGACAACGCCCGCATCGAGGTCGATGGCCCCGAGATCCCCATACTCGACGGCAGCGCCGCACCTTTCGTGAACGCGATTCGACAGGTCGGGACGACGGCGCAGAGCGCCGCCCGCCGGCCGGTGACGGTGAAGCGGCCCCTGACCGTGCGGGACGGCGAGCGGGCGATCCTGGCCCTGCCGTCGCGTGACTTCCGCATCTCCTACGCCATCGATTTCCCGCATCCCGCCATCGGCTACCAGGCGGTGGCCCTGGCCCTCGACGAGGAGGTCTTCGCCGCATCGATCGCCCCGGCGCGCACCTTCTGCCTGCTGCGGGACGTCCAGGCGATGCGGGCCTCGGGGCGCGCCATCGGCGGCTCGCTCGACAACGCCGTCGTCGTGGGAGACGAGGGGATCGTCGGCGGGTCGCTGCGCTTCCGCGACGAGTTCGTGCGCCACAAGGTGCTCGACCTCATCGGCGACCTGGCGCTTCTCGGTGCTCCGCTCCAGGCGCACGTCGTCGTGTTCAAGGGCGGGCACCGCCTGCACGCCCAGCTCGTGCGCCGCCTGCGCGACGGCGCGGTGGCAGCCGCCTCCGCGGTCCGCCCGCACCCGCCGCAGTGGTACGACCGCTTCTCGCACCTCGGCGAGCGCCTCGTGCCCCGGCCCTCGGTGCTGAGCGCCTGAGGTCGTCGCCGGCCCCGCCCGCGGGGCCGGACCGCTTGTCACATCCGCCCGTTCGGCCCTAGACTCCCACTCCGCCGACGGTTGCGGCGCGCGCCGGGCCGCGGCGCCACCTCCGAGTGAAACGACACGTCATCGCGGCCGCGGTCCTTCTCCTCAGCGCCGCTCCCTGTCTTGCCGCCCCGGGTTTGTTCGATCTGAGCGCCGCGCGCACCGCGGAGTCCGTCGTTGTGTCGCTGCAGATGCGCGATGCGATCGACCCGGCGCGCCTGGAGGAGATCGAAACCGGCATCGAGAGCACCGTCCGTTACCGCGTGCGCCTCATGCGGCAGCGCAGCGGCCTGATGGACGAGGAGCTGGCCGACGTCGAGATCGAGGCCTGCGTCCGGCGCGACGCCCTGAGCCGGCAGTACACGCTGACGCGCCGCCTCGACGGCGACACCGTCGAGAAGAGGATGACCGCCGATCCGGACGAGATGCGGCGCTTCCTGACCAGTCTCGACCGCGTGGCCATCGCGCCGGCCGATCTCCTGAAGGCGGGGGAGCACTACGAGGTGCGCGCGCGCGGCGATCTCGGCCTGGTCTGGCGCTTCTATCTCATCCCCTGGCCCTCCACGACCGGCTGGGTCCGCGCGCCCCTCGAGGCCTCGGACGACACCCATGGCGCCGCCGGCCACCCCTGAACGGCCCGAGGGCCCGGGCGGTGACGGACCGCGCCCGGGCATGACCTCGCGGCTGCGGGCGGACCGGCTGATTCTCTTCAGCGTGGCCGTGCTGCTCGTCTCCTTCCTCGGCGTCTCGCTCCTCATCCGCCGCGCCGCGTCGTTCTCGTGGTCCTACGTCACCAACTCGGCCGTCCTGTCCGCCCTGTTCGTGACCAATGCCGTCCTGGTCCTGACGCTCCTCATCCTGCTGATGCGGAACCTGATCAAGGCGCTGGTGGAGAGGCGCCGCGGCATCCTGGGCTCCCGGTTCCGCACCAAGCTGGTCTTCTCGCTGCTGCTCCTGTGGCTGGTGCCCTCGGGGATCATCTTCTACGCCGCCACGCAGCTCATCCAGCGCAGCATCGACCGCTGGTTCACCGAGCCGGCCGACCGCCTCACCGAGGCCTCGCAGCGCATCGTCGACGCCTATTACGACGAGGTGCGCGCCCGGACCGCCTCCTTCGCCCGCGAGGCCGCGCGCCGGCTCGCCTCCGAGGGCGGCGCGAATGAAGACCCCCACGATCGGCTGGCGGCCATCGTGCGGGAATACAACGTCGACCTGGCGGCGCTCGTCCCGGTCCAGGGGGCCCCTCGGACCGTGCTCGACCCGAGGCTGCCCTCGACCGCCGGGCTCGAGGATCTCCCGGCCGAGACCCTCCAGGGGGCGTTCCAGGGCCGCCCGTTCGTGTGGCAGTCGGAGCTGCGCGGGGGACACCTCATCCGGGCCGGTCACCCGATCCCGGCGCCCGACGGAGACGGCATCGCCGCCGTGGCCGTGGTGGGGCAGTTCGTGTCGCGCGATCTCGCCCGGCTCGCCGAAGCGGTGACCCGCAGCAACGACGACTACCGCCAGATTCGCACGCAGAAGCGCCTCATCAAGCGCGTCTACATCCTGGTCTTCGCGCTCATCACCCTGGTCGTCCTCTTCTCGGTGACCTGGATCGGGCTGTACCTGGCGCGCCGCATCACCGAGCCGGTGCAGTCCCTCGCCGTCGGCACGCGTGAGATCGCCGCCGGGAACCTGGATTACCGGGTGGACGTGCAGGCGGGAGACGAGCTCGGCATCCTCGTCGAGTCGTTCAACGCCATGACTTCAGATTTACGGGCCGGGAAGGTCCTCATCGAGAGCCGAAACCGCGAGCTGCAGGAGAGCAACCGGGAGCTCAGCGAAAGGCGGCGTTACATCGAGGCGCTGCTGCAGAACCTCGGGGCGGGGATCGTGTCGCTCGACTCGGAGCGCCGCGTCACGACCATCAACCCCGCGGCGCGGCGGCTGCTCGGCCTCGAGGCCTCCGCCGACCTGCTCGGACGGCCGCTCGGCGACGCGGTGCCCCCCGAGCCGGGGGCCGTGCTGGAGCCGCTCGTCGACGACATCCTTGCCGGCCGGCGCGCCGAAGGGGCGCGCGAAGCGGAGTGGAGCACCGAGGGACGCATCCGGACGCTGGCGGTGTCGGCGACCGCCCTGCGGTCGGACGAGGGGGAGGCGGCGGGGGCGCTCCTGGTGCTGGAGGACCTGACCGATCTCATGCGGGCGCAGAAGATCGCCGCGTGGCGGGAGGTCGCGCGGCGGCTGGCCCACGAGATCAAGAACCCCCTCACGCCGATCCAGCTCTCCGCCGAGCGCATCCGCAAGAAGGTGCTGGAGCGGGATCCGGACGTCGACCAGACGGTGACCGAGGGGACCGCGGCCATCGTGCGCGAGGTGGCGGCGCTCAAGGGGCTCGTGGACGAGTTCGCGCGCTTCGCCCGGCTGCCGGCGCCGCGCCGGGTGCCCGTGGACGTGCGCAAGGTGATCGGCGACTGCCTCGATCTCTACCGCGACCGGCATGCCGACGTCCGCATCGAAACACGCCTCGACGCGGACCTGCCGCAGGCGGTGCTCGATCCGGAGCAGATCAAGCGGGTCCTCGTGAATCTCCTCGACAACGCCATCGAGGCCATGGGAGGGCGGGGCCTCCTGCGCATCGAAGCGCGCGCCGCGCCGGGTGGCGCCGGTCTGCGCATCGAGGTGGCCGACGAAGGGCCCGGCATCCGGCCGGGAGACCGCGACCGGCTGTTCCTGCCCTATTTCTCCACCAAGAGGCGCGGCACCGGGTTGGGGCTGGCCATCGTGCACCGCATCGTCTCCGACCACATGGGACGCATCCGGGTCGAGGACAACCAGCCCCACGGGGCCCGCTTCGTCATCGATCTGCCGGTGCTTCCGGCGGCATCGTAGAATCGGCGCATGTCCCGCGAGCGGGTCCTGGTGGTCGACGACGAGGAGGGGGTGCGCGCCACCCTCGGCGGCGTCCTGCGCGACGAAGGGTACGTGGTGGACGCGGCCGAGTCGGGGGAGCGCGGCCTCGAGATGGCGCGGCGCCATCCCTATCACGCCGTCCTGCTCGATGTCTGGCTTCCGGGCCGGGACGGCCTCGCCGTACTCGAAGACCTCGCCGCCCTCCCGTCCCCGCCTCGCGTCGTGATGATCTCCGGGCACGCCGATGTGCCGGTGGCGCACAAGGCGGGAAAGCTCGGGGCCTACGACTTCATCGAGAAGCCGCTGTCGCTCGACAAGGTCGTCCTCACCCTGCGCAACGCCATCGCCGACAGGCGCAAGGAGGCGCGCCTCAACGCGCTGCGGGACCGGGTGCAGGAAGAGGAGAAGTTCCTCGGGGAGAGTCCGGTCATCCGCGAGCTGCAGGCGCAGATCGACCTGGCCGCGCCGACCCAGGGGCGCGTTCTCATCACCGGCGAGAACGGCACCGGCAAGGAGCTGGTTGCCCGCCTGATCCACGCGCGATCGCTGCGGCGCGACGAGCTGTTCGTGGAGATGAACTGCGCCGCCATCCCGGAGGAGCTGATCGAAAGCGAGCTGTTCGGGCACGTGAAGGGGGCCTTCACCGGGGCGACCGAAGGGAAGGCGGGAAGGTTCCTCCTGGCGGACGGGGGCACGCTGTTCCTGGACGAGATCGGCGACATGTCGCTGCGGACGCAGGCCAAGGTGCTGCGCGTCCTGCAGGAGCAGGCCTTCGAGCCGGTCGGCGGCACCACGGTGCGTGTCGACGTGCGCGTGCTCGCGGCGACGAACAAGGACCTTCCCAGGGAGATCGCGGCGGGGCGGTTCCGCGAGGATCTCTACTTCCGGCTCAATGTCGTGCCGCTCAGGGTCCCGGCGCTGCGGGAACGCTCGGGCGACATCCTGATCCTCGCGCGTCACTTCGTCGCCCTGGTGGGACGGCAGTACGGTCGCAGCGTGGTGCTCGAAGAGGGGGCGATCGCGCCCCTGGTCGACTACCCGTGGCCCGGGAACGTCCGGGAGCTGCGGAACCTCATCGAGCGCCTGATCATCCTGACCCCCGGCGCGGCGATTACCGCGGCCGCCGTCGCCTCGGCCCTGGGGCCTCAGGCGGCCGCGCGTCCGGCCGAGCCGGAGGAGCGGGATTTCGGCTCGCTGCGCGAGGGGCGGGAGGATTTCGAGCGCCGGTTCATCGCCCGCAAGCTCAGGGAGGCCGCCGGGAACGTGCTTCGGGCCGCCCAGCTCCTGGGCCTCGAGAGGAGCCATCTGTACCGCAAGATGCGTTCCTACGGGATGCGGACGGGGCCGGGGGAGGAGGAGGGCTGAGGCCTCCGGCGCCATCCCTGCACCACACCCTTGACTCTCCTTCCTTCTCTCTGATAATAAAGCGCTTGGCCTTACCGTCCCGTCCGAAGCAGGCGCAGTCGCTTCACCGGTTTTCAGCAGATCGGGCCGGATTGCCGCGAATCCCCGCGCATCCGGCATTCGAAGTCGGCATCGAAGCGCCCGGGCACCCGGGCGTACGCGCATGGCACCGGAGTGAACGCAGGGAACGACGGTGTCATCCCCAGATGGAGGATCGCGAATGAGTCAGGTTCACACCGACAGTCCGGTTCAGACGTTGACCCCCGGCGCGACCGCCGGGAAGGAGCGACCCGTCGCGCGCCGTGCGCGGGCCCGAGCCCTGCGGCCGACGGTGGTGGTCGGGAACGGACTGAAAGGGGCTGCGAACCTGGCGTGGCACGCCTTCCAGGCGGTCAACCGCCGCGTTCCCTTCGGCAGCGTGCAGCCGAAGTGGGCCCCGGCGCCGCTGCTCAAGAGCCATGAGCGCTCCTTCCCCGAGCTGGGCTTCCCGCGCGAGACCGACTCCCTGTGCCCCGAGTGCGTGAAGGCGCTGCGCGCACGCATTCTCAGCGGCGAGGCGGATTGGAAGACGCTGCTGCAGGGAAAACCGGGCGAGGTCCGGGCGCGGATCGTCGAGCGCGACGGCGAGGTCTGGATGGAAAAGACCTGCAAGGAGCACGGCCGCTGCGAGGACATCATGGCGATGGACTCGGAGTTCCTGCGCCGCATGGAGCGCCTCTACCCGGGACGCGACTTCCGCATGAAGCCGGATCCCTTCCATAACCACGGCTCGTCCACCGTCAAGTACGGGCGCGGGGCGGTCCTCACGGTGGACCTGACCAACCGCTGCAACATGATGTGCAACCCGTGCTTCATGGACGCGAACCAGGTGGGCTACGTGCACGAGCTGTCGTGGGACGACGTGCGCCAGATTCTCGACAACTCGATCCAGGTGACGCCGCGCCGGCAGATGTCGGTGCAGTTCAGCGGCGGCGAGCCGACCATCTCTCCCTACTTTCTGGACGCGGTCGCCTACTCGCGCAAGGTCGGCTACCAGAGCGTGCAGTGCGCCACCAACGGCATCCGCTTCGCGCAGGACCTGGATTACTGCCACCGGGCCAAGGCGGCCGGGCTGCGGCTGGCGTACCTGCAGTTCGACGGCGTGACCAACGAGGCCAACAACCACCGCGGCGTCGGCAACCTCTTCGACGTCAAGAAGCGGGCACTCGAGAACCTCAAGACCGCGGGCATCGACGTGACGCTCGTCGTCACCATCGTCAACACGGTCAACAACGACCAGGTCGGCCCCATCGTCCGCTTCGCCATCGACAACGTGGACAAGATCAACGCGGTGTCGTTCCAGCCGGTGTCGTTCACCGGGCGCGACGAGGACATCGACGACGAGACCCGCATGAAGCAGCGTTACACGCTGTCGCACCTGGCCCACGACGTGAAGAGCCAGCTGGGGGTGACGGAGCCGCTGCGCGACTGGTACCCGCTCTCGGCCTCCGGCCCGTTCTCGGACCTGCGCGACCAGCTCGACGGCATCGAGGCCGAGTTCGGCTCGCTCAAGTGCGGCTGCCACCCGAACTGCGGCATCGGCACGATGCTGCTCGTCAACGAGCAGACCAAGCAGGCGGTGCCGTTCCCGCAGTTCCTCGACACCGATCGCCTGCTCGAGGATCTGAAGCTCATCACCGACACCTGCCGGCCGAAGACCCTGACCGTGGCGCAGTTCGCCATGGCGGTGCTGCGGAACCTGCGTCCGTCGCAGCTGCCGGAGGGGCTGACGCTGTGGGAGCTCATCAAGATCATCGACGGCCACAACGGCGCGCGCCTCGGGCTGGCGGAGAAGGCCCGCTACAACTGGCGGATCATGATGGTCGCCGGGATGTGGTTCCAGGACCTCTTCAACTACGACTTCCGCCGCACCGAGATGTGCATCATCCCCTACGGCACCCAGGTGGGGGAGGTCTCCTTCTGCGCCTACAACACCGGTGTGGGCTGGAGGCAGATCGTCGAGAAGATGTTCTCGACCCACAGCACGGCGCAGTGGTTCAAGGAGAAGGGGCGCCACCCGATCTACGCCGCGGGGAAGAGCGTGCCGCTCGACGGCAACGAGCGTCCCATCCCGGCCTCGGCCATCGCCCTCCCCGTTCGCGAGGAGGTTCCGGCCCTGGCGTCGGCGGCGGCCACGGCGGCGCGCACCACGTCGGGCGCTCCGGTCCACGCCGGGCACTGAGGCGGCCGGCCCGGACGTCTCCACCCGGGCCGATGAAACAGGACCGGCGGGTCCGCTGAACGGGATCCGCCGGGCCGTTCCGGACGGTGCGGACCTCAGCGGGCGGCGGGATCCTTCGCGTCGTCCGGCTGCTGCAGGCGCCGCTCCAGGACCCGTCCCGGATCGAAGCCTTCCAGCCGGAGGTAGTAATCGGCCGCCGCGAGGAGCGCATCCTCCGGCACCAGGCCGACGATCTCGCTTCCCACGATCGCGATACCGTGTCGCTCCGCCTCGGAGCGGACCATCTCGAAGACGCGGTGCAGGGGCGTGCGCCTGAAATCGGTCATGTTGATCGACACCTGCGCCTGCTTCCGGTCTTCGAGCAGCAGCCCCATCGCCTTGACGTAGCGCAGGCCGCCGCTCGAATGCCGGATCGCGTGGGCGATTCGCCTGGCGACCTCGACGTCGGAGGTGCCCAGGTTGATGTTGTAGGCGATGAGGAATTCGCGCGCCCCGATGGCGACGCAGCCGGCCGTCGGGTGCACCCGCTCCGGTCCGAAGTCGGGACGCCACTGCGGCTCCTGAATCTTCTGGGCGAACCCTTCGAACTCCCCCTTGCGGATGGCCGCGAGGTCGCGACGGTGCGGGGCGCTCGCGGCCTCCTCGTAGAGATAGACGGGGAACTGGTGGCGCCTGGCCACCCGCTCGCCGAGCCCGCGGGCCCACGCGACGCATTCCGCCATGGTGACGTCCCGGATCGGGATGAGCGGAATGACGTCCACCGCCCCCATGCGCGGGTGCCGGCCGCTGTGCTTCGTGAGATCGATGCGTTCGACGCAGGCCGCCACCAGCGCTTCGAGCCCCCGGAGGACCGCCTCCGGCTCGCCGGCGAGGGTCAGGACCGTGCGGTTGTGATCGGCGTCGGACGAGCGGTCGAGGACGCGCACCGGACCGCTGCGGCGCACCGCCTCCACCACGGCGTCGACCACCTCGGGGCGCCGGCCTTCGCTGATGTTCGGGACGCTTTCGATGAGCTGGGCCATGGGGTCTCCGTGGGATGCGGGAACCGCCGCTTCAGGCGGCCGTCCGGAGCGTATTGCGGGAGAGCGCGGCGGCCAGGTCGCGCGGGTCGGCGCCGCGCGCGCGCACCCGATCGAGGAGGTCGAGCGCGGGACAGCCCGGGCCCGAGGCGACGCGTCGCTGCAGCGGCTCGAGCCAGCGGGCCTCGTGCGGCGTCCCCTGCGCTTCGAGGCCGCGACGCGCCGCGGCAAGGATCGCCTCGAACAGATCGCCGGCCTTCTTCGGGCCTCCGGAGCGCGCGCCCCGGGAGGGCAGGGGCGCCGCCGGCCCGTCGCGGCACACCGCGTCGAGCAGGGCGTTGCGCTCGTCGAACGACCAGGACTGGACCAGCCCCCACGCGGAGGCCCGGGCGGCGGGGTCGTACAGGAGTCCCTTCCAGAGCGCCCCGAGCGCCATCACCGCGCGCGGGTCGCCGGAATCGGCCCCGCGCAGCTCGATGTAGTGCTTCAGCCGCACCTCGGGGAAGAGGGTCGTCAGGTGCGTTTCGAAGTCGTCGAGCGTCGGGGGAGCGCCTGCGAGCCGGCCGTGGATCCAGTCGCGGAACGTCTTCCCGTTCCCGGAAAGATACCGGCCGTCGCGCACGACGAAGAACAGAGGGACGTCGAGCGCGTAGTCGAGATAGTCGCCGAAGCCCGCCTTGTCCCGGAAGACGAAGGGGAGGAGCCCGCAGCGGTCGTTGTCCGTGTCCCGCCACGCCCAGGCGCGGGCGCTCAGAAAACCGTTGGGCGCGCCTCCCGTGAGCGGCGAATTCGCGAACAGGGCCGTGACCATCGGCGTGAGCCCCATGGCGGCGCGCATCTTGTCCATCGCGTCCGCCTCGTTCGAATAGTCGAGGTTCACCTGGATGCAGGCGGTCTGCTTCATCATCGTCAGCCCGCGCGTGCCGTGGCGCGGCAGGTAGTCGCGCATCACGCCGTACCGCTTCTTGGGGAACCAGGGGAGGGCGTCGAGCGCGGTGAACGGCTGCATGCCGACACCCATCCAGAGCAGGCCGAGCGGGGCGGACGCGGTTTCCACGGCGTCGAGATAGAAGAACAGCTCGCGCTGCGCGGCGTCGAGATCGGTGTGGACGCCGCCCGACATCTCCAGCTGGCAGCCGGGCTCGAGCGTCAGGCGCGTCGCGCCGTGCCGCGCGCCGAGCAAAAGGTCACCTTCGCGATCGGAGTTCCACCCGGGGCCGGCGGCGAGGCTTTCGAGCAGGCCCCGCACCGACCGCGGCCCGTCGTAGGGGACCGGGGACAGGTCGTCGGCGCGCACGCCGAAGCGTTCGTACTCCAGGCCGATGCCCCATCGCGCGCGCGGCTTCGCGCCGGCGGCGAAATAGTCCGCGAGGTCGGCTTCGCGCTCGATCGGGCGGTTCGAATCGCTCATGATGAGTGAATGCGGAATTCTATCATCCGCCGCGACAGCGGCGGTGCGGTGGGGACGCGAAGATCGGGTGGAGAGCGTCGGCCCTCCGGCCGGCGCGGCGAATCAGGCGCTGCGGCGCTCCGGCGGCGCGCCCGTCCGGGCCAGGGCCTGTTCGCGGCGGCTGAGGAGGGCCTTCGCCACCGGATCGGCGGGCAGGCCGAGACACAGCGCGAATTCGCGCACGAAGCCGCGCAGGAAGACCGGGGACGGAAGGCGATCCCACTCCTCCTGCTCGAGGGCGGCGAGGAACGTCTGGCGGATCTTCGTCCGCGAGGCGATGGCTTCGAGCGTCTGGCCGAGCCGCTGCCGCTCCTGTCGCAGGGCCTCGCCCGTCGTGGGAAGCGGGCGCGGCTCGGAGGAGACCTGCGGCGGATCCGTGATCGCGGTGGCCGGGCCCGGAGCAGGTTCGGCCTCCGCAGGAGTGGATGAGGCGTCGCCCGGCAGGTCACCCGCCGCCAGGGCCGCGGCCGCCTCGACGGACGCCTCCGGCAGGGCGGCGACGGCCTCCGACGGCACCGTTGGCGCCGTCGCCGGGATCGGCGCGGCCGGAGCCTCCCCGTGAAGCCCGCGGACATCGTGGGCGTCGAGAAGCCCCGCATCCACGAGACTGCGGTCGTAGATGACCCGGCTTTCGAGAAAGATGAGGTTGCGATAGGCCTCTTCGACCCGCGTCTGCATCTGCTGCAGCGTCTCGTCGCCCAAAACCGGCAGCAGCGGGGTGCTCTCGAGGGCGCAGGCGCGCTTCAGGATCTGGTAGGCCGCCTGAATCTCCTTCGAGGAAGCCTTCGGCACCACCTCCATCACGCGGTAGTGCGTCTGTCCCGAGAGCTCCTCCCATTCGGGGACGGAGGGGGCGGCCCCGTCGGCGGCCGCGCGCAGCAGCCGCTCGGCGGCCCGGCTGATCCCCTTCGTCGCGGGCGTGTTCGGGAACTGCTGCGCCAGGGGGCGGTGTTTCTGGACGGCCTGCAGCACCGAGGGATCGTGGGCCACGAAGCCGGCCAGCGGCAGCGCCAGTCCGAACGCCTTGAGGAAGGCGCTGGCCAGCGCGAGCCCCGCCTCTTCGTCCGCCTCGTCCCGGACCTGCGTCAAAACCAGCTCGAGGGGTGTCTTGCGCACCGTCGCCTCGACCGCGTCACGCGCGGCGGCGTCCAGCGCGCCGAGCCGGACCATGAGCGACCGGAACGGGAGGCTCTCCGAGTCGATCCCGTCCCCCTTCAGGAGATCGTGCAGGGCCGTGCGGACATCGGCGGCCAGAGAGCGCTCGAGGGCGCGGCGCAGGAGGGCATCGGCGAACTGGCACGCTCCGCCGAGCGCCGTGGGCTCCGGAGTGGTGACGACGATCCCGAGCGATCCGAGCGCGAACGCTTCGAGCGTCGCCGGGCTCCGGCCGGAGCCGCAATCGACGAGGAGCGTCTCGCCTTCGAGCTGCTCGAGACCGCGCTCCACCCGCTGCAGCAGGGCGGTGTGACGATCGACGGGAAGCGGACCGGGAAGGCCGCAGACGAGCCGCAGGCCGGGGATCGGCGTGTCCACCGCGGCGGCCTCGAGACCGAGGCCGGCGTCCTGGTGGAGCGCCTGCAATCCCTTCACCGGGCGTCCGAAGCCGAGCGCGGTGTGCAGCGCGGCCCCGTGCGGATCGAGATCGAGGAGGGTGACGCGGCGGCCGGCACGCGCCAGCGCGATGCCGAGGTTGGCGGCCAGGAGCGTGCGTCCCGCCCCTCCCTTGCCGCCCGCGACCGTCCAGACGCGTCGCATCAGGCGACCTTGTCCGCGCTGTCCTTCTCTTCGAAATCCTCGCCGTCGAAGGAGACGATGCGGCTCTTCTCGTCCACGACGGTCAAGAGTGCCACCGGGCGGCCCCAGATGCGATGCAGGTTGCGCAGGGTCTCGCGCGCGTAGTCGTGCTTCAGCTCGACGCCGTCATACACGTGGCGCAGCAGCAGCTCGCCGCGGTTGCGGTGGTTGGCGTCCGCGACCTGGATGATGGGCTGTCCCTGGTTGGTGAGCTGCATCAGCAGGCGCTGCTTCACCTTGCGGAATTCCCGGTCGCTGATCTGGTACATCCCGGTCTTCGGGTTGTGGTCGAAGTTGAAAAGCTTCTGCTCCCGGCAGAACTCCTCGGTCAGGTAGTCGTCGATGAAGGTGACGTCGGTGCAGACGCGGCGCACCTCGAAGATCTTGTCGCGCCCCAGCCCGAGCTTGCGGTCCCAGCGGGCCCGCTCGCGCAGGTCGTCGCACTCGTCGTAGTCCTTGCCGAAGCGCCCCCGGTTCCAGCGATCCTCGATGTCCCGGTACAGTTCGACCCCCAGCTTGTACGGGTTGAGCCGCCCCCGCCCGCCGAGGGTTCCGGAATGGTGATCGGCGTAGTCGATGAGCTCGCTGTCCGTGAGCATCTTCTCGGTCATCATCTTCGAGTGCCAGTACGTGGCCCACCCCTCGTTCATGATCTTGGTCTGCGCCTGCGGAGCGAAGTAATAGGCCTCGTCGCGCACGATGGCAAGGACATCCCGTTGCCAGTTCTCCAGGGGGGCGTGCTCGATGAGGAACCGCAGGATGTCCCGGACCTCCTGGGCCGGGAACTTGCGCCGGCGGGCCGCCGCCTCCGCCTCCAGCCGCTTCTGCTCGGCGGCGATGAGGTGGGGGGGGTTGATGAAGTCGGACATGTACGACTTGCTCTTCATCCGCTGCGCCACCGGCCGGGAGGGCTCCTCGCCGGCATCCGGGCGATCCCGCACGATGAAGGGCGCGTGCGGGTCGATCAGGTTGTCGAGCGACAGGGCCAGGTCCACGAACGACTCGACCGTCTCCACGCCGTGGCGGTCCATGGCCCGGCGGATGCGGGTGGCGTGGTTCGCCATGTCATCCATCATTTTCCGGTTGGTGCGGCTGAAGGCCAGGTTGTTCTTGAAGAAATCGCAGTGGGCGTAGACGTGCCCCATCACCAGCTTCTGGTCGACCGTGGCGTTGCACTCGAGCAGGTAGGCGTAGCAGGGATCGTTGTTGATCACCATCTCGTAGATCTTCGAGAGGCCGTAGGAATACGATTTCGACAGGTGCTCGTACTCCATGCCGAAGCGCCAGTGCGGGTAGCGCGTCGGGAACCCGCCGTAGGACGCCACCTGGTTGAGCATGCGGTAGTCGAGGATCTCGAAGACCACCGGGAAGAAATCCAGGCCGTAGGCGCGCGCGTGCCCCTCGATGATTTCCTGGAGCTTCGCGAGGTCGGCCGGCAGGCGGCTCATCAGCGTCCCCGCCCGAGGAACTCGCGGATCGATTGGTAGATGCCGTCCTTGTTCTCGATCTTCGACAGGGCGATGCGCTCATCGCTGCCGAGCGCCTCCTTCAGGTCCACCAGGAACTGCCCGGTGCCGTAGGGGCTCTCCACCTGGCCGTAGGAGAACTGGTTGACCCGGGGGAGGAGCTGCGACTTGAGCAGCGTGACGCATTCCTCGGTGTCGCCCTGCGACCAGTTGTCGCCGTCGCTGAAGTGGAAGCCGTAGACGTTCCACTCCTCGGAGGGATAGTCCTGCTCGATCATCCGCGCGGCCAGGCGGTAGGCGGCGGAGATGACGGTGCCTCCCGATTCGCGCGTGTGGTAGAAGGTCTCGCGGTCGACTTCGCGCGCCTCGGCGTCGTGAATGATGTAGCGGATCTCCACGCCCTTGTAATGATGGCGCAGCCAGGTGTCGATCCAGAAGGACTCGATCCGGACGATCTCCTTCTGCTCCTCTCCCATGGAGCCGCTGACGTCCATCATGTACAGGATGGCGGCGTTGGCCTGCGGCAACAGCGCGCTCTTCCACGAGCGGTAGCGCTTGTCCTGCCGGATCGGCATCAGCAGGGGATGCTCGGGCCGGTAGTTGCCGGTGCGGATGGTGCGCTTCAGCGTTTCCTTGTAGGTGCGCTTGAAGTGCCGCAGGCCCTCCGGCCCGTAGCGGGAGATCCCCACGTAGCGATCGCGCGCCGCGACGATGTTCTTGCGCCCTTTCGGCTTGATGGCGGGCAGCTCCAGCTCCTCGCCGAGCATCTCCGCCAGCTCGTCGAGGGAGACGTCCACCTCGAGCAGGTGCTCGGCCGCCTGGTCGCCGGCTCCCTGGTTGCCCCCGTCTTTTTCTCCGGGCCCCAGCACGGTGCCGGGCGCGCCGTCCCCCTGTCCGACGCCCCCCTGCTGCTTCTTGCCATAGATGAACTGGGGGATGTGGATCTGGGGCAGCGGGATGGAGATGAGGTCCTTGCCGCGCCGGCCGATCAGCTCACCGCTGCTGATGTAGCGCTTCAGGTCCTGCTTGATGCGCCCGCGGACGATCTGGCGGAAGCGGTTGTGATCCTGATCGATGCGGAGAATCATGCCGGCGTCGCTCCCGCGTCCGCGGCCGCCGCCCCCTCGACCCGGAGCCGGCGGCGGTGTGGCGCCTCCGTCAATCGCGGGCGTCGCCGCGCGCGAAGATGCTGGCGACGTATTGCAGGACGTCGGTGGCGCAGATGTCGCAATAGCCGTAGTCCTTCTTCAGGCGGCTCTTGACGACGTCGATCTTCTCCTGCGTGTCCTTGTCCACCACCGACGAGACCAGCGACGTCAGCTTGATGGAATCCTTCTGGTCCTCGAACAGCTTCAGCTCGAGCGCCTTGTGCAGCCGCTCGTTGGTCTTGTAGTTGAAGCTCTTCCCCTCGACCGCCAGCGCGCCGATGTAGTTCATGATCTCGCGGCGGAAATCGTCCTTGCGGTTGTCGGGGATGTCGATCTTCTCCTCGATCGAGCGCATCAGGCGGTCGTCCGGCTCCTCGTTCTGGCCGGTGTACTTGTTGCGCACCCGCTCCTTCTGGGTGTACGCCTTGACGTTGTCGATGTAGTTGCTGCACAGGCGCGCAATCGCCTCCTCGTCGGCCGAGATGGCGCGCTGCACCTCGTTCTTGGCGGCGTCCTCGTACTCCTGCTTGATGACCCCCAGCAGGTCGCGGTAGCGCTTGCGCAGGTCCTCGGAGGTGATCAGGGAGTGGTGCCGCAGCCCCGAGTCCATCTCGTTGAGGACCATGAACGGGTTGATGCAGCCCTCCCCCTTGTCGGAGACGAGCGCGTTGCTGATCTTGTCCTGGATGTAGCGCGGCGAGATGCCGTCCATCCCCTCGCGCGTCGCCTCCTTGCGCAGCTCCTTGACGTTGTCCTCGGTGAAGCCGGGGAGCGTCTTGCCGTTGTAGAGGCGGAGCTTCTGCATGAGCGTGAGGTCGGCCTTCTTCGGCTCCTCGAGGCGGGTCAGGATGGCCCACATGGCCGCCATCTCGAGGGTGTGCGGCGCGATGTGCTTCCCCTTGATGCGGGCGGGGTTGTAGTCCTTCTCGTAGATCTTCTGCTCGTCCCCCAGGCGCGTGACATACGGAATGTCGATCTTCACCGTGCGGTCGCGGAGGGCCTCCATGAACTCGTTGGACTGCAACTTGCGGTATTCGGGCTCGTTGG
>DASRAU010000018.1:0-53897 GCA_035638075.1 Verrucomicrobiia bacterium
AGACCACCGCGCTGCAGAAGAACGCGCGCGGCGGGATCGCCGAGCTGCGCCTCACGGTGACCGCCGGGGTCGCCATCGACAACGCGGTCCTGTCGGCGAAGGCGCCCGCGCGCGTCGTCTTCGCCGACGGCAGCGACGAGAAGAGATGGGACGTCAACCTCGCCACGGGGGGCACCGTGTCGGTGCCGGTCGAGGTGATCGTCCCCGAGGACGGCCGGTACTCCATCGCGGTGGAGG
This sequence comes from Verrucomicrobiia bacterium, assembly GCA_035638075.1. Lineage (GTDB taxonomy): Bacteria > Acidobacteriota > Polarisedimenticolia > Gp22-AA2 > Gp22-AA2 > DASRAU01. The sequence goes on from DASRAU010000018.1 coordinate 238, forward strand.
TCTCCGGCCTGGCGCACGGCAGGACGATCCGCCGCGCCGCGAGCCACAAGCTCCTGGTCGGGGTGAAGGAGCGCAAGGGGAAAGTGAAAGACGGCGCGACCGAGTACCCGGCGGCCGAGGCGAAGCCGGCGGCGGAGGGGGCATGAGCGCGCGCCGCCTGCTGCTCTTCTCCCTCGCGACGTGGCTGCTTTCTTTCGGCCTCGCATCGGCCAACTGGACCGCCTCGGGCACCTTCCGGTACGTCGACCGCGAGTTCGACCAGAGCGGCTTCACCGGCGTCGAGCCCTCCCTGCCGATCCGCTTCGCGACCATCGAGGTGCGCGACCCGAACGCCCCCGCGAAGAAGGCGGTGCTGGCGACGGGCGCCACGGACGCCAACGGCAACTTCAGCATCGCGGTGACCGACAGCAGCACCCGCACGGTCTACGTCCGCGTCCTGACCGCTTCGACCGCGGTCGCAAACGTCTTCCTGAAGGTGCAGAACCGGCTGATCCCGAAGAATCCGTACGCCGTCGCCTCCGCGAACGTCGCCAACCACGCCCCGAACGTCAACGTGAACTTCGGCACCCTGACGGCGTCGATCGGCGCCGGCGGCGAGGCGTTCAACATCTACGACACCGGGATCCGGGTCATGGACTTCATCCAGTCGGTGAACGGCTCGAAGCCGGGCTCCGGGACGCCCCTGGCCTACGAGTGGGAGAACGGCTCGGGCGCCGTCGCCTCCTCGTACGACCGCACGACCCGGACGGTCACGGTCGGCGACAACAGCGCCTACAACGACACCGTCTTCTCGCACGAGAGCGGCCACTACGCGTTCCACGTCTACTCGGCCACCGACAGCCCCGGCGGCGCGCACCACCTGCTCGACTGCAATCAGGATTTACGCCTGGCTTACGAAGAGGGGCGCGCCACCTGGTTCGGCCAGGCGATGCGCCGCTCCTTCAACCTGCCGCACCCGGAGCTGTACGTGAAGACGACCGGCGCCCCGGGACCCGGCAACCTCGACTTCTTCTTCGACGTGGAGAACGAGAATCCCTACTCGTGCGACGGCGCCACGAGCGAAGTCGCGGTCTACTCCGCCCTCTGGGACGTCAACGACTCGGCCGCCACCGCCGACTCGACCCCGGGCGTGGACGACGAGACGGCGGCGCGGCCGGACGCCGACAACTGGGACGTGGACAAGAACTACGTGAAGACCGCGGTGAACAAGAGCCTGGAGGACTTCTGGGACGGCTGGTTCACGCGCGGCAAGGGCTTCAAGACCGACCTCATCGCCGCGTTCCAGCGCACCGGCGTCGAGTACTACACCGACGCGGCGGAGCCCAACGACGCCGTGGCGGCGGCGCAGCCGATCCCCGTCAACGGCACCGTCCACCGCACCTACTTCGCCGACGTGAACAACAACAGCGTGGGCGAAGCGGACAACGACTGGTTCTCGTTCACGGCGGCGGCCGGGACCACCTACACCATCGAGACCCTCAACCTGTGGGGCAAGGCCAACACCTCGCTCGTGCTCTTCGCCTCGAACGGCACGACGGTGCTCGCCTCGAACGACAACCGCGCGACCGGCGACGACTCATCGCTCATGGTCTACACGGCGACCTCGAGCGGCACGCTCTACGTCAAGTCGTTCCACGCCACCGATCTGGGGATCTACGGCTCCTACGACCTGCGCATCACCAGCAATCCCTGAACGGCACCCTGAGCCGCGGCCTCGCGACGGCGATCAGTTCGTCGCGGCCAGCTCGTCCAGGTAGTCGACGAACGAAGCCACCGCGCCGTCCCAGCCCGTCACCTTGGGGTTGGACGACTCGATGACGAAGTATTCGTCGGGTGCGTGCGCGCCGCTGCCGTGGCCGAGCCCGAAGTGGCCGGAGGGCAGCTTCAACGGCTCGCCCGTGAACACGCACCCCGGGTACGACCCGGCGTTGCGCGGCCAGAGGATCGGGTCGAGACCATCCTTCTTGTAGACCGACATGGCGGCCCGGATGATGGCCGCGTCGGCCGGCGTCTGGGTTGGATCGTAGCCGCCCGACGGGTTGACCTCGATGTCGCCGAAACCGCGCTTCGCCAGGTGCGCCTTGAGAGCGGCGACGGCGCCGTCGAAGGTCATGTCCGGGACGAGCCGCAGGTCGAGCTTGGCGACCGCCTTGTGCGGCAGCACGGTCTTGCCTCCCGGGCCGGTGTAGCCGGCGACGAGCCCTTCGATGTTCACCGTCGGGGTCGAGACGAAGCGCTCGAGCGCGGCGCGCCAGGTGTCGTCGTGCGCCCAGCGCTCCACCGTCATCATCTTCTTGGCGGTCTCCTCCGACAGGCGCGCCGCGGCGGTGTCGAGGATTCCCTTCTCGACGGCGGAGACCGGCTTCAACGCGGCGGCGAAGCCGTCGATGGCCGGGTCGCCGTCGGCGTTCACGAGTGTGGCGAGCGCCTGGACCAGGTGGAAGGCCGGGCTGTCGAGCCGCGCCCGGTTGCTCGAGTGCACGTCCTTCCCCGGCCCGCGCCCCCACCTCTCGCCGCTCGACACCAGCTCCAGCTCGACCACCCCCTTGGCGCCGAGCGACACCGTGACGCTGCCGTCCGGGTCCTGCGAGGCGCTCGGCATGAAGACGCCGGAGCACTTCTTCAACGCGGCCGACACCTCCGGCTTCTGGACGATCTGCCGGAAGTGCGGGGAGCCGATCTCCTCCTCCCCTTCCGCCACGAGGACCAGGTTCACCGGCGGCTTCTGCCCGGCGGCGCGGATGGCATGGAGCGCCGCGAGGAACGCCGACTCGGGGCCCTTCTGGTTGACCGCCCCGCGTCCCACGACCACCTGGCCGAAACCCGGCTTGTCGACGATCGCGGCGTCGAACGGAGGCGACGACCACTCCGACGGATCCGCCTGCTTGACGTCGTACATGAAGTAGAGGCCGATGGTGCGCGGCGCGCCGGCATCGAGCGTTCCGAACACGCCCGGCTTTCCGTCGGTGTCGATGCGGGTGACGTTCGCGAACCCCGCCTCGCGCGCCAGCCGCATCATGGTGTCGCAGCCTTCGTTGGAATTGCGGTTCTCCGCCGCGATGGCCGGCTGCCTCACCCAGTCCTGCAGGCGCTTCACCCCTTCGTCGTGCTGCTTCGCGATCTCCGCCTTGATGGCGGCGCGCGTGTCGGAGGCGCCCGCAGGCTTGGCCGCAGGCTTCGCCTTTGCGGCGGCCGGTTTCGCGGCGGGAGCGGCGGCCGCTCCCAGGGTCAGCGCGGCGGCGAAGCCCGCGACGGCGAGGACCTGCAGGGCACGGCGGGCGGCGATCACAGGCATGCGGTGGTCTCCTTGGAGAGCGAAGCGGGCGCGCGACAGCGCCGGAGTCGTCAGGGCTTGGAGAGATCGACCATCGCGAAGCGATCGGCCGCGAGCGGCGGATTGACTTCGATCTTGTCCACCACGACGCGCATCTTCTGCGGACGGCCGGAGGCGGAGATCTCGACCTGGCGCGGGAACGCCACGCCGGCGCTCTTCTTGTAGTCTCCGAACGTCGCGGTGACCTGCACCGGGTGTCCCTTCACGGTGCGGGTCGAGTCGACGCGGACGCGCAGGAAGGTCTTCGCATCGATGTACTCGGTGCGGGTGCCACCGCTCTTGAGGGTCACCTGGATCTTGTAAGCGTCCCGGCCGTTGATGCTCTCCCGCCCGGCCAGCGCGATGGAATGCCCCTTCGCCTTCCAGTCCACCAGCGGACCCTCGATGTCGGCCTGCTCGGCCGCCTCGCGGACCGCTTCCTCCGGCAGCGGCTTCGGCTCGAAGTCGCCGTCGAAGGGGTTCAGCTTCCAGCCTTTCGTCCCGTCCGACACGAAGACTCCGGTGACCCCCTGCAGGGTGATCTCGAACCGGCTCTGCGCCGGGCGCTTCAGCTCACGGGTCACGAGCGCCTGCTTGTCGGGGCCCTCGGTCATGCGGCCGGTCTCGCGCAGCGTCTGGATGGCGCGGATCTTCTTGAGGCCGCCTCGTGCGGCCATGTGCTTCTCGACGATCTGCTCCACCGTCAGCGCGGTGGACGGTGCGGCCGCGGCCGGAACAGCCGCCGTCTTTGGCGCACCGGTCGCGGGCGCGTTGGCCGCGAGGGCCGGATCCGCGAGCGCCGGGCCCAGCGCGAGCGCGAGCACCGCCGCGGCGTACGACCGCACCAGGAGGACCGACGCGAAGCGCTTCACTTGGGATTCACCTTGTTGATTGGGACCGTCGTCCCGTAACGGGTGGTCACGGTCGCCGTGGACGGCCAGCCGACGACACCGTACCCGTAGCCGCCGTACCACGGCGACATGGTCGTCCACGGGTCGACTTCCTCCGCCTCGCGGGCCCGCTCCTCCGCCTTGTCGGCGCGCTGCTCCGCGAGGATCTTGTCCGCCTCGGCCAGGTTGGCGCGCCGCTCCGCGTCCTGCACGGCCTGCTCCGCGGCGGCCGACGCCTGCACCTGCTGCGCCTCGGCGCGGGTCATCCATTCCCCGCCGACCTGGACGTAGCCGCGAGCCTTGTAGCTTTCCTCCTCGGTCATCCAGCGGCCGTCCTGCTTGACGTAGCCGAGCGCGCCGCGCGCCTCCGGATCATCCGGCAGGACGACCAGCACCTTCCGGGCAGCCTCGCGCGCCTGGGCCTGGAGACCCTGGGAGTTGGCCCAGCGACCGAGCGCACGCCAGCCCTCCGCGTCCTGCTCGGTGAGCGCCTTCGCCCGCGTTTCGTACTCGTCGAGCGGCGAGTGGCCCTTCACGACCTTGTCGACGCGGGCCATCGGCACACCGACGACGCCGTCGCCGATGTTGATGGTGATCATCGTGTCGGTCTGCGATTCGATGCGGCCGCTGAATTTCGCCCCGCCCTTGAGCAGCACCTCGTCCGCGCGCAAGAGCGACGGCGCGAGCAGGAGGACGGCGGCGGTGGCGACAGCAGGGGCTTTCAACGGAGTCTCCGGATGGCGCGGAGTATAGGAGGCCGCTCGGATCCTCCGCAAGAGTCCCGATCACCGCCGCCGGCCGGACCGCCGCCTGGCCCGCGATCCCCGCCCGTGACGAGACTCCGAAAGCGTGTTGCGGACTTTTACCGATGTGCATCCCCACATCCCGGCCGGACAATCGAATCGGGAAGGAGGAATGACGATGGCAAGCATGACCATCGCGTGGCAGAGGGACGTCGACGCCGCGCTGCGGCAGGCGCGCGAATCGGGCAAGCCGGTGCTGCTCGACTTCAGCGCCGCGCCCGCCTGAGGCGGGTGTGCCCGGCTGGAAGCCGAGGTCTATCCCGATCGTCGCGTGATCGAATTCATCAACGAGCATTTCGTGCCGGCCCAGGTGCACATCCGGGACCAGAAGGCGGTGTTCGAGCGCTTCGGCGCCTCGTGGACGCCGACCCAGATCATCCTCGACCCGCAGGGTGAGGAGCAGCATCGCACCGAAGGGTTTCTGCCGGCGGAGGACTTCCTCGCCCAGCTCGAGCTGGGGCTGGGGAAGATGGAGTTCCACGAACGGCATTTCAGCGAGGCGGAGCGCATGTTCCGCGCCGTCTGCGACGGCCGCCCGGATTCCGGCGGCGCGCCGGAGGCGTGCTACTGGGCCGGCGTCGCCGCCTACAAGGAGACCGACGATCCGAAGCATCTCGGCGCCGCGGGCGCGCTGCTGACACAGCGCTACCCCGCGAGCGAGTGGGCCCGCAAGGCCTCGGTCTGGCTGCATTGACGCACCCGCACCGGGGGATCGACGTTCCCATCACGATGGAAGGAGGAGTCATGAGAGGCAAGTCCACGAGGCACAACGGTGGCCGGCGCGCCAACGGGTCCGGCAGGCGGTCGTCTTCGTCCCGCGGCGGGTCGTCGCGCTCATCCAGCGGCCGCGACCGCTCGTCCTCGATGCGGCGCATGTCCGCGTCAGAGCGGGACGGCACCGGGACCATGAACCAGGAGCAGGTCACCGAGCTCATCTACCAGGCGCTCGAGACCGAGCTGGGGGGCGTCGAGGTGTACGCCACCGCGCTCGAGTGCGTGCAGAACGACGATCTCAAGGAGGAGTTCGAGAAGTACCACGAGCAGACCCAGCACCACGTCGAGCTGATGCGTGAGGTGTGCAAATCACTGGCACTCGACACCGACGAAGAGACTCCGGGACGCCTGGTCGTCCGCCACAAGGCGCAGGCCCTCGTCGAGTCGATGAAGGAAGCGTTGAAGGCCGGCAACCCCGAGGCCGCCGAGATCGTCGCGGTCGAGGCCGTCGTGGACGCCGAAACCAAGGACCACGCCAACTGGCAGCTCATCGGCGAGATCGTCAAGAAGAGCCGGGGGGAGACCGCGAAGGTCCTCAAGAAGGCCTACGACGAGGTGGAGGACGAGGAGGACGAGCACCTCTATCACTCCAAGGGCTGGGCGCGCGAGCTGTGGATCCAGGCGCTCGGCATGAGGCCGGTCCTGCCGCCGCCGGAAGAAGAGAAGGACGTGCACTCCGCCATCGAAGCCTCGCGCGCCAAGCAGCAGCGCGAGCGGATGATGTGAGTCGGGCGCGCGCCGGGGTCCAGGCGGCCGCCCCGAAATCCCGCTAGCTCGAGAGGACGAGGTCGACGACCGCGGTCCGACGCAGCACCCTCACGACCACTTCGTCTTCGGCTTTCTCGAGAAGGAGATCGATTTCACCTTCGCCGACGCGGAGCTGGCGGATGGTCAGGGCCTGCAGGAAGTGCGGGAGGCGGGGGCGACTGAGGCGCACCTGGCGGGCTTCGGCGTGGACGCTCAGGCCGAGGAGGCCCTGCAGGAGGAGGAAGACGCTGCCGGCCGCCCACGCCTGCGGCGAGCAGGCGACGGGATACAGGGTCGGCGCCTCGCCCGGCTGGCGGGAGAAGCCGCACATCAGTTCCGGGAGCCGCGACACCTCGATGGCGCGGGCCGCCTCGAACAGCGCGGTGAGGATGCGCTCGGTCCCCGCGCTGTCGCCATAGCGCGCGAGCCCCAGGCCGATGAGAGCGTTGTCGTGCGGCCAGACCGAGCCGTTGTGGTATGACATCGGGTTGTAGCGCACGGCCGACCGGGCGATCGTCCGGATGCCCCAGCCGGAGAAGTGATCGGCGGAGAGCAGCGTCTGGGCCAGGACGGCGGCCCGCTCGGGCGCGGCGATGCCGGTGAAGAGGGCATGGCCGGCGCACGACGAGCGCACCTCGCACGGCCGCTTGTCCCCGTCGAGCGCCAGGGCATAGGTCCCGAGGGCCGGGATCCAGAAGGCCTGCTCGAACTTCTGGCGCAGGCGCTCGGCGTCGCCGGTGAGCCGCTCCGCCACGTCCGTCCTGCCGAGGGCCCGGGCGATGGCGGCGAGACCGGTGCGTGCGGCGTAGGCGTATGCCTGCACCTCGACCAGCGCCAGCGGCCCCCGCGCCAGCGACCCGTCGGCGTGCATGACGGCGTCGCGCGAGTCGCGCCAGCCCTGGTTCTCGAGGCCGTCGTCGCAGCGCCGGTCGTACTCGAGGAAGCCGTCGCCGTCGGGATCGCCCGGCCCCTCGATCCACCCGAGCGCGCGCTCGAAGGCGGGCCACAGCTCGCGCATCAGGTCGATGTCGCCGGTGCGCTCGAAGTAGGCGGCGGCGAGCATGAGGAACAGCGGCGTCGCGTCGACGCTGCCGTAATAGAGATCGAAGGGCACCTCTCCGAGGCGCGGCATTTCGCCGGCGCGCATCTCGTGCAGGATCTTCCCGGGCTCGGCGTCGCGGTCGGGAACGTCCGCGAGCGCCTGGTGCGCCGCGAGGAACCCGAGGACACCGCGCGCAAGGCCGGGCGCGAGCCAGAGCATCTCGTACGCGGTGAGGATCGAATCGCGCCCGAACGGCGTGGCGAACCAGGGCACGCCCGCGTACGGGAATGGCCCGTGCGGGGTCGCGACGGTCATCATCGCGACATCCGAGTGGGAGCGGCGGATGAAGGCGTCGAAGCCCGCCTGCGACGCTCCGATCCGGCCGCGCCACAGGTCCGGCGGGTTCGGCTTGCGCGTCGGGGCAGGCTTCGCCCGCGCCGGCTCGTGGGTGCGGCACTCGACCGTGAAGGACAACGTCCGGTCGGCGTCCGGTTCCAGCTCGATGCGGAAGCGAAGGAGCGAAGGACCGGCCGAGATCGGCGGGTGGGCGTAATGGATGCGGGTCTCGCGCTCCACATCGTCAAGGCCGCGGTAGCGCAGGGAGAGCGATTCGGCGTCCACCTGGGGCGGCAGCGCCTGGCCGCGGCGTTCCCGGATGGCGCCGCGGACCTCGAAGATGTCGGCGAAGTCGGCGTCCACCAGCACGTCGAGCGGCAGCGACAGGCGCTCGCGCCCGTAGCTGCGGAAGGCCAGCTCCATGCGGCAGCGGCCGTCCTCGATCCACAGCCGCCGCAGCAGGTGCACGCTGTGGTGGATCATCGACCACGCCCCCTCGTTGCGGATGTCGGGGTTGGTCAGGTGCACCACGAGCATGCCGTCCTCCTCGCGCACGCTGCTGCTGAGGAGCGCCGGTCGCGTGCGCCACAGGGCGAGCTGGAAGCGCGACAGGAAGCGCGTCCCCTCGTGGAACAGCCCGTGACGCGCCCGCGGCGGCGGCAGAATGTCGCCCAGGCGGTCGAACATGCCGAAGGTGTCCCCCCACATCGCCACGAGGGTGCGGTCGTCCGCGAGGCCCCCTTCGACGGTGATCTCGAACGGATCGGAGGGCGCGCCGCGCAGCCGATCGCGGTCCGGCTCACCGGACGGCCCGGCCTCGGACTCCCCCCGGTCGCGGGCGGGTTCACCCGGGTCGCGGGCGGGCTCGTCGGCGGGCAGGCGGACGGGCGCGCGCCGGCCGGCCGGCTCTTTCTTCGTCGTCTGGCTTCGCGCCATCAATGCTCCCGCGCCGGAGCGGCCGGCGCGTGCTCGAGGCCCATCGCGATTCTGCGCCGCGCCTCGTCGAGGGCCCGCTCGGCGATGACCCGCTCGTAGATCGCCACGTAGTCGCGCGCCATGCGGTCGGAGGTGAAACGCTTCTCGAAGACCTGGCGGCAGACCTCCCGCGACAGGCGCTCGAGCCGCTTGACCGCGCGCACCGCCGCGCCGATGTCGTCACAGAGGAAGCCGGTGACGCCGTGCTCGAGCACCTCCGCCACCGAGCCGTGCTGCCAGGCGATCACCGGCGTGCCGCAGGCCATCGACTCGATCATCGTCAATCCGAACGGCTCCGGCCAGTCGATCGGGAACAGCAGCGCCTCGGCGCCGCCGAGGAAATCGTCCTTGGCGCTGTCGTTCACCTCCCCCACCCATTCGAGGAGGGGGTGGTTCAGGAGGGGCTCGATCTCCTTGCGGAAGTAGTCCCGATCGGCCTTGTCCACCTTGGCGGCGATCTTCAGCGTCCGCCGCGAGCGCAGGGCGATCTCGATGGCCCGATCGAGCCGTTTCTCGGGGGAGGCTCGCCCGATGAAGGCCAGGTAGCGGCCCGGCCCGGGATGGAAGCGGTACAGGTCCGCCGGCAGGCCGTGATGCACCGTCCCGACCCAGCGCGCCTGCGGGATCGGCTCCCGCTGGGATTCCGAGATCGAGACCATCGGCTGCTCGGCATACTCGTCGTAGAGCAGCCCCAGCTCCTCGAAGTCGAGACGCCCGTGCAGTGTCGTGACGACGGGGACGCCGGCCCGCCGGGCGAACGGCAGGCCCAGGACGTCGACATGCGAGTGCACGACGTCGAAATCATCCGCCCGCGCGAAGGCCTGCTCGAGCATGACCAGGTGCGGGACGAGCGGATCGCCGTGGTACCGGCTCAGGCGCAGCGCCTGGGGCGCGCCGGCCACGAGACCGGCCATCGTTTCGGAGTCGCCGCTGGCGAACAGCGTGACGTCGTGGCCGAGCTCGACCAGCTTCTCGGTGAGGTACGACACGACGCGCTCGGTCCCCCCGTAGCCCTGCGGCGGAACGCTCTCGTAGAGCGGGGCGATCTGGGCGATGCGCATGCAGGGGCCCTCAGAAGGAATAAGGGCCGCCCCTTCCGGGGCGGCCCGTGCTTTCCGACCGATGGGGAGTGAGGTGACGGCTCCGAATGAAGATGACCTCGCTCGGGATTACCGCCTGCGGACTTCGACCCCTTCCGGGGTCCACTCGCGCTCGAACGTCGCGCGATCCTCGGCGCGCGGCCTGAGGCCGAACAGGATGCCGCCCCGCTTCAACCCCTTCTCGTATTCGGAGGCGTGTTCTTTCGGGATGCCCATGTTGACGAGCGCGCCGATCACCCCGCCGGTGACCGCTCCGGCGCCCGCGCCGGCCAGGCCGGCCGCGAGGGGACCTGCGACCAGCAGTCCCGCCGCGGGAATCGCCAGGCTGGCGGTGGCGGCGATGGCGGCCAGCGTGCCGCCGGCGATCGCGCCGATGCCGGCGCCCGTTCCGGCGCCCTTCAGGGCCTTGTCCCCCATCTCCGTTTTGCCGCCGTCGGCGAAGTGGCGCTTGCGCCCCTCCTCGCTCATGACGACGTTGATGTCTTTCTCGCTGTAACCGCGGTTGCGCAGGTTCTCCCACTCGCGCTCCGCGCTCGTCCGATCGTCGAACAGACGAGTGAACATGCCGTCCTGCCGGTCCGTCATTGTGATGTCCTCCGTGCGCTGGTCTCGTGTCCGTGAGAATGCGTTCCCCTGGGAACGCCGTGTCCAATGTCCACCCCCATTCAGCCACGCGATCCCGGACGGGACCATCGGCAAAACCCCGCAGGGACGCCTCGCGGGAGAGACGGAGGAAGCGGGACTCAGGCGGGACGCGGCTCGGCGTTGGCGCGATCGAGCTCGAGCTGGATGACCTGGTGGACCTGGTCGTTCACCACTTCGCGGTCGCGCAGCTCGAGCAGGGCGCGTGACTGCGCCTCGTAGACGGCGCGGCGCACTTCCTCGGTCACCGCCATGCGCTGCTGCGCGAGGCCGCGCTCGGTCTCGTCTTCGGCCTTGAGCGCCGCGAGCTGATCGGCCATCCCTTCGCGCAGCCGGTAGACCGCGATCGGGCACTGCTCCTGCGAGCAGAAGGCGTCGAGGCGGGCGATGCCCGCGGCGAGGATCGTCTCGCGCGCCTTCTGCTCCTCCGCCGCGATCGGCTCGGCGTCCTCGAGGCCGAGCCGGCGCGCCAGCGGCAGCAGCGTCATCCCCTGCCCGATGAGGGTGACCAGGATCACCACGAGCGTGCAGGCGACGATCTCGACCCGGCCCGGGAACGGGGCGCCGTCGGCGAGCGTCTTCGGAAGCGACAGGGCCGCCGCCAGCGACACCGCGCCGCGCACGCCGCACCAGGAGACCAGGGCCACCGCCTTCGGGCTCGGATAGGTCCCCTCACGGCGCCGCAGGGCCGGGAAGAGCCAGAGCGGAACGTAGGCGCTGGGGATGACCCACACGACGCGCGAGACGATGACGGTCAGGCTGATGAGCAGCGCCACCGTCACGATGCCGGGAACGGTCTCGACCGCCTGGATGAGGCGGCCCGGCGTCTCCAGCCCGATGAACAGGAACATCAGGCCGTTGAGCAGGAACTCCATCTGCTCCCAGGCCGCGTAGAGATCCACCCGGCTTTCCGGGGCGATGTCGTGCACGCGCCAGGAGGCGACGAACCCGGCGATGACGACCGCCAGCACCCCGGAGGCGCCGGCCTCCTCGGCGAGCAGGTAGGCGGCGTAGGGCGCCACGAGCGAGAAGGCCCACAGCACCTGGGTGCCGCGCAGCACCTGGTTGAGACGCGCGGCCGCGAAGCCGACGGCGGCGCCGATCACGACGCCGAGTCCGGCGATGCGTGCGAATCCGGTGGCGATCCCGGAAAAACCGAACACGCCGGTCAGCACGACGACGGTCGCCAGCTCGACGCCGAGCAGCCCGGTGGCGTCGTTCACCAGGCCTTCCCCTTCGAGAATCGCGGTGGCCCGGCGCGGCACCCGCAGCCGCTCCAGGACCGAGTGCACCGCGACGGTGTCGGTCATCGAGACGATCCCGCCGAGGAGAAAACACGCCCCCCAGGGAAGCCCCGGCATCAGCGCGTGCGCCGCCAGGCCGACCGCCAGGATGGTGAACACCACGAGGCCGATGGCGAGCTGCAGGATCGGCCGCAGCCAGCGCCGGAAGTCGAGCCACGAGGCCTGCCACGCGTCGGAGTAGAGCAGCGGCGGCAGGAACACGGCGAGGACGATCGCCGGCTGGATCTGCGGCTTCGGCAGGCGCGGCAGGATCGACCAGGCGACCCCGGCGAGGGCGAACAGCACGGGGGCCGGGACGGAGATCTTCTCCGCCACCCATGACATCGCGCCGATGGCGGCGAGCAGCAGGACGACGGTGACGAGGATTTCCATCGCCGGCGGAGTATGCCCGATCCACGCCCGCGGGCGAGGCGCTCTATTTCACCCCGGTGATCATCACCACGTCCTGGGTGGAGTTGCCGTAGGCGAAATAGAGGATCGGCTCGTCCGGGGCCCACAGGTGCCCCGTCACCCGGCCGCTCTTGAACTCGGTGATGAGTGTCGGCTGCCCGGCTCCGGTCTTCAGCATCCACAGGCTGTCATGCGAGCCGACGCGCCGGTGCAGGACCAGGCGCGAGCCGTCCGGCGCCCAGGTGTAGTCGAGGACCTGCCCGTCGGTGAACGAAGTGACAGGCTGCGGCTCCCCATCCGGCAGCGGCTTGCGCCACAGGTTCCAGCCGTGGTTGCGGTCGACGTAAGTGATGGAGGCGCCGTCGGGAGACCATTGCTCGGTCGCCGCCCCCGGCGGGAGCAGGAAAGAAGCCTCTTCGCGGCCGCTCTCCACATCCATCACGTGGCGACGCGGGAAGAATCGCCCCTGCACCTGCTCGAGCGTCGCGTGCAGGACCTTTCGTCCGTCCCGGGAGAACAGGGCTCCCTCTCCCGTGAACGCCGCTCCCAGCCGTCGCGGCTCTCCTCCTTCGATCTTCCGCACCAGCACGGAATGCTGCGGGTCGTCCCAGGGCGAATACGCAAAATAGTCGCCGCGGGGCGAGACCGAGACGAGCTGCTCGCCGTTGCCCTCGGTGAGGCGTTTCAGTCCCCCGCCGTCGGGATCCATCCGCCAGACGTGCGCCAGGAGGGGCGCGGAGTCGTCCACCTGCGTGAAGACCAGCCCCGCCCCCGGGGCATACTGAATGTTGATCACGAAAGCGCCCTGTGAGGTGAGCTGCCGTCGGTTCGACCCGTCGGCCTGCACGCGCCAGACAAACGTCTTGTTGTCGCGCGGAGCGGAAAACGCGACCGCCCCCTGCGGGAGGGCCACGGCCCCCTGGACGGAGTTGGCGCTGCCGGAGGCGAAGGTGATGGCCTGCGGCTCGGCCTTCGATTCAGGACGCGCGACCCAGAGGTTGTCCACGGTGACCCGCCGGATGGCCGTGGCGGAGCCGTCCACGGCGATCGACAGGTTGGTGTAGCCGTCGAGATCGTTCGTCAGCCGCAGCGTTTCCCCTCCCGGCCACGCGACGCGGTGAATCTGGAACGCCCCCCCCGAAGTCGCGACGTCGAGCGCGCTGACGAGGAGGCTCTGTCCGTCCGGCGTCCAGCCGATGCTGTTGATCTCGACCCAGCCGGTCGGACCGATCGCCGTCCGCTTTCCCGAGGCGACGTCAAAGGCGTTGAGGACCGTCTTCACCCCCTTCCGGGTGTCCTGCAGACCGGCGACGATCGTCTTCCCGTCGGGAGACCAGGCAGGCGGGCCGGTGACGAGCTCGCCCGTGACCTTGACGAGGGGGTGCTCCTGCATCGTGTCGAGATCGACGATCAGGAGGGAATCGGCTCCCTCGTTGATCATGCCGCGCCTCACGCAGGCCCTCTTTCCGTCGGGAGAGAAGGTCGGGGCGGAGTCGACGTCGAACAGGACCTTGCGCGGCGCTCCGCCGAGCGACGGCACCTGGAACAGGGCGTTGTAATTGGGGGAGTCGGCGTCGCGGTTCAGGTAGTAGAGATAGTCGCCGTCGCGCGAGAACGCGATCCCCTGGATCTGCTGCTCGCTCTCCGGGACGATGACGACATCGCTGCCGGTGCGCACCTGGCGGACCTTCAGGGAGGCGATGCGATCGGTGAGCGTGACGTAGGCGAGGTAGCGCCCGTCCGCCGAGAGCGCGCTCTCCTGCAGATCGTCGCGGCTGAGCAGGGGGGTGATGCGCAGGTTCTGCAGAACCCCCGCCTCACCGGCGCCCCCGGTCGCACCGCGGTGCAGGAAGGCGTACAGTCCGAAGCCGGCCCCGGCCAGACCGACGAGGATCGCCGCGATCATCGGCAGGCTGGCCGCGCGCGGCGGGGCGGCCGCAGCCGGACCTGATCCCGACACGGCGGTCGTCCCCGACGGCGTCGAGGTGGAGAGCGTCTCCCACTCCTCCACTGCCTCGCGCAGATCGATCGCCAGGTCCTTCATCGACTGGAAGCGCTGGTCGGGGGACTTGGCCAGGCAGCGGCGGATGAGGCGGCGCACCTCCCCGGGCACGTCCGGGTTCATCTCCTCGACGGGAGGCGGCTTCTCCTTCAGGATGAGGTGCATCACCTCGATGTCGGAATCCGCGACGAAAGGACGCCGGCGGGTCGCCGCTTCGTAGAGGATGCAGCCGAGCGAGAAGATGTCGGAGCGGTGGTCCACCGACCTCGCCTGCACCTGCTCGGGGGACATGTAGCCGACCGTCCCCATGACGACGCCGGCCCCGGTCGCGACCGCCTGCGTCGGCGCGCTCGTCCTCTCGGCGTCGGTGACGCCGCGCTCGGTCAGCTTGGCGAGACCGAAGTCGAGCACCTTCGCGAAGCCGTCCTTGGAGATCATGATGTTCCCCGGCTTCAGATCGCGGTGCACGATGCCGGCGGCGTGCGCCTTGGCGATCCCCTCCGCGGCCTGGGCGATCCAGCCGAGGAGCGTGCGCAGCTCGGTCTTCTCGTGGTGGATCTTCTGGTCGAGGGTCTCGCCCACGACCAGCTCCATGGCGATGTAGTGGACCGGCTCCGCGGCGTCCTCGCCTTCCGCGCCGGCCGGGCGCGCCGCAAGGACGCGGTCATGGCCGATCTCGTAGATGGTGACGATGTTCGGGTGGTTGAGCGACGACGCCGACTTCGCCTCGGTGACGAAGCGCCGCACCCGCTCGTCGTTCCGGACCAGGCCCGGGGGGAGGATCTTCAGCGCGACGCTGCGGTCGAGCGTCTCGTCGCGCGCGATGTAGACCTCGCCCATGCCGCCGGCGCCGAGGGGGCCGACGATGC
Organism: Verrucomicrobiia bacterium; assembly: GCA_035638075.1. GTDB lineage: Bacteria > Acidobacteriota > Polarisedimenticolia > Gp22-AA2 > Gp22-AA2 > DASRAU01. Next base: position 15,425 of record DASRAU010000018.1, read on the forward strand.
GGTAGCGGGCGATGCGGTCTTCCGGCTCGAGCGTGCGGGCCACGGGGCGCAATGATACGGGTTTCCCCCGGTTCTGCGTTAGACTTTGGCCCATCGACACTTCCTCGGAGAGCGCCGCATGCCGGTTTCGGTCCGGAGCCAGGGAGACGTCAGCATCATCGAGATCGACGGGATGTCCGCGCCCGACGGGCGCGGCACGAACCCCGGGGTCAACGCAGGCAGCCGCGCGTCGGGGAACCTCAACGACACCATCCGGCGGCTGCTCGATCAGGGCGAGCGGAAGCTGGTCCTCGACATCGGCGAGCTGTCGCTCGACAGCGCCGGGCTCGGCGACCTGATCGCGTGCAAGAAGCGGGCGGCCCAGATGGGAGGAGACATCCTCCTCCTGCGTCCGGCCGGCAAGCTCCGCGGAATGCTGGAGATGCTGTCGCTCACCCGGATCCTCCGGGTGTACGACGACGAGGCCGAGGCGCTCGCGTCGTTCGACACCTAGGACCCAGGAGCCTGCCTGGCGCCATGGCCATCTCGGTCCGCACCCGCGGCGACGTCAGCATCGTCGAGATGACCGGGGAGTTCACCCTCGGGACCGGAGGGCTGATGCACGCCCTCGACCTTCGCGGCCGGCGCCTCTCCGACCTCGGACAGACGCTGTCCCAGCTCCTCGACCAGGGTCGCGGCCGGATCCTGCTCGATCTCGCCCGGGTCTCCTTCTTCGACAGCGCCGGGCTCGGAGACCTGATCGCCTGCAAGAAGCGGACGGTCGAGCAGGGAGGCGACATTCGCCTGCTCCATCCGAAGGGCAAGGTGCGCGAGCTCCTCGAGATGCTTTCATTGAGCAAGGTCTTCAGGATCTTCGACGACGAGAACGCCGCGGTCGCGTCGTTCGACACGTAGCCACCCGCCGCACACATTCCGGAGGTCTCGCGATGCCTGCATCACGACGTCGAGCGCGGATCGATCGCCTGTCCATCCTGATGCTGTGTCTCGCGTCGGCCGGCGCCCTCGCGACGACCGGGGCCGGCGCCGCGTCGCCGGAGCCCGAGATCAAGCCCGCGGTCGCTGCGAAGCCCGCGGTCGTCGCGAAGCTTCCTCCCCCGCCGGTCACGCGGCGCGATGACGTGAAGGAAACGCTGCACGGCGTCACCATCGTCGACCCGTACCGCTGGCTCGAGGATCAGAACGCCCCCGAGACGCGCGCCTGGATCGACGCGCAGAACAAGTACGCGCATTCCCTGCTCGATCCGCTGCCGATGCGGGGCGCGATCCGGGAGCGGCTCACCGCCCTGGCGCGCCAGGATGCGCAGTGGGCCCCGACCGAGCGGGGCGGGCGCTATTTCATCCAGAGGCGCCGCGCCGGGGACGATCTGCCGATCCTCTTCGTGCGCGACGGCCTCGACGGCAAGGAGGCGGTGCTCCTCGATCCGGCGCCGCTCAGCCCCGACCACACGACCAGCGTGTCGATCGAGGACCTCTCGATGGACGGCGGGATGCTCGCGTACGGCGTCCGCACCGGGGGCGAGGACGAGACCGAGCTGCGCCTGCGGGACACGCGCACCTTCAAGGACCTGCCCGATCGCCTGCCGCGCGCCCTGTACCGCGGCGTGTCGCTGCGTCCGGACGGGAAGGGCTTCTACTATGCGCGGCAGAATCGGGCGACCGGCATCCGCATCCGTTACCACGCGGTCGGGTCGCCCGTCGAGCGTGACACCGAGGTGTTCGGTTCCGGGTTCGGACCGACGGACTGGGTCGGCGCCACGGTCTCGGACAACGGACGCCACCTGCTCCTGTCGGTGGCCCACGGGTGGGCCAGCAGCGAGGTGTACGTCCAGGAGCTCGATCCGCCCGGATCGGCGCGCCCGATCGTGCGCGGGCTCGACGCGCACGTGCAGGCCGCCTTCGCGGGGGATCGGCTGATCGCCCAGACCGACTGGCAGGCCCCGACCGGCCGCATCGTGGAGATCGACCCCGCGCATCCGGAGCCCGGACACTGGCGCGACATCGTCCCGACCGGTCCGGACGCCATCGAAGGGATGGCGATCGCCGGCGGGCGGGTGATCGTCCACACGCTGCACGACGTGGCGGCGCGCCTGGACAGCTACACGCTCGACGGCAAGCGCGAAGGGGGCATCGCCCTGCCGGGTCCGGGGACGGTCGGGAACCTCACCGGCCGCTTCGACTCCGACGAGGTCTTCTTCGACTTCCAGTCCTATACGACGCCGCCGTCGACGCTGCGCGCGTCGGTCGCGTCGCGCACCACGATCTCCTTCTGGCGGGCGGCGATCCCGTTCGAGCCGGATCGGTACGAGACGAAGCAGGTCTGGTACGACTCGAAGGACAGGACGAAGGTGCCGATGTTCCTCGTGCACCGGAAGGGGCTGGCGCTCGACGGCCGGGCGCCGGCGCTCCTCTACGGCTACGGCGGCTTCGCCGTCAGCATCACCCCGGCCTTCTCGAGCTCAACCGCCTGGTGGCTGGAGCAGGGGGGCGTCTATGCCGTGGCCAACATCCGGGGTGGCAGCGAATTCGGCGAGGCCTGGCACAAGGCGGGGATGCTGCAGAACAAGCAGAACGTCTTCGACGATTTCATCGCGGCGGCCCGCTGGCTCGTCGCGAACCACGTGACTTCGTCGGACAAGCTCGCCATCCGCGGCGCCAGCAACGGCGGACTCTTGATGGGGGCCGTGATGACGCAGCAGCCGGCGCTCTTCCGCGCTGTCCTGTGCGAGTTCCCCGACCTCGACATGCTCGGGTTCTACCGCTTCCCCAACAACAACCCGCCGGCCCTCCTCGAGTACGGCGACGCCTCGAAGCCGGACCAGTTCAAGTACCTGCAGGCCTACTCGCCGTACCAGAAGGTGACGCCCGGAACGGCCTATCCCGCGGTCCTGTTCATGACCGGGGACGCCGACACCCGGGTGCCGCCGCTGCAGGCGCGCAAGATGACGGCGCGCATGCAGGCGGCGAGCACCTCGGGGCGGCCGGTGCTGCTCCTCTACGACACCAAGGCGGGACACGCCGGCGGCCGGCCCCTGGGAAAGATCGTCGAGGACCAGTCGCTGGAGCTGGCGTTCCTCGCCTCGCAGCTCGGGCTGCGTTAAGACGTTTTCTCGTCGAGCGTGAGCGTGGCGACCTTGATGGTGTCGCCCTGGCGCTCGCCGGTCACCGTGGCGCGGATGTGGTCGGTCTTCTTCGTTCCCTTGATGGCGGCTTCCGCCAGCTTGTTCCCCGCCTCGTCGAGCTTGAGCCAGGTGCCGTCGGCGGCGTAGATCCCGAAGCCGTTCTTCGAGCACTGCAGGGCGCACTTCGTGGTGTGGGCATCCGGATCGCTCTTCACCCGCGAGGCGCACTGCGTGTCCACGAGCGACACGCCCTTCCAGGTCTCGGCCGCCAGGGCGGGCACGGCCGCCAGGAAGAGCACCGCCGCCATCGCCAGCGCGGCGGTCACGTTTCTGTTCGGATTGGACGGCGATTCTCTCATTCGGTCCTCCATCCTCTTTATTCGTGGGGATTGGAGGCAGCCTGACCCGGCTCGGGGCCCGGCCGCCCCGATTCTCAGGCGGCGTTGACGCGGCGGCGACCCGCCTCGAAAAAGGACCGAACCCGGAGAGAGAGATGTTCGATCAGGAGATCCGAACCCTGCTGGAGGCGGCGATCGACGCCCTCCCCGCCGATCACCGTTCCGTCTTCACCCTGCGGGAGGTCGAGGGGCTCGACACCGCCGAGACCGCCCGCTGTCTCGACGTGAGCGAGGATGTGGTGAAGACCCGGCTGCACCGCGCGCGCGCCCGGATCCGCGAGGAACTGTACCGGCGCGCCGGCTCCACCAGCGCCGCGGCCTTCCAGTTCCACCTGTCGCGCTGCGACCGGGTGGTGGACGCCGTCTTCGCCCGCATCGCGGGCGGCGCGGGGCGGACGCTCGACTCGTCCGACTAGGCGCCCATCCGGGGCGGCGCGTCCAGCAGCCGCACCGTCGTCACCGGGACGGGGCGGCCGATCTTTTCCTTCACGAGCGCATCCCGCACCGCGGCGATCGCCTCGTCTCGCGCCTGCGGCAGCAGGAGCGTCTCGGCCCAGACGGTGATCGACCACTTCAGCCCGCCTTCCGCGAAATCGACGAGGAGCGCCACCGGGGCCGGATCGCGGACGGCGGAGGCGCAGCCGGCGCAGGCGCGCTGCAGGGTCTCCCGCACCCTCGCGACGTCGCTTTCGGGAGCGACGACCGTGAAGAAGGTGGTCGATCGCTTCGGGTTGAGGGTGCTGTTCTCGATCACCTTGCCGAAGATGGAGTTGTTCGGCATCAGGATGCGCCGGTTGTCCGGCGTGTTCAGCGTGGTCGAGAAGAGCTGGATCTCCTCGACGATGCCGGAGACCCCGTCCACCGCGATGGTGTCCCCTCCCTTGAAGGGGCGGGTGATCAGGAGCATCAGCCCCGCCGCTCCGTTCGACAGCGCCCCCTGGCTCGCCAGGCCCACCGCGAGGCCCCCCGCGCCGAGCAGCGCCGCGAAGGCGGTGATGTTGATCCCCAGGAGGGGAGCGCAGCTCAGGACCGCCAGGATCAGCACGGCGTAGCGCGAGGCGTTCGCTCCGAACTTGGCGATCGTCGGCTCGACGCCGGCGCGCGCCAGGGCCGCCAGCACCACGCGCCGCGTCCAGCGCGACACGATCGAGGCGATGATCAGGATGACGACGGCGCCGAGGAATCGGAAGCCGTACTGCGCCAGGAGCTTCGCGCAGTAGTCCCAGAGATCGCTCACCCAGTCGCGCGCCTGGTCCACGTGCTCGGCGACGGTCGCCGCCGCGGCGGGATCGGTCGGTCCGGCCTGCATGACTTCTCCTCCGAGGGATCGGTTCGGCCCCTTCTACCTCCGCGCCCGCGGATCGTCAACAGGCCGTCCCCAACCCCGGCGGCGGGCCGTCGGAATCGCCCCGGGACGGCGGCGGACCGACCCGCCGATTACCAAACGGGGGGACAGCGATCACCGGATCGTGGCGCGGCGTGCGGAATCTCGACGCAAGGCCCGCCAGTAGGCCATTTCAGCGTGATCGACTCTGGCAGGAACCTTGCTCTGGGAGCGGAGGCCGCAGCCGGCGGTGAGAACGCCCGGCCGGGCGAGCGAGTTCGATTTCGTGCTCGACCCGGGTCGTGGCGGAGGGGAGGAACGGCATGGCGGAACGTGTTCATTCCAAGCGCCCGGGGGCAATCGCCCCGCGGGTCCTCGTCGTTGCGCTGCTCTGTGGCCTGACCGGCGTCGCCGGCGGCGCGGAGCAGAAGCCGACCGACAAGCAGCAGATGCGCGGCCTCGACGAGCAGATCCAGGAGGTCAAGTCCGACGTCCTCTCGATCGCCGCCGAGCTGAGCCAGCTCGAGGAGAAGCTCCTGTATCCCTCGGGCACGCAGGTCGCGGTCTTCATCGCCATCGCGTCGAAGGACACGATGCGGCTCGACTCCGTGAAGCTGACGATCGACGGCCAGCTCGCGGCGCAGTCGATCTACACGGCCAAGGAGCTCGAGGCGCTCCGCAAAGGCGGCGTGCAGCGGCTCTACGTCGGCAACGTCGCCACGGGCGATCACCAGATCGAGGTGCTCGCCGAGGGCAAGCGCGACAGCGGCGCCGATTTCAGCCGCACGGAGCGCTTCCCCTTCCGCAAGGACGTCAAGCCGAAGCTCCTGGCGCTGACGCTCGGCGGCACCGGCGCGGGCAACCCGCCCATCACTTTCGGAGAGTGGTGAAGGATGCGCAAGGCGCCCTGGCGGATCGTCGGACTCGGCCTCCTGCTGGGGCTCGCGGTCCGTCCGTCCTCAGGCGCCCCCGCCCCGCCGGATCCCGGCCTCAAGGATCTCTACTTCGGCGAGGCGCTCTATCACGCGTACCAGGGACAGTTCTTCGACGCCATCCAGAGGCTCGACACCGAGCTCGGCCAGTACCGCGGGCTCGACGAGCCGCTGCGTGACCCGCTCCACTTCCACGTCCACGACGCGGAGTTCTCGGTCGGCGACTTCGAGCTCGACTACCGCATGCACCACAAGGCGGGCCGCGCCATCAAGGCGGTCCTCGAGGGCGCGGTGGACGAGTCGGTGCGCAACGAGGCCGCCTTCCGCCTCGCCCGCATCCATTTCCAGAAAGACCAGTTCGACGACGCGCAGCAGGCGCTCGACCGGATCAAGGGGACGGTGCCGGAGGCGATCCGCGACGACCTCGAGCTGCTGCGGGCGAACGTCGCCATGGCGAACGGCCGGCCCGCCGACGCCGTCCGGGTGCTGAAGCAGGCGCACGCGGGCGACGCGGACGCCGGGTTCACCGCCTACAACCTCGGGATCGCACTGTTCCAGGACGGGCGAACGCCCGACGCCGTCGACCAGCTCGACCATGCCGGTGTGCTGGCCGCGCGCGACGACGCCGGCTTCGCCATCCGCGACAAGTCCAACCTCGTGCTCGGGGCCATGCTGTTCGAGGCGGGATCGCTCGGACGCGCCAGGCAGGCGCTCGACCGCGTCCGCCTCGAGGGACCGTTCTCCAACCAGGCGCTGCTGCGCGCCGGATGGGCCGAGGCCAGCGCCGGGCAGTTCGATCGCGCTCTCGTGCCGTGGAGCATCCTGGTGAACCGCGACCCGACGGATCCCGCGGTCCAGGAAGCCGTGCTGGCCGTCCCGCACGCCTACGCCAGCCTGAACCTCCACGGACGCGCCGCTCTTCTCTACGGGCAGGCGCTCCAGACGCTCGGCGGCCAGATCGACAAGGTGGACGCCTCGATCGCCAGCATCCGGGCGGGGCGGTTCCTCGCGGCGCTGGTGCGCGAGGAGAGCCGGCAGGACGACACCTGGGTGATCCGCCTGCGCAGCCTGCCCGGCGCGCCCGAGACCTATTACCTGATGGAGCTGATGGCGTCGCACGATTTCCAGACGGCGCTGCACAACTACCTCGATCTCGAGGACCTGCAGGATCGGCTCGGCGGTTGGAAGACCGGGCTCGACGCCTTCGAGGACCTCGTCCGGCTGCGCGGGAAGAACTACGAGCCGCTGCTGCCCGAGGTGGACGCGCGCTTCCGCTCGCTCGACTCGCGGATGCGCCTGCGGCTGGAGCAGAAGCGGCACCTCGGCGAGCGCCTGCAGCAGATGCTGACCGCGCCGCGGCCGGAGCTCCTGGCCACGGCCGACGAGCGGATCGCCTCGGAGTCCCTCGACCGCATGGAGAAGGCGCTCGGCCGGTCAAACCGCCCGGACGTCGCCACGCTGCGCACCCGCATCGGCCGGCTGCGCGCGGTGCTCGCCTACACGCTGCGGACCCAGTACGACGATCGGCTGACCGCTGCCTGGACGCACCTCAACGAGCTGAACCGGCAGGTCGAAGCCCTCCAGAGGACGTACGACTCCTTCGTCCGCGCGCGCCAGGCGGCGACGCACAGCTACGCCGGCTACGACGAGACGATCGGCAGGCTGCGGGTCCGAGTGGGCGAGGCGCGGCTCCAGGTGGACACCCTGCGGGCGCAGCAGGGCCGGCTGATCGAGATGGTCGCCCTCAACCAGCTCCAGGCCCGCCGCGAGCACCTGGTGGAGCAGCAGGCCCAGGCGCGTTTCGCAGTCGCCGACAGCTACGACCGCGCCGCGCGCGCCTCGACGGGCCCGGACCAGCCGCAGGCTCCAGCCAAAACGGAACCGCCGCAGGCCCCGGCCAAGGCGGAGGAGCCGCACTGATGCGCCGCTACGCCGTGCCGATGCTGCTGGCGCCGGTGCTCCTGGCCGGCTGCGCCTCGACGCCCAAGCAGGGCGGGACGCTGGCGGAGCTGCACCACGTCGAGCCCGATCTGAAGGACGCCACGGTCGACCAGGGGCTCGACCAGGCGATGCAGGCCTATCGCAAGTTCCTCGAGGAGACCCCCGTCTCGGCGATGACCCCCGAGGCGATGCGGCGGCTGGCCGACCTGCAGGTGGAGAAGCAGTTCGGCATCCGGCCGGGGGCCGGGCTGCCGCAGCCCGTGGCCTTCCCGCTCGCAGCCGAGACGCCCGCGACGACGTCCGCGAACGCGCCCGTGGCGGCCGGCCCGGCCGCGCCGCACGAGAACCAGCTGGACTTCGAGAAGCGCGCCACGACCGGAAGCGCGTGGCCTGCGAGCGGCGATGCGGACGCGTCGATCCCGGGCCTGCCGGGCGGCGCCGATCCGAAGGGCCCGCTGGAGGCGATCGCGCTCTACGAGAAGCTCCTGCAGGAATACCCCGAGTACCAGAACAGCGACCAGGTCCTCTACCAGATGGCGCGGGCGTACGACGAGGTCGGCAAGACGGAGAAGGCGATGTCGATCATGGACCGCCTCATCGCCGCGAACCCGACGTCGCCGCACATGGACGAGGTGCAGTTCCGGCGCGGCGAATACTTCTTCACGCGCCGCAAGTTCCGCGACGCCGAGAACGCCTACGCCGCGGTCACGAAGCTCGGCGCCGGGTCGCCCTTCCACGAGCTGGCCCTCTACAAGCTCGGCTGGACCTTCTACAAGCAGGACCTCTACGAAGAGGCGCTGCAGCAGTACATGGCGCTCATCGACTCGAAGGTCGCGGCCGGGTACGACTTCGACCAGAAGCACGAGGAGGACGACGAGCGCCGTGTCGCGGATACCTTCCGGGTCATCAGCCTGAGCTTCAGCAACCTCGGCGGCCCCGACGCGATCCGCGACTACTTCGGCAAGGCCGGTGAGCGGCCCTACGAGGACCGCGTCTACACGAACCTCGGCGACCACTACCTCGAGAAGCTGCGCTACGACGACGCGGCGAAGACCTTCAACGCGTTCGTCGCGCTCCATCCGTTCCACCGCCAGGCGCCGGCCTTCAGCATGCGCGTCGTGGACACCTTCACCAAGGGCGGCTTCCCGAAGCTCGTGCTCGAGTCGAAGCGCGACTTCGCCTCGCACTACGGTGTCAAGGCCGAGTACTGGCAGCACAACAAGATCGAGGAATCGCCGGACGTGGTGGCGTACCTCAAGACCGACCTGAAGGACCTGGCGACGCACTATCACGCGCAGTACCAGGGCGCGAAGAAGGACGACGAGAAGCAGGCGCACTACCAGGAAGCGCGCCGCTGGTACGGCGACTACCTCGCCTCCTTCCCGACCGACGCCGAGACCCCGGGGATGAACTACCGCCTCGCGGACCTGTTCCTGGAGAACAAGGACTTCGCCCAGGCGGCGCTGCAGTACGAGCACACCGCCTACGAGTACCCGGCGCACGAGAAGTCGTCGGCGGCCGGCTACGCCGCGGTCTTCGCCCACCGCGAGCAGCTCAAGGCGGCGGACGACAAGGACAAGGAGACGATCCGGCGCCAGACGGTCGCGAGCTCGCTGAAGTTCGCCGACACCTTCCCGGACCACGAGCACGCCGCGGCGATCCTCGGGGCCGCCGCCGACGACCTCTACGAGATGAAGGACTACCCGGCCGCCGTCGACGTCGCCGGGCGCCTCCTGGAGAAGTGGCCGGGGGCGGAGCCGGACCTGAAACGGACCGCCTGGACCGTCGTGGCGCACGGCTCGTTCGAGCTGGCGCGCTACCCGCAGGCCGAGAACGCCTACACGCAGGTGCTGGCCGCCACGCCGGCCGACGACGACGGCCGCGCCGCGCTCGTGGACAACCTCGCCGCCTCCATCTACAAACAGGGCGAGCAGGCGCGCGACGCCGAGGACTTCAAGACCGCCGCCGGCCACTTCGCGCGCATCCGCACCGCCGCGCCGACCTCCGCCATCCGCCCCGCGGCGGAGTACGACGCGGGCACGGCCCTCCTGTCGCTCAAGGACTGGACGGGAGCGGCGACGGCCCTCGAGACCTTCCGGACGGATTTCCCCGGGCACAAGCTGCAGGTCGAGGCGACCCGGCAGATCGCCCTCGCCTACAAGGAGAGCGGGCAGCTCGCGCGCGCCGCCGGGGAGTACGAGAACCTCGCATCCCAGTCCGAGGACCCGAAGGTCAAGGGCGACTCGCTCCTGCTCGCGGGCGACCTCTACGTGCAGTCCCGGACGAGCGACAAGGCACTCGAAGCGTACGGGCGCTACGTGAAGGAGTTCCCGCACCCGCTCGAGGCGGCGCTCGACACCCGCTCGAAGATGGCCGAGATCCACAAGACGGCAAACGAGGACGGGCTCTACCGCAAGCAGCTCGAGGAGATCGTGCACCTCGACGCCGGTGCCGGGAAGGAGCGGACCGCACGCACCCGGACCATCGCCGGGCGCTCCGCGCTCGTCCTTTCGGAGGACAGCTACACGCGCTTCACCGCCGTGAAGCTCACGCAGCCGTTCGAGAAGAGCCTGGCGGAAAAGAAGAAGCGCATGGACGCCGTCATCGACACGATGGACGCCCTCGTGGACTACGAGATTTCCGACGTGACGGCGGCCGCCACCTTCTACATGGCCGAGACCTACTACGACTTCAGCCGCTCGCTGACGGACTCGGAGCGGCCCGCCGATCTCCCCGCCGACCGGGTGGCGGAGTACGAGTCGGCCCTCGACGAGGAGGCCTACCCGTTCGAGGAGAAGGCGATCGATTTCCACGAGAAGAACCTGGAGATGATGCGCCAGGGCTCGGTCAGCTCCTGGACGGAGAAGAGCCTCGCCCGCCTGGCCGAGCTGGTGCCGGGACGCTACGCCAAGAAGGAAGCGAGCAGCGGCCCGCTCAAGTCGATCGACTCCTACACGTACCGCACGCCGCTGTCGCTCATGCCCCCTCCGCCTCCGCCGCCGGCGCCCGACGGCATGCCGACGCCTGGCAAGCCGGCGAAGGACGCCGCGCCCGCGAAGGAGGGCGCCGACTCGCCCGCGAACGACGCGCCTGCGAAGGATCCCGCCGCCGCCGACAAGCCGGCCGAGCCGGCCAAGCCGCCGGCCCACTCCCCCGCCCCGGCGAAAACGCCGAAGCCGAAGGGAGGACGCTGATGCGCCGCCTGGTCGTGACCCTGGCGTTCGCGCCGGCCCTGCTCCTGGGCTGCGCGTCGTCGCCGCACGCGCCGGCGCAGGTCGAGCCGATCAGCCCCGCGCCTCAGGTGACGGAGGCGAAGCTGTCGAAGGACGCGTCCGGGTTCACCATCAGCCAGAGCGTCTCTGTCCCCTCGGAGGTGCGCAACGACTACGAGGCGGCGGCGCGCCAGCTGGAACAGGGGAACGACGCGGCCGCCATTCCGCTGCTCGTCAAGGTGACGGAGAAGGCGCCGGCGCTCACGGCGGCGCACTTCGATCTCGGCATCGCGTATGCGCATACGAATGATCTCGAGAAAGCCGAGGCGAGCCTCCAGAAGGCGGTCGAGCTGAGCCCGAAGCACCCGGCGGCGTGGAACGAGCTGGGTCTCGTGCAGCGGCGCCGCGGCGAGCTCGCGAAGGCGCGGGCCAGCTACGAGCAGGCGCTCGCGCAGTTCCCGGACTTCCACTACGCGCACAAGAACCTGGCGATCCTCTGCGACCTTTACCTGTCCGATCCGGGCTGCGCCATCGAGCACTACGAGGCCTATCACCGCCTCGTCCCCGACGACGCGGAGCCGGCCAAGTGGATCGCCGACCTGCGCAACCGTGCGACCCGGAAGGAGAAAAAATGACCCGGACCCCGTTCGTCGTCCTGCTGCTCGCGGCCGGAGTGACGCTGCTGGGTGCCGCCGAGCCGGCTCAGAACCCGCCGCCGGAGAAGAAACCCGCCGCTCCCGCGACGGCACCGAAGAAGGATGCGAAGCCCCCGACGGCGGCGAAGACAGGGGCTCCGGCGCCCAAGGCGCAGCCCGCGGCGTCCAGGAGTGCGTCGCCGAAGGCTCCGTCGGCGACGCCCAGGGCTTCTGCTCCGACGCCCAAGGCTCCGGCCCCTGAGGCCGGGCCCCTGGCCGCGGACGCCGAGGACAAGGCGGCGGAGCCGCAGGCGGACGTGAAGCCCAAGGAGGATCCGAACCTGGGGATGTCGATTCTCGGGAACCAGGAGGCGCCCAAGGCCCTGGTCATCGTCCCCTGGAAGAGCTCGGAGATCGGCCAGGGGATGGGGATCCAGACCCTGCTCGACGACTCGCGGCAGCCCATCGACAAGGACGTCTTCATGCGGGTCCTGAACTATTTCGAACTGAGGTCCACAAACACGCCTACAACGACGCATCAGAACGGTGCGAAAGGGGGGAAGTCATGACCATCTCGGAGCTGTTGGGGAACGTCGGCCTCTTCGGAGGCGCGGTGATGTGCGTGCTCGCGATGCTGTCGATCTTCTCGGTCGGGATGATCGTCGACAAGCACCGCCGCTTCCGCGCGGCCGTGAAGCAGTCGCAGGCCTTCAAGCCGGTGCTCGGGAAGTTCCTCCATGGCGGCGAGGTGCAGGAGCTGCTGGACTCCGTGCGCAAGTACCCGCACTCGCACGTGGCGCAGGTGGTCTCGGCGGGCGCCGCCGAGTACGACGGCGTGCGCCAGGCCGGGGGCGCCCATGCGGAATCGCTCGAGCTGGTCACGAGCGCGCTCGAGGATTCCAAGGCGGAGGTCCTGATCAACATGAAGAAGGGCCTCGGCTTCCTCGCGACCATCGGCTCGACGGCCCCGTTCATCGGCCTCTTCGGCACCGTCGTCGGGATCATCAACGCCTTCCAGGGAATCGCCGCGACCGGGTCCGGCGGGATGGCGGCCGTGTCGGGCGGCATCTCCGAGGCCCTGGTCGCGACCGCGCTCGGCATCTTCGTCGCCATCCCGGCCGTCGTCGCCTTCAACCAGTTCACCGGCCGGCTCGAGACCTTCCACGTCGAGATCAACCGGGCCTCGTCGCTGCTGGTGAACTGCCTGTTCAAGGTGCCGGAGCTGAAGGTCCGCGACGCCAAGATGCTGGCGCTGAAGTCGTCGAGGGCCGCCTAAATGCAACTCGGCGAACCCGGAAAGATGCAGGCATCCATCAACATCACGCCGCTCGTCGACGTGGTGCTGGTGCTGCTGATCATCTTCATGGTCGTGGCCCCGACCATGATGCGGAAAGGGCCCGACGTCGCCCTGCCCGAGACGGTGAAGCCGCGCGAGCAGGGGGACGAGCGGGGCCGCATCCTGGTCTCGGTGGACAAGGACGGCGGGATGTGGATCGACGAAGTGCCGGTCCCGCCCGACGCCTTCGCCGACAGCCTGCGCGCCGCCGTGGGGGACGAACCGGATCCGAAGGTCGTGATCCGCGGCGATGCGCGGCTCCATTTCCGCGAGGTGCGCCTGGCCATGCAGGCGGTCGAGGCGGCCGGCTTCCAGGGCGTCGGACTGATCGCCAGGCACGGCGCCGAGAAGAAGGGAGACTGACATGCAGGTGACCAACGGGAGTTCCCTGCAGTCCGAGATCAACGTCACGCCGCTCGTCGACGTGGTGCTCGTGCTGCTGATCATCTTCATGGTGGTCGTGCCGCTGCTCCTGGAGGGCTACGACGTCGGGATGCCGAAGGTCTCGGCCGCCCCCGGCCCGCCGCCCTCCGAGGTCTCGCAGCTCGTCCTGGCTCTCTCACCGGCCACCTGCCCGGTCGTCGATCCTCCGGCGGGCGAGGGGCTGCCCTCGAACTGTCACGTCACCCTCGGCGGAAGGGACATCCCCGTCTCCGAGGTCGCCTCGCAGGTGGCCATGTACCTGGGAGGGAAGCCCGCGGACGAGCACGTGCTGTTCCTCGCCGCGGAGGACGGCATGAACTACGAGGGCGTCCTGCGGATCGTCGACATGGCGAGGTCCGGCGTCGACGACCTGCGGATCGAATTCCTCACCACCGATTGAGGTGACGGCGTGGAGACAACCGTGGAATCGGACACGAGCGTGACCCGGACCCCCGGGGCTCTGCCCAGGACCTCCGGGACTCTGTCCCCCCGGGGCCTGGCGACGAGCATCGGGTACCACCTCGCGGCGGTGATGCTGCTGCTGCTCATCCCCGCGAAGGTCCTGATCCCGCAGGCGCAGCCGAGGGAGCTGGACGTGGTCTTCCACCGGCCGCCGCCTCCGGCGACGATGCCGGCCCCGCCGGTGCAGGCGCTTCCGAAAGGACCGGACAAGGGCCCGGCGCCCAAGGCGCCCGAGCCGAAGAACCCGGCCCCCGCGCCCCTGGCGCCCGGACCGCAGGACGTTCCGCCGGGTCCGCCGGTGCCGGCGAAGCCGGCCATCGGCACGCAGGGCATCCTGGCGTTCAAGAACCAGTTCGCCGCTCTCTCCAAGGACAAGGCCGGGCCGCGCCTCGGCCGCGACGCGAAGTACAGCGACGCGGTCGATCGGGGTCCAGGCCTGCCGTCCTCCGCCCTGACGACCAGCACGCCGGGATCGAGCGGCGGCATCGACGCCGGCTCGCTGCGGCGCACCGTGGGTGGCGGCGGCGGGGGCGCGTTCCCCGGCGCCGGCCCCGGCGGTGGCGGCGGCGGCACCGGCATCGAGCCCGGCCAGATGGTCAGCTCGATCGCCGGGATCGGCGGGGGCGATCGCCCTCTGTCGCGCGGCGGGGCCGGTCCGGCCCGCACCGACGAGGAGATCCAGATCGTCTTCGACCGCTACAAGGCGCAGTTCTACCGTCTCTACAACCGCGAGCTGCGCAAAGACCCGACGCTCAAGGGACAGATGGTCCTGCGGCTCACCATCGAGCCGGACGGCCGCGTCTCGATGTGCAAGCTGCAGTCGTCCGACATGAACGCACCGATGCTGGCCGACCAGGTCGTGGCGATTACATTGACCATCAACTTCGGCGCGAAGGAAGGGGTGCCGCCGATCACCATCTCGTATCCGATCGACTTCCTGCCGGCTTCCTGAGGCGGGACGGGCGGAGCGGAGACGAGACGGGACGAGGAGGACGCGCAACAACTGAGCGACTGACTCAGACGCGATTTTGAGAAAGGCAAAGCCGCCGAAAGGCGGCGACGCAAAGTCACCGGTCTAACGGGCCCTGGGGAGGGCCTCACGACGGCGGGACCGCCGGAATCACGTCCACCACGTGGACGGCCACGGTCCCCCGGGTAGCCAGTGGGAGCGAGGGCGTCCATGAGGTTCAGCGAGGTCATCGGCGCGAGGCGGCCCGGCGGGAAGGCGCTCTTCCTGCTGCTGGCGCTTTTCGCCGTCTCGCTCGGCGCGTCGTCGCAGGCGCTGGCGATTGACTGCGTCGGCGACGCCGGCGGCATCATCGACGGCTTCGTCAACTACCCGGTCCCTCCCCCCCAGATCCAGATCGACGGCCCCTGCACCATCCGCAACTACACCGCCGCCAACCCGCTGACCTCCAACATCTCCTGGTTCGGAAGTCTCCCCCCGGCGACGCTGCTCATCTTCGACAACGTCGTGCACACCGGCAACATGGCCTGCAACCTCCAGGCCCAGGGGAACTTCATCTGGTTCGTCAACAGCGCCTCCACGACGGTCCAGAACAACTGCATCAACCTGCTCATCCCGGTCGAGAAGATCGACAAGGCGAATCCGCCGGGGCCGCCGTTCGTCACCATCGGCGTCCCGTTCACCTGGACGATGACCATCCCGGTCCTGTTCAACCCGGCGACCGGCACCATCATCAACAACGCGGGGTCGGTCAACGACCTGCACAGCATCACGGTGACGGACGACCTCAACGCCACCGGCGTGAATCTCAGTTACGTGAGCCATACCGTCACGTGGCTCGACGACGGCACGGCGGTGCCGCACACGTTCACCAACGTCGGCAATGTGCTGACGTTCGGCGGCTTCCCGATCGTCACCGCCGGCCGCCAGTTCGCCATCAACCTCACCGTCGTCCTCAACAACACCGCGCCGCCGAACAACCCGGGCACCCAGTTCCACAACACGGCGAACTGGTCCTTCGGACGCCTGATCTCGGGGACCTTCTACCAGCCGCTCCCGGGCGAGCACGGCGCCTCGCCGAATCTGACCATCTCCGCGCCCGCTCTGATCATGGACAAGACCGGCCCCGCGACCATGAACCTCGGCCAGTGGGGCACCTTCAACCTGAACCTCCAGAACACCGGGAACATCGACGCCTGGGACGTCTCTCTGCGCGACGTGCTGCCGCGCGGCGGCAATGGCGGCATGTGCAACATCGCGCCGCAGATCCTGAGCGCCCGGGTCTTCGCGGCCAACGGCGTCACCCCGGTCCCGGGCAAGGGGCCGCTCGTCCAGGGGACCGACTACACCTTCAACTGGACCGGCCCCAACCAGTGCCGCCTCGACCTGACGATGCTGACGGCGCAGGCGCGCATCGGCCCGACGGAGCGGCTGATCGTCCAGTACCGGACGCAGCTCGACGCCAACACCAACGACAACGCCAACCTCACCAACGTCGCGGGCGCCATCCAGTGGTTCAACGGCGCCGGCACCAACCCGAATCGCATCGCGACCAACAACAACCTGACCAACGGCACACCGGCCGTCGCGGATTTCCAGGACCCCTGGACCGTCACTGCCGATCTCTTCGGCTCCTTCTTCTCGAAGACGGTCCAGGACCTGACGACCGGGGCGAACCCGGCGACGTCGGCCGCTCCGGGCGACACGCTGCGCTACACGTTCCGCTTCCAGACGACCGACACGCCGCTCGCGAACTTCCGCATCAACGACGTGATGGACGCGATGAACGCCTCGCCTGCGTTCGCGGCCGGCACGCTTTCGCTCGTGTCCGCGCCGCCCGGCGCCGTCAACAACTCGAACCCGAACGGCGGCCCGAACGGCACCGGCATCCTCGACGTGAGCAACCTGAGCCTGCCGATCAACAGCCAGCTCACGGTCGTCTTCGACATCCGGTTGCGGCCGGCGATTGCCAACGGGTTCGTCGTCACCAACCAGGGAACCCTCTTCTCCTCGACCAACGCGACCGTCGCGATCAGCGACGACCCCAACGTCAACGGCATCGCCGATCCGTTCGTGGCCGGCGACGAGGACCCGACGCGGGTGACCATCGCCTCGGCCCCCGCCTTCCGGGTGCAGAAGATCTCCACCGACCTGACGGGCGATCCGAACGTGCTCCTCGCCGGCGAGACGCTGCGCTACACCATCACGGTCGTCAACATCGGCAACGAAGACTCGACCAACGTCGTCCTGCGCGACGCGATCCCGGCGAACACCACCTACGTCGCCGGCAGCACCACGCTCAACGGCGCGCCGGTCGCGGACGTCGCCGGGACGTCGCCCGTCGTCAACGGCCTGCTGATCCATCCGCCGTCGAACCCGGTGCCGGGGACGATGCCGGCCGACGCGGCCGCGCCCGCGGCCAACGTCGCCACCATCACCTTCGACGTCGTCGTGATCCCGAGCACCCCCGACGGCACCATCCTCTCGAACCAGGGCTTCGTCACCGGCGGCAGCATCATCGATCAGCCGTCCGACGACCCGGGCACACCGGCTCCGAACGACCCGACCCGCGACGTGGTCGGCAACTTCCCGCTCCTCGACGCGACGAAGACCGTCGGGCTCTCGAACGACCTGGGGTCCGCGGGGGTCGTCGACCCGGGCGACCGGCTCATCTACACCATCACCATCACCAACACCGGGTCGGTTCCCGCCACCGGCGTCGTGCTGACCGACGCCGTGCCGGCGAACACCACCTACTTCGCGAACTCGACACGGCTGAACAACCTGCCGGTCGGCCAGCCGGACGGCGGCGTGTCGCCGCTCGCCTCGGGGATCGACATCTCGTCCTCCAACCTGACTCCGCCGCTGCCTGGAGCGGGCCTCGGAACGATCTCCCCCGGACAGACGGCGACCCTGGTGTTCGAGCTGACCGTCAACCTCGGGACGCCGGCCGGCACGCTCATCACCAACCAGGCGACGGTGGACACCATCGAGCTGCCGAATCTCCTGACCGACGGCGACGGCAACCCCGGCAACGGCGCGCAGCCCACGGTCGTGGTCGTGGGCGCGGTCCAGCAGACCGTCATCTCGAAGCAGGTGACCGTCGTCGGAGGCGGCCCCGCCCTGGCCGGCGGGCAGCTCGATTACGTCGTCACCGTCTCCAACATCGCTCCCCTGCCGGCGCAGAACGTCGTCCTCACCGACACGCTGCCGGCAGGCCAGCTCACGATCGTCCCCGGCACCGCGACCATGAACGGCTCGGCGGCCGGGGTCAGCGTCGTCGCGGGCACCATCACCGCCAACTACGCCGGGACCTACGGGCCGCTGCCGCCGGGCGCGAGCGTCGTGCTGCGGTTCCGCGCCACGCTCAACGCGGCCCTGGCGAACGGCACGGTGGTCACCAACACCGGCGTCGTCACCTGGAACAGCCCGGGGCAGACCGCCAGCGCCAGCGTCTCGGTCGTCATCGGCAGCATCCCGGGCCTCTCGGCGCTGAGCGGAGCGGCGTGGCACGACGCCGACTTCGACGACACGCGCGACGCGGGCGAGCGGGCGCTCGCCGGCTGGACCGTCCAGCTCTTCCGTAACGGCGTCCCGTGGGACACCGTGCTGACCGACGCGTCGGGGAACTACCGCTTCGTCAACGTCGATCCGAACGACACCAACGGCGTGCAGTACGAGATCCGCTTCAGCGCCCCGGGCGCCGGCCCGACCACGGCGATGCTGGGCCGCGCGGCTTCGCCGTTCACCAACGGCCTGCAGCGCATCAGCGCCATCGTCGCGCCGCCGGGGATCAACGTCCAGAACCTGAACCTGCCGATCGATCCGGACGGCGTCGTCTACAACTCGATGGCGCGCGTCCCGATCCCCGGGGTGACGCTGCGGCTCGTCGCCGCCGCCGGCGGGACACCCCTGCCGCCCGGCTGCTTCGACGACCCGGCCCAGCAGGGACAGATCACCCTCGCAGACGGCTGGTACAAGTTCGACATCAACTTCAGCGACCCCGCTTGCCCCATCCGCGGCGACTACCTGATCGACGTGACGCCGCCTGCCGGGGCGTTCGTCGCGGGCGCTTCGCAGATCATCCCGCCGGCGTCGGGCCCTGCGACGCCGCCGTACCTGGTGCCGTCCTGCCCGGGCGGAATCATCGTGACCGTGGCCGGGATCCAGTACTGCGAGGTGCAGGCCTCGGAGCTCGCGCCGCCCGTGTCGATCCCGCCGGCCGGCGTGACCTACCGCCTCCGCCTGCTCCTGGACAGCAGCCCGCCGGGCTCGAACCAGCTCTACAACAACCACATCCCGATCGATCCGCAGCTCAACGGCGCGCTGGCGATCGCCAAGACGACGCCGCTCGTCAACGTGACGCGCGGGCAGCTCGTCCCGTACACCATCACGGTCAACAACGTCTCGGGCACGCTCCTCACGAGCGTGGGCATCCTCGACCGCGTGCCGCCCGGGTTCGTGTACGTGCGCGGATCGGGCCTGCTCGACGGCCTGCCGGTCGAGCCGGCCGTCAACGGGCTCGACCTGACGTGGTCCGGCCTCGACTTCACCGGAGTCCAGGTCCGCACCATCAAGCTCCTGCTCGCCGTCGGCGCCGGCGTCAGCGAGGGGGAATTCGTCAACCGGGCCGTGGCCCTGAACGGCCTCAACGGCCTGGCGATCACGGGCGAAGCGACCGCGACGGTGCGGGTCACGCCCGATCCGACGATCGACTGCACCGACGTGACCGGGAAGGTCTGGAACGACGCCAACCGCAACAAGCGGCAGGACGAGGGCGAGGAAGGCCTCCCCGGCGTGCGGCTGGCGACGCCGACCGGCCTGGTGGCGACGACGGACGCCTTCGGCCGCTACCACATCACCTGCGCCATCGTCCCGAACGAGAGCCGCGGCAGCAACTTCGTCATCAAGCTCGACGACCGCACGCTGCCCAGCGGCTTCCGCATGACGACCGACCAGGTGGCGATCGCGCGCGCCACGCGCGGCAAGGCCCTCAAGGTCAACTTCGGCGCCACGATCCACCGGGTCGTCTCGATCGACCTGTCCGACGCCGCGTTCGAGCCGGGCGGGACCGGTGTCCGGGCGCAGTGGCAGTCGCGCCTCGATCTCCTGCTCGCCGAGCTGCACAAGGGCCCGTCGGTGCTGCGCCTTTCCTACCTCGCGGACACCGAGGACGCGTCGCTCGTGTCGCGCCGCCTCGACGCCTTCAAGCGCATGGTGACCGACGCCTGGGCGACGACGAAGGGCGGCTATCGCCTCGACATCGAGCCGGAGGTCTTCTGGCGGCGCGGCGCGCCCCCGAAGAAGCCTGAAATGCCGGCGCGGAAAGAGGGGGCGCCGTGACGACGCGCCGCCTCCTGACGCCTGACGTCCTCCTGCGCGGCCTGATGCTCGCCCTCCTGGCCGGCGCGATCGCGGTCGCGGCCCCCGTGAACACCGCGGCGGCCGACGAGACGAAACCCGCCGATGGGACGAAGCCGGCCGACGGGACCACGACGGCCGATGCGCCCCCGCCCGAGGAGCACAAGATGGGCGAGGCGGTCGAGCGGCACCTCTCCCCCGACCAGCCGTTCCGGCCGTGGACGCAGAACCCGGACGCGCTCGACGCCAACCGCGGCGACCGCCTGGAGAAAAAGAAAGTCGCGGTGAAGAAACCCGAGACCGTGAAGCTGCACAACGTCGTGCCGCCGATCCACTTCGAGTCGGGCGTGGCGAAGATCCCCTCCGACTATGTCGAGAAGCTGACCCGCATCCTCGAGAGCATGCGGTACCGCAAGAACGTCCGCGTCCACTTCGTCGGGCATGCCGACTCGCAGCGCCTGTCGCCGGACCTGCAGCGCAAGTTCGGCGACAACCTGGGGCTGTCGCGCGAGCGCGCCGGGGAGGTGGCCGAGTACTTCAAGAGGACCCTCGGGCTGCCCCCCGAATCGATCACCTACGAGTGGGTCGGCGACACGCAGCCGCTGGCTTCGAACGACACCGAGGAAGGGCGCGCGCAGAACCGCCGCGTCGAGGTCGAGGTCTGGTACGACGAGATCAAGGACGCCGTCGAGGAGCAGGAGGTCCTGGTGACCTCCGACGTCCGCAAGCTCAAGGTCTGCCGCACCGAGACCGTCTGCATGCTGCGCTACAAGGAAGGCGCGGAGCGGCGGGCGCGGGTCCGCAACCTCGTCGCGCCGCTGCGGTACGACGACGAGACGACGCCGATTTCCGACGACTTCACCCGCCAGGTGCGGCAGGCGCTCGACAACCTCAAGGATCGGCAGGGCGTGACCGTCCGCTTCATCGGCTACACCGACGACGCCCCTTTGAGCGATCGCGACAAGCGCATCTACGGCGACGCGGTGGCGCTGTCGAAGGCGCGCGCGCGCCGCGTCGCGCTGGCGATGAAGGACCTGCTGAAGCTGCCGACCTCCGCCCTGGAGAGCGACGGCCACGGCGCGGAGCACCCGGCTGCGTCCAACGACACGCCGCAGGGACGCGCGCTCAACCGCCGCGTCGAGGTGGAGTTCTGGTACGACGACCCGCTCCAGGAGCTGCCGGACCAGCCGGTGATCTGCCCCGACGGGTCGGGCGAAGAGAAGGTCACCAAGGTCTACGACCCGCCGTGGGGCCCGCTCCCCGTGCTCGCCATCGAGAACGGCCAGCCGGTGGTGCCGCCGGGCCTGGCCGAGAGCCTGCGGCGCGCCCTCAACGACATCGCCGACCGGAAGAACCCGCGCCTGCGGTTCGTCGGCTTCACGAAGAACGAGCGCCTCGACCGCCGCACCGCCGGGGTGTACGGCGACGACGTCGGGCTGTCCGCCGACCGCGCGCGCCGCGCGCAGGAGCTGCTCCTGCAGGATCCGGCGCTGGCGGGCGCGCCGGCCGAGCACGAGGGCCGCGGCTTCGTCCAGTCCGACGATGTCGTCAACGGCGGCTTCCTCCAGGGGGACACCTCGTTCGTGCGGGTCGAGGCGGTGTACGACGAGCCGCTGCCGCTGCTCGACTACGACAACATCGACATCACGAAGCTCGATCGCGAGCTCAAGCCGAAGAGCCCGTACGAGCTGAACACCATGCGCATCGCGGTCGACGGCCAGCCGATCGACGACCCCGATCGCAGCTCGTCGGACGTGCAGCGCTGCACCGACGTCGCCCTCGACGGCGCGAAGATCCGCTTCCACTTCGACGACCTCGAGTCGCGGCCGCGGCTGGGCGTCTCGGCGCACCCGGTGGCGGTGACCGGCGGCGAGCCGATCCGCTTCCGCATGTACAGCAACTACGCCGCCTTCCTGAAGCACTCCGAGGTCCGTTTCTTCGCGAAGGATCAGTCGACCGGGACGGCGCCGCTGGCGATCGTGTCCATCGACGCGGCGGGGACGGCGGAGTGGCGGCCGCTGGCCGGGCCGGAAGCGATGCGCGAGCTGAAGTACGTCCTGCGCTCCTACGATGCCGAGGGGCGGTACGACGAGACCGAGGCGCAGCCCCTGTGGGTCTACCGCGAGGGCATGCCCGGGGGGACCTGGCCGGCGACGCCGCCGGTCGTCCCGCCGGCGCCGGTCGTGCCGTCGGCGACCGAGCGATCGTCGACCGCGCCCGTGCCGCAGGCCGAGGGCACGGCGGCCGCCGGCGCCATCCCGGCCACCGACGCCGCGCCGACCGGGGAAGCCGGGCCGGCCGCGGACGCCGCCCCGGCCACCGACGCTCCCCTCGCCGCCGAGACTCCCGCCGGAGCCGCTCCGCCGCCGGAGCTGCTGGCCGCGTACGGCGAGAGCGATCTGCAGCACCACCGGATCCCGCTCGAGGGCGGCGCGGTCACGGTGCACGGCAGCGGCATCCCGCCCGGGCACACCGTCTGGGTGGCGGGACACCAGGTGCCGGTCGACCCGCAGGGGAACTTCGTCGCCGAGGAGATCCTCCCGAACGGCGCCCACACGGTCGAGGTGGCGGTCCTCGACGACTCCGGCAGCGGCTCGCTGTACCTGCGCGACCTGGAGTTCAAGAAGAAGGACCTGTTCTACGTCGGCGTCGCCGACCTGACCTTCTCGCAGCACAGCTCGAATGGGCCGGTGGACGATCTCCAGGGGGACAACGCGCCGCAGCCGTGGAACTCGCGGGCGGACGGGCGCCTGGCCTTCTACCTGAACGGCAAGATCAGCGACGAATGGCGCCTGACGACCAGCGCCGACACGCGCGAGGCGCCTTTCAAGGACCTGTTCAGCAACTTCCTCGACAAGTCGCCCGGGTCGCTCTTCCGGCGCATCGACCCCGACTACACGTACCCGACCTTCGGCGACGACGGCGTCGTCGAGGAGATGGCGCCGACGATGGGCAAGTTCTACATCCGCGCCACGCACGACGACGACTACGCCATGTTCGGCAACTTCAAGGTCGGCTACCTCGACAACGAGCTGGCGCACGTCGACCGCGGCCTGTACGGTCTCGACGCGCGCTACGGCACCGACAGCGCCACGAAGTTCGGCGAGCAGCGGGGCGTCGTGGAAGGGTTCGCCGCCCAGCCGGGCACCGTGCCGGCCTACGAGGAGTTCCGCGGCACCGGCGGCTCGCTCTACTACCTGCGCCACCAGGACGTTCTCATCGGCTCGGAGCGCCTGCGCATCGAGCTGCGCGACAAGGACTCGGGCCTGGTCACGGGCGTCGTGAACCTGCGACCGTCCATCGACTACGACATCGACTGGATCCAGGGACGCGTGGTCCTGACCGCGCCGCTCACCTCCACCGCCGAGGACAACCAGCTGGTGCGGAGCGCGGGCCTGAGCGGGGACGAGGCGTGGCTGGTGGTGCGCTACGAGTTCACCCCCGGGTTCGGCGATCTCGAGGCCAACTCCTACGGCGGACAGGGCCACTACTGGATGGGCGACCACGTCAAGGTCGGGCTGACGGCTTCGAGCGACGAAACGGGCGGCACCGACAACAACAACCTCGGCGCCGCCGACGTCACCGTGCGGGTGAGCGACGCCACCTTCTTCAAGCTGCAGGGCGGGCACACCGAGGGGCTGGTCTCCAGCACGCAGCGCTCGGATGACGGCGGCTACGCTTTCGGCGGCGTCGCCCCGACGACCTTCATCGACGCCGACGCGAACGCCTACCGCGCCGACGCGAGCATCGGGATCGGCCAGAAGGGCGGCCGCGTCACCCTCTACGGGCAGACGCGCGAGGCCGGCTACACCGCGCCGGGCCAGCAGACCCTCAAGGACACCGACCAGTACGGCCTGGCGTTCCACATGCCGGTGACCGATCGCCTGAGCCTCGGCGCCAAGGGGGATTCGAAGAAGGAAGACCTCGGCCTCGAGAACCGCGCGCTCGAGCTGGACGCGCGCTACAAGCTGACCGACAAGTGGAGCCTCTCGGGCGGCGTGCGCAACGACCTGCGCGAGGACCACTCCCCCGTCGTGCCGCTCACCCAGGACGAGGGCGAGCGCACCGACGCCGTGGCGCAGCTCACCTTCGACCAGGGGATCTCCTGGAAGGCCTACGGCTTCGCGCAGGGGACGATCGCCTCCGATGAGACGCGCGAGGACAACAGCCGCTTCGGCCTCGGCGGCTCGTGGCGGCCGACACAGCGCTTCCGGCTCGACGCGGAGGCCTCGGACGGCGACCTCGGCACGGGCGCGCGCCTGGGGACGAGCTTCCTGTATTCCGATCGGACCAGCCTCTACCTGAACTACTCGCTCGAGAACGAGCGGACCGACAACGGCCTGCGCGTGCGCCGCGGCAACCTGGTCTCGGGCGCGAAGCGGCGCCTGTCCGACACCAGCAGCGTCTACGCCGAAGAGCGCTACCAGGACGGCGCCATGACCGGGCTGACGCACGCCACCGGGATCAACCTCGTGACGCCGGAGCGCTGGAACTTCGGCGCCAGCGGCGAGGTCGGCACCCTGCACGACGCGCAGACCGGCGCCGAGACCGATCGCAAGGCCGGCACCGTCCGCATGGGTTACGGCGCGGACGCCATCCAGTTCTCGAGCGCGGTCGAGTACCGCGACGACGACCAGGAGCAGCCCGACCTGACGCAGACCGGGCGGACGACGTGGCTCTTCCGCAACACCTTCAAGTTCCAGCTGACGCCCGACTGGCGCCTGCTCGGCAAGCTCGACCACTCGAAGAGCGACTCGTCCCTCGGCGCGTTCTACGACGGCCGCTACACCGAGGCGGTGATCGGCTACGCGTATCGCCCCGTCCGGTACGACCGGCTGAACGCGCTCGCCAAGTTCACTTTCTTCTACAACGTCCCCACGGCCGACCAGGTGACCCTGATCGACACGCCGGCCGAGTTCATCCAGAAGAGCCACATCGCGGCGCTCGACCTGAGCTACGACCTGACGACCGCCTGGTCGGTCGGCGGAAAGATCGCCTACCGCCAGGGCCAGGTCGCCACCGACCGCGTCAACCCCGATTTCTTCGATAACGCGGCGCGGTTCCTGGCGCTGCGCGCCGACTGGCGCTTCCACGAGAACTGGGAAGGGATGATCGAGGGTCGCCAGCTCGACCTGCCCGACATCGACCAGTCACGGCGCGGCGCGCTCGCCACCGTCTACCGCTACTTCGGCAAGCACCTGAAGGCGGGGGCCGGGTACAACTTCACCGACTTCTCCGACGACCTCACCGACCTCTCCTACGACCACCAGGGCTTCTTCATCAACCTCGTCGGCAGCATGTAACCAGGAGATGTGCCGCGCGGCGTCAGCGGGACGACGCCCTCCGCCGCTCCCCTGTCCACTTTGATGCGTACCGTTCGCCGCGAGTCGCATTCGCCGGCTCTTCCATCGCCCCACGCTGACCAGCCTTGAGGCACGGGCGGCCGGGCTCGTCGCCGGCGCACCGACGCGCAGAAAGCGACTCTTGTCCCGGCTCCGCGCGGTTCCTAGATTCTCCATGTCTCCAGGCTGAAAGACGCGGCAAGCGAACCCTGGAGGCCTTTCCGGGGAGCCTGAACCATGACCCACTCAAAGCCCTCACGCGAACCGGTCGTTGCCCTTGGTCTTCTGCTCCTCGTGATCGCACCGGCCGTGGCCGCCATCCTGCTCTCGTCCAGCGCGCCGGATCTCGTTCAATCCATCGCGGACCAGCCGGCGCTCGTGACAGGCGCTTCCTTCACGACGATCCCGCCGGGAGGGGCGCCCCACGGCATCGGCGACGCGCCGCTCGCCGGCTTTCCGCTGAGTGGATCGACCTACGCCATCCTGACCACCGGCAATGCCATTCATGCCGACGAGCCGAACACGGCCCCGGACACATCCGGAAGCGACGGAGGACCCCACGTCCGGGGCGATACCGACCACGACGTCTCCATCCTGAGGGTCGACCTCAACGTCCCCGACGACGCCAACTGCCTGTCGATCAACTTCCGCTTCCTTTCGGAGGAATACCCGGAGTTCGTCGGCTCGTTCTTCAACGATGCCTTCATCGCCGAGCTCGACAACTCCACCTGGACGACGTCCGGGACCGCCATCATCGCGCCCGACAATTTCGCCTTCGATCCGGCGCACAACGTCATCAGTGTCAACGCCGTGGGCCCCACCAACATGACGGCGCCCAATGCCGTCGGGACGACCTACGACGGCGCGACCCCTCTGCTGAGCGCCTCGACCCCGGTGACCCCCGGGCCGCACAGCCTGTTCCTGTCGATCTTCGACCAGGGCGACGACATCTTCGATTCCGCGGTCTTCCTGGACCGGCTCGTGATCTCCAGGATCCCGCCGGAGGGGTGTGTGCGCGGAGCGACCGTGCTGAGCGCCGCCAAGATCACCAGCACTCCGATCGTGGCGCCGGGCGGGACGGCCGTTTACACGATCACCATCCGCAATTCCGGCGATCTGGCCGAAACGCTCACCGCGATCGGCGACACCCTCCCCGCCGGCTTCTCCTATGTGACCGGGTCGAGCTCGGTCCTGACGACCGCCGATCCGGCCGTGTCGGGACAGAACCTGTCCTGGAGCGGCCCCTTCGTGCTTCCGGCGCACGGCAGCGGCGTGCTCACCTTCTCGGCCACCGCGTCGACCACGCCCGGGGACTATCTGAACAACGCGGGCGCGACGTCCGCGCTTCCCGTGACCCCGACCGGGCCCACCGCGAAGGTGACGGTGTCGACCTGCGTCGGGAGCCAGGATGGGGTGCCGTGCAGCGACGGCAACGCCTGCACGGGACCTGACGTCTGTTCCGGGGGCGCGTGCGTCGGCGGGCCGAACGTGTGCGCCTGCCAGTCGAACACCGACTGCAACGACGACAACCCGTGCACCGACGACACCTGCGAGAACCCCGGCACGGCCACGGCCGCCTGCGCCCATGTCAACAACACCGCGCCCTGCAGCGACGGCAACGCCTGCACGGGACCTGACACCTGTTCCGGAGGAGTGTGCACCGGCGGGCCGAACGTGTGCGGCTGCCAGTCGAACACCGACTGCAACGACGACAACCCGTGCACCGACGACACCTGCCAGAACCCCGGCACATCCACGGCCGCCTGCGCCCACGTCAACAACACCGCGCCCTGCAGCGACGGCAACGCCTGCACCGGGCCTGACGCCTGCTCCGGGGGAGTGTGCGCCGGCGGGCCGAACGTGTGCGGCTGCCAGTCGAACACCGACTGCAACGACGACAACCCGTGCACCGACGACACCTGCGAGAACGCCGGCACGGCCACGTCCACCTGCGCTCACGTCAACAACACCGCACCCTGCAGCGACGGCAACGCCTGCACGGGGCCTGACGCCTGTTCCGGCGGAGCCTGCGCCGGCGGCCCGAGCGTGTGCGCCTGCCGGTCGAACGCCGACTGCGGCGACGACAACCCATGCACCGACGACACCTGCGAGAACGCCGGCACGGCCACGGCCGCCTGCGCTCACGTCAACAACACCGCACCCTGCAGCGACGGCAACGCCTGCACCACGAACGACGCCTGCCAGGGTGGCGTCTGCACCGGGTCGACCCCGGTGGTCTGCACTGCGAGCGACCAGTGCCACGTGGCGGGGACGTGCAATCCATCGACGGGCGCCTGCTCGAATCCTGCGGCGCAGGACGGGACGGCGTGCAGCGACGCCGACGTGTGCACCCTGAACGACACCTGCCGGGCCGGGGCCTGTCAGGGCGGAGCCCATAACGACGTCGATCCCATCTGCAATCCCAATCAACCGCCCGCGTGTACCGCGGCCCTCCCGACCTCCATCGAGTTGTGGCCGCCGAATCACAAGTTCGTGAACATCTCCATCGGCGGCGTGACGGATCCCGACGGCGATTCCGTGACCACGAAGATCACGGGCATCAGCCAGGATGAGCCGCTCCTCTCCCGCGGTGACGGGAACACGTGCCCGGACGGGAAGGGCGTCGGCACCGGCACCGCCAGCCTTCGCGCCGAGCGGAGCGGCACCGGAGACGGACGTGTCTACCGTGTTTCGTTCGCGTCCAGCGATGGCCAGGGTGGTCAGTGCACCGGTGTCGTGCTGATTTGCGTGCCGCACGATCAGCGGCCCGGTCACGTCTGTGGCGACGATGGCCCGGTGATCGATTCCACCGGCCCCTGCGCTTCCAGGTAGGCCAGCGCGACCGCCGATTGCTGATATCCCAACGGGGGAGATCGCGCAGTATGCGTCGAAGCGCCGCGTTGTCAACGTGAAAACGCGGCGGCACCGCCTTTCCCGCCACCGAATCCCGCCTCCAGGTTCGAATCGACTGAAGAAAGCCTCGTCGCGGCGCTGAAAAAGGGGCGCCGCGACGCATCCTCTTCATTGCGATATCCGCATCGGGCGTGATATACAGCGCCCCAAGGTCGGTTCGGTTCCAAGAAACAACCCAGCAGGTCCGCCGGCGACGGGCGCCGGCGGTTGATGGCTTCCGGAGGGACGTCCCCGATGAAGGCACGGTCTTGGACTGCGTTGGTGTTGCTCGTTCTCTTGCTCCTTCCCGGCGGTGGATTCATCCCGGCCCGGGCGGACATGTCCACCACCGCGCAGTCGCGAGGCGGATCGGCGCTCAAGGGGGCGATCGACTTCACCCTCGGCCGGCAGCCCCAGGTGACGCCGCAGGCGCTCGGCTCCGGGGCGCTCGGCGGGCTGCAGTACGCCGACCCGACGGAGGGGCTCGCTCTCGTCGAGCCGCCGACCGCCAGCAGCCAGGGGAACGCCACTCTCACCCAGCCCATCCTGATCCCGCCCGGCCGCGGGGGGGTGCAGCCGAACCTCGATCTCACGTACGACTCGAGCGGCGGCGACGGCTGGCTGGGCCAGGGCTGGGACCTGTCGCTCGGCGCCATCGAGGTCGACACCCGCTGGGGCGTGCCGCGCTTCCTCCCCAACCAGGAGAGCGAGACCTACGTGCTCGACGGTGACGTGCTGTTCCCGAACGCGGTCCGCTCGACCCTGCTGCCGCGCGTCACGGACCGCGAGGACTTCACCCGCCGCGTCGAGACGCACCACGACCGGATCATCCGCCACGGGACCAACCCCAAGGACTACTGGTGGGAGGTCATCGACAAGAACGGCGCCCACTTCTGGTACGGCGGCTTCCCGGACGGCGGCGGCCCGAAGGGGCTGGACCCGCTCCCCACCCGCGACGACTCGGCCATTCTCACCGACGACCAGGGGAACGCCACTCGCTGGGCCCTGAGCGCCATGCGCGACGTCGGCGTCAACGCCATCCGCTTCCATTACGAGACGGTCCAGGGAACGCGCGTCGGCGCCCAGGGGGCGACGATGGGCCGCCAGCTCTATCTCAAGAGCATCCGCTACACCGCCGCCTCCCCCGCCAGCGGTCATCCCGAGGACCCGGCGTACGAAGTGCGGCTGCTGCGCGACGCCGACATCACGCCCGCGCCCGCGCCCCGCAGGGACGTGGTCGTCGACGCGCGCGGCGGTTTCCTGCAGGTGACCTCCGACCTGCTGCGCCGCATCGAGATCTGGTACGGCGCGCCGAACGCCGACGAGTCGCCGCGCACCTACAACATCCTGTCGCGCGCCTACAACCTGAACTACCTGGAGGGGGAGTTCGGCAAGTCGCTCCTGAAGTCGGTGGACCAGGTCGGCTCCGACGGCGCCGTCTTCGCCACCAACACGTTCGACTACTACGACCAGGTGCGCGGCACCAACGGCAACCTGCAGGGCTTCGACACGCCCACCCCCTGGAACACGCAGAGCGACAACCTGCACGAGGACCTGATTGGCGCGGTGCCGATCAGCGCCCTCGGCGGGTCGCTTTCGAACGGCGGCGGCTTCCGCATCTACATCGGCTACAACCAGACCGACCCGCTCAAGGACGGCTCGTTCGGCGGCGGCCTGGCGCTCAAGGGAGGCGCCAGCGAGGCCTCGGCCGAGTTCATGGACATCAACGGCGACGGACTGCCCGACAAGGTGTTCCGCTCGGGGGGCGGGGTTTCCTACCGGCTCAACCGGTCGGGACCCGGGGGCACGACGGAGTTCGATCCGATCAAACACCCGGTCGGCAATCTCGAGGCGCTGTCGAAGGAGTCGTTCTTCGAGTTCAGCGGCGGCCCCGAGGCCCATTTCGTCGCCTCGGTCCAGTTCAGCATCAGCGTCGCCATCGCGCAGGGCGAGGCGTACTTCAGTGACGTCAACAGCGACGGCCTTCCCGACTTCGTGCGCGGCGGCAAGGTCTACTTCAACCACCTCGAGAACGTCTCGGGCCAACTGCTGCCGACATTCGAGGACGTGAGCACCCGCACGCGCGTGCCGATCGATCCGGGCGCCGCGGCGGCGCCGCAGCTGCAGCAGCTCCAGGATCTCGAGGCCCAGGAGAAGGCCCGCTCGCCGCTGGTGGACACGGTGCGACGCTTCACCGCCCCGTGGAGCGGGCACGTCAGCATCACCGGGGACGTGACCCTGTCCCCGGCGGTCGTCCCCGGCGGCAGCAGCGACGGGGTCCGCGCCGCCATCGAGACGGCGGGCGCCGCGCTCTGGTCGGACACGCTCACGTCACCCGCCGAGACGAAGTCGCCGACCGGGGTCGCGAACCTGGCGGTCGCGAAGGGGCAGGCGATCTACTTCCGTCTCGGATCGATCGACGACGGCGTGCTGGACCAGGTCACCTGGAACCCGACCATCACCTACCAGGACGTGACGGGTCCACTGGACGTCAACGGGCTCAGCCCCGTGACGTTCACCGCTTCGAACGACTTCACCCTCGCCGGGCGGCCGCACACGACGGTCACCATGCCGCTGGACGGCATGGTCCAGTTCGACGCCGACGTGACCAAGACGGCGGTCACCTCCGACGACGTCACGGTGCTGGTGCTGAAGAACGGCGTCCCGGTGGTGCAGCAGACCCTCCCGCGCGGGAGTGTCGGCACCACCCACGTCAGCGCCGGCTTTCCGGTGGCGGCCCCCGTGGGCGCCAACCGGGACCGGATCGAAGCGCGGCTGTCGGTGGACTCCCCCATCGACGTCACCAGGGTGGGCTGGACGCCCGAGCTGCACTACGTCAGCGCCACGAACAACGGACAGCCGGTGCCGACGACCGACGCCAACGGGAACAACACCCTGTCGCTCATCGTCCCGACCGACACCGACATCTACCCCGTCGACGATCTCGGCGGTCCCCAGCAGCCGTACACCTCGGATCACGATGGCACCGTGAACGTGATCGCCGACGTGACGGCCGGACCGTCCCATCCGCAAGGCGACGTGGTCCTCACCGTGAAGGGGTCCGACGGCTCGCTGGCGAAGCAGCCTTTCACCCTCGCCGCGAACACGCTGTCGGGGAGCGCCACCCTGTCGGTCGCGCTCAAGAGCGGCACCGACTACTGGTTCGATCTTTCCGTGCGCGAGCCCGGGCTGTCCGACGCCATCGGGTCTTCGAAGGTGCACTACGAATACAACGACGGCGCCGCGCACTCGGTGGACGTGCCGAGCGCCCGGCACTGGGCCGGCTCGCAGGGCGTCTTCCCGATCGCCTACCGCGGCTGGGCCTACGCCGGCTACAACGCCGACGGCCCGAAGGCGACGGCGCCGCTCGACCCGGCGGCCTTCGTCTTCAATCCGGCGGACTTCCCGACCAGCGACCCGACGGGCTTCGACGACCCCGGCTACAAGGACCCGGCGCAGGGGAAGGCCTACGCCTTCATCGCCTCCGCCCTCGGGAACGACTCCACCGTGCCGCCGAGCGTGTGGCGCGGCCCGAAGGACAGCCTGCACGGCGGTCCGGGCGAGGCGCAGAGCTCGCGCCTGAAGAACGACAGTATCCACCTGGTGACCGCCACCGGCGCCGGCGCGCAGGCGCCGGTGCGCCTGTCGGTCTCCCCGTCGCTGGCGCTCACGGCGGGGGTCGCGTCCCTCGGCGGCTCGTTCGGCTGGGGTCCGAACCTCGGCCTGCTCGACTACATGGACCTGAACGGCGACGGCTTCCCCGACTACGTCTCGCCGAACCAGGTGCAGTACACCGGCCCGCGCGGCGGCTACGTGGACACCCGCTCGCAGGCGTACCTCGGCGTCGTCACCAACGACACCGAGATGGCGACGGGCGGCGGGGTCGACGGATCGGCGGTCGAGATCAAGGCCAACTCCGAGGCGCGCTCGAACACCTCGCAGGCGGTGGTGCCGACCAGCGGCAAGCGCGGCCGCAAGCGCTCCAACACCGCCGGCAAGGGGAAGACCTCCGACGGCGACATCAGCGGCGCCAAGATGGGCTTCTCGCTCGGACTCGGGACGTCCTTCTCGAACGAGCCGGCCACGGGCCAGGCGTCCTTCGATCTCGACCAGGAGACGAAGATCGCCGACGTGAACGGTGACGGCCTGCCGGACCGCGTGCGGGTCGACAACGACCGCGTCTTCGTGCGCCTCAACCTCGGCTACGCCTTCTCCGACACCGAGATCCTGTGGGCCGAGTCGCGGTTCGAGAACGGCCAGACGGTCAACGGGACCCTCGGGCCGAGCCTGGGCTTCAACTTCGGCGAGCTGGAGTTCGCCGGCGGGTTGTCCCTGACCGAGGCCTACACCACGATGAAGACCGTGTGGGTGGACGTGGACGGCGACGGCATCCTCGACCGCCTGCGCAAGGGCGACAACACCATCTTCGTGTCCTTCGGCACCGGCTCCGGGGTCCTGCCGGAGGCGGCGTTCGGCCCGATGGCGCAGGCCTCGGTGGGGAACGCGGTGTTCAACAGCATGCCGCTCCTGCAGGGAGACCAGGTCGCGATCGGCCACGACACGGGCCTGGGCGCCGGCTTCGACTTCACCATCGGCATCGGTCCGCTCTGCTTCATCATCGGCGAGTGCTACATCATCCTGAACCCGGGGGCCGACTTCGAGCGCGGCGTCTCGAGCCAGGAGGTGGAGCTGAGCGACGTGGACGGCGACGGCCGCCCCGACTCGGTCTTCAGCACCGCCGACAGCCAGCTCGTCGTGCGCCGCAACCTGACCGACCGCACCAATCTCTTGAAAGCGGTCTCCAACGCCCTCGGCGGGACCATCACCCTCGGCTACGAACGCAAGGGGAACACGGTCGATCAGCCGGCGTCCCTCTGGGCCCTGAGTCGCGTCGAGGTCGATGACGGGCGGCCCGGGGACGGGGTCAACAAGCGGATCACCACCTGGGAGTACGAGGGCGGCCGCTCCAACCCACTCGAGCGGACCGACTTCGGCTTCGCCAAGGTCACCGAGAAGGCGCGCGATCTCTCCGAGGCCGTGCTCCGCATCACCGAACGCGCCTACCTCAACGACAACATCTTCAACGCCGGCCTGCAGACGCGCGAGACGCTCCTCGACCCTGTGGGCAAGAAGATCAAGGAAACGATCAGCGACTGGAAGCTGGTCGATGTCGCGACCAACGACACGGCGGCTGTGGCGCCGACCGCGGCCGATCCGGCCAACCTGCGCCTCCTCGGCATGTCGGTCGCGCCGGAGCGGACGAAGGTCGAGCAGCGCTGGTTCGACTCGGCCGGCGTCCAGGCGAAGAACACCTGGACGACCTACGCCTACGACGACCTCGCCAACGTCACCCAGGCCGTGGACGTCGGGGAGCCGGGGATCCCGGGTGACGACCTGACCATGACGCTGCGGTACTCCGACTGCACCATCGCGCAGTCGGACGATCTGACGTCGGTCTTCGCCTGCCCGGCGCCGGCTCCGGCGGGAGGGCACTCGCCCTTCTGGAACCCGAACCGCTGCGGGACCTGGACCAGCCTGCCGGCGGTCGCGACCCTCACCGACTCGACCGGCCAGATCCTGCGCCAGCGCGACGGGCGCACCGACCTGTGCGACAACTCGAGCGTCACGCACCTGGTCGAGAACATCAACGCGGCGGACGTCGCCATCACCGATCTCTCGTACGACGACTGGGGCAGCTACAACCACATCGTCTATCCTCCGAACGCGACGGGGCAGCGCTACCAGGTGGACTACGTCTACGACGTGGTCAATCGCGCCAACGTCGGGCTCACGGCGGACAGCCACGCGC
This sequence comes from Verrucomicrobiia bacterium, assembly GCA_035638075.1. GTDB lineage: Bacteria > Acidobacteriota > Polarisedimenticolia > Gp22-AA2 > Gp22-AA2 > DASRAU01. Next base: position 49,578 of record DASRAU010000018.1, read on the forward strand.
CGCACGCCGCCGACCCGGACGCGGACCCGACCGAGGCGTGCGGCACGCCCGACGCTCCGGTCAAGGGGTGCGCCTACTCGACCTTCGACGGCCCCACCGGCCGCATCGCCTCGCGCCTCGACGCCAACGGCCGGACGACGTCGTACACCTACGACGCCGCGGGCCGGCTCCAGTCCATCACCCTGCCGAAGGAGCAGGGCACGGGGCACGCGACCGTCACCTTCGAGTACAACCCGACGGCCCCGGCCTACGCCTACGCGGTGGCGCACCATTTCGACGCCTTCCATCCCGCCGATCCGATCGACACCGTCGCGTTCGCGGACGGGACGGGGCGCCGGACGCAGACCAAGCAGGACGCCAGCTTCTTCCGCGGTGCCGCCGCTCCATCCGAGGCGGGGATGGCGGTGTCCGGCGCGGTGGAGTACGACGCGCTCGGGCGCGTCGTGAAGGAGTGGTACCCGGCCGAGGAAGCGGCCGGTTCGGCGTCCACGTACAACGGCGGCCACTCCGCCGTGCCGACGCAGGTGCAGTTCAACCTGCTCGATCTCGTCACCAGGACCACGCATCCGGACGGGTCGTTCGTCGCCAATGACTACCTGTTCGGCGGCGCCCCCCGCTTCGGCGCCAGCCTCTTCCTCGCCCACCAGGTGGACGAGGAGGGCCGCGCACAGGACACCTACAGCGACGTGCGCGACAACGTCCTCGGCGTCGAGTCGCGGCCGGGCACCGCGCAGGCGCTGCTGACGCGCTACGACTCCGATGCGCTCGGCCAGCTCTACCGGGTGCAGGACCCGGCGGGGAACGTCACCATCCACACCTACGACTGGCTCGGCCGGCGCACGTCCACCAACTCGCCGGACGGAGGCTTCGTGACCTTCAAGTACGACGCCGCCTCGAACCTGATCGAGAAGGTGACGCCGAACCTGCGCGCGAAGAACCAGAAGATCACCTACCGCTACGACTTCGAGCGGCCGCGCATCGTCTCCTACCCCGACGCGCCCCTGGGGATCATGTACACCTACGGCGGCCTCAATGCCTCCGAGAACGGCGTCGGGCGGGTGGTGGCGGTGCACGACCCGGCGCGCGACATGACGATCGGGTACGGTCCGATGGGCGAGGTGACGCGCGAGACCACGGTGATGATGCTCCACAACCTCAGCACGACGACCTCCACGAAGATGACCTTCACGACCGCGTTCGATGAGGACTCGTTCGGGCGGTACAAGACCGTCACCTACCCGGACGGCGAAGCGCTGTCCTACGCCTACGACGCGGGCGGGCTCGTCTCGAAGGTCACGGGACAGAAGACCCCGTTCGCCTACCCGTACGTGGATCGACAGGAGTACGACGCCTTCTTCGCCCGCCGCTTCCGCCAGACCGGGAACGGCGTCAAGACGGAAACCGCCTACGATCCGCTGACGCGGCGCGTCTCGCTCATCCAGACGAACGCACCGCCCCGCGAGATCCAGCACCTCGCCTACGGGTACGACAAGGTGGGGAACGTCCTGAGCGTCAACAACCCGATCCCGTTCCCGCCCGGGGACAACACCCAGGGTGGGCCGAGCACCGAGACCTACACCTACGACACGCACTATCGCCTGGAGACCGCCCGCGGGGTCTACAAGTACGCCGACAAGACCCGCAACTACACCTACGACGTGACCTACGACGCCCAGGGCAACCTCAAGACGAAGGCGCAGACGGACACCATCTTCCCGTCGAAGAAGCCGGCGCAGATCCAGGCCAAGACGACGTACACGCTGAACCCCATCGTCTACGGCCTGCCGGCGCCGCACCAGGTGGCGCAGATCGGCTCGCGCGCCTACACGCACGACCTCGACGGCAATGTCACCGGCTGGACCGACGCCAAGGGCGGCCAGCGGCGTTCCATGACCTGGACCGCCGACGATCGCATGGCGACCAGCGCCGACAACGGCAGCACCACGACCGAGACCTACGACGATGCCGGGCGGCTGGCCATCGAGCGTGGCCCGCAGGGCGAGAAGGGCTTCGTCAACCAGTGGTACATGGTGGTCAACGGCAGCAACTTCTGGAAGGACGTCTGGGTCGGCGCCGAGCGCATCGAGACCAAGAAGGTCGAATCCCCGGGGCTGCCGGAGAACAAGCGGTACTTCCTCCACAAGGACCTGCAGGGGAACACCAACATGGTGACCGACCTGCTCGGGGTGCCGTTCGAGCACCTGATCTACTTCCCGGGCGGCGAGGTCTGGATCCTCGAGGCCAGCACCACGTTCCGCGAGCCGTTCACCTTCGCGGGCGCCTATTACGACGACCAGCGGATGCTCCTGAGCCTCGGCCGTCGCTGGTACGAGCCGCGCGAGGAGTACCTGTTCACGACCGACCCGGGGCTGCTCGATGTGCCCGAGAGCGTCCTCGACGACCCGGCCCTGCTTCCGCCTTACACCTACGGGGAGAACAATCCGATCCGGCTCGCCGACCACGACGGCCGCGTCCCGGAGGACGTGCAGAAAGCCTTCCGGGCCGCCTTCGGCAAGCCCGGCGGCGGACTGGACAACGCTTCGCTCAGCGCGTTCAGCTCGCAGCTCCTGACGCGCATCAACAGGAACGGCCCGGCCACCGCGAAGCTGGGCGTCTTCCTCGGGAAGGTCGCGGCCGACCCGGGCAAGGCGGCACGCGCCGGCCTCTCGGCGCTGAACGAGCGCCTCGGATCGAAGCCGCTTCTCTCGATCGATCTGAAGAAGACCGGCTCGGGTCTGCAGCTCGAGGAGGTGCGCGTGTCGCCGACCCTCGGCTTCAAGGAGTTCAAGCTCAAGAAAAAGAAGTAAGAACGCCACGGCGGGCCCCCCGGCGCTATACTCCGCCGCGCCGGGGGGCCTCGATGCAGACGGAGCCGCAGCGCCCATCGTCCAAGCCCGACGACGCCGTCGTCACGGCGCGCCTGCTCGACCTGTTCATCCGCGCCGGTGTCATCGGACTGCTGGCGGCCCTCTGCTTCGTCGTTTTCGCTCCCTTCCTGACGCTCATGGTCTGGGCGATCGTCATCGCCGTCGTCCTCTCCCCCGCCCACGACTGGCTGGCCGCCCGCCTCGGCGGCCGCTCCGGGCTGGCGGCCACGCTCATCGTGCTCGCGGGGACGCTGCTCCTCGTCGTGCCGACGGCGCTCCTGATGAGCTCGTTCGGAAGCTCGGTGCGCGACCTCGTGCAGGGCGTGCAGAGCAACACCCTGCAGATTCCCCCGCCGGCCGAGAGCGTCCAGGGCTGGCCGCTCGTCGGCAAAAAGGTCTTCGCGATCTGGTCGAAGGCCAGCACCGACCTCCCCGCCCTGGTCCAGAGCCTGCAGCCGAAGATCGGCGAGCTGGCGCGCAAGGCCCTCTCCATCGTCGCCAACATCGGGCTCGGGGTGCTGCAGTTCGTCGCCTCGCTCATCGTGGGAGGCATCCTGATGGCGTACGGCGCCGCGGGCGCACGGGCGAGCCTGGCCATCGTGTCGCGCCTCGTCGGCCGCACACGCGGCGCCTCGTTCCAGACCCTCGCGATCGGGACCATCCGCGGCGTGGCCCAGGGGGTCATCGGCATCGCCTTCGTGCAGGCGATCCTGGTCGGCGTGGTGCTGCTCATCGCCGGCGTTCCGTGGGCGGGGGTGCTGGCGGCGATCACCCTCGTCCTGAGCATCGCGCAGGTGCCGGCGCTCCTCGTCATCATCCCCGTCATCGCCTACATCTGGATGAGCGGGAGCTACGGCACCGGAGCGGCGGTCCTGTACACGGTGCTGCTGCTCGTGGCGGGTCTCGCCGACAACGTCCTGAAGCCGCTGATGCTCGGCCGCGGCGTCGAGGCGCCCATGCCGGTCATCCTGCTCGGAGCGCTCGGGGGCATGGCCTCGGGCGGCATCCTCGGCATGTTCGTCGGCGCCACGGCGCTGGCGCTCGGCTACCAGATCTTCATGAAGTGGGTCGAGGGCGACCAACGTGAACGCGAAAGTGTGGGGAACGTAGCCGGAAGCGCGTGAACGCAAATCGTCCGCCGGTGACCGTGGCTTTCAGGCGCGCTTCCTGTTTCCTCGGAAAATCCCCGCTTCCGGCCGGCATGAGTCTTGGTCTGTGGGCCGCGCATGCACTGGCCCGGGACGCCGATCGAGCACCTGTCAGGGTTTCAACCCACCTTCTGCCCGCGACGAGGTTGTCCCGAGCACCTCCGCCTGACCCCGGGGTTCCGGTTCGTGCGGCATGGCTTCTACAGCACCCGCCGCCGCCGGCGCATCCCGAGGTTCCGCTGTCTCACGTGCGGCTCGACCTTCTCACGGCAGACATACGCCCTGTCGTATTACAGCAAGCGGCC
>DASRAU010000019.1:0-60485 GCA_035638075.1 Verrucomicrobiia bacterium
ACCGTGGCGCAGCAGGCGGCGGTGGCGATCGACAACGCGCGCAACTACCAGCTCGCCACCGTGGACCAGCTCACCCACCTCTACCTGCGCGATTTCTTCCGCCGCAAGCTGCAGGAGGAGCAGGCGCGCGCCCAGCGCTACGGCAGCGGCTTCGCCGTCATCCTCCTGGACCTCGACCGTTTCAAGCAGATCAACGACCGGCTCGGCCATCTCGCGGGCGATCGCTACCTGAACAAGGTCGGCGCGGTGGTGCGCGACACGATGCGGGCCGCCGACATCCCCTGCCGCTGGGGCGGCGAGGAGTTCGCCGTGCTGCTGCCCGAAACCGATCGGGACGGCGCCCGCTCCATCGCCGAGCGGCTGCAGGCGCGCATCGGCGGCCTGCGCACGATGATCGGCGACGCCGTGGTGCAGACGACGGTGAGCGTCGGCATCGCCATCTCTCCCCAGGACACCGTGGACGGCTCCCTCGACGTGCTCCTCGAGCGGGCCGACAAGGCGCTGTACGCGGCCAAGCAGGCGGGACGCGATCGCATCGTCGTCGCCGACGAGCTGCCGCCGCGCCCCGAAAAAGCCGCCTAGGGAGCCTCGTCTTCCAGGAAGGTCAGGAGCGGGCGGCCGACGCGCGTCTCGAACTGCTGCTGCAGGGAGGGAGCGGGGCCGGCCGGCGCGTCCACCAGCACCTTCTCGATGCGCGCCAGCGGGAAGAAGAGCGTGCTCGCTTCGTGCGCCTCGCCCGCTCCCGCCTGCCGGACCCAGTCGTCGAACGAGTTGAGATCGGTTCCCCGCAGCACCAGGCCGGTGGCGTCGAGCGCCTTCACCACGCCCCAGTAGCGCTCGCGCGGATTCTGCAGATAGACGATGACGACCGACGGCGGCTTCAGGAACGGCAGGACCAGCGTCACGACACCCCCGCCATCGGCTTCACGCCCTGCGGATCGGGCACGAGGCGCGCCTCGGTCTTCGCCTGCACCGCCTCGACGGTCGTGTCCGGCGCGATCTCGCGCAGCAGCAGTCCCTGCGGCGTGACGTCGATCACCGCCAGCTCGGTGATGATGCGGTGCACCACCGCCACGCCCGTGAGCGGCAGGCGGCAGGTCTTGAGGATCTTGGGCTCGCCTTCCTTGGTGGTGTGGGTCATCATCACCACCACGCGCTTCGCCCCGGCGACGAGGTCCATCGCGCCGCCCATCCCCTTCACCATCTTGCCCGGCACCATCCAGTTCGCCAGGTTCCCGGCCTCGTCCACCTCCATGCCGCCGAGGATGCTGACGTCGACGTGGCCGCCGCGGATCATCCCGAACGAGTCGGCGCTGCTGAAGTACGAGCAGCCGGGCGTTTCGCTCACCGTCTGCTTGCCGGCGTTGATGAGGTCGGGATCGACGTCCTGGTCGAGCGGGAATGGACCGACACCGAGCATGCCGTTCTCCGACTGGAAGGTGACGTGCATGCCCTTCGGGACGTGGTTCGCCACCTGCGTCGGCATGCCGATCCCGAGGTTGACGTAGTCGCCGTCGCTCAGCTCAGCGGCGGCCCGCGTCACGAGTCGTTCGCTGCTCGATCCGCTTTTCATAGTGGGTCCCCTGGAAGATGCGCTGCACGAAGATCCCGGGCGTGTGGACGTGATCCGGGTCGATTTGGCCCGGCTCGACGAGCTGCTCGACTTCGGCGATGGTGATCCGGCCGGCGGTCGCCATCATCGGAGAGAAGTTGCGCGTCGTCTTGCGGTAGACGAGGTTGCCGAACCGATCGCCCTTCCACGCCTTGACGAAGGCGTAATCCGCGGTGAGGCCGCGTTCCATGACGTAGTTGCGGCCGTCGAAGACGCGCGTCTCCTTCCCCTCGGCCACTTTCGTGCCGAAGCCGGTCGGCGTGAAGAAGGCCGGGATGCCGGCGCCGCCGGCGCGGATGCGCTCGGCGAAGGTTCCCTGCGGCACGAGCTCCACCTCGAGCTCGCCCGAGAGGAACTGCTTCTCGAACAGCTCGTTCTCGCCGACGTACGTCGAGACCATCTTGCGCACCTGCCGCTTCTGCAGCAGCAGCCCGATGCCGAAGTCGCTCACGCCGGCGTTGTTGGACATCACCGTGAGCCCGCTCGTGCCGCGGCGCACCAGCGCCGCGATGAGGTGCTCCGGGATGCCGCACACCCCGAACCCGCCCATCATGATGGAGGCGCCGTCCCGCACATCGGCGATCGCCTCGTCCGCTCCGCGCACCACCTTGTTCATGTCGCCTCGCTTGGCCGTGCGCGGGTGCGCAGCTCCACCAGCACCCCGCCGGTGCGCTTCGGATGGAGGAACGCGACCCGCGAACCCTCGGCCCCCGGCCGCGCCCCGCCGCCGACGATCTCGTGCCCCGCCGCCTGGAGCCTTTGCAGCGCCGCGTCGAGATCGTCCACTTCGAAGCAGAGATGGTGCACTCCCTCGCCGCGCTTCTCGAGATGGCGGGCGAGCGTCGCGTCGTCGCGCAGCGGCTCGAGCAGCTCGAGGCGCGTCCGTCCCGCCGGCAGGAAGGCGGCCCGCACCCCTTCGGTCGCCACGTCTTCCGTCCCGGCGTGCTCGAGCCCGAGGAGGTCGCGGTAGAACGGCAGGCGCTCGTCCAGACGCCGCACGGCGATGCCGATGTGATCGAGAACCGCGGCGCCCGGCCCTTCGAGGAGGGCCGACGCGGCGGTGTAGGGATCGACCGACCGGTCGGCGACTTTCTCCTCCCACTCCTGGAGCGCGCGCCGTGCCGGGGCGTCGGCCGCCAGGCGATCCAGGACCCGCGCCTTGAGGATGTCGTGCAGCCGCAGGCGCAGGCCCTCCCGGCGGCGGGTGGCGCGCTCGCCGCTTTCCTGAAGCCACGCGGCGTGCCGCTCGACCGCGGCGAGGAGCGTCTCGACGCCGCTCCCGTCGCTCGCGACGGTGCGGACGATGGGCGGCTTCCACGGGCGCGTCTGGCCGAGCGCGAGCATGCCCTCGAGATCGGAGGCGAGCCGGTCGGCGCCGGCGTGGTCCGCCTTGTTGACGACGAAGACGTCGGCGATCTCGAGGAGGCCCGCCTTGATCGCCTGCACCTCGTCCCCCTGCCCCGGGGTCAGCACCACGAGCACGGTGTCGGCCACCCGCACGACGTCGATCTCGTCCTGTCCCACGCCGACGGTCTCGATCAGGATCGGGTCGAAGCCGCCGGCGTCGAGCAGATCGACGGCGTCGCGCGTGGCGCGCGACAGGCCGCCGAACTGCCCGCGGCTGGCCATCGATCGGATGAAGACACCCTCGTCGAGGGTGTGCTCCATCATGCGGATGCGGTCGCCGAGGATCGCCCCGCCGGAGAAGGCGCTCGACGGATCGACGGCGACCACCCCGACCTTGCGGCCGGCCTGACGGTGATGGGCGATGAGCCGGTTGACGAGCGTGCTCTTGCCGGCGCCGGGAGGACCGGTGACGCCGAGGATCGCGGCCCGGCCGGTGCGGCCGTAGAGGGCTTTCAGGAGATCGATGCCTTCGGGGCGGCCGGCCTCGACGAGACTGATGGCGCGCGCCAGCGCCAGCGGCTCGCCGCGCTCGACGCGCTCCCGGAGCCCCTGGCTCACGGAGTCTGGCCTGAGGCTCGGCCGATGAGGTGGCGGGCGATGACCAGGCGCTGGATCTCGGAGGTCCCTTCGCCGATGGTGGTGATCTTCGCGTCGCGGTACTTCTGCTCGACGGGATAGTCCTTCACGTAGCCGTAGCCGCCGTGGATCTGCACCGCCCGGTCGCAGACGCGCACGGCCGTCTCCGAGGCGTACAGCTTGGCCATCGCCGAGGCGAGGTTGGTGTCCTGGCCGGCGGCGCGCAGCGAGGCGGCGCGCTGCACCAGCAGCCGCGCGGCGTCGATCTCGGTGGCGCTGTCGGCGAGCATCCACTGCACCGCCTGGAAATCCGCGATCGGGCGGCCGAACTGCTGCCGCTTGCGCGCATAGCCGACCGCCTGCTCGAACGCGCCCTGGGCGATGCCGACGGCGAGCGAGCCGATGCCGATGCGGCCGCCGTCGAGGATGCGCAGCGCGTCGATGAACCCCTCGCCCTCGCGCCCGACCAGGTGGCTCGCCGGGACGCGGCAGTTGTCCATGACGATCTCGGCCGTGTCGGAGGCGCGGCAGCCCATCTTGTCTTCCTTGCGGCCGGGGCGCCATCCGGGAAGCCCCTTCTCCAGCGCGAAGGCGGAGATGCCGTGCTTCCCCTTCGATTTGTCGGTGACGGCGAAGACGACGGCCACGTCGCAGACCGAGCCGTGCGTCGCGAAGGTCTTGCTGCCGTTGAGGACGTAGTGGTCGCCGTCCTTCACCGCCGTCGTGCGCGTGCCCGAGGCGTCGCTGCCGGCCGTCGGCTCGGTGAGGCTCCACGCGCCGATCTTCTCGCCGCGCGCCAGGGGCACCAGCCAGCGCTGCTTCTGCTCTTCGTTCCCGGCCAGGTAGATGTGGTTGCTGCAGAGCGAATTGTGGGCGGCGACCGAGAGCGCGATGGCGCCGTCGACGCGCGCCAGCTCCTCGATGATGAGCGCGAAGTCAGGATAGGTCAGACCGGCCCCGCCGTATTCCGGCGGGAAGACCACGCCGAGCAGACCCATCTCGCCGAGCTGTTGAAACAGATCGAGGGGGAACTCCTGGGTCTCGTCGAGGCGGCGCGATCGGGGGGCGATTTCCCGTTCGGCGAACTCGCGAACGGTGCGGCGGGTCAGCTCCTGCTCTTCGCTGAGGCTGAAATCCAAGCGAGGCTCCTGAAAAAGGGGCGGGAAACCGGCCGCGAAGGCGAATTCTATTGCACGCCTATGACGCGATCAAGTTGATGCGCCGGATCGGCCCCGACCCGGCCTCGGACTTGGGCTCGCGCGGGACGGACCAGCGCATGGCATTGCCTAAACGTCTGATATGTCATGGCTTACACACATACAACTGAAAATTGATATTACTTGACAATACAAGACTCATGTTTTATATTCCCCATCGGTTGTACGACTCAATCGAAGGAGGTTCAAACCAAATGCTGACCGTGTCCCGCTGGGAGCCCTTCCGCGACATGCTGACCTTCCAGACCAGGCTCAACCGCCTGCTCGGAGATTCCATCCAGGCCGACAACAGCCCGGAAGGGGTCGGTTCGTGGGTTCCTCCGGTGGACGTCGTCGAGGAGCCGGAGCGGCTGGTGTTCCGCGCCGAGATCCCCGGGGTGGCCAGGGAGGACATCGACATCAAGTTCGAGAACGGCACGCTGACACTGCGTGGCGAGAAGAAGACGGAGCAGGAGATTCAAGGGGAGACGACGCACCGCGTCGAGCGGTCCTACGGCTCCTTCACGCGCAGCTTCGTGCTGCCCGCCACCATCGACGCCGGGAAGATCCAGGCGCGCTACAAGGACGGCGTGCTGGAGCTGGTGCTGCCGAAGGCCGAGGTGGCGAAGCCCCGCAGGATCGAGATCGTCGCGGCGTAAGAGAACCACGGAGCCTTCCGTTCGGAAGGACCCATCGAGGCGCCGGATCCGCCAGGGTCCGGCGCCTTTTTTTCAGGCACCCATGGCGGTGCGCAGGCGATCGGCGGCGGCGTCGATCTCGGCGGGGCCGACTTCGTAGCAGGTGACGGCCCGCACGCGGCGCTCGTCCACGACGAGACAGAGCACGCCGCCTTTCTTCCAGCGCTCGGCGATCGCCACGCCCCCGGGGCCTCCGGGCGCGGCTTCGAACACCACGATGTTCGTCTGCACGCGCGCCGGGTCGGCCACGAGGCCGGGAATGGCCGCGATGCGCTCCGCGAGCCGTTTCGCCAGCGCGTGATCGTCGGCGAGCCGATCCACCTGCTTCTCCAGGGCGATGAGCGCCGGCGCGGCGATCACGCCGACCTGCCGCATCCCTCCCCCGAGACGCTTGCGCACCCTCCAGGCCTCGTCGATGAAATCGGCCGGCCCGGCGAGGATCGACCCGATCGGCGCGCCGAGGCCTTTCGACAGGCAGACCATCACCGAGTCACACGGCGCGGCCAGCTCCGCGGCGCTCTTTCCGAGCGCGACCGCGGCGTTGAAGATGCGCGCACCGTCGAGGTGCGTCGGCAGCTTCCGCTCGCGCGCCACGGCGGCGATGGCTTCGACCTCCGCCTGCGACGCGATGGTCCCGCCGGCCATGTTGTGCGGGTTCTCGAGGGTGAAGAGACCGGTCTGCGCGACGTAGGCGGTCGATGGCCGGATGGCCGCACGGTACTGCGCCGCGGTCGGCATCCCCTCCTTCGACGGGATGGGCCGCGCCAGCACCCCCGAGAAGGCGGCCATCTGCGCCATCTCGTAGTCGAGGATGTGGCTGCGATCCTCGAGCACCACCTCCTGCCCCGGGCGGGTCCAGAGGTTGACGGCGATCTGGTTGCCCATGGTGCCGCTGGGGACGAACAGGGCGGCCTTCTTGCCGAGACGTTCCGCGGCCCGCTCCTCCAGGCGGCGGACGGTCGGGTCCTCGCGATACACGTCGTCACCGACCTCCGCCTCCGCCATGGCCCGCCGCATCTCGGCCGTGGGGCGGGTGACGGTGTCGCTGCGCAGGTCGATGACGGGCGGTACGGACGCGGCCACGGCGGCATCGTACACGACGCTATAATCCCGCCGCCATGAGGCGCGCCGCTGCGGAGTGACCGGGTCGCGACGCTGCGGATCGCCGCGGCGGGGGCCGCACTCCTGCTCCTCGCCGGTGCTTTCGCCTGCCGCGGCGGCCCCCGCCCGAGCGTGGTGCTCATCACCATCGACACGCTGCGCGCCGACCACCTCGGCTGCTACGGCTACTCCCGCGCGACCTCTCCCCACCTCGACGCGCTGGCGAGCCAGGGGCTGCTTTTCGAGCGCGCCACGACGACGCTGCCGCGCACGACCCAGGGCGTCGCCTCGATCCTCACCGGCCGCTATCCGAAGTCGCACGGCGCGCGCGGCCTGTTCATGCGCCTCCCCGAGACCAACCTGACGCTGGCGGAGGCCCTGAAGAGCGCGGGGTACGCCACCGCCGCCGCCGTCTCCAACACTTTTCTTCGCCCCGGGCAGGGATTCGAGCAGGGGTTCGACCGCTACGACAATCCGGAGGCGCGCTGGGACGGCGACTCCGCCGCGGCGGTGACCGAGTCGGCGGTGCGGCTGCTGGAAGGGCTCACGGCGCAGCACCAGCCCTTCTTCCTCTGGGTGCATTACCTCGACCCGCACTGGCGCTACGAGCCGGGCCCGCCGTGGGACAAAGCGTTCGATCCCGGCTTCACGGAGCCCCTCACCGTCTACGCCGACCTCGACGCTCACAAGTTCACCAAGGGACGGCTCATCTTCGATCCGCCGCTCGACCAGCGGCAGAAGGATCACATCGTCGCGCTGTACGACGGCGAGATCGCCCGCACCGACGCCGCGCTGGCTCCCCTGCTCGAGCGGCTCGATCGGCTCCCCGGTCCGCTGCTGACGGTCGTCACCTCGGATCACGGCGAGAGCCTCGGCGAGCACCACTATCACTTCGCGCACGGCGAGACGCTCTACGAAGGGTCGCTGCGCATCCCGCTGCTGATGCGTTTTCCCGGCCGGCTCGCCGCCGGGTCGAAGAGCTCCGTCCTGGCGGAGAACATCGACATCGCCCCGACCATCCTGGCGCTCGCCGGAGTCGATCGCCTGCAGGGGGTCGAGGGACGGCCGCTCGTGACCGCGGGCCCGGCGGGCGGGAACAAGGAACGGGACGTCATGGTCCCGGTGGCGGCGGGGCGCCCGTTCGTCCACGCGGAGAGCGACTTCCAGCTCATCCATCCCGAGAACCCGCGCTTCTACGTCCACACGATGTGCGGCCACTGGACCTCGGCGGGCGACGGGCGCTACAAGCTCATCCTGATCCCGACGCCCGGCGGAGAGCTCCTCGAGCTCTACGATCTCCAGGCCGACCCGGGCGAGACCTTGAACCGGATGGACGATCCGGCGCTCGCCGAGGTGCGCCGGCGGCTCTACCTCGAGGTGAAGCGCTTCGCCGACTGCGGCACGGGCGCGCAGGCGCCCGGGACCGAGGAGATGACGCCGGAGCAGGAGGAGAAGCTGCGCTCCCTCGGCTACATCAACTGAGGCGCTCGAGCACCTCGTTCGAGACGAGACGGCCGCGCCGCGTCAGCGCGAGCCGCGTTCCCGCGCGGACGAGAAGGCCCGCCCCGATCAGCTCATCGAGACGCGCGTCGCCGGCCGGCAGCACGCCGTCGCCGTAGCGGTCGCGCAGTGTCGCGAGATCGATTCCTTCCGCCAGCCGCAGCCCCGCGTAGAGCGCCTCGCGGCCCCGGTCGGCGGGCGACGCGGGCTCGCGGCGGCGCTCCGGCCGGCCGGCGGCGGCGATGTAGCCCGCCAGATCGGGCGGATTCGACCAGCGCTCGCCGCCGAGATACGAGTGCGCGGCCGGGCCAAAGCCGAGATACGGCTGGTCGGTCCAGTACTTGAGGTTGTGACGGCTGCGGTGGCCCGGGCGCGCGAAGTTGGAGATCTCGTACGGCTCGAACCCGCGGGCTTCGAGCGTCTCCACCGCCCGCTCCCAGAGATCGGCCGTGCCGTCGGCGGGCGGGACGACCAGGCGGCCGAGCGCGACGGCCCGCCCCAGAGCCGTGCGCTCGTGCACTTCCAGCAGGTACAGCGAGACGTGATCGACACCGTGCTCGAGGACCGTCCGCAGTCCGGCGATCGCCTCGTCCGGGTCCTGGCCGGGCAGCCCGAGGATGAGGTCGGCCGCCAGGCTGCCGATCCCGGCGCGTCGTGCGGCTGCGAGGGCGGCCACCGCGCCGCGCCGATCGTGCGGACGGCGCAGGCGCGCCAGGAGCGCGTCGTCGAGCGACTGCACCCCGACCGCCAGCCGCGTCACGCCGACAGCGACCAGCTCCTCGCAGCGCCGCGGCGTCAGGTCCTCGGGATTCGCTTCGAGCGCGATCTCGGATCCGGCCGCCAGGCCGAAGCCGCGCCGCAGCGCCGCGAGGACCGTGGCGATCTGCGGCGGCTCGAGCAGCGACGGCGTGCCCCCGCCGAAGTGCGCCGTGTCGGCCTGCAGCCGACCGTGCTCCGCTCCCGGCGCGGCTCCGTGCTCCGCCGCGGCGGACTCGATCTCCGCGACGAGCGCGTCGACGAACGCGGCGCGTCCGCCCGGGTCGGCCCCACGCGCCGTCTTCGGGAGGAGGTAGAAGTCGCAGTAGGAACAGCGGAGCGTGCAGAAAGGAACGTGCAGGTAGGTCCCGATCACACCTTCTCGACCGCGCTCTTCGGCACCCAGCCGCTCAGGCCGTTCGGCAGGCTCACCTGCGTCCAGGCCTCGAGCGTGTGTCGCACTTCCATGCGGGTCCCCTCGTGCACCTTGAACAGCACGGTGTTCTCCTCGCCCGGGCCGCTGCGCACCTCCACGGTGTCGGCCATGACGATGCCGATGCCCGCGGTCTCCTGCCGCATCTGGTAGAGAAGCGCCGCGCCGAACGTCACGGCGACGAGGCCGAGCGCCAGGGCCGCGTAGCCGAGCAGGCGCCGGCGCACCCAGGACGCCGTCACCGGCACGAAGCCGGCGACGCCCCAGGCGGCGATCCAGAAGATGAGAAAGGCCGCCGCGACCACGCCCGCGGGGACGGTTTCGAGCGTCTCCTTCAGCACCCGCACCGGGTACTGCATCTCCGGCTCGGTCACCTTGTCGCGCAGGAGCCCGCGCGCCAGCACCAGGTTGTCGCGCGCTTCGTCGTCGGCCGGGTCGAGGCGCAGCGAGCGCTCGTACTCGAGGATCGCGGGGCCGAGCCGGCCCAGCTTGAAGTAGGCGTTGGCGAGGTTGTAGTGGACTCGGGCGTCGTCGATCCCCTGCGCGACGATCGCCTCGTAGCCTTTCGCCGCCTGGTCGAAACGCCCTTCGCGGTAGTCCGACGAGGCGCGGTCGAAAAGCGCCTGCGGGCTGTCGCCCGAGGGTGTGCTGGAGGGGATGCCTGAGGGGGCGCCGGAGGGGTCCCCGGTCCGGGCGGCGGACGCGATGCCGCCGCCGGCGACCAGAACCATCAGTGCGAGGAGGAGCCGGGCGGTCCGGCTCACCGATCGAGGCTCCGCTCGATCCCGGCGATCGTCTCCTCGGCGTCGGTGAGCGTCTTGCGCATGGCGGCGTCGTCGGACGAGGCCGGCGCGAAGCGCGCGAAGTCGCACGCCTCGAGACAGCGGTGGAAGGCGGCGCGACGGTCCTCGGGGACGCCGCGCTCGGCCAAAAGCGCCTCGATGCGCTCGTGCGTCAGGCCGGTGCCGGCCATGTGGAACTTGTCGCCGACGTAGCCGGTGAGGGCCTGCGCCACCGAGGCGTAGAACGGGTGCGCGCTCGCCGGCTTCATCAGCCGCCGGGCATGGGTCAGCCGGCGCCGGGCCGAGCCGCGGGCCCGCCGCTCGCGCCGCGACCGCGACGCCTGCGGCGACAGGTCGCGCGTGCGCGCCCACGCCAGGACGCCGACGTCCGCCAGCATCGGCGCGAGGCACAGCGCGACGAACCAGGGCGTCTGGTGGAACGGCACCCGGCGCCCTTCCAGTCCTCCGGGAGCCGTGTGCAGGTAGTGGATGTCTTTGCGCAGCAGCCGGATGTCGCTCTGCGGCAGGCCGGCCACGGTCGGGCCGCCGGCCACCGCCTCGCCGCGCGCCACCTGGATCGGCAGTGGCTTGCTCGAGACCGTGCGGTACGCCTTCGCCTCCGGATCGAAATAGGAGAAGGAGATGGGCGGGATCGCCTGGCTCCCCGGCGCGAGCGGGATGACGACGTAGTCCCAGATCTTCTCGGAGCGCAGCTTGTCGACCTGGAGGCTGGTGCTGGAGGTGATCTTCGGGTCGAAGGTCTTGAAGTCCACGAGGTCGCCGAGCCCCGGCGCGGCGGCGGCGCCGAGGTTGCCCTCCCCCGCCACGCGGATCTTCAGGCCGACCGCGTCGTTGACGCGCGACTCGGTCCGGTCGGACGCGACCGACAGGTTGAAGTTGCCGACCGCGCCCGAGAAACCCTCCGGCTTCCCGGCGGCGGGCAGCACCTGCACCTTGAGCGGGACCGGGTCGCTGCGGCGCGTCACCATCTCGGTCGGCGTGAAGAAGAACGACTCGAACGGGTCGGCGCTGCGCCGCCGCACCTGCACCTGCCAGGCGATCGGCGGGATGGTGAGGGTCCCCGCCGTCGTCGGGAACAGGGCCCGCTTCATCAGGGTGATCTCGTACCAGGGCTCGCCGTCGATCGAAACGCGCCGCACCTCGGTGCGCTCCGGGAGGGTGATCTCCTCCGCCCAGAACCCGGGGAAGGACGGGCTCTCCGCCGGGCCGTGGCTGAGGATCTCCGACTGCGTGTCGAGGACCACCTTCAACGTCACCTGCTGGCCGACGTAGACCTCCTTGCGGTCCAGCTCCGAGCGCACCTTGAGCGCCACCGGCGCGGCGTTCGGGCGCGGGCGTCCGCCGGGATTCGGCGCCGTGCCCGGCGCAGCGCCTCCGGGAGAGGACGGGGGCGTCTGCTGGAAGGGGCTGCGCACGGTCCCCTGCGGCTGCACCGTCACCTCGACCGGGTTGGTGCGGTACATCTGGCCCTGCGCCAGGATCCCCAGCGACGGGATGGTCAGCTTGCCGGTCTTGTTGGGCGTCAGGGCGTAGGTGTAGGTCTTGCTCGACGTGCTGACGCCGTTGACCCACTGGAAGCGGCTCGACACCGACGGCCCGCCCGAGAGGGCGAAATCGCCGAGGTCGTGCACGTCCGGCGGGCCGACGTGATCGAGCCCGGGGCCGGCGATCTCGATGACCAGCCGGACGTCTTCGCCCTCGCCGATCTCGGAGCGGTCCACCATGGCCCGGACGCGCACCGCGTCGGCCGCGCGCGCCGGAAGGGCCGCGGCGGCCGCGGCCAGCAGGACCGCGACGAAAGCCGTCCGCACTGCGCTCACCAGTCCTTCTCCGGCTCGTGGGGATGCGGCGGCGCGGAGTTCTGGGCGTGCTTCTTCAGGCTCTCCTTCTCCGACTCGCGCAGGGCGTCGAGGATCTGCTTCGCCTCGTCCTGGCTCATCTCCCCCGGCTTCGGCTGCGGCTGCTTCTTGTCGTCCGGCTTCTGCTGGTCGTCCGGCTTCGGTGGGGGCGGCTGCTTCTGGTTCTTGTCCGGGGGCTGGTTCTGGTCCTGCTGCTGTTGCTGCTGCTGTTGCTGCTTCTCCAGGAGCCGCAGCGCCAGCTCGAGGTTGCGCTTGGCGTCCTGGTCGCGCGGCTCCATCTTGAGGGCCTGCACGTATTCGTCGACGGCCGGCTGCAGATCCCCCTTCATCATCAGGGCGTTGCCGCGGTTGAAGTGGGCCGCCTCGGCCAGGCTCCTGGGACCTGTGCTCTGGGCGCGCAGGTACTCCTCGATCGCCTTGTCGAGGTCCCCCTTGCGCAGGAGGACGTTGCCGATGTTGTAGTGCAGCTCGGGCGCGGCCGGGCGCTCCGCCTGCGCGTCGGTGTAGTTCTTCAGCGCCTCGTCGAATTTCTTCTGCTCGTAGAGGCGGTTGCCCTGGTTGTTCTTCGCGGCCGGGTCGGCCGCGGCCGGCGACGGCAGGAGGAGCAGCAGCCCCGCCAGGAGCGCCGCGGTCGCGGCGCGCGCGGCGACGGCGGCGCGGCCGGCCTTCACCGCCCGCTTGCGGTCGCCGAGCACCGTCTCGATCCCGAGGAGCAGGAGCGCCGCTCCGAGCGGGATGATGTAGCGCTCTTCGTAGTGGGTCACCTGGCGGGCGGTCATGTTCTTCGGGTCCATGGCGGCGATCTCGGCGTACACACCCTTGAGCTCGATCCCCTCGGGAGTGGAACGGAAGTACTTCCCCTTGGTCGCGCCGGCGATCGACTGCAGGGCCCCTTCGTCCAGGCGGCTGGTCACCTTGCGGTGCTCCCGATCCTCTTTATACCCCGTCACGTCGCCGCGCGCATTCCGGATGGGGATCGGCACGCCGCCGGTCGCTCCGACCCCGACCGTGTGGATGACGATGCCATGGTCGATGGCCTCGTTCACCGCCGCGTCCACCTCTCCCTCGTGGTCCTCGCCGTCGGTGATGAGGACGATCACCTTGTGCCGCCCCTCCTCCTCGGGGAAGGCGGCGGTCGCGGCCCGGATCGCCGCCGCGAGGTTCGTCCCCTGCACCGGCAGGAGGTCGGTGCCGAGGATGTCCACGAACATCGCCGCCGCCGAGTAGTCCAGGGTCAACGGACAGGCGACGTAGGCGGTTCCCGCGAAGGCGACGAGACCCACCCGATCCCCCTGCAGGAGGTCGAACAGGCCCATGATGGCCGACTGCGCCTGCGCCAGCCGATTGGGCTTCATGTCCTCGGACAGCATGCTGAGGGACGTGTCCACCGCGATCATCACGTCCACGCCGCGCCGGTTCACCGTCTCGGTCTTCATCCCCCACTGCGGCCGGGCGAGAGCGAGGACGAGGAAGGCGGAGGCGACCGTGACCAGGAGCCCCTTCATGATGCGCTTCTCGACGCTGAGGCTCAACGACAGGCGATCGAGGAGCATCCGGTCGCCGAGGCGCTCCAGCAGACGCCGGCGCCTGTAGCCGTCGAGCAGGAGGAGCCCCGCGATGACCGGCACCGCGAAGAGGAACCACAGGTAGAAGGACGCACCGAATCTCATGCGGGCCGCCTCACGGGAGCCGCCTCAGGAAGGTGGCGCCGAGGAGCAGGTCGAAGGCGATGCACAGCGCCCCGGGGTACAGGAAGAACGCGAAGCGCTCCGCCTTGCGCGTGTAGCCGCGCACCTTGATCTCGGTCCGCTCCAGCGAGTCGATGCGCTCGAAGATCCACTTCAGCGAGCCGGCGTCCGTGGCGCGGAAGTACTGGCCGCCGGTCGCATCGGCGATCTGCTTGAGGCTGTCCTCGTCGATGTCGGCGGACACCATGATGTAGCGCTTGCCCATGAGCGGATCGTCGATCGGGTAGGGCGCCTCGCCCTCGCGGCCGACGCCGATGGTGTAGACCTTGATGCCCAGGGACGACGCCAGGCGCGAGGCGGTCAGCGGGTCGATCTGCCCGCGGTTGTTGCGCCCGTCGGTGAGGAGCACGATCACCTTGCTCTTGCCGGTGGCCTTCTCCAGCCGCGCCACGCCGGTGGCGAGCCCCAGCCCGATGGCGGTGCCGTCCTCCTCGCGCGTCGCGAAGTCGGTGTGCCCGAGTTGGTCGAGCAGCACCTCGTAGTCGAGCGTCAGCGGACAGCGCGTGTAGGCGTTCGCCGCGAATGCGACGAGCCCGATGACATCGTTGCGGCGGCCGCGCACGAACTGGCTGACGACGTCCTTGGCCACGACCAGTCTGTTCTTCGGGCGGAAGTCCTCGGTGCGCATGCTCCCCGAAACGTCGAGGACCAGCAGGATGTCGATCCCCTCGGTCAGGACCTCCTCCTCGTGGAACCACGTCTGCGGCCGGGCGAACGCGATGACCAGGAGCAGGAGGCCGAGCATCCGGAACGCGGTCGGGACGTGCCGGAGGCGGACGCCCCGCCCCGCCGGAATCAGGCGGAACTGCCGGGTCTCCGAGAAGACCAGGCTGGCGTGCCGGCCGCGCGCCCGCACCACGCGCCACACCAGCATCATCAGGAGGAACACCAGGATGGCGCCGCCGATCGGATTGGCGAAGTGCAGGCCGTTCACGCCACCCCTCGCGAGGTGAGCGGACCCGGCGGCGCCGGCGCCGTCCCGGTCCCCGCTCCCGGACCGGCGCTCCCTTCGCTCACGGCGGGAAGCGGCGGGGGCGCGGTCCGCTTCGTCTCGTCCACCAGCCGGTAGGCGCGCTCGACGCTCGCCCTGGTCTCCTCGCGCCCGGGCAGGTGCTTGGCGAACTTCACGAGATCGCACAGGCCCAGCAGCTCGGACAGGAGGGTGGCGGTCGTGGCCGGGAGGCGCACGCTGCGCATCGACTCGAGAATCTCCCAGGTCGTCGACTCGAAGGCGTCGAAGTCGAAGCGCCGGCCGAGGTAGCGGCGGATGATCTCGGCGAGCGCGATGTAGAAGGCCTTCATCTCGCCGCGCTCGATGAGACCGGAGGAGAGGAGCCGCTCCAGCTCCTGGTAGGCGATCTCGTGCTCCGGGCGCGGCGGGGCGGCCGGCACGACGGGAAGCGCCGCGGCCGGGCGGCGCTTGCGGCGACGGCGCCACCAGAGGAGGGCCGCGGCCGCCAGCAGGAGGGCCCCGCCCAGGAACCACGGCCACAGCAGCCGCTCACTCATCTCCACCGGCCGCTTGAGGTCGGCCGGCGTGTCCTCCCCTGCCTTCAGGACCGACTGGACGGTGACCGGCAGCGACGCCGATTTCGCTTCGGTCTCCTTGCCGGCCGCGTCGCGCAGCGTGGCGCGCACGGCGGGGATGTCCAGGCTCCCGGTCTTGTAGGCGGCGAGGGTGACGACGCGCCCTTCCTCCACCGTGCCGTCGGCGAGGCGCTTCGGCGCCAGGGTCATCTGCCCGAGGATCTCCAGATCCTTGAGCACGTGATCGGCGTCGAACTCGGTGAGGGTCATCCCCTCGGGGTGCCGGAGCGTGAAGGTGACCGCGATGGGATCGCCGACAGTGACTTGAAGATGATCGGCGCGGGCGCCGAGCGTCACGCCGCCCGCCGCCGGCGCGGCCGATCCGGTCGCCCCCGTCGTCGTGCCCGCGGCCGGTGCCGTCGCATCGGACGGCGCGTCGGCCGCGCCGGCGGCGCCGGCGGCCGGTGCTGCGGTCTCGGCCGCCTGGCTCATCGCGACAACCGCCGCGCGCGCCGGTGGAAGAAGCGCACCAGCGGCAGGTCGTAGGGCCGGTCGGTGCGCAGCTCGAGCGCGTCGATGCCGATCTGCCGGAACAGGGACTCGCGCGCCAACCGCCTCTCGGCGGCCCAGCGGCCGAAAGCGGTCCGGGTGCCCTTGTCGCGCGAATCGACCAGCACGCGCGCGCCGGTCTCGGCGTCCTCCAGCTCGAGGAGTCCCACCGGCGGCAGCTCCTCCTCGCGCGGGTCGGTGACGGTGATGGCCACGACGTCGTGCTTGCGCGCCGCGACCCGGAGCGGCCGCTCGAAATCGTGGGCGAGGAAGTCCGAGATGATGAAGACGACGCCGCGCTTGGTGATGGTGCGGTTCAGGTGCTCGAGCGCCATCTTGAGGTCGGTCGTGCGTCCCTGCGGCGTGAAGTAGAGGACCTCGCGGATGACGCGCAGGACATGGTCCTTCCCCTTGCGCGGCCGCAGGAAGGTCTCGATGCGGTCGGTGAAGGCGATGAAGCCGACGCGGTCGCTGTTCTGGATCGCCGAGAACGCCAGGAGCGCGCAGATCTCCGCCTGGATCTCCCGCTTGAACTGGCGCTTCGTCCCGAAGTCCCCCGAGGCCGAGACGTCCACGAGCAGCAGCACCGTCAGCTCGCGCTCCTCGACGAACTTCTTGACGTACGGGGCGCCCATGCGCGAGGTGACGTTCCAGTCGAGGGTGCGCACGTCGTCGCCCCACTGGTATTCGCGCACCTCGCTGAACTCCATGCCGCGGCCCTTGAAGACGGAGTGGTACTCCCCCGCCAGCGACTCGTTCACGAGCCGGCTGGTGCGGATCTCGATGCGCCGGACCTTTCTGAGGATTTCCGCGGGCAGCATGGCGGGCGGCCTTCCCGGGGTGTCTACGGGACTTCGATGGTGTCGAGCACCCTCTGGATGATCTCCTCGGTCGTCACGTCCTCGGCCTCCGCCTCGTACGACAGGATGATGCGGTGCCGCAGGACGTCGAATGCCACCGACTTCACGTCCTCGGGGGTGACGTAGCCGCGCCCGCGCAGGAAGGCGTGCGCCTTCGCCGCCTGCGCCAGGAACACCGTGGCGCGCGGCGAGGCGCCGAACTGCACCAGCCCCTTCACGTCGAGCTTGTAGTCGTCGGGCCGGCGGGTCGCCATCACCATGTCGACGATGTAGTCCTTGAGGCGGTTGTCGACGTACACCTGCGCCACCACCTGCCGCGCCTTCAGGATGTCGGCCCCGTGCACCACCTTGCGCAGGCGGAAATCCTGCATCCCGCTCATGCGGTCGAGGATCTCGCGCTCCTCCTGCTTGTTCGGGTAGTCGACCTTGATCTTCAGCATGAAGCGGTCGACCTGCGCCTCGGGGAGCGGGTAGGTCCCCTCCTGCTCGATCGGGTTCTGCGTCGCCAGCACCAGGAACGGCCGGTCGAGCGGGTAGGTGGTGTCGCCGATGGTGACCTGGCGCTCCTGCATCGCCTCGAGCAGCGCCGACTGCACCTTGGCGGGGGCGCGGTTGATCTCGTCGGCGAGGACGATGTTGGCGAACACCGGCCCCTTGCGCGGCACGAACATGCCGTCCTTCTGGTTGAAGATCATCGTGCCGACGAGGTCGGCCGGCAGCAGGTCGGGGGTGAACTGGATGCGCTGGAACTTGAGATCGATGATGTCGGCGAGCGTCTTCACCGACAGCGTCTTGGCGAGGCCGGGGACCCCTTCGAGGAGGAGGTGGCCGTCGGCGAGGAGCCCGATGAGCAGCCGGTCGAGCAGCATCCGCTGCCCGACGATGACCTTGCGGATCTCGCCGAGGACCTGCTCGACGAAGACCGCCTCCTTCGCCACGAGGTCGTTGAGGCGCCGGACGTCCTGTTCCATGACGGGGGTCGCTTCCATGCGATTGGGTCCTCTTTAGCGAAAAAGGGCGCAGATTGTAGACCACGGTCCGCACCGTGTCGAGGAGCGCCCGGCAACGAAAAACCTGTGGCGCAGCCACCGCCTCGGAGGGAACGGGAATCGACCCCGCCGGGGACGGGTCCGGGCTCGCTGCGCGAGCCCTCCCCTCTCCTCGCCCCCTCGCCACCCATCGCGCCTGCGAAGCGGCGCGATGGGGCCCGCTCGGGGGTCTCAGAAGCCCCGGCGAAGTCGTTCCTGTTCCCTCTCACCCGCCAACCGCCACTCGTGTTCGCGACCTCGGAAGACCGAACGGGCGACTTGCCCGGAATGTCTACTCGTAGCGGAGGGCTTCGATGGGATCGAGGGCGGCGGCTTTGCGGGCCGGATAAAAACCGAAAAAGACGCCGATGAAGGCCGAGAAGAAGAAGGCCACGGCGACTCCACCGGGATCGATGGAGACCGGCCAGCCGGCGAACCTGGCGATGAGGAGAGATGCGCCGATGCCGAGGGCGACACCGATTGCGCCGCCGACGATGGAGAGGGCGACCGACTCGAGGAGGAACTGCCCCAGGACGTGGCGGGCCTTGGCGCCGACGGCCATGCGGAGGCCGATCTCGCGCGTGCGCTCGGTGACGGAGACCAGCATGATGTTCATGATGCCGATGCCGCCGACGAGGAGCGAGATGGCGGCGACCGACGCGAGCAGGACCGAGAAGGTGCGCGCCGTCTGGCTGGCGGTGGCGGCGATCTCCTCCTGCGAGCGCATGTTGAAGTCGTCGTCCTGCGCCTGGGTCAGGCGGTGGCGCTGGCGCAGCAGCACGCGGATCTCGTCCATCGCCTGGCCGATCCTGTCGGGCGACACGGCGGCGACCTGGATGATGCCGAGGCGGATGGCGCCGGTGAGGCGCTTCATCACCGTGGTGTACGGGACCACGACCTGGTCGTCCTGGTCCTGCCCCATGGTGTTGCCGCCCTTGCGCTCGAGCACGCCGATCACCCGGAACGGGACGTTCTTGATGCGGATGACCGAGCCGATCGGATCGGTGTCGGGGAAGAGCTCACGCACCACGGTGGCGCCGAGCACCGCGACCTTGGTGCCGGCCTTCACCTCCGCCTCGCTGAAGAAGACGCCGCGCTCGACGTTCCAGGCGCGGATGAACGGCCAGTCCACGTCGCAGCCGAAGACCTCCGTGCCCCAGTTGTTCTCCCCCGCCACCACCTGCCCGCCGGAGCGGATGCCGGCCGAGACGTAGGCGACCGACGGGCACTCGTTCTTGATGGCGGTCGCGTCCTCCGGCAGGAGCGAGGATTGCGCCGCGGTGATGCGCACGCCGCCCTGCGTCACAGCACCTGGGAACACCATGATGAAGTTGGTGCCAAGCGCGCTGATGTTCGACTGGATCGACTTCGACGCACCGCTGCCGACGGCGTTCATGGCGATGACGCAGGCGACGCCGATGACGATGCCGAGCACCGTCAGGATCGACCGCGTCGTGTTGCGCAGGATCGATCGCACTCCCACCTTGAGGATGCTCCAGGCGCGCAGCGTGGCGATCTTCACGACGCGGCCTTCCGGCGGGCGGCGATGCGGCGGTCGTGCACCGGCTCGTCCCGGAGGATCTTGCCGTCGCGCAGCGCCACGACGCGGCGGGCGTGCTCGGCCACGTCCGGCTCGTGGGTGATCAAGAGGATGGTGCGGCCGGCGTCGTTGAGGCTCTGGAAGAGCCCGAGGATCTCCTCGGAGGTGGCGGAATCGAGGTTGCCGGTCGGCTCGTCCGCGAGCAGGACCGGCGGGTCGGTGATGAGCGCCCGGGCGATCGCCACACGCTGCTGCTGGCCGCCACTGAGCTGCGACGGGGTGTGATCGGCCCGGCCGGCGAGCCCGACCTTCCCCAGCGACTTCATCGCCAGGTCCTGGCGCTCGCGGCCGCTCAGCCCGCGCGCACCGTAGAGCAGCGGCAGCTCGACGTTCTCGGCGGCCGAGGTGCGCGGCAGGAGATTGAAGGACTGGAACACGAAGCCGATCTTGGCGTTGCGGATCTCCGCCAGGCGCTCGGGCGGCATCCGGGCGACGTCGGTGCCGTCGAGCAGGTACCGGCCGCTGGTCGGGCGGTCGAGGCAGCCGAGCAGGTTCATGAGCGTGGACTTGCCGGATCCCGACGGTCCCATGATGGCCACGAACTCGCCGGCGGCGATCGAGAGGCTGACGCCGTCGAGCGCCTTCACCTCGAACTCCCCCATCCGATAGGTGCGGACGAGATCGGCGATCTCGATCACATGCCGCGGCCCCCGCCCCGCCGTCCGCCTCCCTGCGGCGCCATCCCGGGGAAGGAGCCGGTCATCGACGATTTCGCCGTCTCCAGCCCGACGGCGACCCGATCCCCTTCCTTGAGATCACCGCCGACGATGGCGGTGAAGCGCCCGTCGGTGATGCCGGTCTTCACGGCCACCTCGTGCGGCCTGCCCTCGTCGTCCACGACGTAGACGTTCTCCGATCGCCCGGCCGGATGGGTGCTCCTCAGCATGCCCGCCATCGCCGCGGGACCACCGCGCGGCGGCTCGGCTCCGGAGGCACGCGCGCCGTCCGCACCGGGAGCGCCGCCGCCGCGGCCGGTCTCGACCGGTCTGAAGCGCAGCGCCGCGTTCGGCACCCGCAGCACGTCTCCGACCTTGGCCACCTCGATGGTCACGTCGGCGGTCATCAAAGGCTTCAGGCGCTTGTCGGGGTTCGGGACGTCGATGATCACGGGGTAGGTCACGACGTTCTGGTTCTGCGTGGCGTTGAGCCTGATCTGCGAGATGGTGCCGCTGAAGGTCTCGTCGGCATAGGCGTCCACCGTGAAGCGGGCGGTCTGCCCCACCTGCACGCGCCCGATGTCCGACTGATCGACGTCGGCCGAGACCTGCATCTTGGTCAGGTCCTCGGCGATGGTGAACAAGGTCGGCGCCTGGAACGACGCGGCCACCGTCTGCCCGATGTCGTACTGCCGCGCCACCACGACACCGTCGATGGGCGAGAAGATCTTCGTGTACGAGAGGTTGGTCTGCGCCTGGTGCAGCGTCGCCTGCGCCTGCGCCACCCCCGCCTTCGCCGCGTCGTACGCCGCCTTGGCGGCGTCGTAATCCGACGGCGCCGTCAGCCCCTGCTCGAGCAGCCGCTGCTGGCGGTTGAAGGCGATCTCGGTATTGCGCTGGTCCACCTCGGCGCGCGCGAGATCGGCGCGGCGCTGCTCCACCTGCGCCTGCAGCGGGGTCGGGTCGAGGGTGGCGAGGAGCTGCCCCTTCGTGACCGGGCTGTTGTAGTCCACCGACAGGCTGGAGACGATGCCGCTGACCTGGCTTCCCACCTGCACCGTGTGCACGGCCGAGATGGTGCCGGTGGAGGTGACGGTGGCGGCCACCGCGCCGCGGCCGACCACCTCGGTGCGCAGCCCGCCGTCGTCCTTCGCGGAGCGGTGACGCACGACGGCCGTCCCGGCGGCGGCCAGGCCGGCGAGCGCCAGGATCGAGATGATCCACCTGCGGGAGGGTGACATGTCCGTGGTGCCGCGCGCCTCCACGCGCGGAAACGGGTCTCCGGCCTTACGAGAGGTGCTTGTCGAGGATCTTGGCGAGGTTGTCGCGCGAGGTGGAGCCGATGTACTGCTCGACCACCTTCCCTTCCTTGAAGAGAAGGAGCGTGGGGATGCTCATGACGCCGTAGCGGGTGGCGATGCTGCTGTGGTCGTCCACGTTCAGCTTGCCGACGCGCACCCGGCCGTCGTAATCCCTCGCGAGCTGGTCGAGAACCGGGGCCAGCATGCGGCACGGGCCGCACCATTCCGCCCAGAAATCGACCAGCAGCGGGGATCCCGCCTTCTTGGTCTCGTCGTCGAAGTTCCCCGCCGTCAAGGTGAGAATCTGCTCGCTTGCCATCTCTCCTTACGCCTCCCTCTCTCGTTCCCCGCACCGCTTGTGGGACAGTTTTTATACCATATTCGCCGGCGGGAGACCGGTCCGGCCCCGCGCCGGGAGAGTGATTGAGATGCGACTGGGGCCCGCGGGATTCAAGCCCAAACGACGCTGGGGGCAGAACTTCCTCATCGATCCCGGCGCGCTCTCCGCCATCGCCGCCGCCTTCCGGCCCTCCCCCGGCGACCATGTCCTCGAGATCGGGCCCGGCGACGGGGCGCTCACCCGCCGCATCGCGCCGCGCGTCGAGTCGCTTCTCGCCGTCGAGGTCGACCCCGAGCTGGCGGCGACGCTGCGGGAGGAGTTCGAGACGGCGCGGGTGCGGATCCTCGAGGGGGACGTGCTCTCCTTCGAGCCGGAGCGGCTCCTGGCCGACGCCGGGGCGGGACCCGGCCACCCGGTCCGGATCCTCGGCAACCTGCCGTACAACATCGCCACCGTCATCATCCTCAGGTACCTGACGCGGCACGACCTGGTCCGGGACCTGATGGTGATGGTGCAGCGCGAGGTGGCGGAGCGAATCCTGGCCCCCACGCACACGAAGGAATTCGGGAGCCTGACGGTCCTGTGCCGCAGCTTCGCGAAGGTCGAGCGGATCCGCCGGCTGCGGCCCGGGTCGTTCCGTCCCCGCCCCAGGGTGGAATCGGAGGTGATCCGCCTGGCGCTGCACGACCCCGGCGGGGCCGCCGGGGCCGACCCGGACGGCTACGCCCGCTTCGTCCACGAGTGCTTCGGGCAGCGGCGCAAGACCTTCCTCAACAACCTGGCACGGGTGCTCGCCTCTGAAGGAGACGATGCGCACGAGCGGGCGCGGTCCCTGCTCGCCGCGGCGGCCATCGACCCGGGCGGCCGTCCCGAGGAGGTCCCGCCGGAAGGGTTCGAGCGGCTCTACGCGCGGCTGAAATCACCGCCGGAGAAGCGGATCGACTCGCCGCCCTCCCCCGTATAATGCGCGCCGTGACGACCCGCCTGCGCGGCGAAGGGGCGCGGCAGCCCCAGCACCGCCTCGAAGTCATCCCCCTCGGAGGTCTCGGCGAATTCGGGCTGAACTGCACGGTCCTGCGCTCCGGCAGGGATCTGCTGGTGATCGACGCCGGCGTGATGTTCCCCGAGGAGCAGATCCTCGGCGTCAACGTCGTCATCCCCGAGTTCGCCTGGCTGTTCGAGCACGCCGAGAACGTGCACGGCATCCTGCTGACGCACGGGCACGAGGATCACGTCGGGGCGCTGCCGTACCTGTTCGAGCGTGTGCGCGTCCCCGTCTACGGCAGCGATTTCACCCTCGGCCTTGCGACCCGCCGGCTCAAGGAGCACGGGCTCCCGACCGAGAAGCTCCTCAAGCCGGTGCAGGCCGGGACGGAGATTCCCCTCGGCCCCTACGTCGTCGAGTTCCTCCAGGTGACGCACAGCATCCCGGGGACGCTCGCCATCGCCATCCGCACGCCCGCCGGCACCATCATCCACTCCGCCGACTTCAAGATGGACCAGACGCCGATCGACGGGCGCACCTTCGACTTCCAGTCGTTCTCCTACTACGGCGACCAGGGGGTGCTGGCGCTCCTGTCGGACAGCACCAACGCGGAGGTGGAGGGGTTCACCGGTTCGGAGCGGCTGGTCGGGGAAGCGCTCGACGGCGTGTTCCGGCGCGCCCATGGGCGCATCCTGTTCAGCACCTTCGCCAGCAACGTGCACCGCATCCAGCAGGTGATCGACCAGGCGGTGCGGCACAAGCGGCGCGTGGTGCTGTGCGGCTCGAGCATGGGATCGGTCGCAACCGTGGCGCAGGAGCTCGGCTATCTCAAGGTGCCGGCGGGGGTGATGGCCGAGGCGTCGGAGGCGCGCCGCATCCCGGCCAACAAGCTGGTGATCCTGGCCGCGGGGTCGCAGGGCGAGCCGATGTCGGCCCTGTCGCGCATCGCCCTGGATGATCACCGCGACGTGTCGCTCGATCCCGGCGACACCGTGCTGGTGTCGGCACGCGCCATCCCGGGGAACGAGCGCGCCATCAACCGGGTGATCAATCATCTCTACCGGCGCGGCGCCGAGGTCGTGTTCGGCAGCTCGGCGCCGTACCACGTCTCGGGACACGCCAGCCAGGAGGAGCTGAAGCTGCTGCTGACCCTCGTGCGGCCGAAATTCTTCATCCCCATCCACGGGGAGATCCGGCAGTTGTACAGTCACGCGCGCCTGGCGGAGCGCACCGGCCTCGACCGCAAGCGCATCGTCCTGGCGGAGAGCGGCGACGTCATCGAGCTGCACGGCGACGCGGCGACCGTGACCGGCAAGGTGCGCGCCGGCCGCGTGTTCATCGACGGGACGCTCGAGGAAGTGGACGAGATCGTGGTGCGCGACCGGCGCCATATCTCCGAGGGGGGCATCGTGCTGGCGGTCGTGGCCATCGACAGGCAGAGCGGCAAGATGGAGGGGGATCCGGAGATCCTCAGCCGCGGCTTCGTCATCGAGACCGGGAGCGGCGACCTGATGCGCGAGGCGACCCGCGCCGTGCGCCGCGCCGTGGAGGCGGCCACCCCCGAGGAGCGCGCCGACCGCGGCGTCCTCAAGGCGATGATCCAGCAGGAGCTGAAGCGCTTCTTCCGCAAGCGCCTCGACAAGCGTCCGATGATCATCCCGACGGTGGTGGAGACATGAGCGGCACTGGCGCGGAGGGTTGTCGATGAGCCGGCGGCGCAAGCATCCGGCGAAGCGCCGCGAAGCGGCGACCGCGTCGCGCGGCATCCTCGCCGAGGGGTTCGCCATCGTCCTGATGGCGGCCGCCGTGCTGCTCTGCCTGAGCCTGGTGTCGCACCACCAGAGCGATTCCGTCCCGTTCTTCGGGGAATACGACGGGCAGCCGGTGCAGAACATCGCCGGGCCCGTCGGCTCGTTCCTCTCCGCGCTTCTCTACCAGACCTTCGGCTATGCGGCGTGGAGCGCGCCCCTGCTGATGCTCTTCCTCGGCTGGCGCTTCTTCTGGCACCGTCCCTCCCGCCCCTTCGTCGGCGCGACCGGCAGCTCCGTGGTGCTGCTGGCGTTCACGGCGATCCTCGATCTGACCCTCGGGGAGCACGGCCCGCTGCCGTCGCACCGGGCCGGCGGCTTCATCGGCGCGCTGACGGCCGGCGCACTCAAGGGACTGTTCAACCGCTGGGGCGCGCTCGTGGTCGCGCTGGCCCTGGCCGGAGGGGGGCTGCTCATCCTCGGCCGGTCCTCCTTCGTGGACGGGGTGCGCGCGCTCATGCGCCGCATGGTGGGGGTGGTGCGCGGGGCCTGGCTGGCGTGGGTGCGGACGCGCGAGGCGCGCCGCCGCGAAGAGCAGCGCCGCGCCATCGCCGACCGCCAGAGGGAGCGGCTGGAGAAGGCGGCGCGCGCCGAGAAGAGCGAGCCCGCCGTCGAGCCGCGCGCCGCGGCGCCGATCCCGCTTCTGACGGAGCTGCCGGAACCGGCGCCGGCCCGGCCCGAGCCGCCGGTCCGCCCGGCCGTCGAGCCCCTCAAGACGCTGCGCAAAGGGCGGCCGGACAAGATCTCCCCCGAGGCGGCCGGAAAATCGGCCGACAAGCAGCCGGAGTTCGACTTCATCGAGGCGATGCCGAACTACACCGCGCCGCCGCTGTCGCTGCTCGAGCCGATGGCGAAGGCGTCCCAGGTGGACGAGGCGGAGCTGGTCGAGACCGCCCGGCTCATCACCGAGAAGTGCCGCGAGTTCGAGGTGAACGGCCAGGTCA
Organism: Verrucomicrobiia bacterium; assembly: GCA_035638075.1. Taxonomy (GTDB): domain Bacteria; phylum Acidobacteriota; class Polarisedimenticolia; order Gp22-AA2; family Gp22-AA2; genus DASRAU01. The sequence continues at coordinate 25,288 of DASRAU010000019.1, forward strand.
TCGCCATCCAGCCGGGGCCGGTGGTCACGGTCTTCGAGTTCAAGCCCGACGCGGGCATCAAGTACAGCCGCATCGTCAGCATGGCCGACGACCTGTGCCTGGCGATCAAGGCGGAGTCGATCCGCATCGACCGCCTCCCCGGCAAGTCCACGGTCGGGATCGAAGTGCCGAACCGCACCCGCGAGGTGATCTCGCTGCGGGAGCTGTTGTCGAGCGAGCGCTTCCAGCGCGCGCCTGCCTCGCTGACGCTCGCCCTCGGCAAGGAGATCAACGGCGAGCCGTACTACGCCGATCTCGCGAAGATGCCGCACCTGCTGGTCGCCGGCTCCACCGGATCGGGGAAGAGCGTCTGCCTCAACACGCTTTTGACGTCGATCCTCTACAAGGCGAGCCCCGAGGAAGTGAAGTTCATCATGGTCGACCCGAAGCGCCTCGAGCTGGGGCTCTACGAGAACATCCCGCACCTGCTGACGCCACTCGTCACCGAGACCAAGAAGGCCGGCAACGCCCTGCGCTGGGCGGTCGTCGAGATGGAGCGGCGCTACAAGCAGCTCGCGGAGGCGGGGGTCCGCAGCATCGACCAGTACAACGTCGCGATGCGAAAAGCGATGGGGCGCGCCGACAACCCGCCGGCCCCCGCCGAGCCGGCGCCGCCCATGGGAGACGCCGCCGCATCCGCCGCGGCCGCGGACCTGCCGGCCTCCGAGCGCAAGCACTTCCTGCCCGGCGAGAAGCCGGCCATCCTCCCCTACATCGTCATCCTGATCGACGAGCTGGCCGACCTCATGATGACGACCGGGCGCGAGGTCGAAGAGGCTATCACCCGCCTGGCGCAGATGGCGCGCGCCGTCGGCATCCACCTGATCCTCTCCACGCAGCGGCCGTCGGTGGACATCATCACCGGCGTCATCAAGGCGAACTTCCCCTGCCGCATCGCCATGCGCGTGTCGTCGAAGGTGGACTCGCGCACCATTCTCGACAGCAACGGCGCCGAGCACCTGCTCGGGCACGGCGACATGCTCTTCATTCCCCCCGGCTCGGCCCGCTTGGTGCGCCTGCACGGTCCGCTGGTGACCGAGGTCGAGGCGACCCGCATCGTCACCTTCCTCAAGAAGCAGGCGAAGCCGCAGTACGACGAGGCGGTGACGCGCGACGAGGCCGAGGCCGGCGCGGCCGGCGGGGGTCCGGGCGGCGGCAGCGAGGACCAGGACCCCGCCTACGACCAGGCGGTGCGCATCGCCGTGCAGCAGGGCCAGATCTCCGTGTCCCACATCCAGCGCCGCCTCAAGCTCGGCTACGCGCGCGCCGCGCGCCTCGTCGACATGATGGAGCAGAACGGCATCGTCGGCCCCGCCGACGGCAGCAAGCCGCGCGAGGTCCTGGTCGAGCCCGACTTCCTCGCCCGCCTCGACCAGATGCGCGAAGAGCAGGGCTGACCTCCCTCCCCGTCTGAATCCGGACCACGCGCCCCTGCCCCTGATTCATCGCCCGAACTGAAGTCCGGGAACGATCCCTCAAAAATCGGACTCTGCAGATCTGCCGTCAGCAGGTCTTCTGTCAGCAGGTCTGCGAATTGACCTCCTGCTGCACCACGCGTCCAATGCCCTTCATTCCGACGCGCCGCTCTTTGTTCGACCGCCGGTTCGGCAACCGGGAAGGAGGTGGCATGCGGCCGCGCGGCGCGCTCGATCTTGCTCACGCAATTTCTTCGATGGAGGGAAGGGTCATGCGCAAGAATCCGATCCGTTCGTCGTTCCGTCATCTCCTCTCGCTGCTCCTGGCGCTGCCGTGCGCCGTCACCCTGACGGCGGCTTCGCCCTCGATTTACTACAAGGACGTGTGCGCCAGTGGGTGCACCTACAGCACGCTGCAGGCGGCGATCGACGCCATCACCGACAGCTCCGCGACCAAGGTCTACACGGTGTTCGTGGACTCGGGCATCCTGTTGCTCGACAACTCGACGACACTGAACGGCAAGAGCTACATCAACATCGTCGGGAACGGTGAAGGGGTGTCGATCGTGCGGGGCAGCACGACCTGGTTCGCGAACGTCTTCGCCACCACGACCTCCTCCGACTTCCTGGACCTCTCGAACAGCACGAACGTCACGATCCGTGGAGTGACGTTCGACGCCCGCACCAACGACCCGGGCACGTACACCTCGACCGCCTTCAACGGCGTCAAGCTCCAGACCAACGACCGGATCCTGTTCGACAGCGCGGAGGTCCGGGGGGTGAACTACGGCGTCTGGGAGGCGGCCGGCACGACCGGCAACCTCATCGAGGTCTACAACTCCAAGTTCCTCTCGACCGTGGAAACGATGCTCACGCGGTCCTCGACCTGGCACATCTTCAGCAGCGAGATCAAGGCGTTGCAGACGGGCGCCGAGAGCGCCAACGACTCCGCCATTGCGCTCGAGATGATCAACGGGGTGAACGTGACCATCTGGGGCTGCCACCTGCACGCGGAGAGCTCCAAGGCGGGCGCGTCCGGATCCGTCCAGGCTCTGCGTGTCGGCAGCGCAAGCAGCGGAGCGGAGCTGGCGGTCATCGGGACGCAGATCCACCTCAAAATCGGCACCACCAACATCGGGTCCTCGACGAGGAACATGTTCGGCTTCTTCTTCAATGCCGCCGGTACTGGTCCGAGCCACTATGACTTCGTGGGCAGCGACATCCACTACGAGAGCCCGGCCTCCATGAGCCAGGGGCGGATCGGCGGGATCGGCTACAACCCCACGACCGCGAGCCAGTTCATCTCGTTCGTCGGCAGCGGCATTTACGACATCGGCGGATCCGGCGGAACCTTCCGCTCGAACATCATCCAGACAACTTCGGCCGGGACCGCGCCAGTGTTCCGGACCTCGGGCGCCAACATCAGTTCGGCCGTCGCGGCGTCCGGCTCGCTTCCATCCGGTCTGGCGAGCGGCGCCTCCACGCTCACGAATCAGCGCGGCAGCGTCACGCTCAGCGGCGGCACGGCGAGCGTCACCCTCCCTGCCGCGGTCCCCGACACGGCTTACTCCGTCGCAGTCTCCACCGGCGTCAACGAGACCATCCGGGTCACCGGGAAATCGACCACCGGGTTCACCGTGACCTCGTCCAACGGCACCTCGACGGCCACGGTGGACTGGATCCTCCTGCGGTAGCGGCCGCTCCTTCGACAACGGCATCGAGCCGGGGCGCGGTCATCACTCTGGAGCCGCGCCCTGGCCAACCCCCTCAGTCCATCCGCGGAGGAAAACCCGTGATTCGGAAGTACCTCGTACGTGGCCCCGAAGTCTTTCTCCTGACTCTGCTCGCGCTTCTGGCCGGAACACCGAAGGCGCAGGCAACTCCGTCCACCTACAAGGATGTCTGCGCCAGCGGCTGCACCTACAGCACCCTCCAATCGGCCATCGACGCCATCACCGACAGCTCGGCGACGAAGGTGTACACCGTGTTTCTCGATTCGGGGATCCTGTCCACTGACACGTCCACGACCCTGAACGGCAAGAGCTACATCAACATCGTCGGCCGGGGCGAAGGAGTGTCGATCCTCCAGGCCAGCACGACCTGGTTCGCGAACGTCTTCGCGGGCACCACGCCCTTCGACTTTCTCGACCTGACGAGCTCCACCAACATCACCCTGCGCGGCCTGACCATCGACGCGCGCACCAACGACCCCGGCAGCTATTCTTCGACCCAGTTCAACGGGATCCGGCTCTTCAACGTCGATCGGCTCCTGCTGGACAGCGTCGAGGTCAGGGCGGTGAATTTCGGCATGTGGGAGTATGGCGGCACGGCGGGCAATCTCATCGAGGTCTACAACTCCAAGCTGTTGTCCACGGTGAACACCATCATTTCCAGAAACACCACCTGGCACGTCTTCGGCAGCGAAATCAAGGCGCTGCAGACCGGCGCCGAGAGTGCCAGCGACGAGACCGTGGCCTGGGAGATGGACAACGGCATCAACACGACCATCTGGGGCTCCCACATCCACGCGGAAACCTCGAAGGCGGGGGCCTCGGGCACCGTGGCCGGCCTGAAGATCTTCTCGGCCTCCTCGGGAGCTCATCTCGCCGTCATCGGCACCCAGATCCAGGTGAAAGTTGCCACGACGAACATCGGCAGCTCGACCCGAAACATGTTCGGGTTCCTGTTCGTGAGCGCCTCGACGGGGCCGAATTCCTATGATTTCGCGGGGTCCACGATCCACTACGAATCACCGGCGTCGATGAGCCAGGGGCGCCTCGGTGCGATCGGCTACCAGTTCACCACGGCGAACAACGTCATCAACTTCGTCGGCGGCGGCCTGTTCGATGTCGGAGGCAGCGGCGGGACCTACCGCGCCAATCTCGTCCAGACGCTCGGCATCGGGACGGCCCCGGTGATCCGCACGGTCGGGGCCTCGGTCGTCTCCGCGGTCGCCGCGGCCGGCACCCTCCCCTCGGGGCTCGCGAGCGGCACGTCGACCCTGACGAGACAGCGCGGCAGCGTCACGCTGAGCGGCGGGACCGCCAGCGTCACCCTGCCCGACGCCGTGCCCGACACCACATATTCGGTCGGCGTGTCCACCGGTGCCAACGAGACCATCCGGGTCACCGGGAAATCGACCACGGGCTTCACCGTGACGTCGTCCAGTGGGAGCTCGACGGCGGTCGTGGACTGGATCGTCGTGCGTTAGGCGGTCTTCGACCAGAGAACCGGCGGCATCGGTATGATGCCGCGCCATGGGTGCGCGGGAAGGCGCGTTGGACGCCGTGGAGGGATCCGGGCGGGCGGGAGCCTGGAGTTGCGCGGGGCTCGGGTGCGTCGCGATGGCGACCCTGCTGCACGAGATCGTCCTGACGCGCATCTTCAGCGTCATCACCTGGTACCACTTCGCCTTCATCGCCATCTCGGTGGCGATGTTCGGCCTCACCGTCGGCGCGATCCTCATCGACACCGGCCGCCGCTTCTTCGCTCCGGTGCGGACGCGGCGGCACATGGCGCTGGCGGCGCTGCTGTTCGCGCTCGCGCTGCCGGCCTGTCTCGTGCCGATGCTGCGGATTCCGTTCTCGACCGATCCGACGCCCGCGGCGATCCTGGCGGACGCGGTCATCCTGCTGCTGAGCGCCATCCCCTTCTGCCTGAGCGGCGTGGCGGTCGGGCTGGCGCTGACGCGCTTTCCCGACCAGGTCGGTCGGCTGTACGCGTTCGACCTGACCGGGGCCGCCCTCGCCTGTCTCGCCGTCATTCCGCTGTTGAAGATGACCGACGGGCCGACCGCGGTCTTCGCGGCCGGTGCCATCGCCGCCGCCGGCGCCGCCTGTTTCGCGATCGCCGCCGAAGGAGAGAGCCCCGTCGATCGCGCCAGTCTCACGCAGGAGGTGAGCGGATCCCGGCCGGCGAGCCGCATCCTGCCGCTGTCCCTGCTCGCCGCGGCGGGGCTGACCGTGTTCGTGCTCGCGAATGGCGTGCTGGTGCGGGCGCAGGCGCCATTGCTACGCATCGCGGCGGTGAAGGGCCACGCGGAGGAGCCGGCGCTGTACGAAGCGTGGAACGCCTTCTCGCGCATCCGCGTGCGGCGCGCGCCGCGCGAGGCGCCGCTCGGCTGGGGGCTGAGCTCCGCCTACACGCCGGTCAGGCCGGTGCGCCAGCTGATCCTCGACATCGACGGCGGGGCTTCCACGGTGCTGACCGAGTACCACGGGCGGCCGGAAGAGATGGACTACCTGCGCTGGGACATCACCGGCATGGCGCACGTGCTGCGCCCGGGGGGGCGCGTGCTGGTGATCGGCGTGGGAGGCGGCCGCGACGTGCTCACCGCCCTGGTGTATGGCCAGCCGGAGGTCATCGGCGTCGAGGTGAACGAGACGATCCTGCACGCCGTGACCGACGTCTTCGGGGACTTCACCGGCCATCTCGATCGCGATCCGCGCGTGACGCTGATCCACGACGAAGCGCGCAGCCAGATCGCCCGGCGCAGCGACCGCTTCGACATCATCCAGGCGTCGCTCGTGGACACCGCGGCGGCGACCGCAGCCGGGGCTTTCGCGTTCACCGAGAACTCGCTCTACACGCGCGAGGGCTGGCGGCTGTTCCTCGACCGGCTGCGCCCGCGAGGGGTGCTCGCCTTCTCGTGGTTCCTCACGCCCGACCGGCCGGCCGAGATGTACCGGCTGACGTCGCTCGCCCAGGCGGCGCTGGCCGAGCGCGGCGTCGCCGATCCGCGAAAGCACATCATCCTGGCGTCGGAGGGTCCGGGAAAATCGCCGGTCGGATCGATTCTCGTCAGCCCCGACCCATTCGACGACGAAGACGTGGCCCGCCTGGGGGAGTGGCTCGCGCCGCGGCGCTTCGAGCTGGTGCTGGCGCCCGGCGTCACGACCGACACCGTGTTCGGCTCGCTCGCCGACGGCACCGCCGGGCCGCTGCTCGCCGGGGACCCGCCGCTGCGGGTCGATCCGCCGACCGACGACTCCCCTTTCTTCTTCAACGTGGTGCGCCTGCGGGACGCCCTGCGGCCGCGCGTCGCCGCCCAGGGAAGCGTGGCCGGGAACCAGAAGGCGGTCACCATGCTGGGCGCCCTGCTGCTCGCCAGCACCCTGGCCGCGGCGGCGTGCCTCGTCGTCCCGATGGCGCGGGCGGTGCGCCGGCCGGATCGACGGGTGCGCGTGCCGGACCTGTTGTATTTCGCCGCGCTCGGCGTCGGCTTCATGCTCGTGGAGATCGCGCAATTGCAGCGGCTCATCCTGCTGCTCGGCCATCCCACCCTGGGACTCGCGGTGGTGCTGTTCGCGCTGCTTCTCGCCGGAGGAGCCGGCAGCCTGTCGATCCGCGATCTGCCGGCGGCCGGGCTGGCGCGCGCCGCCGCCCTCCGGATGGCCGTCCTGCTCGCTGTGCTCATCGTCGTCGGCGTCGCGACGCCGCTGGTCGTGCATCGGCTGGCGGGCGGGACCACGCCCGTGCGGATCTCGGGCGCGGTTGCCCTCCTTCTGCCGCTCGGGTTCTTCATGGGGATGGCCTTCCCGCTCGGTATGCGTCTCGCGGCGGCCCGGGCACCGGAATCGGGCCCGTGGTTCTGGGCGGTCAACGGCGCCGCGTCGGTGTGGGGATCGGTGCTGGCGACGGCGTTGTCGCTGGCGTTCGGAATCGGCGCGACCTTCTGGTTCGGGACCGCAGCCTACGCCACGGCCTCGGCCCTCATTGTACGGAAGAAGGATTGAGCCTGGAGTCCCGTCCCCTGCTGAAAGGAAGGCCCGCCCTGGAGCAGGGACGCCTCGTCTTTCTCGCCGGGAGATCGTTCGGGCGAGCGTGGTACGCTCAGGGCCTGCACGCGGGCCTCGCGCCCGGGCCTGAGAGGGGGCATTGCTCACCGGTTTCCAGCTGAGGCGCGCTGCGATCCTGGCGGCGACGGGGCTCGCGGTTGTTCTCCCGGCCGTCGTCCAGGTGACGGCGAAGTCGACAAAAGCCCCATCATCGGGTAAGGCCGCCGCAGTCGCGCCCGTCTCCAACTGCGCGACGAAGTCCTGCACCACCGACTCCCCGCCGACCTGCATCTCGGGGACACCGCCGACGCAGCACGTCTGCGATCCGGCGCTTGGCTTCTACCGGCCTGTCGCCCCGGTCTCGACCACGGAGTACGTCGTCACCCCGACGGGCGTCGGGAACTACGCGACCATCCAGGAGGCGCTGGATGCGGCGAAGAAGAACGCCACGCCGGCGACGCCGATCACCGTGCGACTGCTGCCGGGCGTTTACACGATTCCGGCCGGTTCACCGACTCTGACGCTGCTGTCGGCGTCCTACGTCAACCTGATGGGCGCCGGCCCGGAGCTGACGATCGTCCGGGGGGGAGAGGGCTTCATGGCGGATGCGGCCTCCGGCGACCGGGGTGACCTCTTCGACATCAGCGGATCGAAGCACCTGAGGCTCGAGGGGATCTATTTCGACAACCTGACGAACGTCGATCGCGTCACGAAGAAAGAGGCGTCGGCGATCTTCATGAACGACACCGACGACATCCTGATCAACCGGTGCCGGGTCGAGGGAAACGCCTACGGCGCATGGGCGAACGCCAACAGCGAGGGGCATGTCATCGAGACGTACGACTCGCGCTTCGTCGGCGGCAACGGCGGCATCCGCACCGGGCCGGAGATCTGGCACATCTTCTCCGGCTCGATGATGAGCATGGTCACGGACGCGCGGGACAATCCGGTCCTCACCGCGCCGCTCAGCGCCTTCCAGGCCGTGGGGCCCACGCAGATCTGGGGCGCGCACATCCACTGCGAGGACATGCGGTCCGCCTCGCGCGGCTGCATCGGCGCCGAGCTGCAGGGCGGCTCGCGCGGAGCGGTCGAGATCTTCGGCACCACGATCCACGTCAAGGTGAGCCACGACTCCGACCCCGGCGGCCACCGGCGGTTCGCCCCGCTCGAGGTGAACAGCTCGAACGCCGGCTCGGCGCTGCGCGTGTCCGGGTGCAACATGCTGATCGAGACGCCCAACGTGACGGACAGCACCGCGACGATCGCGCAGCTGCTCCTCACCAACGCGAGCAGCGCGCAGCGTCACGAGATCATCGGCAATTCGTTCCGGGAGAACGTGTCGGCGACCGGGCTGTACCAGCGCGGCACGGTCCTGAACCGCGTCTCGAGCGCCAGGGCGCCGACCGTGCGGTGGCTCGCCAACGGGGTCGGCAGCCGCATCGTCGGGTGGACCGCGAGCAACCCGATGCTCAACGGACCGGTCGCCAGCTTCGAGACGACGTCGATGGCCTCCCAGTCGGGCTCGGCCACGCTCGCGTCGGGAACCCGGACCGTCCTGCTCATCGCGGACGCGGGCAACGCCGCCGGCACGGTGCGCTTCAACGCGTCGGCGACGGTGGACCAGGGCACGAGCCTCGACACGATCTTCAAGCCCGGGGACTTCGTGAAGAACGCCGCCGACGGCGACACAGCCTGGACACGCATCCGCAGTGTGTCTCCGACGACCCTGGCGCTCGAAGAGCCCTACCGCGGCAGGAAGACCGGGACGGGGCAGGTCGCGAAGATCGGAAACCAGACTCTCGACAGCCAGCCCGACGGCTCGTACCGCGTTTCCGTGACCGGCGCGGCGGCGCCGGCGCCGTACACGACCACGCAAACGATCTCGAGCTGCGACCACCTGGACATCGAGAGCCCGGGCGAGAGCACCGACCGACTCCTGCAGAGGGCCGACCGGAGACTGACCCTCACCTCCATCAACTGCGTCGTCGACCCGGGGGACACCGGCGAGTCGGCGAGAATCGCGCTGCAGCAGTGCGACACGAAGGCCGGTCACTGTGTCGGCGTCGACGGTGCGACCACCATCACCTGCGACAACGACGGGCAGTCCGACGACGGAAGCCTGTCGAACCCCTCGATCGACAAGGGGAACTGGATGTTCCTCGACGTCAAGGCGGTGTCGGGGACCGTGTCCCGTGTCGGCGTGACCTACTGCTGGACGGCCCCGCAGAGCGTGAGCGTGCCGGCGGAGACCTTCTCCGTCACGAACCGGCACGCCAGCGGCTTCACCATCACGTCGAGCAACCCGGCGTCGACCGCCGCTGTGGACTGGGTCCTGACGCGATAAGAGCGACTATTTCACCGAAAATGCGGCGGTGCGGGTGGTCGTGCCGTCGCTCTTGACCGCCTCGACGGTGATCGAGCGTTCGTTCTTCAAGGCACCGCGTCCCACTTCGAACGAGTAGTCATTGTTGCCCTGTCCCACGGCGGCGATGAGACCGGAGTTGAGCTTCGTCTCACCGGCGTAGACGTTGAAACCGATGATGGTAGCCTCGTTCACGGTGCCGAAGTCGACATGCAGCCGGCCCTTGAGGAGCTCCGCGTTGCGGATGACCACCTCATCGACAGCCGCTCCGCAGCCCGGCTGCGGAGGACCCGCCGATGCTCCGGAAGCCAGGCAGCTCTGGCGCATCCAGCCTGTCAGAACCGGAGACTCGGCCAGGGGGTTCGCGCCATCGCCGAAGAAGCTGCTGGCCCCGAAGAAGAGGCAGGAGTTGTCGATCGGGGTGTCGACAACGATGCACTTGCTGCCATTCGGGCCGGGGTTCGAGGTCATCTGCGTCCATGAAGACCGGCGCACGTCGGGAGGGAGGTTGCAGGGCCCCGTCCGGGTGTACAGGTTTCCCGGAGTGACCGTCACCGGCGTTCCGGTCCCACCCTGGCAGGTGTTCAGCATCGACGCACCCGCCGTCCCCGGATCGCAGTCGCTGTGGACGGGGGGAGCGGTCTGCTGGAAGCAGACGGTCTGGGACATCAATCCCGAGGTATTGGAGACGAGGGTCAGGCCGTTGTCGTGGCTGCAGACCATTGGCGAGAGATCCTCCGGGCCGGCCGCCTCGACGATGTAGTAGCCGAAATCGACGGAGAAGCCCACCGTCGCGATCAGCGAGGACCCGTCGTTCGCCACGATTTGGATGATGTTGCGGGCGACCCCCGGGACACCGGACGGATTCGGGCAGACGGCAGCGTTGCTGAGGCTGATTCCGCCCCAGTCGTACTGGATGGTGAGCTGCCCGTCACCTGCACTCCCCGCCTGCGGCAGGCATTCGAGCCCCTGCTCGGTCAAAGTGCCGGCACTTTCGCAGACGAAATCGATTTTCTGGTCCGCCCCGGCGGCCGCCGTCGTGCTGTTGCTGTTCATCGTGGCGTCCTGGCCGAGCACGTAGATGAAGCCCTCCACGGGCAGGGCATCAGGGCAGCCGATGAGGAAGCTGTCCAGGCCGTGCTGGACCGGCAGCGAGGTGGGACACGTGGCGCCCGCGGAGTGCGGCAGCGCCAGGCAGATCACCGCCAGGGAGATCAGCACCCAAACGCCCCGAGTCGGAATCCCTGAGACCTCGTTCATGGCTGGCCCTCCAGATGCTTCGAAAGCGATGCGGCGTTGCCGGAATCATACGGTCAAACCGGACCCGCGGGAATCTCGATCCCCGGTCGTCCTGCTATAATCCGCCGCCCTTGACGCGGGCGGAGCCCCGGTGCCGGAACCCCAACAACCCAAGAGACTTGCCGTCGCTTTGACCCTCGCCGCGATCCTCGCGGCGGCGCTCGTCCTGCGACTCGCGTACGTTTTCCAGGTGGTCGGCTCGAGCCTGGTGACGCCAACCGACCTCGACCCGGGTTTCTACTTCAACTGGGCGAAGAAAATCGCCGCCGGCGACTGGCTGGGGAAGGACCCGTTCGTCCAGAGCCCGCTGTATGCGTACGTGCTCGGGACCTTCATGAAGATCTTCGGGTCGGCCATCACGCCGATCCTGGTGGCGCAGTCGCTCGTCGGGCTCGGCACCATCTACCTGACTTACCGGGCGGGCAAGCGCTACTTCGACGACACGCACGGGCTCATCGCCGCCGCCCTCATCGCCATCTACGGTCCCTTCGTGTTCTTCGAGGGGATGGTCATGAAGACCTTCCTCTCCCCCTTCCTGACGCTGGTGCTCATCCTGGCGCTGGAGCGGGCGGCCGACGGCGCGGCGCGCGGCGCCAGCGCGGTGGGACGGTTCGCGGCGGCGGGAGCGGTGTTCGGCCTCCTGGCGCTGGACCGCGACAACTTCATCCTGCTGGCGCCGGTGCTGGCGGCGCTCGCCTATTTCCTGGCGCGCGGGCCGAAGCGCGACGTCGCCGCACCCGAAGGCACGACGGTCGGGGCGGAGCCGCTCGCGCGGCGCGCCGGGCTGCGGGCGGCCGCCGGATTCGCCCTCGGCGCGGCGCTGATCATCGCGCCGGTGACGCTGCGGAACTGGGTGGTGGCGAAGGAATTCGTCCTGCTGACGACCGGGGGCGGCGAGGTCTTCTTCATCGGCAACAACGCCGACGCCAACGGGCTGTACATGCCGCCGCCGTTCGTGCGCCCGGATCCGCTCTACGAGCACGCGGATTTCGTCGAGCGCGGCTCGGAGATCGCCGGCCATCCGCTGACGCCGATGGGGTCGTCCTGGTTCTGGTTCCGCGAGGGGCTGAAGTACATCGCCGGCGACCCGCTCGGCTGGGCGCGCCTCGAGGCGAAGAAGGCGTTCTACTTCCTGAACTGGTACGAGCTGCCGGACAACCTCGACTACGGCGTCATGCAGGTCTTCTCTCCCATCCTGCGCAACCTCAACGTCGTCTTTCCCCCGGCGAGCCTGCCGGCGCCGGCGCTGCCGGCCGGCGGCGCGTGGGTGCCGTCGCGGCTGCACCTCTACGGCACCTTCGGCACGGTGGCGCCGTTCGGGCTGCTGGGCCTGGTGATCTCGCTGCGGCGCCGGGCGGCGCTCCGGACGCTCTACGTCCTGTTCTTCGGCTACATGGCGACGGTCATGCTGTTCTTCAACTTCGCCCGCTTCCGCGTGCCCGTCGTGCCGATCCTCGCCCTCTTCGCGGCCGCGGGGCTCATCGCGACGTGGCACTTCCTGCGGCGGCTCGCAGGCTTCCTCGGCGCGCTGCTGCGGCGCGCCGGCGATCTGAACGAGCGCGCCCGGGCGCTGGTGCCGGGCCGGGCAGGAACGGCCGCGCTCGCCTTCGGCGTCGTCATCCTGCTCGTCATCAACATGGAGATGCCGCGCGGCGTGGTCCCGGCCATCGAGCAGGCGCTTCTGGTCGGCAACGCCTACTACTCGCAGGGGAAATCACGTCAGGCGCGCGACGCCTACACCGGCGGCCTGGTGCTTCTCGGCGAAGGACCGGCGGGCGCCGCCGGCGATGCGCTGCTGCGCGAGAAGTTCGGGCCCGGCGTGACGCTCGAGGCCATCCAGCGCGAGCTCGAGGTCGAGTCGGTGGCACGCGGGCCGCAGTTCAAGGGCATCCATCTCGGCATCCACCACGGCATCGGCATCGCGCTCGTGCAGGAGGCGCAGACGCTCCTCGACGCCGGCCGGCGCCAGGACGCGCTCGGACTGCTCGACCAGGCCATCGCGCAGTTCGAGGAGGCGCTGCGCATCGCCCCGTCGTACATGCTGTCGCACCGCAAGATGGCGCGCGCCTGGCTGCTCAAGGGGGACTCGCCCGCCGCCATCGAGTGGCTGCAGAAGGGCGTCGACCTGTGGCCCGACGACGTGCCGGCGCGTCTCGAGCTGGCGGAGATCCTCTACTCGACCGGCGATTACCACGGCGCCATGCGGCAGCTCGACGCCGCGCAGCACTACCAGGGCGGGATGGAACCTCAAGAAATCGCGCAGCTCCACCTGAACCGCGGGCTCGTGCAGCTGCGCGGCCTCGACGAGCCGGGCCACGCGCTGTGGAACCTCGAGCAGGCCCTGGCAATCGCCCCCGACCACGTGCAGGCCCCGGCCATCCGCGCCGAGGTCGAGGGACTCAAGAGGCGCGGGGTGGAGCCGGTCGAGGACATCGTGACGGCGCCGCCGGCCGGGGGCCCGCCTCGCGGCATGCCGCCTGAAGGAACCCCGCCGGGAACTCCTGTCCCTGGCGCACCGCCGCCGGGTGCAACGCCTGCCGGCGCTCCTGGCCCCGGCACGCCTTCGCCCGCCGCCGCTCCGGGCGGGTCGCCCGGAGCCTAGCGCTTCGCGGACGCCGGGGTGAGGTCTCGGAGCGCCCTCTCGGCGGCGTGCTGCTCCGCTTCCTTCTTGGTCCCGCCTTTTCCGTGCGCCAGGACCTCGCCGTCCACCAGGAGATCGACGTGGAAGACGGGGCGGTGCGGCGGCCCCTCGGTCTTGCCCACCCGGTAGCGCGGGGTCGGACGTCCGGTCGCCTGCAGTTCTTCCTGGAGGCGGGTCTTGGGATCGCGGCGCTCGACTTCGTCCTGGTTGAGCGCACGCAGCCGGCCGCCGAGGACGCGCTCGACCACCTGGCGCGCCGCTTTCTCTCCCGCGTCCAGGTGCACCGCGGCAAGGATCGCTTCGAAGGCGTCGGCGAGCATCGACTCGTTCGCCTGCAGGCGCGATTTCGCCGCCGACTTCCCCACCTGGACGCAGTCGGCCAGCCCGAGGTCGCGCGCCGCGGCGGCGAGGCTCGGACGGCTGACGAGGTACGCCTTGAGCTTGGAGAGGCCGCCTTCGTCCAGGTCGGGGTGACGCGTGAAGAGCGCCTCCGCCACCAGGAAACCCAGGAGCGCGTCGCCGAGGAACTCGAGCCCTTCGTTGTCGGCGAGGCCGGCCTGCTCGCGGGCCCGCGACGAATGGGTCAGCGCGCGCTCCAGCAGCCGGCGATCGCGGAAGGCGTGGCCGAGCCGCGCTTCGAGCTGGTCGACGGGGCCGGCGTCACCCGCCATTCGATGGCGGCGGTATCGAGCCCGGGGCAGCAGCGCCCGGTGCGGGTGCGGCCGATCCCGGCGGGGGGACGATGGTGTCGGAAGCGGGGCCCGGGGCCGGGCTGCCCGCGCCGGAGCCGGTCGAGTCCGGGACGTCCTCGCGACCGCCGGCGGCCGGGCTGGAGTGCGCCGATGCGTAGGCCTGGATTCTCTCCGACAGCCGGGTCGCCTTCTGGCGCTCCTGGAAGCCCTCGAGGCGCGAGCCGCGACGCTCGAGGACCTCGGCCAGCTTCAGGTGCGCGTCCACTTCCACGCGGGTGAGCGTGTCCTGCGTGTACGCCCACTTCAGGTAGTCCTTGAGCGACTTCTCGGCTTCGCTGTCGCGCTTCAGGCGCGCCGCGGACAGGCCGACGAAGTAGTCCACCAGCGGGTAGGACTCGCGGCCGACCGAGATCGAGCGTGCCTGCTGCAGCTCGGTGATGGCCGGCTCGTAGCGGCCGACCTGGTAGAGGGCCCGCCCGTGGTTGTACAGGACGACCGCCGTGTCGCCGTGCGCCTTCGCCGCGCGCCCGAGGTAGCGCTCGGCGTCGAAGTAGTCGCGCGCGTCGAAGTGGAACATCCCGAGGCTGAAGAGCGCGTCGAGGTTGTCCGGCTCGAGGGCCAGGACCGCCTCCCATTCCTTGAGCGCCCCGTCCACGTCGCGCTGCTGGAGATACGCCTCCCCCGTGACCCAGCGGGCGCGCGCCATCTCGCCGAGCCCCTGCAGGTCCTTCGCGACGCTCAGCGCCCGGGTCGGATCGCCGGCGAGGCCCAGGTACGACTTGGCGACGCGGTAGAGCAGGGCCGCGCGGGTCTCGCGCACGGCGGGGTCCTGCACCGGCGCCAGCATGCCCTCGAGCCCCGCCCAGGCGCCGTCGACGCGTTCCGGCAGCCGGCTGCCGCGCTGCACCTGCAGGTCGCGCGCCGCCGCCACGGTCACGGCGCGGAGATCGTCGGGATTCGAGGGACCGTCACCGAGCACCTTGCGCAGTCCCTCCGCATCGAGACGCGCGGTCAGGACAATCTCGTCAGGACCGATCACTGTGGCCCGGGAGAGGTCGTCGGCGATGGCGGCGTTCCCCGCCACCGTCTTGCGGATCGCCTCCGGATCGATGCGCACGGTCGAGGGCGATCCGACCAGCAGGAGATCGTCCGGCGAGGTCTGGAAGACCAGCACCGAGGGGAAGGCCTTGAGGAAGGCGCGCATCCAGGCCGTGAGCAGGGGATCGGGCACGGCCCCGAGGGAGAAGCGCTGCGCCACGATGCCTTTCTCGGGAATCCGCGAGCGCAGCAGGGCATACCCCTCGTCGGTGATCAGGCCCGCCAGGTGCGGCAGCCAGGGGTCGGTGCCGGTCAGGACGATCACGTCGTACGTCGTCTTCTCGCTGCGCAGGCGGGCCACCGGGTCGTCGTGCACGATGCGCAGGCGCGGGTCGCCGCCGGGGTTGTTGGCGAGGGCCGCGAAGATCGGCGCCGCCTCGATCACCGCCGGCTCGCGCTCGATGACGCTCACCGCGCGCACCGGGTGCCGCAGCACCGAGCCCGCCGTCAGGCCGAGCGAGAAATCGATCACCAGCGCCCGATCGGCCGGGCCGTGGAGGAGCATGGGGATCTCCCCGGCCAGGATCTGGCTGCGCGCGTCGATGCCGGTGTTCCCCACCGCGCGGCCGTCGATGACCAGCGTCTCCGCTTCGATCGCCGGGGCCATGACCCTCTGCACCGTGTGCTCGACGGTCACGGTGGCGTGCCGGCCTTCGCGGTAGAACTCCGGCGGCGCGCCGCGCAGGCGCGACGCCAGCCAGCCGTCCGGGTCGTCGAAGCGGGCCGCCGCACCGACGCCGTAGCGATAGACGCCTCCCGCCGTGACCCGCGGGTCCCACGACGCCGGGAAGCCGCCGACCAGGACCATCGCCACGAGGATCCCGAGGGAGACCGATCCCTTCGTCGCCGGCTTCGCGAAGGGCACGCGTGCCAGCAGCGGCAGCAACGCGAAGAGCCCGAGGGCCGAAGCCAGGGCCAGACCCCTGCGCAGACCCATGCTCGGCACGAGCAGCTCCGCGCCCAGGAGCACGCCCAGGGCCGCGCCGGCAGCCAGGGGCGAAAGGATGCCGCCGGCATCGACGCCGCCTTCGCGGCGCAATCCGTCCGCGCGCTCACGGCCAGACGACGCCAGGCAGGCGATGGCGCCGCCGAACGCGATCGCGGCAGGAAGGATCAGCGCCAGCGCGGCGGCGACGCCCAGCATCCGTGCGGCCGATCCTCCGGCCGCCACGAGGCCGGCGCACCAGGTCGAAAGCCCCGGCACCAGGAACGCCGAGGCGTCAATGAGGAGCGCTGCCGCGGCCAGGAGCGCCACGGTCATCAGGAGCCGCCCCGGACGCGCCGCCAGGGGGATCAGGATGACGCCGGCGGCCAGTCCGAGCAGGGCGGTGGTGGCGACGACGAAGGCGTTGAGCTCGGTCGGCCCGGCCAGCAGGGCGATGGTCCGCTCCCAGCAGACGACCGCCGCACCGAGGGAGAGTCCTGCGACCAGGGCTGTGGACAGGGCTTCGGGCGGCCGGGCGAATGCCGGCTCCCCCTCCGGACGGCCGCTCCAGGCCAGAGCCGTTCCCAGGGCGCACAACAGGAGGCCGGCTCCGGCCGCGGCCTTGAGACCGAGCATGGGCAGGAGCACCGCGCCGCCGAAGGCGAGGCCGAGGCTGACCGCCGCGGCCGCGACCCCGGGCCGGAACCCCGTGGGCAGCTCGCCGGCTTCCCCGCCCCCCGAGGAGGCCGAGTACCTCAGGGCCGTCCCCGCCGCCACGGCCGCGGGCAGGAGCGCCGCCAGGATCAAGGAGCGCAGGAGGAAGGCCCCGACGACTGTCCCGCCCAGCAGGGGCCACAGGAGGTGCGCCAGGGGCGCCAGGACGAGCAGCAGGACGGGAGCGGCCACGAGCGCGACCAGGAGACGCAGGAGAACGGGTCCGGCGGCTCGCGGCCGGGCAGCGGCGCCCGCGGCGCAGCCGATCAGGAGGAACGCCACCGCGACCGAGGCGTAGGTGCTCCCCGCCTGGTCGAGGGCGACCCTCAGCCCCGCGGGGACGAGCGCCGCCGCGGCGACCAACCCCAGGAGCGCCCCTGCCAGCTCTTTCCAGCCGGCGGCGGATCGCGCGGCCGTCGGGCCTCCCTGGGGAGCCTCGACGGGTTCCCGGTCCACCACTTCCGCTTCCTCGTTCAAGCCTCTCCTCCTTCTGCGAGGCGCATCTTACCCGCGCGCCATGCGGGGGCGGCTAAAAAAAAGCCACCAGGCTCTCGGAGCCTGGTGGCTGGGTATGACGACTGCTGAGACGTGCCGATCGAACTAGCTGGTGATCGGGCCGCCACTCACACGGCACGAGTCATCCGCCTTGGAGCAGGCCGCGGCACGCGCCTCGATCTTCTCCGTGTGGATGATGGCCGGCTTCTCGTAGCTCTTCTTCATGGCGAAACTCTCCCTCCTGCAGGTTGGTTTTTACTTCACCGAAACCGACGCGCTGCGGACCGAAGTCCCGTCGCTCTTGACGGCCTCGACCGTGATCGAACGCTCGTTCTTCAGTGCGCCGCGGCCCACCTCGAAGGAGTACGAGTTGCTGCCGTTGCCCTTCGCAGCGATGAGGCCGGAGTTGAGCTTCGTGGAACCACCGTAAACGTTGAAGCCGACGATCAGCGACTCGTTCTCGGTGCCGAAGGAGACAGCGAGCTTGCCGGCGGCGAGCTCAGCCTTCTTGATGGCAACCTTGTCCGAAGCTGCCGCCGCGCCGCCGACGCGCATCCAGCCGGTGAGAGCGGAAGACTCGGCGGAAGCGGCGGCGCCGTCGCCGAAGAGGGTGCTGGAGCCGATGAAGGCGCAGGTGTTGTCGGTCGGAACGTTGACCGTGACGCACTTGCTGCCGCCCGGGCCCGCGGTCGCGGTCAGCGGAGTCCACTGAGCGCGACGGAGGTCAGGCGTGACGCCGCAAGCGCCGTTCCGGGTGTAGAGGTTGCCCGGAGCCTTCGTGGTCGCCGTGCCGGTGCCACCCTGGCAAGTTTGGAGAATGGGGCCGTTGGAGGTCGGATCGCAGTCGTCGTACACCGGAGCAGCGGCCTGCTGGACGCAGACCGTGTTCGCCTGCAGCCCGGCGGTGTTGGAGACGAGCGTGAGGCCGTTGTTCTGGCTGCACGTCATCGGCGAGCCGTCCTGGTTGGCCGCAGCCTCGACGAGGTAGTAGCCGAAGTCCACGGAGAAGCCGATCGACGCGATCAGCGACGAGCCGTCGTTCGCGACCACCTGGATGATGTTGCGCGCCGTGCCGGGCACACCGCCGGCGTTCGGGCAGGCCGTGCCGTTGCTGAGGTTGATTCCCCCCCAGTCGTACTGGATGGTGACGTTGCCGTCACCAGGGGTCCCCGCCTCGGGCAGGCAATCGAGCCCCTGCTCCGTCAGAAAGCCGGTGCCGAAACTCTCGCAGACGAAATCGATCTTCTGGTCCGTCCCGGCGGCTGCGGTCGTGCTGTTGCTGTTCAACGTCGCGTCCGAGCCGAGCACGTAGATGTACCCGTCCACGGGCGCCGAGTCAGGGCAGCTTGCGAAGAACCCACCCAGACCATGCTGCACCGGCAGTGAGTTGGGACACGTCGCCCCCGCCGGCTGCGGCAGCGCCAGGGCGATGACCGCCAGGGCGCCCAGCGTCAGAATCCTCGAGACCTTCTTCATGGTTTGCTCTCCCTCCTCCTCAGTTTGCTCGTCTTGCTAGTCGTGATGACGACGATTAGAAGTGGGCCGGAATGAACGACAGCGGCCCGTTCGGCTCACGGATGGCAACCGCCTCGCCAAGGACCAGGCTCAGCGTCCCCGCCCCGGCCGTCCCGCAGGTGACAGTGGTGGTGACGCCAGTGGAGGCATTCAGGCGCGCGATGGTAGCACGGAGCGTTCCGGCCGAGGTCAGCCCGGACGACAGGCAGAGGTCGGCGGCGGTCACGGCCGTGGTGTGGTAGGGAACCGAGAACCACAGCGTGCCGATGGCGCCGGTTCCGGCGTCCGGGACGGTGATCGACTGGGACGGGTTGTGCGAGCCGACGATGATGATCGAGGTCGTCCCGACGACGGTGGTCGGACGGCGGATGCGGAGGCCGCGGCCGGCGACGATGGCGCGGCCGTTGGCGCCGGCGGTGCCGCAGGTGACGGTGGTCGTGACGCCGGTCACCGGGTCGATGTCGGCGACGGTGTCACGCAGCGTGCCGCTGGTGATGAGGCCAGTCTGGGCGCAGAAGGCCCCGACGTTGCCGTACGGGTTGAAGTACGGAACCGAGGTCCAGTTGGCGCCGATCTGACCGGCACCGCTCTGGGCGAGCGGCTTGTTCATCTTGAAGCCGGTGTTGGACGCGGTCACCACACCGCCCGCGATCACCATCGCGGCAGCGACGAGAACCACCGCCAGTGTGAAATGCGATTTCGACTTGAGCATTTTCATGGCCTCCCTGTATCCCCTTGAGTTTTCGACCTACACCCACCCTAGAAGGCCGGCGAGGTTGTCGGCAACCTGCCGGTATGTACGCCCAAACTCCACTATGTCAAGCACGAAAGAGCGGCGCTGCTACTCAACTCTGTAATAGGTGATGGCCGGGGATTCGGTGTCCCGGTCAACCCATTCATGACCCTTGACGACCTGCGCGGCACCCGTTCCCAGGAGCCGCGGGTCAGTCGTCTTGAAGACCTTGTACGTCCGGTTGTGCCCATTGCTCCAGGCGACCCTGAGGCCGTCCTTCTCCAGGCGCATGTCCAGCTTCTCGGGCCCCTGGGCCTGCTGGGGCGCCACATTGCCGTGGCTCAGGACGAAGGGGGCGGCGATCACCACCATGAGCAGCATGGCCGGGACGGCGGCGCTCCAGCCGTGCACGGGCAGAGGCGGCGCCAGGCGGCGCCACCAGGGAGCACGCACGGCCTCTTCGGCGGCCCGGGTGGAAATCCGCGTCACGACTCCCGGGGCCAGCACATCGTTGACCTCGAGAAGCGAGCGGACGTCCGAGATAACGGATTCGATTTCAACGACTTCGGCAGCGCAGGCGGCGCAGGCGGCCAGGTGGGCCTCGACCGCCTCACGGCGGGAGACCCCGAGGTCGTCCGAGACGGCCAGCGGCAGGTCCTGTCGAAACCGGGTGCAGTCGCTCATGGTGCCCTATACCACCCCGCCCCGGGTCGCGTTCAAGCCGGGCCGGGATCCCGGGCCGGAAAAGTGTTCCCGGGGCCTTACTGGCAGCCCCCGGAGCTGGGAAAGCCCGGCTTGCCGGTATTCGAGGTCGAGTAGTTGCCGGCGACCCCACCGGCCACCGACCGAATCGCGTAGAACCACGCCTGCCCCACGGGAGGTGTCACCGGGTCCGGGAAGTTGGCGGTATCGGTATCGGGGATGTCGTTGGCGATGCAGGTCACCGGCCCCAGGTTCACGGTCGTCGCCGTCTGGGTGATGCTCCCCACGTTCCCGCGGATGACGTCGTACACGGCGCCCGGGACGATCCCCCAGCGCAGGTACGTCGACTGATGCCCGATGACGATGGCGCTCGCCAGCGGGTCGCCGAGAATGGACTGGTTCAGGAGGATGGTCACCGACTCGGTGTAGTTGTCGGCGACGGCCAGGTCCGGTTTCCCGTCGGCGTTGAAGTCGCCGGCGGCCACCGCCAGCGGCAGGTCGCGAGTGCCGAAGTCCCCCGCCTTGGTGAAGTTGCCGAACCCGTCGCCGAGCAGGAAGGAGACGTCGTTGCCGTTGGCATTGACCACGGCGCAATCCAGCTTGCCATCGTTGTTGAGGTCGGCCACCGCCACCGCGTTCGGAGACTCCCCCGCCACGCTCTCGATCGACGGGAACGTGAACACCCCGCCGCCGTCGCCCAGCAGCGCGCTGACCGTGCCCGACGCCGAATTGGCGACCACGAGATCCTGGTAGCCGTCGTTGTTCAGGTCGCCGCGCGCCATCTCGCGCGGACCGTTGCCGGTCGGGAAGGACGAGGGGATGTCGCCGAAGCCGCCGAAGCCGTCGGAGAAGCCGATGTCCACCCAGTTGTTCGTCTGCGACGTGAAGGCGATGTCGGCCAGCGCATCGAAGTTGTACTGGCCGATCGCCACCCCCTGCGGATCGGCATCCACGAGCGTGCAGAGGGTCGGACCGAAGGCGCTGCCTCCCACGCCGCCCGTGCCGCGCTTGGTGCACACGTGGTAGGAGATCTCGCAGACGAAGGCCACGTCCACCTTGCCGTCGCCGTTGATGTCTCCCGCCGAGATCGCCACCGGGCTGCTGCAGGGCGACGTCGAGATGCCGTTGGTGGCGGTCAGGGTCCCCGAGCCGTTGTTCTGCAGGACCGACATGGTGTTGGTGCCGGTCACGACGGCGAGGTCGGGCCAGGTGTCGTTGTTGGTGTCGAGCGCCACCAGCGCCTCGGGGGCGCTCAGGTTGCCGGTGCTGATGTTCACCGGCGCGAGGAAGGTGCCCCCGCCGTTGCCCCGGGCGGTGATCACCCGGTCGTTCGCCTCGTCGGTCGTGGCGATGTCGGGCTTGCCGTCCTTGTTGAAGTCGGCGACCACGACCGAGGTCGGGAACGAGCCGGTGCCGAGCGCCACCTTGTCGGCGATGATGAAGGCGCCGTTGGCGGTGGTCTCGAGAATCGACAGCGAGTTGCCGGTCAGGTTGCCGGTGACGACGTCGAGATTGCCGTCCTTGTTGAAGTCGGCGCTGGTCAGGACCGTGGGCACGGGGCCGGTCGAAACCACCGTCGGCGCCGACCAGGTCGTGCCGCTGCCGTTCCCGGTCAGAACCGCCAGCTCTCCGGTGCCGGACACGTACGACTGCGCCACCAGGAGATCCAGAAAGCCATCTTTATTGATGTCGTCCACCCGGATCGCCCGCGGCCCGAAGCCGGTCGAGAGGCTGGTCGGAGCGTTGAAGCCGCCGCTGCCGTTGGCGATGTAGACCTTCACCGCATCGGCGCCCCGCGCCGCCACGATGAGGTCGGGCCTGGTGTCCCCGTTCAGGTCGGCGGCCGTGGCGGAGGCCGGCAGGCTGCCCGCGGCGAGGGTCAGGGTCAGGTTCAGGGTGAACCCTCCGGTTCCGTTCCCACGCCAGATCTGCACGTTGTTGGAATCGGTGTTGACCACGGCCAGGTCGAGGATGTTGTCGGCATTGAAGTCGGCCGCCAGGATGGCGTTCGGCGTCAGCCCGACGTTGATGGTCGTCAGGTTGCCGAAGGTCCCGGTGCCGGTGCCGCGCAGGATCGAGATGGTGTCGTTGTTCGTGTTGGCGGTGGCGATGTCGATGTGCGTGTCGTTGTTCCAGTCCCCGACCGCGAGTCCGAAGGGACCGGCGCCGACGGCCGAGCCGATCTTGGCGCCGAAGACGCCGTGGCCGTTGCCGAGATTGACCGTGACGTTCTGGGTCAGGAAGTTCGAGGCCACCACGTCGGGGAAGCCGTCGTGGTTGACGTCGATGAAGGCGAGGGCCGTCGGCTTCGAGCCGGCCACGAGCGTGCTGGTGCGCCGGAAGGTGCCGTCCCCGAATCCCTTCAACAGGCTGACGTAGTCCGACAGCTCGTCCGCGCTCATCAGGTCCAGGACGCCGTCGCCGTCGAAATCGACCGAGAGGATCGACACCGGGTGGTCCCCGACGTAGTAGTCGCGCCGGGACTTCATGTCGTATTGGGCGAAGGCGAGCGGAGAGACGAGGACGGACAGGAGCACCGCGGCGATCGCGGTGACGCTCCCCTGCAGACGGCGGCGCGGAAACTGGCGGCGCGTTCCGGACTTCTCAGAGCACATGCGGCGACGAGACGAGCGAACGAAAGTGCCGAGCCAGACGGAACGGAAACTCAACGACCACTGCGACGGCCACTTCGACTGCCACTGCATTTCAGAACCGAACCCCGGTTCCACCCGGCCGCGAGGCCGAATGGAACCGGGGTCGGAATCCGAAATCAACGACTCAGACTAGCGGCTCACCGGGTACGACTCGACCGTCGACTGACGGACGAGCTCGATGAAGAAGCTCTGGCCGCTCTTGTGCTTCGGAACGATGAGGGAGTAGGACCCGGAGCGACCGTCGCCGCAGGCCGTGCAGGCGATGACGGCGGCGTTCAGCTGGATCCGCTGGCCCTTCACGTAGCGCACGACGTTGAAGCCGACCACGTCCACCTCGGTCGTCGTCTGCCAGGTGATGAGACCCGAGCCCTTGCCGGCCGGCGAGTGGAAGTCGATGTGCGCGTTCACGACCTGCTGCACGCACGCGCCCGGATCCTGGTTCGGGTTCGGGATGTTCGGACAGGTGTCGCACACGTCCCCGAAGCCGTCCCCGTCCGCATCGGACTGGCCGGCGTTCGGAATGTTCGCGCAGTTGTCGCAGGCGTTGCCGAGACCATCGGCATCGCTGTCGGCCTGGTTGTTGTTCGACGCCGCCGGGCAGTTGTCGCAGAGGTTGCCGACGCCGTCGCCGTCGCCGTCCGCCTGGTTCGAGTTGGCGATCATGGCGCAGTTGTCGCACGCGTCGCCGAAGCCGTCCACGTCGCTGTCGATGCCGCTGTCCGACGTGGTCGGGCAGTTGTCGCAGGCATCACCGCGACCGTCGCCGTCCGAGTCGATCTGGTTGGCGTTGGCGAGGTTCGGGCAGTTGTCGCAGGCATCGCCGCGACCGTCGCTGTCCGTGTCTTCCTGGCCGTTGTTGACGGTGGTCGGGCAGTTGTCGCAGGCATCACCGCGGCTGTCGCCATCGGCGTTGGCCTGGTTGGCGTTCGACACGCCCGGGCAGTTGTCGACAGGGTCGGACACGCCGTCGCCGTCGGTGTCCACCGTGCTGACGCTGGAGTGCGCGGAGACGTGGCCGCTGGCCGTGCCATTCACCTGGAGGCCGAGGGCCAGGTAGGTGCAGTTCGTGCCGGTCGTGTCGAACGGCACGGTCGCGCCGCCGCTCGTGCCGGCGAAGCTGCCGATCGGCGAGCCCCAGGCGCCGACGGCGCTGGTGGTCGGCTGGCTGGCGCACGGTCCGACGATGGAATAGAGGTTGTAGCCCTGGATCAGGCCCGGGCGCGAACCGCCGCCCGAGGGGAACGCGGGGCAGGTTCCGGCGGCGTTGAGGGCGCAGTCATCGTATGCGACCGCCGCATCCCAGGAGAGGGACACGTTCGCCGTGCCGTTGCCGTTGTTGACGATGGTGTTGACCTTGGGCGACGGGATGCTCGCGGCGCCGAGGGCGCTGCCGTTGCCGGAGACCGGGTCGAAGCCCGGCTGGGCGACGTCCAGGACATACTGCAGCAGGACACCGGACCAACCCACCGCCTCCACCACGTACTTTCCGGCGTGGGCCGCGGTCCCTTCACCCGTGCCCGACGTCGCGACGACGACGATCGGGCTGGATCCGTCCGGATCGCCGGAGGTCACGGGGCAGCCGGCGATGCCGGGGTTGCTCCAGTTGCCGTTGATCGTCACGAAGCCGTCGCCGGCTCCGCCCGCCTCGGGCTGGCAGAAGTCGAACCCGGGGGTCGACGCCGCCGTGCAGATGAACGGACTGGTGCCGGCGTTGATCGCGGGAGAGCCGATCTTCGACGTGGAACCGGCCACCGAGGCTTCCGGCAACCCGGTCAGGAAGCCACCCAGCTGATGTCCGAAGGGCGCGGAATCCGGACACGACTGCGCCATGACTGCCGGCGCCGCCGCGAAGGCGACCAGCACAGCCGCCACGGCCACCATGGTTTTAAGGAACGTCTTCATCAGATTCCCCCCTCCTGAAGAGTGGTTGGTTCCCTCTGCATCTCTCGACTGTTGAACTCTCGGCCTGCTGACCCTGTGTTCGGCGATGTCCCGGCCCTGCGTCATCCGCTTATGAGGCCAGGACATAGATCACAGCCCTGCGCGAATGACCTCTAGATACCCCGATTTACGGCATTGTCAAGAAAAAACACTCGGCTGAACTCTGGCGGATTCTATCGCGGTGATGACGATTTCGTTCAACGTTTCCGGCTCAAAATCCGTTCCCGCAGCTTCTGTCGGGCGGACATGCAATGCCGGCGCACGGTGATGGTGGACAACCGCAGGATGGTGCCGATCTCGTCCGTGGGCACTTCCTGCAGGTCCCTCAGCACAAAGACGATGCGTTCCTGGCGGGTCAGCCCGGCGAGGCACTCCTGCACCCGTCCCGCCAGCTGCCGCTCCTCGACCCGGGCCTGCACCGACCCTCCGGCGGACCGGTCAAGGAGCTGCGGCTGGATGGCCGGGTCGTCGATGGAAACCCCCGCGTGGCGCCGGTTCCGGCCCATCTGGTGGTACACGGAATGGATCGCGATGCGATAAAGCCATTTGAAGAAAATGCGTCCGGATTCGAACCGGGCGATGTGCTTGAACACCCGCACGAAGGCGTCCTGGCAGGCGTCCATGGCGTCGTCCCGCGACAGTCCCATGTGGATGCCGAGGGCGATGATGCGGCTCTCGTAGGTGCGCATCAGGTCCGCGAAGGCGTCCGGGTCCCCCGCCTTGGCGCGGTCGACCAGCAGGGTGATGGCCGGATCCTCGCTCGCCCCCTGGGACCCGGCGTCGGCAACGTCCGGCGCGGCCGGGTCGCCGGCGGACGGTGCGGCCAGGGCATCCAGGGCGAGGGTCTCGGGGGTGTCCATGTCGTCGCGCCTCAGAAGGGGCTGAGGTTGCCGCGGTTGTCCACCGCCAGCACGCTGATGAACTTCGTTCCCGCCGGCAGCGACACGAGATCGACCGACGTGGCCGTGACGTTGTCCAGGAAGAGGGTGGACGGGCCGAGCCCGGCGCGCGACACCGGCGCCGAGGTGACGTGCACCTGGTAATGATGGATGAGCGTCGGGAGCCCCTGCACGTCGGTGGTCACCGGCAGCCAGGAGAGGTGCACGGGTGCACCGCCCGGCATGGTCACGTCGAGGCTGCCGACGCCGTTCGGCAGGTCGCGGCCGGCCCCCGAGACAAGTCCGGTGGAGTCGACGGCGGTGACGATGTAATAGGCGTCCCCGGCCAGGGTGTAGCCGCCGGTGTGCGTGAAGGTCGCCGTCGCGCCGCTGTTGATCACCGCGAAGGGAGCGGCCGGGTTGATGGTGAAGCCCGGGGTGGTGCCGCGGTAGACCCGGTACCCGACCACGTTGGTGGGACGGCCGTAGATGTCGAGCGTCGGCCTGGTCCAGGTGAGCACCAGGTCCGAGCCGGAGCGATTGACGGTCAGGTCGTCGATGGCGCGCGGCGGCGCGATCCCCTCGAACAGGTGCGGGACCTCGGACTGCTCCCCCGTGCGGGCGCTCTCGATGTCGGACGTGTTGGTGGCCGTGAGGCTCACGTAATAGCGCGTCCCGGTCTGCAGTCCGAAGAGCGAAAGCCCGGTGGCCGTCGCGGCCGCCGTCACCGTGCTGGTCGGCGACCCGGGCGTGATGCCGTAGCGTACCGTATACCTCTTGATGTCGGTCTCGGGATTCTTCGTCCAGGAGACGTCGAGCCGTCCCCCGGTGCCGGCGTCTCTCACGAACAACCCGGTCGGGATGCCGGGCGGATTCGGGTTGATCGGCCGCGCCGTGACGCAGTCCGGGCCCGCATCGCAGCCGGTGTTGAAGTTGGAGTTCGCCCCCTCGTACCCCTCGGCGTCCACCGACACCGCGAAGTAGTAATAGCGGCTGGCGTTCATGACGGTGGAGTCGACGCAGGAATTCGCTCCCGCCGGCGTGCAGGCAATCGCCGTGGAGGCGGCGCCCGGCGTGCCGGTGGCGCGGTACAGCCGGGTCGAAGCGGCGGGCGCTCCAGGAGGCGTCCACGACAGGGTCACCTGGCCGTTCCCCGCCTGCGCCTGCAGACCGGTCGGCGGCGCCGGAGCCGGGGTGGCGAGGTGGCTCGCCGGATCGCCGAGGAACGTGTAGCCCTGCAGGTCCACGATCGATCCCTGCTGCCACAGGGCGGTCCGCATCGGCAGCGCGGCGTCCCCGAGCACCGTCTCGCGGTCGGGTCCGAACAGCGACAGGAAGGTGTCGTCCGAGACCACGGAACCCACGAAGGCGTTCGACAGGCCGCTGGGCGCGAGCGCGGCGATGGCGCCGCCGGCGGGGTTGTTCACCATTCCCTCGGCCAGCGAGCCGCTGCCGACCAGGTAATGGAAGCCTCCGGAGAGGCAGTTGACGTTCACCATGAACGGCAGGCGCAGGCCGTTGCTCAGCGCCAATGCGTCGCTCGTGGTGAAGAACGGGTCGAGCCCCCACTGCTCGAAGTTGCCGTGGCCCACGAAGGTGAGCACCGTGGCCCCCGCGTTCAGCTCGGACAGCAGCGTGGTCTTGAAGCCGGCGGCGTCGGCCGCGTTCCACGGCGGGTTGTCGAAGTAGAGCTGCGGGGACGGATGGCTGTACGGCGCCTGCGCGAAGAAATCCGCGGTGAGCTCGTTGTTCACCGCCTCGAAGTCGTTCGACTCGCCGATGAACTTCCCGTCGCCGGCGGTGAGGACGGCGTGCCCTTTCCACGTCCCGGCCGGCGGCGTGGTCTCGAACTGCCGGATCTTGTCGAACACCGCGGCCGAGGCGGCGGCGCTGCGCGTCGAGATGCGTCCCAGGAGCAGGTCGGGGATCTGGTCCGGACCCGAGACCGAAGCCAGGTAGTTGTCGCTGCTGTAGTAGCCGATGATGCTCGCCGCCTGGAACAGGATCGGCGTCGGCACCTGGTCCACCCAGTCGGCCCGCTGCATGACGTTCTTGAAGTCGGGCGTGGCGTCCCCGACCAGCAGCACGTACGACGGCGGCGCCTCCAGCCCCGACGCGCCGCGCCAGTTGGCGAAGGCGTAGGCGAGGAAGCTGCGCACGGCGTTGGCGTCGCGGCGCCCGAAGGAGAACTCGTCGTCGATCTGGTCGATGAAGACGACGCGGGAATGGAGTCCCTGCGTCGCGAGGCGATGGCCCAGGAGCAGGTCGAGCGATCCTCCGGGGGACGGATCGATCGTCTGCGTCGAGCCGATGACGATGAAGTCGGCCTGCTGCCCGGCCACCTTGAGGATCGGGTCCGCCGCCTGGGTCATCGCATCGGGCAGGAGGGCTCCGGCCGGCCCGACGACGGCGAAGGTGCGGGTCGCGGGGGCCGATGCGTCTGCGGCCGCCTCGAAGGTCCACGCGGACGTCGGCGCGCCGGACGGGGTGGCGCCGGTCAGGGCGACCGTGTCGGCTTCGTTGTTCCCCGCCACCGGCCGGCCGACCTCGAGGATGCGCGGGGCGGTGGCGCCGAGCCCGCCGACCAGGTAACGGGCGTTCTGGTTCGGGACCGTGAAGACCAGCACGTCGCCCGTCGCCGTGAAGGTGCGCCGGTACTTCACCTTGAACCAGTCGGGATACTGGCGGTCCACGCTGATGCTGGCGTCGGTCACGGCCAGCGCATGAATCGTGACCGGGTTGCTCACCGACGCGCGCGGCACCGGGAAGGTGTTCTCGTTCATCGTCTCGTCGTCCCAGGTGTAGTCCGAGGCGTTGACGGTGTCGGTGTTGAGCCAGACCCGGGTGTGGTGATCCGGCGCCACGGCCAGGGCGGAGCCGCCGCGCAGCCGCGCCGTCACCGTGACCGGGACGGCGGCGGGCGCCAGCCCGGGCAGCGCCAGCGACAGGTCCCGCTGCTGCTGGGCGCTGCCGGCGAGGAGCGACGGGATCGAGAAGTAGGGATCCTCCGCGCCGAGCGGGATGAAGATGTTGTTCTCCTCCCAGGTGGCGGTGTCCTCGAAGTCGGCGGCCTGCGCGAAACCGGAGACCGGGGCGCCCGAGGTGGACGGAACGCGCTTGTGGCCGCCCTGGTTCGTCCCGGTCGTCAGCCAGTACACCTGGGTGTCGGTGAAGTCGTTCGCCTCGTAAACCGCCGGGTTGGCCACGCCCATGTCGAAGTTGAGCGTCGTCGCCGGCTCGGTTTTGGGCAGACCGAAGAACTCCAGGGTGTCGCCCGAGCCGAAGACCCCGTCCGCTTCACCCGATCCGCCCGCGGCGTTCAGGATGGAGATCGGCACCTCGACGCCGTCCACCTCGAGCCCCCACGTGCGCGGGTCGGTGGCGAGGAGCGCGGGGGCGTGGGAATTGAGGTAAGCGAGATCGAGGCGGTAGAGCCCGCGTTTGGACACGGAGATCTTGAACCTCGGACCCGACGCGGCGGCGGCCGTCGTCACCGCTTCGGTCGAAGCCGACGTCGTGCCGAGCGGAACGGAGAGGCTCGCGTCGCGCAAAGTGACGCCCTGCTCACCCTTTCGCGGTCCGCGCCGCTGGTTGCGGAAGAACCGTCCCTGCTCGTAGTTGATGAAGGTGGACCGGTAGCCGGCCTCGAAGTGCGGGTCGGCCGGCGGCGCGGCGGTCAGCCCCTGCCCGGCGGGCAGGTCGAAGGTGACGACCGCCTCGATGTTCCCGTACAGGCGCGCCTCGCGCCGGACCGGGTTGTACTGCAGCGGTGTCCAGAGGACTTCCACGAACGCCTGGTCGCGCAGCGCCCCGACGCGGCCGAGATGCAGGGGGGCATCCGGCTGGAACACGTCGGCGCCGTAGACCTTCGTGGAGCGCGCGAAGTCCTGGGAGACCTGTCCCCGGCCGCGGCGATTGCCTCCCGGGGGCGTCTGGCCATCGCCCGGGTCGAACCCTTCGCGATCGGAGAGGCGCGGCGTCGGCACCGGCGGCACGTCGAACCCGGTGAGGGTGCGTGAATCGGCGCGCACGATCGTCAGGCTCGGCACGGCCCCCTCGGGGATCGCCACCATGAGGATGCGCACCGGCAGCGCCGGCTCGCCCGGCCGGCTGGTGGTGCCGAAGCCGTCGAGGGCCGGCACCACGCCGCCCTCCGTCCCGCGGAAGCGCAGCTCGGGCGTGCCGAGGCTCAACGGAACCGACTGGCTCGCGGGCGCACCGTGCCCGGGGACGACGAGGCAGAGCAGGAGTCCGCCGAAAACGAGCGGACGGAGAATCGGGGAGCTCATGGGGACCCGGACGTCAGCCGGAGATCAGCACCTTCTTTCCCTTGCACACCACTCGAGCGGCCTCTTCCCCGCTCACATTCCGCACTTGGTGAGGACCCCCCCGGTCTCCTCGGCGGAATGGCCGGTCTTCTCTTTCCAGGCGGCGTAGGCTTTGGCCCGGAACTCGGCGTTGCGGGCGATCTGCGGGTAGATCGCCTTCGGGTCTCCGAGCTGCACGTCGGCGACGCCCATGCAGAAGCCGCACTGGTCGCCGTTCTTCGCCACCTTCAAGGTCTGCTGCGCCACCTCGACCGCCTCGCGCCGCACCTGGATCAGGACCGGCGAGGTGCGCCACATGTCGCGGAGGTTCGCGAGCTCGCGGATGTTCCCCGCCTTGCGCCGCAGCTGCACGCACGGATAGATGTTGCCGTACGGGTCGATGGCGAGACCGGAGCGGCCGGTGCCGCAGACCGCCTCCCCCGGTGCATCGACGCGCGGCAGCGGGATCTCCTCCTTGCGGGCGGTCCTGTACTCGTCGTCGGACCAGAACTTCTGCAGGAAATCGTCGCTGGACATCAGCGACACCGGATCCTTGTCGCCGTCGTCGCGCGGCGTGATCACCGTGTCGAACTGGATGCGCGCGCCCAGCTCGCTCGCGAGGCGCTCCATGTCGAGCACCTCCCACTGGTTGTCCTTGGTCACCGGGCACTTGAGGTTGACCTTGATGCCCTCGGCCCGGAGGTAGCCGACGCCCGCCAGCAGCTTCTTCAGCGAGCCGGGGACGCAGGTGAGCTTGTCGTGGGTCTCGGGCTTCGCCCCGTGGATGCTGATCTCCATCTCCAGCGGGTTGGCGATCGCCTTGATCTTCTTCGCCATCGGCTCGTCGATGAGGTAGCCGTTGGTGTAGATGCGCAGGGCGAAGCCGAGCCGGCGCGCCTCGGCGGCGATCTCGAAGAAGTCCTTGCGGACGAGCGGCTCCCCGCCCGTGAGCGTCAGGTACAGGACGTTGAAGTCGGCCAGCTTGCGCATCGCGTCGAACACCTCGGCGGTGTTCATCTCCTTCTGGCCGGTCGGGCAGTTGTAGCAGAAGGAGCAGGCGTGGTTGCAGACGAAGGTCAGCTCGAACAGCGCCGACATCGGCACGGCGTTGTTCCAGTTCTTGATGGTCAGTTTCTCGAGTGCGTTCGGCATGTCAGCTCACCATTCCTTGCGTCTTCAGATCGGTGACGAAGGCCTGCAAATCCCCGAGCGCCTTCTCGCGCGTGATGTCGTACTCCGCCAGGATGCCGTCGAGAATCTCCGCCAGGGTGCGCCGCCCGTCGATCCGCTCCCAGATCGCGCTGCCGATCTCGTTCAGCACGCTCACCTGGGCGCGCGACGGCAGGACGATGGTCGCCTGCCCGTCGTAGGTGCGGTGGGCGGCGTCGGGGCTCTTGGTGAGAACGGTGGTCAGGTCCATGCGTCAGCGCTCCTCGATCACATCCCAGAATGCGTCGTCCTTGCGGAAGTGCAACCGCCACAGCGGGGTCGTCGCCACCAGCCGCGCCGCGTTCTCGACCGCCGGCCGCGGATCGACGTCGCTGTCGAGCACGAACGGCAGCGAGGCCACCACTTCAGCCATAGCCGCGGCCCCGGTGACTCGTTCACGCCGGACTTCCTTCGACTGCACCAGCCGGTGCAGCCCGGCGATGGGGAAGGCCTCGTTGCTGTCCGGCACGTGGTGGTGCGCCATCCCGAACGGGATGCCCGCCGCCTGGAAGCCGTCCGCCGCGGGGACCAGCAGGGTCAGGTCGTCGCTCAGCACCAGGTCGCGCTGCGAGAAGCGCGTCACGGTGGTCTTGCCGCTGCCGGACGGGCCGAAGAAGACGTAGGCCCGGCCGCCGCGCACCACCGCGGCGCCGTGCAGCAGCATCCCGCCGCGCGCCTGGATGAACCCGGCCGTCATGGCCCGCAGGAAGTTCTCGGAGCCGCGCTCGAAGCGGGGCCCTTCCTCCTCGACCAGCGCCAGCTCGGCGGTGCGGCGATCGGGGGTGAAGGACCCGGCGAACTCGTACGACCACCAGCGCCGCGCCTCGGCGTCCCGCCGGGTGGGCATCCGGTAGACCTCGGTGCCGGCGTCCTGGAGCTTCAGGAACGACTCCCGGCCGGCGCGCGTCAGGCGCACGGACAGGTCGGCCGGGCCGGTCGCCTTCTCTTCGAGGAACGGGCGGTACTGGCCCAGGAGACGATCCCGCTGCCTCGACGAGAGTCCCTCGAGGGCGAAGCGCAGGGGGCCGACGCGCAGGGCGAGCGTCCCCTGCCCGAAGGCGGGGCGGTTTTCGGCGAACCAGCCCGAATCCGGGTTGAAATCGGCTCCGTCGGGACGGTCCTGTCCGCTCATCCTGTCGGCGACGGCGCCTCGGGACACGTGTGTGAGCAAGGTTTGGGTAGCCCTCGGCTGCTTCGAAACGGCCGAAATATACCGTGTTCCGGGGGGATCGTCCAAACGAATTTTTGTTACAAGTTGGGGATTAGGCGACGGTTAGCCCATGTCCGGCAAGGATTATTTCGATCCGGAGGCCGGGGACGACGCTGCGGGCGGCGCCGGGGGCGGGAGAGGCTCGAGGCCGATCATGGCCCGAAAACGGGGATTCCGGGCGAGCACACCGAGCCGCGAGTCGTGCTTCATCTCGGTGAAATCGTTCGCCCCGAGGCGAATCGCCTTCTCCAGGTGATCGAGCGCCTCGTCGGTCTTCCCCTGGTGGGCGAGGATGACCGCCCGGTCGAAGTCGGTGTCCTCGCTCAGGGGGTCCACCAACTCCATCAGATCCATGACCTTGAGGGCCCGGTCCTGGTCCTGCTTCTGTTCGTAGTAATGCGCCAGGTAATGGTAGGCGTTGATGCGGAACGGGTAGCGGCACTGGAGGAGCTCGAGGTTGTCCAGGATCGCGTCCCCCCACCGGTTCCGGATGCCGAGAAAGCCGATCCAGTCGAGGGCGCTGAAGTTGTCGGGGTCGGTTTCCAGCACCTGCGAGGCGTTCCGGGTCGAGCGACCGACGGCCCCGATGGCCTGGTCCAGGCCGGCGGTGAACATCGTGCCGTTCACCGCCACCTTGTCGGGGAGGCGCGGGTCGGGCCAGGAATCCTTCGCCACGCAGAACGGTGCGTCCGCCCACGGAACGCCGAACGCTTCGACCGCCTTCAGGATCTCCTGCTTCTTCGCCTCCGGCGGGTCGAAGCCGCCAAGTCGTCCCTGGCCCTGGGCCAGCAGCTTCTTCGTCCACTTCGGGGCCGGGTCTTTGAGCGGATGCTCCTCCTTCGGGTCGGCCGCCAGGTCGAACGACTCCGCGAAGGTTCCCTGGACCACCTTGTGATCACCGTCGATCAGGGCCCACAGGGGACTCCAGCCATACGCCTGGAGCGGCTGGACCGACTCGATCCCGATCGGCCTCCCGGCCCGGGGCGGTACGCCGGCCCTGGTCGCGCCGGAACCGGCCTTGGCGGCGCCGGAACGGCCCTTCCCCTCGGCAGGGGCCAGCAGCGAGGCGAAAGAGACGCCGTCGAAGGGCTTTGACGGAGCGGCGTCGACACCGGCCAGATCGAGCAGAGTCGGCGCGACATCGGTCAGGCTGACCGGCGTTGCGACCCTCGCGGCGCGTCCCTCCGCTCCCGGAACACCCGCGGCCAGAATCAGGAGCGGGACCCGGATCGTCGTCTCGTAGAGATAGATGCCGTGGCCGATCTCCTGGTGCTCCCCCATCGCCTCGCCGTGGGAACCCGCGATGACCAGGATCGATCGGTCCAGGAGCTTCTTCTCACGCAGGCGATCCACCAGCCCGGCGAGCTGCGGATCGAGCGAGGCCAGCTCCCCGCCGTACGCATCGTCCTTGTACTCGGCCTTGAACGGATCGGGCGCTTCGTAGTCGGCGTGCGGATCGTGGAAATTCAGGAACAGGAAGAGCGGCTTCCCCTCCGTCCGGCCGTCGAGGAGACGCATCGCCCGGTCCACGACGTCCGAGGCGCGCCGCTCCTTCGAGAGGCCTGCCATCATCTTGCGGATGCCCGGGATATCGTCGTCGTAGCGGTCGAAGCCGCGATTCAGGCGCGTGTCGGAGCCCAGCCGGTCGGTCCCCACGACCGCCAGGGTCTCGTAACCGCCCTGGCGCAGCCGATCGGCGAGAGTCACGACGCCGTCGGCGAGCCGCGCGCCGTCCCCGTCCATGTCGTGCCGCACGCCGTGGTGCACCGGGTCGAGCCCGGTCAGGAGGCTGGCGTTGCTCGGTGCCGTCGACGGGGAGGCGGCATACGACCGATCGAAGCGGACCGCCTTTTCGGCCAGCGCCTCGAGCTTCGGCATGACGTGCTGGCCGTCCGCCGGAGGAAAGAGCCGGTCGCCCCTCAGGCTGTCGATGGTGATGACGATGAGGTTGGGCCGCGCGCCCGCCGCAGTCGATGCACCCACTGCGCCCTCGCCCACCGCGGTCGTGGCCGGGGCAGCGGTGCCCGCGTCCGCACCGGCCTG
This sequence comes from Verrucomicrobiia bacterium, assembly GCA_035638075.1. GTDB lineage: Bacteria > Acidobacteriota > Polarisedimenticolia > Gp22-AA2 > Gp22-AA2 > DASRAU01. The sequence continues at coordinate 59,937 of DASRAU010000019.1, forward strand.
CGAGACCAGCGCGATGAGGATGGAAACGATGGCGGCAATCCGCCACCCTGGGCGCCCCAGCTGCGGGCGCCCGAACGACCCGATCATTTCTCGATCACCTCGATGGGCCCCGACGCCTTGCTTGCGCCGGCGGGGAGGTGCGACGAGAAGAACTCGCGGATCGCCTGGTCGTACTTGGTCCGATCCTCGGCATACAGCCCGGTCAGCCCGGAACGCCTCAGCTCGAGCAGGTTCTTGTCTCCCTCGGCGCTTTCCGGAATCGCCTCGTAGATGCGCCGCTCCGCCTCGAACTGGTCCGGGACCTCGGACGCCGCGATGAGCAGCAGGTTCCGTCCGCCCAGGCCCGACAACTTCTTGTCGAGGGAGTACTGCCCGAGGCTGCAACGGAAGTAGGGACCGTACAGCAAACGGGCCGCCGGGACCAGTGATTGCGCCGCGGGAGGGATCATTTCGCGCAGGCGGCGGTCGGCCTCGGTGCTGACGTCGGGGTAGAGCCCGTCGAGCGCCAGCGCCGTCAGACTCGGCTCTTCGAGGGCCGCCAGCGCCAGG
>DASRAU010000020.1:0-32528 GCA_035638075.1 Verrucomicrobiia bacterium
ATCGCCGTGCTGCCCGGGAAGCCCAACAGCGTGCACCTGGCCGATCTGCCCAAGCCGGCCGTGACGGACGTTCCGGACGGCCGCGGGGTTCTGGTCAAGGTCCTCCGGGTCGGCGTCGACGGGACCGACAAGGAGATCAACGCCGCCGAGTACGGCGCCGCACCGCCCGGCTACGACTTCCTCGTGATCGGCCACGAGGGCTTCGGGCAGGTCGAGGCGGTCGGACCGCGCGTGACGGAAGTGGAGCCGGGCGACTACGTCGTGGCGACGGTCCGACGGCCGGGCACGAGCCTCTACGACATCATCGGCACGAACGACATGACGACCGACGACACGTACTTCGAACGCGGCATCTCGACCTTGCACGGCTTCCTGACCGAGCACTACGTCGACGACGCCGACTTCGTCGTCAAGGTGCCGAAGGGGCTGCGCCACGTCGGAGTGCTGCTCGAGCCGGCGACGGTCGTCGCCAAGGGCCTGTCGCAGGCCCTCGAGATCCAAAGGCGCCTGCGGGTCTGGCGGCCGCGCACCGCGGCCATCATGGGGGCCGGCACCATCGGGCTGCTCGCGACGCTGATGTTCCGGCTGCGCGGCATGCAGGTGACCGTCTTCGCCCGCAACCCCGAGGACACCAGGAACGCGCGGCTCATCGGCGAGCTCGGCGGCCGCTACGTCTCGACGGCCGCAACACCGCTCCTCGAGGCGGCGCGCCGCCACGGGCCGTACGACCTGGTCCTCGAGGCGACCGGCTACTCCCCCATCGTCTTCGACTCCATGCAGGTGCTGGCCAAGAACGGCGTGCTCGTTCTCGCCAGCGTCACCGGCGGCGACCGCACCGTGGAGGTCCCGGCCGATCGCATCAACCTCGACTTCGTCCTCGGGAACCGCGTCATGGTCGGGACGGTGAACGCCAACCGCGAGCACTTCGAGCTGGCCGTGTCGGACCTCTCGAAGGCGGAGCTGGAGTACCCCGGCTGGCTCGGAAAGCTCCTCACCCACAAGGTCCAGGGGCTGGAGAACTATCGCGATCTGTTCCGGCACCTGGCGAATCCCGAGGGCGTCATCAAGGCCTACTGCGAAGTGGCGGCCCTGTGAGCACGCGCGCGACGTCGAATCGACCCGGCCCCGCAGTCGTGCCAATGGCCCGGCCGGCGTCCGAAACGGCGCCGGAGCCTCAGGCCCCCTCGCCCTGGAGCGCGCGCGGCGCGAGCGATCCGGAGAGCCTGCGACTGGCGGAGGATGCGTCGCGCGCGAAGAACTGGAAGCGCTGGGGGCCGTACCTCAGCGAGCGGCAGTGGGGGACGGTGCGCGAGGACTACTCCGCCAACGGCGACTGCTGGGACTACCTGCCGCACGATCACGCGCGCAGCCGCGCCTACCGCTGGGGGGAGGACGGCCTGCTCGGCATCACCGACCGGGAGTGCCGGCTGTGCTTTTCCGTCGCGTTGTGGAACGAGCGCGACCCCATCCTGAAGGAGCGGCTCTTCGGCCTCGGCGGCCCGGAGGGGAACCACGGCGAGGACGTCAAGGAGGCGTACTTCTACCTCGACTCGACGCCGACCCACTCCTACATGAAGGCGCTCTACAAGTACCCGCAGCGCGAGTTCCCTTACGCGGCGCTGGTGCGCGAGAACCGAGGGCGCGGCCGTGACCAGGGGGAATTCGAGCTCGCCGACACCGGCGCGTTCGACGACGGCCGCTTCTTCGACGTCGTGGCCGAGTATGCGAAGAACTCCCCCGACGACATCCTGATCCGTCTCACCGTGTCGAACCGCGGCCCCGAGCCGGCGCCGATCCACGTCCTCCCCACCCTCTGGTTCCGCAACACCTGGTCGTGGGGACGAACCGGCGAGGGCTACTGGGAGAAACCGTCGATCGCCGCCGCCGGTGCGGAGCGGCTGAGCGCGGTGCACGCCACCCTCGGGACCTATGTCCTGGCGATCGAAGCGGGCCCGGGGGGCGCGCCCGGGCTGCTCTTCACCGACAACGAAACGAACGCCGCGCGCCTGTTCGGCGGCGACAACGCCGTGCCGTACGTGAAGGACGCCTTCCACGAGGCGGTCGTCGCGGGACGGCGAGACGCCGTCAACGCGGCGCGGGCGGGAACCAAGGCGGCGGCGCATCACCGCGTCGTCGTCCCGGCCAACGCGTCGGCCGTGTTCCGGCTGCGCCTGTCGAGCTCCGACGAGACGCCCGCCGAGCCGTTCGGCGCGGGGTTCGACGCGATCTTCGCGCGCCGGATCGAGGAGGCGGACGCCTTCCACGCCGCCCGCATGCCGGCGTCGGTGCCGGCGCAGTCGCGGCGGGCCGTGCGCCAGGCGGATGCGGGCCTGCTGTGGTCGAAGCAGTTCTACCACTACATCGTGCGCGACTGGCTGAGCGGCGATCCGGCGCAGCCCGCCCCGCCGTCGCCGCGCCTCGACGGGCGCAACCACGACTGGCCGCACCTGTTCAACCGCGACGTCATCTCCATGCCCGACAAGTGGGAATACCCCTGGTACGCGGCGCGGGATCTCGCCTTCCACACGCTGCCGCTGGCGCGCCTCGACCCGCACTTCGCCAAGGAGCAGCTCGTGCTGATGCTGCGCGAGTGGTACATGCATCCGAACGGGCAGATCCCCGCCTACGAGTTCGCCTTCGGCGACGTCAACCCGCCCGTGCACGCCTGGGCGTGCTGGCGCGTCTACAAGATGACGGGTCCGCGCATGGATCGCGACCGCGTCTTCCTGTCGCGCTGCTTCCAGAAGCTCCTGATCAACTTCACCTGGTGGGTGAACCGCAAGGACGCGGAGGGGAACCATCTCTTCTCGGGCGGGTTCCTCGGTCTCGACAACATCGGCGTGTTCGACCGATCGAAGCCGCTCCCCACCGGAGGCCACCTCGAGCAGGCCGACGGCACGGCGTGGATGGCGTTCTACAGCCTCACCATGCTCGGCATCGCGCTCGAGCTGTCGCGCGACAACCCCGCCACCGAGGACGTGGCGTCGAAGTTCTTCGAGCACTTCATCGCCATCGCCGACGCCATGAACAACCTGGGCGGCCGCGGCCTGTGGGACGAGGAGGACGGCTTCTACTACGATCAGCTCCACGTCGACGGCGTCTCGGTGCCCCTCAAGGTGCGCTCGCTCGTCGGGCTCCTGCCTCTCATCGCGGTCGAGGTGCTCGAGCAGGAGGCCATCGACCGGCTCCCCGGCTTCCGCAAGCGCCTCGACTGGTTCCTGAAGAACCGCGGCGACCTGGCGGATCGCATCTCGTATTTCATGGAGGGGGGGGATCACGGGGGGGGCCACCGACTCCTCGCCATCCCATCGCGCGATCGCCTGGTGCGCGTGCTGCGCTACCTGCTCGACGAGAACGAATTCCTGTCGCCGCACGGCATCCGCTCGGTCTCGAAGGTGCACGAGCGGAACCCGTACGTGTTCCACGTCGGCGGCGAGGCGCACGTGGTGCGCTACCAGCCGGGCGAGTCCGACACGGGGCTGTTCGGCGGCAACTCGAACTGGCGCGGTCCGATCTGGATGCCGATCAACTACCTGCTCGTCGAGGCGCTCGAGCGCTATCACCACTTCTACGGCGACACGCTGCGCGTCGAGTGCCCCGTCGGGTCCGGCCGTATGATGAACCTCAAGGAGGTCGCGCAGGAGATCGGCCGGCGCCTCGCGAGCCTCTTCCTCCCCGATGCGACGGGAAGACGCCCGTGCCACGGCGATGATCCGCGCTTCGCCACCGATCCCCACTGGAAGGAGCTCGTCCTTTTCCATGAATACTTCCACGGCGACACCGGACGCGGACTGGGCGCCAGCCACCAGACCGGCTGGACGGCGCTCGCCACCCGGCTCCTCCTCGACGAATAGGCGTCAGTCGGCGAGCGCGCCGATCGTGGACCCGTCCGATCCGGCGCCGCGATTGGGACTGCCGGCCTCGAGGCGGAAATCGCCCGAGGCGGAGTCGACGAACAGGGGGTCGGCGAAGATCGAGTGGGCGTCGAGGCCGGAGAACTCGCGCCATGCCGCCATCGTGCGGAAGCGCCGGAACGGCGGGGGCTTCTGCTCGAAATAGACGATCGCCTTCGACTGCGTGAACAACTGGCGGTCCTTCGGCCTCGGCTCGAGCGCCTTGTCCCCGGGCTCGCCCGGCTGCAGCGTCGCCCCGTAGTTGTTGTAGTCGCAGGTGAAGCGCCCGAGCAGCTCCTTCCCTTCCTGGTCTTCCACGATGGAGATGGCGTCGTTCGCCTGGTAGGCGAAGCTGTTGTTCGTGAGCGTCGTGCCGTCGATCGAGCGGATGAGCACGGCGCCTCCGTAGAGGTTCGCGAGCGCGGTGTTGTGCGTGAGGGTCGCGCCGGGGCTCGAGATCAGGTAGAACCCGCGCTCCTGCCGGTAGACGACGTTGCCGGTGGCGATGAAGCGCGGCGATTTCTCCACCTGCACGCCGCTGCCCACGGGCCACGTTCCTCCCCACGGTGCGTTCCAGATCCGGCAACCCCGCACCCGCGCGTCGGCCGACCCGCTCACGCGGATGCCGGCCTCGCGGTACCAGCGGATTTCGAGGTCCTCGATGACGACGAACGGCGCCTGCTCGATCCGGATGAGATCCTCGTGGCGGCGCGCTCCATCGAGGATCGCTTTCCAGCGCTCCGCCGCGCGCAGGGTGATCGGCCTCCCCTCGGCGCCGCCGTGATCGAACAGCACGGGCTCGGAATAGATCCCGGCTTCCAGGAGGATCGTGTCACCCGGCCCGGCGCGGTCCACCGCGTCCTGGATCGACCGGAGCGGCGCCGAGGCTTCTCCCGACGCGCCGTCGCGCCCCGCGGGGCTCACGTGCCACGTGCGCGGCGCGCGGTCGGCGCCGTCCCGGACCTCGGCCGCCGCGGCGGCGCCGGGCTTTCCCCCGCCGCGCTTCGGCTCCTCGTCACGAATGTTCGCGCGAAGCTCGATCCGTTCCGGGCTCCTGGCCACATCCCCGGCCCCGACCTCGTTCCCGCTGCACGGGCTGTCCGGGGCGAGGCGAAAGTCGCCGGCGCCGGCATCGACGAACTTCGGGTCGTCGCAATTGCCCTCGACCCCGTTGCCGGTGCGCGCCGATGCGAACGTCATCGGGACCTCGTACCCGGAGACGACGTTGCGCCGGAAGACCGATTCCGGATGCCAGGTGGTCGCCACGAATCCCTGCTGCTGATCCGCGGCCACGAGCGTGTTTCCCTCCACCACCCAGGGAGTCTGGTCCGACTTGTCCGTCTTGATGAAGATGCCCTGGGCGAAGCCGACCGCGAGATTGCCACGGATGGTCCCCGACTCCGCCGGGGCGTAGGCCTCGATGCCGGTGTCATCCTGGGGATAACTCGGGACGACGAAGGCGTCGCGCGTCTTGAAGAAGCGGCTGCGCTCCACGCGCCCGCGACGGCCCGCCATGTAGCAGCCTCCGCCGACGTCGCGCGCGGCGCTCTCGACGACCGCGTCGTCGTCCGACAGCAGCGCGAACGCGAACGAGGCGTTGGCGGCGTCGCATCGCTCGACGGTGACCCGCTCGGCGGCCAGCTTGACCGCGGCGCTCCACTTGCCGCGGGCGGTGAAGTTCCGGAACCGCAGGCCGCGCACCGTCACGTCGGGGCGGCGCACGTCGATGCCGAAGTCCTTCCCGCCGACGAGAACGCTGCCGTCCTTCGGCGCGCGGCCGTCGGAGGTGTGGAGGTAGAGCGTTCCGCCGGAGACGACGTACGAAGCGGGAAAGCGCTGCACCGCGTCGAGATCGGCGGCCAGCAGGTAGCGCACCCGCGCCTCCGGCTCCCAGAGCTTCTCGGGTTCGCCCTTGTATCCGCCGTCGAAGGGGACCGAGAAAACCCCCGGCCGGCCGGGCACCGCCTTCGCCTTCGGCAGCGCCTTCGCACCGTCGAAGAGCACGTCCGCCCCGTCGGCGGCGCGGATCAAGAGAGGATGGGACGCCGCCCCCTCCTTGCCTTCCTTGTCCGCCCTGTCGAGGCGGGGAATCGTCCAGTCGCCGGGGTAGGTCCCGGCCTGCAGGACCACCTCGCGGATCGAGGCGTCCCGCGCCAGCCGCTGTCCGATCAGCCCAAGCGAATCTCCCGGCTTCACCGTGAGGACCCCGGGCTTTGCGTCTTTGTCCCGCTTCGAGGCGGCCGCCAGCTTCGCGGCGTGAAGCGACACCGCGAGGGCTGCCAGGAGCACAAGGGTCGGGAGCGCTCGCATGTCCGTCCTCGCTACGGGTACTTCGCGATCACCTGCTGAAACGGCGGGTAGTCGAGGAGCGGCGCCCAGATCCAGCCGGACGAGTACAGAGTGACGATGTTGGGATGGTTGAGCGCGGCGACCGCCTTGGCTTCGCGCTCGAAGCGCTCGCGGCGCTGCGGATCGCCCGCCGTCTCGCCGGGAAGGATCTTGAGGGCGACGTGCCGTCCGAGCTTGAGGTCCTCGGCTTCGTAGACCTCGCCCATGCCGCCGGCGCCGACCTGGCGGAGGATGCGGTCATGACTGAGGGTGCGCCCGACGAGATCCGACATGCTGCCGCCCCGGGGACGGAAGCGGCGATTCTATCGCGAGGCGCCCGGAAGGATGCCGCGAGCCGGGAGGAGCAGACCGAAAGCCGGAGCGATCAGGCTGCTCCGGCGCCGGCGGGACGATGGCTCTCTAGCGGCGGAACGGCTCGACGCCGGCGAGGCGCATCTCGGGATCGTCCTCGGCCCGGTCGTGATCGCGCGGCCCGGCGGTCATGTCGATCTTTCCTTCGAAGACGCCGCCCTCGTGGATGACGAGGTTCGCCTTGGAGATGGTGATGTCGCCATGCACGCGTCCCTTCGGGTGGATCTCCACCTTCTCGCCGGCGTGGACCGTGCCGTTCACCTTGCCGCTGACCGACAGGGTGCCGACGGTGACTTCGGCCTCGACCTCGCCGGTCTCGCCGACCACGAGCTCGCCTTCCGAGACGATCTTGCCGCTCACCTTGCCGTCCACGCGCAGCAGGTCCTTGAAGCGGATCTCGCCCTTGATCTCGGTCCCTTCCGCGAGGAAGCCGCTGATGTCCTCCTGGCCCATCGGGTCGCGCATGGTGTTCTCCTTGCTAAACGGCATCAAACCCTTCATCTCGTCTCCCCCCTTCCGCGTCAGTGCCCGCGCACGATCGCGGTGAACAGACGATCGAGCTCCTCGTCGGAGTAGAACTCGATCTCGATCTTCCCGCGGCCGCCACGGCGCACGATGCGCACCTTGGTCCCGAGGCAGTGCTGCATTTTTTCCTCGGCGGCGCGGACGTTCGGGTCTTCCGCCTGCACCGTCGATCCGGCCGCGCGGCCGGCCTTCTCCTCGCCCTGCGACAGCAGCCGCGCGACCAGCGCCTCGGTCTCGCGCACCGACAGCGGACGCCGAATCGCTTCGTCGGCGACCCTAATCTGTGTCGCGGCGTCGGAGATTGCCACGATCGCCTTGGCGTGACCGGTGGTCAGCCCGCCATCCTGCAGCATCTTCTGGATCTTCTCTGGCAACTTCAATAGTCTCAATGAGTTAGCGACAGATGAGCGCTCGCGTCCGACGCGCTTGGCCACTTCGGCCTGCGACAGGTTCATCTGGCCGATGAGCAGGTCGTAGGCGCGCGCCTCTTCGATCGGGTTCAGGTCCTTGCGCTGGATGTTCTCGACCAGCGCCAGCTCGAGCACCCGGTCCTGCGCCACCTTGCGGATGACCACCGGGATGCTTCTCATGCCGGCGAGCTGGGCGGCGCGCCAGCGGCGCTCGCCGGCGATCAGCTCGTAGCGCTCCCCTTCCTGGCGCACGACCACCGGCTGGACGATGCCGTTCTCGCGGATCGACTCCACCAGCCCCTCGAGTCCGGCGAAGTCGGTGCGCGGCTGGTACTGGCTCGGCTGGATGCGATCCACGTCGAGCATCAGCAGGCCGGGTTCCGGCTTCGCCGTGGGTGCTTCAGGGATGAGGCTGCTGAGTCCTTTGCCGAGCGCTTGTCTTTTCATGGTTGCGGATCACCTCGCGGGCCAGATTCAGGTAGGTCTCGGATCCCTTCGAACGGATGTCGTACAGCATGATGGGGCGGCCGAAGGAAGGGGCTTCTCCGAGCCGGATGTTCCTCGGAATGATGGAGCGGTACACCTTCTCCTTGAAGTATTCGCGGATGTCGTTGACCACCTGCCGGGCGAGGTTGGTCCGCTCGTCGAACATCGTCAGGAGCACGCCGTCCAGGACCAGGTCGGGATTGACCGCCGCCTGGATGCGCTGCAGCGTCTCGACCATCTGCGAGACCCCCTCGAGCGCCAGGTACTCGCACTGCACCGGGATGAGGAGTCCGTCGGCGGCCGCCAGGGCGTTCACCGTCAGGAGGCCCAGCGAAGGAGGACAGTCGATGAGGATGAACTGGAAGCGGTCGCGGACCGGCTCGAGCGCTTTCTTGAGCCGCGCCTCCCGCCCTTCGGAGGTCACCAGCTCCAGCTCGACCCCGACGAGATCCCGGCTCGCGGGGGCGACCGAAAGATGCTGCAGCTCGGTCGGGACCAGGATCTCCGCCAGCTCCGCTTCGCCGGCGAGGACGCTGTACATGTCCCCCGCCGGTCCCGCCTTGAGCCCGAGCCCCTTGGTCGCCGATCCCTGCGGGTCGATATCAATAAGGAGGGTAGGCCGCTCCGCGATCGCCAGCGCCGCCGCAAGGCTCACCGCCGTCGTCGTCTTCCCAACCCCGCCCTTCTGATTGGCAATCGCAGTGACGTGCCCCATCAAGGCTCCCGCAAGCCCACCACCCGGCCTGCCGACCGCGGTGAACCGCGTTCGGGCCATTTCGTGACGAACCGGATGGTCTGGTTCGCGGCGGAGGTTAGCACAAGCTCCACCGTCCCCCGCCCGCTAACTAACCCCAGCCCACCGACGGAAGTGTTCCACGTGGAACACTTTTCTGACCGCCCTCCTCCCAGGTTTCGCTATTGCCGAGATTGCCACCGCGCCTGGAGCAGAGTTGCCTTCAGCGTGCGCGCAGGGGATGGGCCGCGCAGCGAGCCCGGACCCGTCCCCGGAGGGAACGATTCCCGTTTTCCTCTGAGGCGGTGGCCGGGGCGTCAGTCGTCCTTCCGGACGAAGAGCGCGGCGACGTCTCCCGGCGATGTCGATAGCTCTCGCGCGCTGGAGAAGCGAAGCCCGGGTGGAGGGTGCATCCGTAATTCTGCGCATTCATCATCCGATATGAAAGCGATCAAGCCTCCGCCCGGCTGCAGAAGCTCCGGTCCCGGATCGACCAGGCAGTCGCGTCCGCGGATAGCGCGGTAGGTGACCCAGCGCGATGGAAGAAATTCTGCGAGGTCGGCGCGTCGACAAACGCGACGCGTCACGACCTGTGCGGCTTTGAGACCAAGCCCTCTCAATATCATCCACAGGAAGGTCGCCTTTTTTTCGGACGACTCGACGAGAACCAGTTCCAGCGCGGGATGGAGCACTGCAAGCGGCACACCGGGAAATCCGTTCCCTGATCCAATGTCGATCAGTCTCCCCTGACCATCGATCAGATCGGCGGCGACGATGGGCTCGAGAAAATGCCTGCGGAGGATGGCCCCTCTCTCCTTGAGACCGGTCAGGTTCATGCGCCGGCTCCACTCCCGAAGCAGCCGGTAGTGCTCCGTCAACCGGTCCGCCTGGTCCGCCGTCAGTGATCTTCCCAGCCCGTTCGCGGCGTCCACGAGATCGTGACGAAACTCCGCCGCATCCTCCTGACCGGGCGGGCTTTCTCGGGTTACCATACCGGCGCACCTTACCAGAAGGGAGCCGCTTGCGAGGCCGCGGAAACTGGAAGGCAGCCCTGATCACCACCCTGGCACTGATCCTCCCGCTGGCCGGGGTGGTCCGCAGCGCGACGACCAAGCCGGCGCAGCCCCCGCTGAAGGGATCCGAGTCGCCGGAGAACTTCGACCTGGACGCCCTCCTTTTGCAGCTGGCGGAGAAGTCGAAGGTGTACGAGTCGGTCGCGCTCCGCTTCGTCTGCCTCGAGGCCACCCACTCGTCTGAGGATCACGGCGATGGGCGCCGGTACGACTACATGTACGTCGAGGCCGAGGCGCAGCGGTACCGGCCCTACCGCCAGAAGCACTCGGAGAAGGAGAACTCGACGCCGAGCACCCAGGAGGTGGACGTGGACACCGAGTTCCCCGACTCCTACTCCTGGACGCTGATGTTCGTCCCGAACCGGCAGAACCTCTTCCACTTCAAGTACGAGGGGGACGAGTTCTTTTCACTGCGCCACGCCAACGTCATCTCGTTCACAGCGCCGCTGCCGTACACGACGGGGAAGACGATCTATGAGTGGAGCGGCCGGGTCTGGATCGACGCTGAGAACCTGAACTTCCTGAAGATCGAAGCCCAGCCCGCCAACCAGGAGGACCGCCTGAAGGAGACCCTCAAGACCTACCGGCAGTCGACTCGGTTCCTGGGAATGAACCTGGGGCACCGGCCGGCGGGTGCGAAATACGAGATCACCTTCCTCAACGAGTACCAGAAGCTGTCGCTGCCGGATGAGGCGGAGTTCCGGCGCTTCGTCCTGGACCTCGACGGCGACGCCGAGCTGACCGGATTCCAGATGCAGAAGTACAGCGACTACCAGTTCTTCGGCGTGCAGGTGAACGACAAGTTCCTGCAGCAGCAGAACCCTAAGCAGTAGTAGTTAAACTACTGTAAATAAAAGACTTGCCGATTATTCAACGACGGATTCCGCGCCCTGCCGATCGTGTCCCGCCGACCTTGCCGACGTTCGCTGATGGAGGGCGACGTTGAGCAGCATCAGCGCGGCCGGGGTCACCCCCGAGATCAGGCCGGCTTCTCGCAGAGTCTCCGGCCGCGCGCGCCCCAGCTTCTCCACGATCTCGCGCGACAGGCCGGCGATCCGGCCGTAGTCGAAGTCCGCCGGGATGCGGCGCGCTTCTTCGCGCCGCAGGCGATCGAGGTTCTTCTCCTGCCGTTCGATGTAGCCGCCGTAGCGCAGGCGGTTGGCGACCGTCCGCTGCTCGTGCGGCGTCAGCCCGGCCGGACGATCCTCATCGAGGAAGCGTTCCATCGCCTCGGCCGTGACATCGCTGCGGCGCAGCAGGCGCGCCGCCGTCGTCGGCTCCGTGAGCGTGATGCCGAGGTGCATCCGCGCGCGCTCGGCCGTGGCGGCGTTCGGGACGATGGCCCGGCCTTCGAGCAGGTCCGTGAAGCGTGCGATCCGATCGCGGCGCGCGAGGAAGCGCGCGTGCCGCGCGTCGTCGATGAGCCCGAGCGTCCGTCCCGCCGGCGTCAGGCGGAGATCGGCGCTCTCGATGTCGAGCAGGAGACGGCATTCGGCGCGCGAAGTGAACATCCGGTACGGCTCGCTCGTGCCGCGCGTCACCAGGTCGTCCACCATGACGCCCATGTACGACTCGCCGCGCGAGGGAATCCACGCCGGGCGGCCCTGCACCGAGAGCGCCGCGTTCGCGCCGGCGACGAAGCCGAGCGCCGCGGCTTCCTCGTAGCCGGTGGTGCCGTTGATCTGCCCCGCGAGGAAGAGGCGCGCGACCCGCTTCGTCTCGAGCGTGTGCCGGCACTCGGTCGGCGGGACGAAGTCGTACTCCACGGCGTAGCCGGGGCGCGCGACGACCGCCTCTTCGAGGCCGGGGAGCGTCCGCACCAGCGGCTCCTGCACTTCTTCCGGCAGGCTGGTGGAAAGGCCGTTGAGATAGAGCCACGGGTGATCGATCCCCTCGGGCTCGACGAAGATCTGGTGCCGGTCCCGGTCGGCGAAGCGGACGACCTTGTCCTCGATCGACGGGCAGTAGCGCGGCCCGACCGAGCGGATCGCGCCCGTGAACAGGGGAGAGCGGTCGAGGTTCGCCCGGATGAGGTCGTGCGTGACCGGACGGGTCCAGGTGATGTGGCAGTCGATCTGCTCGCGGTCGATGCGACCGGTCTCGAAGGAGAAGGGAACCGGGTCGGCATCACCGGGCTGCGGTTCGAGGCGCCTTCGGTCCACGCTCGACGCGAGGATGCGCGGCGGCGTGCCCGTCTTCAGGCGGCCGAGGGGAAAGCCGCAGCGCGCGAGTGCCCCCGACAGTCCTTCCGCAGCCGGTTCATGGATGCGGCCGCCGCGCTCTTGCTTCGCGCCGATATGAATGAGGCCGCGGAGAAAGGTTCCGCTGGTGATCACGACCGCTTTCGCTTCGGCGATCCCCGCGCCGCGCAGCAGGACAGAGGCGACAGCGCCGTCCTCGACGACGAGGTCGATCACCTCGTCCTCGACGAGGGCGAGGCGCGGGGTCGATTCGACGACCGCGCGCATCCGGCGCGAATAGGCTTCCTTGTCGGCCTGGGCGCGCGGCGCCTGGACGGCCGGACCGCGACTGGCGTTGAGCAGCCGGAACTGGATCCCGGTGGCGTCGATGGCGCGCCCCATCTCGCCGCCCAGCGCGTCGATCTCGCGGACCAGGTGCCCCTTGGCGAGACCGCCGATGGCGGGATTGCAGGACATGCGCCCGACCGCGTCGCGCGCCAGCGTGACGAGAACCGTGTCGCACCCCATGCGGGCCGCGGCGAGGGCCGCTTCGAGTCCGGCGTGTCCCGCGCCGACCACCAGGACGTCGGCCCGGCGCGGCGGGGCGGGCCGGGCTGACGCGGGCGGGGAAGAAAAGGGAGCGCTCATTTGCCGATGCAGAAGGTGCTGAAGAGACGGTCGTAGAGATCGTCCAGTCCGATCTCGCCGCTCAGCTCGCCGAGCCGGTCGAGCGCCTCGCGCAGGTCCAGCGCGGCGCACTCGGAGCCACGCCCCTCACCGAGGGCCGCGAGCGCACGCTCGAGCGCCTCGCGCGCCTGCGCCACCAGGTCGCGCTGCCGCACGCTGGTCAGGAAGACCTCGTCCGGGCTCGCCGCCCCCGCGGGAAGCACGCGCTCGCGCAGGCGCCGGCGGAGATCCTCGATTCCCTCGCCGGTCGTGGCCGAGACCTCGACGACGGCGTGGCGCTGCCGCAGGAAGAGGACGCGGTCGAGCCCGATGGCGCAGGGGCGATCCACCTTGTTCAGGACCACGAGTCCGCGCCCCGCCCCGGCCGCCTCGATGGTCTCGCGATCGGCGTCGCGCCAGGCCCGGCTCCAGTCGAGAACGACGAGCACGATGTCGGCCGCCGCCGCGGCGGCGCGGGCCCGCCCGACCGCCTCGCGATCCGCTTCGTTGCCCGCCTCGTGCAGTCCGGCGGTGTCGGCGAGCGTCACCGGGACAGCGTCGAGCTCGAGCGTCTCCTCGACGACATCGCGGGTGGTGCCGGCAATCGGCGTCACGATGGCGCGATCGGTGCCGACGAGACGGTTGAAGAGGCTCGACTTGCCGGCGTTCGGCAGCCCCGCGAGCACGACCGAGGCTCCCTCGCGCAGCCGCCGGCCGCGATTGAAGCCGGTTCGGAGCGTCTCGAGCTCGGCGGCGAGCGTCCGCAACGCAGAAGCGATGCCTCCCTCGGGATCGAAGCGGTCGGCGTCCGGCTCCTCGGCGAACTCGATGGAGGCCTCGACGCGCGCCGCGACATCCGCGAGCCGATCGCGCAGCGGCCGCAGCGCCCGGGACAGGGATCCGCTCTCCTGGGCGTGCGCCACGCGCGCCTGGTGCAGTGTGCGCGCCTCGACCAGGTCGCGAATCGCCTCGGCCTGGGTGGCATCGATCCGCCCGTTCAGGAGCGCCCGGTAGCTGAACTCTCCCGGAGACGCGGCGCGGGCCCCGAGCGCGACCGCCGACTCGACGAGCGCGCGCAGGACCGGCGGACTGCCGTGCGCCCAGAGCTCCGCGGTCTCCTCGCCGGTGAAGGAGGACCCACGCGGGAAACGGACGAGGTAGCCGCGATCGATCGCCGTCCCGTCGTGGAGCGCGAAGTTTCCGTACAGCGGACCCGTCGGAGACGCGGCGGATCGGGCGGGATGAAACAACCGGCCGGCGATCGCGTGCGCGTCCGGACCGGACAGGCGCACGACACCGATGCCGCCGCGGCCGGGAGGCGTGGCGATGGCGACGATGGTGTCTTCGCGCGGCGGAAGGGTCACGAAGCCGCCGCAGAGGTCATGTCCGACTCGGGAGGATCAGTCCTCGGCGGGTCCGGTCTTCGGGCCCCGTGCCGCGGTGCGGAAGATGGCGACGCGCTTCAGGAAGCCGTCGCCGATGCTGCGGGTGCCGATCCCTTCGATTTCGCCGAGGGCGATGTGGACGAGACGGCGCTCGTACGGGTTGAGCGGGCTGAGGAGCGACTCCTGCCCTTTGGCCAGGACGCCCTCGGCGGTGCGGCGGGCGACCTCGACGATCTCGTCCTCGCGCGACTGGCGGTAGCCCTCGCTGTCGAGGTGGATCTTCTTCCCGAGGCGTCCCTTGTAGACGATCCGGTTCAGCAGGTACTGCAGCGCGTTGAGCGCCTCGCCGCGGTGATCGAGCATCAGGTCGCGGTCGGGTCCGGCGAGGTCCACTTCGATGGTGGCGCCGGCGTCGCGCGCCTTGGCGTCGAGCTCGAGCCCGAGACCGTGCAGCACGTCGTTGGCGAGTGCCTCGACGTCGCGCGGATCGGCCGGCGGCGCTTCTTCTTCGGCGGGTCGCGGCGGCCGCGATGCGATGTTCTCGCGACGTCCTTCGTCTCCCGTTCTCATCGGCGCTTCTCCTGATGGGCCCGTTGAACAGGCCTTACGAGACGGGCGCGGCTGCCGCCGCGCGCGCCTGCGCGTCCGCCTCTTTGTTGACCAGGTACTGCTGCACGATTCCGAGGAGATTGTTGACGAGCCAGTATAGCACCAGCCCCGAAGGCATATTCACGAAGAAGATCGTGAACATGATGGGCATGAGATACATCATGCGGCGCTGCGCCGGGTCGGGAATGGCGGACGCGGTCATGAGCTGCTGCGCCAGCATCGACGCGCTCATCAGGATGACGAGGGTGATGTCCTTCGCCGACAGGTCGTGCACCCACAGGACGAACGGCGCCTGCCGCAGCTCGATGCTGATCGACAGGATGGTGTAGAAGGCCGCCAGGATCGGCATCTGCGCCAGGAGAGGCAGGCAGCCGGAGACCGAGGAGAAGGGATTCATCCCCTCCTCCTGGTACAGCTTCATCATCTCCTCGTTCATCTCCTGCCGGACCTTCTGGCGCCCGCCGGCCGCGCCCTTCTCCGCCGCCTTCTGCTCCAGCCGGTGGTAGCGCTCCTTGAGCGACTTCAGCTTCGGCTGGATGCGCTTCATCTTTTCCTGCATCTGCCGCATCTTGAGCTGGCTGCGGTGCAGGAACGGGAAGAAGAGCGCCCGGATGAACACGGTCAGGATGACGATCGCCCAGCCGTAGTTCCCGGTGTAGCGGTGCAGGAACTTGAGCGCCTCGAAGAGGGGATGCGCGATGAACCCGAAGAACCCGAAATCGAGCAGCCGGTCGAGACCGAGCCCGGCCGCGCGCAGGACCTCGTAGCTCTTCGGCCCGGCGTAAAGCCGGACCGGCGCACCGGCCGCGGGACGCAGCGAGAAGCCCAGGTGCAGGTGCTCGCGCCCGTCCTCCACGAGGCGCAGCGTCTCGACGCGCATGCGCGCCGGAGCACCCTGGGGCGGGACGAAGACGGCGGCGAAGTACTTGCTCTCGACGCCCGCGAAGTCGATCGTGCCTTCATCCGTCCACGGCTCGGCCGGCGTGATCTTCGACTGGAAGCGGCGCTCGACCTTGCCGCCGCGGCCGAGGAGCGCGCGCACGCCGACCCCCATCCGCTCGGAAGCCTCGGCGACCTCCTCCTCGAAGCCGGCCCCCCACGCGATCGCCGGGTCGATGGCCCGTCCGTGCGTCGTGGCGCTGGCGGAGATCTCGACCAGGCCCGAAGGCCCGCCGGCGCGCAGCACCTTGGTCGCGCCGTCTCCGTTCCCATCGCTCCACCGGAAGGTCAGGACCGTGGCCGCGTCAGCGCCCGTGCCCGTGTCCTGGCGCTCGACGCGGAAGAGGGCCTTGCGCAGGCGCTCGTCGAGCGCCGCGTCGTCGGTCAGGAGGTCGAGCGGCAGCCGATCGAGCCTGGCCGCGGCGGGGGAGACCAGATCGAGCGGCTGGCCCTTGTGGTCGCGGTAGTTCTTCAGGATCCACGAGCGGACCCGGGCGCCGCGATTGGTCAGGTGCACCGTCGCCTGCGCCAGGTCGAGGGTGATCTCCTCCTCCGCGGCCGCGGCGATCGCCTCGCCGCCCGGTGCGTCGGCCAATTGCAGGGCGGTGCCCGGCCTCGCGGCGTTCCCGGATTCGGTCGCCGGCGAACCCGTGGCTCCGGCGGCTCCCGGCGTTCCGTCGGCCGTCGCGGTGGGCGCGCCGGCTTCGGCGGGTGGGGGCGGCGGCGCGGTCGGGAAGAGGTACGACCAGAGAATCAGGAAGCCGACACACAGCGCCACCGCGAGCGCCAGTCGCTTTTCCATGTCAGCGGACCGGGTCGAAGCCGCCCTGGCTGAAAGGCTGGCAGCGAAGCAGGCGAAGGAAGCCCCGGGTGAGACCGCGGCCGAGACCGTGCTTGCGAATCGCCTCGGCGCAGTACTCCGAACAGGTCGGATGGAAGCGGCAGGCCCGCGGCAGCACCGGCGACAGGAAGCGCTGGTAGCCCGCGATGAGCGCCAGAACGCCTCCCTCGAGCACGCCGCTCACGCCGGCCTCAGATAAGGACGAAGACAACCGAGCCATTCGGATTCGAGCCTGCGGTAGTCCGCCGCCGGGAGGGCGGCGCGCCCGTTCACGACGATATCCACGTCCTGCAGCTCCCCCTTGTGACGACGGAAGATCTCGCGCATCAGGCGCTTGGCGCGATTCCGCTGCACCGCTCCGCCGATGCGGCGGGAGACGGTGATCCCGAGGCGGGGATGGCCGAGATCGTTCTTCCTCACAAAGAGGACGAAGCTCTTCGAGGGAATGCGGCGCGCCGATTCGTAGAGAGCCTGGTATTCGCTGCGCTTGCGGATCCGATCCCGGGGACGGAACCGCTCGTCGCGGGTCACACCGTCAGGCGCTTGCGTCCCTTGGCCCGGCGGCGCTTCAGAACCAGGCGGCCGTTCTTGGTGCTCATCCGGGACCGGAATCCGTGCACCTTGCGCCGGCGCCGGTTGTTCGGCTGGAACGTGCGTTTCATCGACGGCGTTCTCCTTCCTCGCTCGCAATCTCTTTCAGGGAGCGCGGATTATCGTTTTTCCCCGCGCATGGTGTCAAGTTACGGCCCTCCATACGCACCGGGGGAGCAACCGGCCCGCACCCCGCCGGGGACGGGTCCGGGCTCGCTGCGCGTGACCTCCCCTCTCCTCGCCCCTCGCCAACCCTTCGCGCAAAATGCGCGCGAAGGGGCCAGTCGACGATCGCGCACGACGAAAAACATTCCGCTCTTCGATCGAAATCGCGAGCGCGGATCGGAAATGGGAAAAGTGTTCGGGAACAGGACGCTCGAAAAAAACGGCACCTGCAGGGGCATGAGCGACGCCGAGCCAGGGTCCCATCGCGCACTCCTGGCGCGATGGGTACCCGGCAGGTGCCGTTTTTTTCGAGCCCCCGGTGGCGCGAGAATTTTTTTATTTTCGATCGCGCCTCCGCTTCGCGATGGTGGTACATTCCGCCGACCTTTCACAATAAAGTCACCGAAGCATCGCTAGGGGCGGGAAAATTTTTCCGGAACGTGGTCCGGGGGGGGCCGTGGTGTCTCTGAACGTCGGCCGTCGTGCTTCCTCAAGTGAGCAGACCCTGAATATGGGGACGCGGAACACGTCGGCCCATTCCGTAGTGGAGCCGCGGCAGGTTGACATAAGATCGCCGCGCCTTCTCCCCGACGCGCACGCAAGTTCCCTGTTCTCAGCGATTTGCGGTGACCCGATTTTTCCACACCTGTGGAAAAGCTGTTGATGAGGGCGCGGGCTGTCGTGGCGCAAGGCCCGTGTGGTGCGGATCGCAGACGAGCAGGGGAAACAAAACCGAATTTCATCGAGGGCCCATGACGCTCTGGGATCGGATTTTGGATTCGCTGCAGAACAAGATGAACGCGCAGTCGTTCAACACCTGGCTGCGCCCCACGCACCAGCTGTCCTTCGGCGACGGGATGCTCCAGGTCGAAGTGCCGAGCAGCCTCTTCGTCGAGTGGATCGATCGCAACTACCGCCCTCTCATCCAGGAGAGCGCGTGCGAGTGCGATGCTCCGGGGCTGACGGTGCACTTCACCAGCCGTGACCTGCCGCCGGCGCCGCGCGCCGCGACACCGGCACGCGACGGGATCATGAACCGCGTGCTCGGGGCGCGCCGCCACGCGGCGCCTGGCGACGGCCTTCCCGGGGTCCGTCCGCTCCAGACGATGTCGGACGGACCGCCTGCGACCGTTCCGGCCCACGCCCGGACACCGGCCCCGACGCCGGCGCCCAGCGCCTCGCTCCCCGGCAGCGGACTGACCCCGCGCTACACCTTCGACACCTTCGTCGTCTCCTCGTGCAACCAGTTCGCGCACGCGGCGGCGCTGGCAGTCGCCGACCAGCCGTCGGGCGCCTACAACCCGCTCTTCATCTACGGGGGCGTGGGTCTCGGCAAGACGCACCTGATGCACGCGGTCGGGAACCGCATCGTCCGCTCCCTCCCGGGGCTGCGGATGCTCTACATCAGCGCCGAGACGTTCATGACCGAGCTCATCAACTCGATCCGCTACGAGAAGACCATCGACTTCAAGGAGCGGTACCGCGGCGTGGACGTCCTGCTCATCGACGACATCCAGTTCCTGGCGGGCAAGGAGCGGACCCAGGAGGAGTTCTTCCACACCTTCAACGCCCTCTACGAGTCGCAGAAGCAGATCATCATCACCAGCGACTGCCCGCCGCGCGACATCCCGACCCTCGAGGAGCGGTTGCGCTCGCGGTTCGAATGGGGGCTCATCGCCGACATCCAGCCCCCGGACCTCGAAACCAAGGTCGCCATCCTGCGCAAGAAGGCGGAAGCCGAGCACATCAACCTGCCCGAGGACGTCTCGCTGTTCATCGCCAGCCGCGTCCGTTCGAACATCCGCGAGCTGGAGGGGTCGCTCATCCGGCTCGTCGCCTTCGCCGCGATGTCCGGACGCGCCATCGATCTCGACATGGCCCGCGAGACGCTCCGGGACCTCATCGACGACCGCGGCCGCGGCGTCGGGGTCGAGGCCATCCAGAAGGCGATCGCCGCGCACTATGGCATCAAGCTGACCGAGTTGAAGTCGCGCAACAACTCGAAGCACATCTCCTTCCCGCGCCAGGTCGCCATGTACGTCTGCAAGCAGCTGACCGACAAGTCGCTGCCGGCGCTCGGAGATCTCTTCGGCGGCAAACACCACACGACCGTCATCCACGCGATCCGCAAGATCGAGGGGATGCGCTCGAAGGATCGCGACTTCGATCAGCTCATCGCCGGCTTCCTCGAGTCGCTGAAGTGAACCGGCCCGCCGACCGCCGTGCACAGGCCTGCGTGGATGGATCGTGGGCGGCCTGTGGGCAGACCGTGGCGACGCACCGGTCCACAGCATCCAGGTCGCCCCTCCACAGGGTGCCCGTGCAGGGCAACCCCGCGCCTCGCGGGGTTTTCAGCGCCGGCCCAGAGATTTCACAGGCCCATCCTCTGCTACAATCCCTTCACGCGTTCACTCTCACCGAGAGCCGATCGTTGTCGCTGGAGGCCTCATGGATTTCGTAATCAGCAAGGACAGCCTGCTGCGGGAGCTGCAGTCGATGCAGGGCGTGGTCGAGAAGAAGTCGACCATTCCGATCCTCTCGAACATCGTGCTCGACGCCCGCAAGGGACGGGTGGAGCTGCTGGCAACCGACCTCGAGGTGGCCATCCGGACCACCTGCGACGCCGACGTCAAGACCGAAGGGGACGCCACCATCTCGGCGCGTCGGCTCTTCGACATCGTGCGGCTCCTTCCCGACGCCGACGTTCGGCTGCGGGTGGACGACGGCAAGTGGGTCACCATCACCTGCCAGAAGGCCCGCTTCCGGGTGGTCGGTCTGCCCAAGGAGGACTTCCCCGAGGTCAAGCAGTTCGACTTCGCCAAGGGTGTCCCGATGGAGCGGGAGCTCCTGCTCGACCTGATCAATAAGGTCGGGTTCGCGATTTCGACCGATGAAGGGCGTTACCAGATTTCCGGGGCCCTCACGATCCTGAGCAAGAAGGACGTGACCATGGTCGCGACTGACAGCCATCGGCTGGCGATGGCCCGTGGACGCCTCGAAAAAGGCAGCATCGACCAGAAAATCGAGATGATCCTGCCCCGGAAGATTCTCAACGAGCTGACCCGCATCGGTGAAGGGGAAAAAGAGGTCCTGTTCGGCTGCAAGGACAACCAGGCCTTCTTCAAGGTGGGCCGGACGATCCTGTCGGCCAATCTCCTGGCCGGGAAATTCCCGGACTACGAGCAGGTCATCCCGGAAGGAAACGACAAGCTCGTGAAGGTGGACTGCGCCCCCTTCGGCGACGTCATCCGCCGCGTGTCACTCCTTTCGGGCGAGCGCTCGAGGGCGATCAAGCTGTCCGTGACCAAGGGGACGGTCGAGGTTTCTTCGAGCAACCCCGAGGTCGGCGAGGCGTCCGAGACGGTCGATGTGGACTACTCCGGCGCTGAAGTCGAGATTGGATTCAACTCACGCTACCTGCTGGACTTCTTCCAGGCCTACGGCAATGGGCAGGTGATCCTGGCCCTCAAGGACGACGCCACCCAGGGACTTCTGCGTCCCGTGGGGCTGGAGGCGGGAAAGGACTACAGGTACGTCGTGATGCCGATGCGTATCTCCTAGAAAAGCATAGATTTAAAGAGACAGGTTCCACCGGCGACCTCTATCATCTTATATACCGCTCGGCTGAGGCCGAAACAGACCCCGGAATCGTTGCTCCCCCCCTCGGCCGTGTGCTAAAATCCGCCTCGTTCGCGGGACCTGTTTTCCCGAACGAAATGGCGGAAAAATAAAGACTTTCCGCCTCGTCAGCCCCCGCAAGCGACGTCACGAAAACCTCGCACGACACTGGACCGCGATCCAAATCGCGGCCGGGAGAGAATCGGATGGATCCAGAAGCCGACCTCCAGGCGAGCGCTCCGGGAGCCCCTGCCGACCGCTACGACGCATCCAAGATCCGCGTGCTCGAGGGGCTGGAGGGAGTGCGCCTCCGCCCGGCGATGTACATCGGCAACACCTCCTCGGGCGGGCTGCACCATCTCGTCTACGAAGTCGTCGACAACAGCATCGACGAGGCCCAGGCCGGCTACTGCGACCGGGTCGAAGTCACCATTCACATCGACAACTCCGTGACCGTCGAGGACAACGGCCGCGGCATTCCGGTCGACATGCACCCGACGGAGAAGCTGCCGGCCGCCGAGGTCGTCCTCACGAAACTCCACGCCGGCGGCAAGTTCGACAACAAGTCGTACAAGGTCTCGGGCGGCCTGCACGGGGTCGGCGTCTCGGTGGTCAACGCCCTGTCCGAGTGCCTGGACCTGGAGATCTGGCGGGACGAGAAGGTCTACGAGATGCGTTTCGAGCGCGGCCGGACCACCGGCGCGTTCCACCAGACCGGCACCACCAAGCGCCGCGGCACCAAGGTGCACTTCAAGCCCGACCCGACGGTCTTCGAGGAGACCGTCTTCTCCTTCGACACCCTGTCGCAGCGCCTGCGCGAGCTGGCCTTCCTCAACGAGGGGGTCACCATCGTCATCCAGGACGAGCGGGCGGAGAACCGGCGCCACGAGTTCAGCTACAAGGGCGGCATCGTCTCGTTCGTCGAGCACCTCAACAAGAACAAGAACCCGATCCATCCCAAGCCCATTCACATCCGCAGCGAGCGGGACGGGATCGCGGCCGAGGTGGCGCTGCAGTACAACGACGGATACAACGAGATCGTCTTTTCCTTCGCCAACAGCATCAACACCATGGAAGGGGGAACCCACCTCTCCGGCTTCCGATCGGCCCTGACCCGCACCATCAACAACTACGCCTCGAGGCTGTCGAGCAAGGAGGCGGTGTCCCTGTCCGGGGACGACGTGCGCGAGGGCCTGACCGCGGTCATCAGCGTGAAGCTGCCGAACCCGCAGTTCGAGGGCCAGACCAAGACCAAGCTGGGGAACAGCGAGGTGAAGGGCCTGGTCGAGGCGATGCTGAACGAGAGGCTCGCCGCCTATCTCGAGGAGAACCCCGGCGTGGCCCGGAAGATCCTCGAGAAGGGCCTCGAGGCGATGCGGGCCCGCGAGGCAGCCCGCAAGGCGAAGGAGCTGACCCGTCGCAAGGGGGCGCTCGATTCGGGCTCCCTGCCCGGCAAGCTGGCCGACTGCCAGGAGACCGACCCGGCCCGCTCCGAGCTGTTCCTCGTCGAGGGCGACTCGGCCGGCGGCTCGGCCAAGCAGGGGCGTGATCGGCGCAACCAGGCCATCCTGCCGCTGCGCGGGAAGATCCTCAACGTCGAGAAGGCCCGCTTCGACAAGATGCTGTCGAGCCAGGAGATCCGCACCATCATCACGGCGCTCGGCACCGGCATCGGCGAGGGGGACTACGACCACAACCGGCTCCGCTACCACCGCGTCATCATCATGACCGACGCCGACGTGGACGGGTCGCACATCCGCACCCTGCTCCTGACCTTCTTCTACAGGCAGATGCCCCAGATCGTGGAGCGCGGCCACCTGTACATCGCCCAGCCTCCGCTCTACAAGGTGAAGCGCGGGAAGGTGGAGGAGTACCTGGCGCACGACGACGACCTGAACCGTTTCCTGATGGAGCAGGCCTCCAAGGAGCGGGCGGTGAAGGTGCAAGGGGGGGGGCGGCTGGAAGGGAACGAGCTGCGCCACGTCCTGGACCGCCTGACCCGCTACCAGATGCACCTCGATCACCTGAAGAAGCGCGGCATCGACCCCGGGCTGGTCGAGCGCCTGATCGAGGCGGGTCTTCACGAGATCGGCCAGTTCGAGAAGCCGGAGCCGCTCGCGGCGGTGCGCGAGGCGATCGAGGCGGCCGGGTTCCGCACCGGAGAGCTGGAGCGGGACGAGGAGCACGGCCGCTACCGCTTCGAGGTCGGATCCTCGCAGCGCGGCAAGTCCCCCATCGTCGTCTCCTGGGACCTGATCTCGTCCATCGAATACAAGACCCTTCATACCCTCGACGCCGAGCTGACCGCCCTGCGCGGCCCCCTTTCGGTGGCCGAGAACGGACACGAGACCGGGGTGGGCGGGCGCCTCGAGCTCCTGCGCTACCTCATGGATGAGGGGAAGAAGGGGGTTGCCATCCAGCGCTACAAGGGGCTGGGGGAGATGAACCCGGGCCAGCTCTGGGAGACCACCATGAATCCGGAGACCCGGCGCATGCTCCAGGTGACCGTCGCGGACGCGGTTCAGGCTGATGAGATCTTCACCGTCCTGATGGGTGACGTGGTCGAGCCGCGCCGCAAGTTCATCGAAGAGAACGCCCTCGACGTCCGGAACCTCGATATCTAAATGGACGAGACCACCCGCAACGAGATCGGATCGCTGACCCCGATCACGCTCGAAGACGAGATGCGCCGATCGTATCTCGACTATGCCATGAGCGTGATCGTCGGGCGGGCACTCCCCGACGTGCGCGACGGCTTCAAGCCGGTGCACCGCCGCGTGCTGTACGCCATGCACGAAGCGGGGAACACCCACGACAAGCCTTACAAGAAGGCGGCCCGCATCGTCGGCGACGTGATGGGGAAGTACCACCCGCACGGCGACACCGCCATCTATGACACGGTGGTGCGGCTGGCGCAGGACTTCTCGATGCGCTACCCGATCGTCGACGGCCAGGGGAACTTCGGCTCGATCGATGGCGACGCGCCGGCCGCGATGCGCTACACCGAGGTGCGCATGGCCCGGCTGGCGCACGAGATGCTGGCCGACATCGAGAGGGACACCGTCGACTTCGGGCCCAACTACGACGGCCAGCTGCAGGAGCCTCTGGTCCTTCCGAGCCGTCTTCCGAACCTGCTGGTGAACGGCTCCTCGGGCATCGCCGTCGGCATGGCGACCAACATCCCGCCCCACAACCTCGGGGAGATCTGCGACGCCCTGGTGGCCCAGATCGAAGACCCCGACATCACCATCGCCGGGCTGATGGAGCACGTGAAGGGGCCTGACTTCCCGACCTCCGGGTACCTGATGGGCATGGAGGGCATCCGGCAGGCCTACACCACCGGCCGCGGCAGCCTCATCATGCGGGCCCGGGCCACGGTCGAAGAGGGCGGAAAGCGCGGCCGTGACCGCATCGTCATCACCGAGATCCCCTACCAGGTCAACAAGACGCGCCTCATCGAGCAGATCGCCGCGCTCGTCAACGACAAGCGGGTCGAGGGGATCACCGACATCCGCGACGAGAGCGACCGGGACGGCATCCGCGTCGTCTGCGATCTCCGCCGGGACGCGGTGCCGCGCGTCATCCTGAACCAGCTGTACAAGCACACGCAGATGCAGGAGTCGTTCGGGGCGATCTTCCTGGCCATCGTCAACAACCGGCCGGCGGTCCTGAACCTCAAGCAGATGCTCCAGCACTTCATCGAGCACCGCCGCGAGGTGATCGTCCGCCGCACCCAGTTCGACCTCGGGCGCGCCGAGGAGCGGGCCCACATCCTCGAGGGGCTCAAGATCGCGCTCGACAACCTCGACGAGATGGTCGCCCTCATCCGCCAGGCGCGCACTCCGGACGAGGCGCGCCAGGCGATGCGCCTGCGGTTCCGGCTGTCCGAGGTGCAGGCCACGTCCATCCTCGAGATGCGCCTGCAGCGCCTGACCGGGCTCGAGCGCCAGAAGATCGTCGACGAGTACACCGAGACCCTCAAGGAGATCGCCCGCCTGCGCGAGATCCTGGCGAACGAGCGCCTGGTGTACGGCCTGATGACCGAGGAGCTCAAGGAGATCAAGAAGGCCTACGGCGACGCGCGGCGCACGGAGATCATGCCCGCCCCCGGCGAGATCGCGGTCGAGGACCTGATCGTCGAAGAGGAGATGGTCATCACCGTCTCCCACGCCGGCTACATGAAGCGCAACCCCCTGACGCTCTACCGCAGCCAGCGGCGCGGCGGCAAGGGACGCACCGGCATGACGACGCGCGAGGAGGATTTCGTCGAGCACCTGTTCGTCGCCTCGACGCACGCCTCCATCCTCATCTTCACGACGAAAGGGCGCGTCCACTGGCTGAAGGTGCACGAGATTCCCCAGATCGGCGCCGCCGGCAAGGGGAAGAACATCATCAACTTCGTCAACCTGACCTCCGAGGAGAAGGTGGCGGCGATGGTCGCCGTCAAGGACTTCGTCGAGGAAAGGACCGTCGTCTTCTGCACCCGCAAGGGCATCGTCAAGAAGACCCCGCTCGCCGCCTACGGCAATCCGCGCGCCGGGGGCATCATCGCCATCGGCATCGACGAGGGGGACGAGCTGCTGGCGGCGAATCTCCTCGACGGCAAGCAGGAGCTGTTCATGGCGACCTCCCAGGGGCAGTCGATCCGCTTCCCCGAGGAGGACGTGCGGCCGATGGGGCGCGGCGCCCACGGCGTCATCGGCATGCGCCTCGAAGGCGAGGACGCCATCGTCGAGATGGACGTCCTCAAGCCCGACGCCGGGACGATCCTCACCGTCACGGGGAAGGGCTACGCCAAGCGCACCGAGGTGGCCGAGTACCGGCTGCAGGGGCGCGGCGGCTCCGGGATCATCAACCTCAAGGTCACCGACAAGACCGGGCCGGTGGTGCAGGTCATGCAGGTGGCCGACCACGACCAGGTGATGGTCATCACCGCGTTCGGGAAGATCATCCGCACGCGGGTGCGCGACATCTCGCTCCTCGGCCGCCCGACCCAGGGCGTGCGCCTCATCCACCTCGAGGACGAAGACACCGTGGTGGCGGTGGCGCGCGTGGCCGAAGGCGACGACGAGTCCGAGACGGGCTCCGGCAACGGCGGCAACGGTCGGACGCCAGGCGACGAAGGCAGCCCGGGCGGCGGAGAGGCGGCCGGACCGCCTCCGGCCGGGCCGGAATCGTCGCATTGAGCCGGGATCCCGTCCAGGAGCTGCGCCGCCGCGATCGTGAGGCGGAGGCCGGCGGCGGCGAGGAGCGCAAGGAGCGCCAGCGCTCCGGCGGCAAGCTGACCGCTCGCGAGCGGGTCACCCTCCTGCTCGACCCCGGCTCCTTCCAGGAGATGGACAGGTTCGTCGTCCATCGCGCCCTCGATTTCGGCATGGACGAGCAGAAGATCCCCGGCGACGGCGTGATCACCGGGCACGGGACCATCGACGGTCGGCCGCTCTTCGTGTTCGCCCAGGACTTCACCGTCTTCGGCGGCTCCCTCTCCGAGACCCACGCCCAGAAGGTCTGCAAGGTGATGGACCTGGCGATGAAGGTCGGGGCGCCGATCGTCGGGCTCAACGACTCGGGGGGCGCGCGCATCCAGGAAGGGGTGGTGTCGCTCGCCGGCTACGCCGACATCTTCCTGCGCAACACGCTGGCCTCCGGGGTCGTGCCGCAGATCTCCGCCATCATGGGGCCGTGCGCCGGCGGCGCGGTCTATTCCCCCGCCATCACCGATTTCAACATCATGGTGGAGAAGACTTCCTACATGTTCATCACCGGGCCGGACGTCATCCGCTCGGTGACGCACGAGGAGGTGACCAAGGAGGAGCTCGGCGGCGCCGTGGCCCACGCCAGCGTCTCGGGCGTCGCCCACTTCACGGCGCCCGACGATCGCGCCGCCCTCGGGCTCATCCGGGACCTGCTCGCCTACCTGCCGTCGAACAACATGGAGGATCCGCCGCACCGCGACACCGGCGACGATCCCGACCGCCAGGATGCCGCGCTCGACACGGTGGTGCCGCCGGAGCCGAACAAGCCGTACGACATCAAGGCGGTGATCCGGCACGTGCTCGACCGCGACTCGTTCTTCGAGGTGCACGAGCGCTTCGCCCGCAACATCGTCACCGGCTTCGCCCGGCTCGACGGAGCGGTGGTCGGTGTGGTCGCCAACCAGCCGGCCTTCCTCGCCGGCACGCTGGACATCGACGCCTCCATCAAGGGGGCGCGCTTCGTGCGCTTCTGCGACGCCTTCAACGTGCCGCTGCTCATCCTCGAGGACGTCCCGGGCTTCCTGCCGGGCACCGACCAGGAGCACCGCGGGATCATCCGGCACGGGGCGAAGCTGCTCTACGCCTTCGCCGAGGCGACCGTCCCCAAGGTGACGGTGATCACCCGCAAGTCCTACGGCGGCGCGTACTGCGTCATGGGGTCGAAGCACATCCGCACCGACTTCAACTTCGCGTGGCCCTCCGCCGAGATCGCCGTGATGGGGCCGGAAGGAGCCGTCAACATCCTGTACCGGCGCGAGCTGGCGTCGGCGAAGGACGCCGACCGGCTGCGCCGCGAGCGGGTCGAGGAGTTCCGCGACAAGTTCGCCAACCCGTACGTCGCCGCCGAGCGGGGTTTCGTGGACGCCGTCATCGAGCCACGCGCCACGCGCCGGCACCTCGTGCAGGCCTTCCGCCTGCTCCGCCACAAGAAGGATCACAACCCGCCCCGCAAGCACGGAAACATTCCGCTCTAGAAAGGAACTCCGGTTGATTCGTCGCATCCTGATCGCCAACCGCGGGGAGATCGCCCTGCGCGTGGTGCGCGCCTGCCGCGACCTGGGGATCTCCCCGGTCGTGGCGCACTCGGACGTGGACCGCGACTCGCTGCCGGTGAGGCTCGCCGACGCGGGCGTGGCGATCGGTCCGGCGCCGGCGCGCAGCTCGTATCTCGATCGGCAGGCGGTGATCGCCGCCGCGAAGACGAGCGGCTGCGACGCGGTGCACCCCGGTTACGGTTTCCTGTCGGAGAACCCGGAGTTCGCGCAGGCGGTCGAGCGTGCGGGGCTCGTCTTCATCGGTCCTCCCGCCTCCGCGATGCACGCGGTCGGCGACAAGGTCGAGGCGCGCCGCCTGATGTCGAAGGCCGGGGTGCCGATCATCCCCGGCCTCGAGGAGCGCTCCGCCGACGGCGAGGCGATCGCGGCGTTCGCCCGCCGCGCCGGGTATCCCATCCTGATCAAGGCGGCGGCCGGAGGCGGCGGCAAGGGCATGCGCGTCGTCCGCTCCGAAGCCGAGCTGCAGCCGGCCGTGCGCCTGGCGCGCTCCGAGGCGAAGGGCGCGTTCGGCGACGACGGCGTCTACGCGGAGAAGCTCCTCGAAGGGGTGCGGCACGTCGAGATCCAGGTGATCGCCGACGCCCACGGCAACGCCGTGCACCTGGGCGAGCGCGAGTGCTCGCTGCAGCGCCGGCACCAGAAGCTCGTGGAGGAGGCGCCGTCGCTGGCGGTGACTCCCGATCTGCGGCGCCGCATGGGGGAGCTCGCGCTCCTCGCGGTGCGCGCCTCGGGCTACCGCAACGCCGGCACCGTCGAGTTCCTGCTCGATCGCGAAGGCAACCCCTGGTTCATGGAAGTCAACGCCCGGCTCCAGGTCGAGCACCCGGTCACGGAGCTCGTCACCGGCATCGACCTGGTGCGGGCGCAGATCGAAGTCGCCTCCGGGCGGCCGCTGTCGTTCCGCCAGGAGGACATCAGCCCGTGCGGCTGGGCCATCGAGTGCCGCATCCTCGCGGAGGATCCGGCCTCCGGGTTCCATCCGTGTCCCGGGCGCGTCACGGCGCTGCGGCTCCCCGCCGGCCCCGGCGTGCGGGTGGACACCGCGCTGCAGGCGGGGGACGAGATCTCGCTGCACTACGACGCCATGATTGCGAAGCTCCTCGCCTGGGGACGCGACCGGGACGAGGCCATCCGCCGCATGCGGCGGGCGCTCCTGGAGTTCCAGGTGGCCGGCATCCGCACCACGATCCCGTTCCACGTCGAGCTGATGGGGCGCGAGGACTTCGCCGCC
Source organism: Verrucomicrobiia bacterium (assembly GCA_035638075.1). Classification (GTDB taxonomy): domain Bacteria; phylum Acidobacteriota; class Polarisedimenticolia; order Gp22-AA2; family Gp22-AA2; genus DASRAU01. Next base: position 28,857 of record DASRAU010000020.1, read on the forward strand.
GGGCGGTTCGACATCGCGTGGGTGGACCGCACGCTGCCGGACCTCACTTCGAAGCTCGAAGCGGACGGCGACGGCGCGGTGGCGGCCGCCATCGCGGCGGCGCTCATGGCGTTCGAGCGATCGGGCGCCGGGGCGGCCGCAGGCCGTCCCGCGCCGGGGCTGAGCCCGTGGGCCGAAGCGGGCCGTCGCGCGCAGATGTCGGGCCGCCTTCCGAAGGGATGGGCCTGATGAAAGTCATCGCGCAGGCGGGCGCGCAGGAACTCGTCATCGAGGTCGCGCGCCGGTCGGGTCACACGGCCGTGAGCCTCGAAGGACGCGACAGCACGGTCGAGGTGTCGGGGAGAGGCTCGCTCCGCTCGGTGACGCTCGGCGGACGCACCCACGAAGCGGCGGTCTGGCCGGTCGCCGGATCCGACGGCGCGCGCGGCGTGCGCTCCTACGACGTGCTGGTCGCGGGACGGGTGGTGACGGTGCGGCTCGTCGATCCGCTGCGCCAGGGCAACGGACGCGCTGAAGAGGCGGCCACGGCCGAAGGGACGGTCGAGATCCGCGCCGTGATGCCGGGCAAGGTCACCACGGTCCTCAAGGCCGTCGGCGACGAGGTCGAGGCCGGCGCCGGGCTCCTGGTGATCGAGGCGATGAAGATGGAAAACGAGATCCCGGCGCCGCGCAAAGGCACCGTCGCGTCGATCCTCAAGGCGCCGGGCGAGGCGGTCGAGGCGGGGGCGCTCCTCGTCGTGCTGGAGGCGCGATGACGTCCGCGGCTTTCGTCGGCCCGAGGATCGTCGCGATCGCGGCCGGGCCCGTTCGCGCAGGAGACAAAAAAAAGGCGGCGCCCGGAGGCGCCGCCTCGTTCAGGACTTCCTCAGGTTCTCAGCGAATCGCCGCCGCCAGCTCCTTGCCGGGGCGGAAGCGCGCCACCTTGCGGGCCTTGATCTCGATCTGCTCTCCGGTCTGCGGGTTCCGTCCGACGCGCGCCTTGCGCTTCGAAACCGTGAACGTGCCGAAGCCGACGAGCGCGACGCGGTCCCCCTTCTTGAGGGCCTTCGTGACGCCGTCCACGAGAGAATCGAGGGCCTTGGCCGACGCCGTCTTGCTGATGCGCGCGTCCTTGGCGATCTTGTCGATGAGATCCGCTTTGTTCATCGAGCCACCTCCTCAGGGATTGGAATGTCTGCTGCCGGACCAGCTGAAAAGAGCGTGCCCGCCTTATAGCCCAGCCCCGCGAAGCGTGTCAACACGCGTCTCCCAAGGATTACGGAGGCGCCGTCGCCCGGAACGCCCGTCCAGAAACGCTTTGGGCGGCCTCCGCTGGAGTCGTTGATGGAAACCGGTTTGCGGGGAGAGACGGGGGGGCGCTCGCCGCGCGAGATCCTCTGGTCGATCGGCGAGGAGGCCATCCGCTCCTGCGACGCGGCGCGCGCCGTGACCCGCGCCGTCGGCGTCGAGCCGGGCCGGATCACCCTCGGCGGCCGCCCCGTCCGCGCGGTGCCTCCGGGGCGTCTCATCGTGCTGGCCATCGGGAAGGCGGCGGAGTCCATGTACGAAGCGTTCCGCGCCCGGCTCGCCGCCGCCGGATCGAAGCGACCGGTGCGTGCGCTGATCGTGCACCCGGCGGGCTCGCCCAAAGTGGTGGCGGCGAAGGACGCGCCGCGCGTGGCGCTGGGTCACGAGCAGGTCACCACCATCGCCGGAGAGCACCCGGTGCCGGGGAAGGGATCGATGCGCGCGGGCACGGCGGCGCTGCGCCTGCTCGCCTCGGCGCGCTCGGGGGACGACGTGGTGGCGCTGGTCAGTGGCGGCGGCTCCGCGCTCCTCGAGGCGCCGCTCGTGCCGTTCATCACCCCGAAGGAGCTCGAGCGCCTGCACCAGGTGCTGGTCGTCTCGGGAGCGCCGATCGGCGCCATCAACACGGTCCGCAAGCACCTCTCGGCTCTGAAGGGAGGACGCCTGGCGGCGCTGGCCAGGCAGGCCCGGTCGCTCTCGACGCTCATCGTCTGCGACGTCGATCTCGAGCGCTACGAAGAGGTCGCCTCGGGTCCGACGGTTCCGGACCGGACCACGCTCGACGACATGGTGGAGGCGGTCAGCCACTACGGTCTCGCCCCCGCGCTGCCGGAGCGGGTCCTCGAAGGGCTGCGCGGCGCCCGGCTGCCGGAGACGCCCAAGCCGAAGGATCCGATCTTCAAGCGGGCCAAGTCGATCCTGCTCCTGTCGAACCTGGACCTGCGCAACGCCGCGGTGCGCGGCGGCCTGGCGCGCGGGCTTTCGGCCGAGGCGATGCCGACGGAAATCACCGGGCCCGTGGACGAGACGGTGGAGATGGTGGCGCGCGCCATCGAAGGGGCGCCGACGGGGCTGCGGCTGCTCGTGCTCGGCGGCGAGACGCGCACGGTCGCGCCGGCGGGCGGCCAGGGAGGACGGGCGCAGGACTTGGCGCTGCGGCTCGCCCTGCGCATGCGCAATCTTTCGGTGCGCGGCTGGGCCTTCGTCTCCACAGGCAGCGACGGGAAGGACGGGTCGTCGCCGGCCGCCGGGGCCTTCGTGGACTCCTCGACCCTCGAGCGGGTGCGGGGGATGGGGATCGATCCGGAGAAGGTCCTGGAGCGCGGGGACTCGTACAAGCTGTTCCACCGTCTCGGGGACGCGCTCGTGACCGGGCCGACCGGGACGAACGTCCGCGATCTCTACCTGCTGCTCACCGGGCTGCCGCGGCGCGATCGGCCGGAAGCGCAGCCGACCCCCGCTGCGCCGCGCCCGCCGTCGATCGTCGTGCCGGGATGGCGTCCGACGGTGACGCCGCCGTCGCCGATCCGCGTCGTGCGCCCGGCGCCGCGCCCGCTGCTTCCCACGGCGCCCAGGCCGCCGGCGGCGCGAAAACCGACCGCGCCTCGCAAGCCGGCGGCGCCCAAGTCTCGCGCGGCGCGCAAGTCCTCGGCGTCCCGCAAGCCGCCGCGGTCCGGTCGCGCCACCAAGGCCGTGAAGGTCAAGCGTTCCGGAGGAAAACCTCGGCCGCGGCCGCGGCGAGGAGCACGAACCCGACGACGCCGTTGACCGTGAAGAACGCCGCGTTCACCCGGCTCAGATCGTCGGGCCGCACCAGGCGGTGCTCGTAGACGAGAAGCGCCGCGACCAATCCCACGCCCGTCAGCCAGAACGCGCCCACCGGGAGCGCCAGCGGCAGCGCGGCGAAGAGCAGCACCGTGGCGATGTGCAGCCGCGCCGAGGCGCGCAGCGCCGCCTCGAGCCCGAAACGCGCCGGGAACGACTGCAGCTTCGCGCGACGATCGAAGTCGATGTCCTGGCAGGCGTAAAGGATGTCGAACCCGGCCACCCAGAACGCCACGGCCGCACCGAGAAGCAGTGGCGCCGCCGCGAGGCGCCCGGTCACGCCGACCCACGCGCCGATCGGCGCGAGGCCGAGCGATGCGCCGAGGTGCAGGTGGGTGAGCCAGGTGACGCGCTTGGCGTACGAGTACGAAAGGATGACGAGCGCCGCCGGTGTCGCGAGCAGAAGCGCCAGCGCGTTGAGCCGCGATGCGCTGAAGTAGAAAAGGCCCAGGCTCGCGGCCAGGAATCCCCACGCGAACGGCAGCCCCAGCTCTCCCGTGACCAGCGGCCGCGCGGCGGTGCGCGGATTGCGCCGGTCGAACTCGAGATCGGCGATCCGGT
>DASRAU010000021.1:0-210472 GCA_035638075.1 Verrucomicrobiia bacterium
CGCGAAAAGAGCTGGCACCGGGGCTTCGATGACGGTATCGAAGAGTTGTGTGGGCGGTCGGTCTCCCGTGGTTGCTCAGGGGGCACGGTGCCTCGCGCCGTGTTGGCCGCGACACCGCAGCGTGCGCGAGGCTTCGGCGTCGCGCGCGCCTCAAGCACTCGTTGAGGTCGGAGAGGTGGGCCGGTGCTCGTTGAACCAGGGTTGCCGAAGCCAGGTATGCACGCTGACGGCGCCACTCACGCTTCACGGCGTGCGCTAACTACTGCGTGCAGCTGACGGCGGGCCGGTTGGGCGTGGCAAGTTCTACGGCGGCGTTGGCCCGCCGCAGCTGACGCATGCGTTAGGCGGACAAATTCATGCCGGTGCAGAAAGGCAGCGGAGTATGAGGCGCCCGAGCAGTCTTCTTGGAATCGCAATGGTGGCCGTTGTTCTTGGTTGCTCTCAGAGGCCCAACGACCCCGAGGAACCCAACCCGCTGGCCAGGGCCATGTGTACTGCAGACTTGCGAGCTGCGGTCAGCGTTGAGGTGCGAGACATAACGACCGGGGAGCCTACGGCATGCGGGGCCAGTGCGGAGATTCGAGATGGTGACTACGTTGAACCGTTGACGGGCCAAGGCAGTTGCGCGACCACCCCGGAGACATTCTTGGAGGGGGCTTGGGAGCGTGCCGGCACGTACACAGTGACGATCCGAAAGGCGGGTTATCGAGAGTGGGTTCGTAGCCAGGTCGTAGTGATTGCCGATCAGTGTCACGTTCAGACCGTGACTCTGCAGGCACTTCTCGAGCCGTCATGATCGTTTCGTCGTATCGACCCAGCTATTTCGAGAGGCCGCCTAACTACCGCATCAAGCTGACGGTCCGTCCCGTCACGTCGCTTGCAAAGAGCGCAAGCGTCGCGCCGTGCCGGCCCGCAGCTTATGCGGAGCGTTGGGCGGAGTAGGGATGAAGCAGCGAGTAGCCATCCGCACTCTCGGGAAGTACGTCGCCGCATGCCTGGTCGGGGCTTTGCTCCCGATGCTCGTGGGCCCCTTAGGCGTCACGGTCGTCCTCTGCCTGGCTTTGCTCGCAAGCTCGTGGTCGTGGCGTCTCCATCGTTCTGCACATGTGCTGATGCCGGTTGCCCTAGTCCTTCTAGTGACCGCCACCATGATCGTTGCGCAGCCGCTCAGGCGCTTGTACATGCATCAGGCTGTCAGCGACCTTCCAAGCAATCCGGTCACTCTGGGGGAGCTTCAGGCTCTTCTGAAGGCACGCGGCATTCGTGTTCACTACCCTGAAGAGGTGCGTGACCGCGTGGTCACGTTGCCGAAGAGCACGCTTTCTCTGTCACAGCTGATGGCTAGCGTCAAGCGACAGACGGCTATCGAGCACAGTCCGGGTGACCTCTGCGGCACGAACTTGCCGATGGTGAATTACCCGTCACGTATCAATATCCATGTGCCGAGGAAGGTGTAGTGTCCGCGACCCGCCCAACTACTGCATGCAGCGGACGGCGGGCCGGTTGGTCGGGGTAATTTCCACGGCGGCGCTGGCCGGCCGCCGCTGATGCATGCGTTAGCGGGACCGGTCATGTTTGAGCGGTTGTTCCGAAGGAAAACCAAGAGACCCAACGCCGCGGTCGGCGACCTCCGCCGACATGCGCTCGAGGTGCAAGCTTCGGCGCTGGGGCTCGCGCCTACCGCTCGGTTACCGCATGTCTTCGGAGCAATAATGGAAACGGGTTATCCCGAAGCTGTGGCATCCTTGGTTGCGTTCGCTGACGGCTCAGTCAGTCTCTATTTCAGCAACGGTGGCGGCGTCATCGGTGCCGGCGGACACCAGGTAGTACGCGATGCTGCTGATGGCTTTCTCGAGGCAGCCGAGGCATGTTGCTCGCAGCTTCAAGCGGCCCCGGATGCGCCCCTGCCAGCCACGGGACGTACCAGGTTCTATGTTCGTACATTCGCCGGCACGGTTACGGCCGAGGTAGACGAGCAAGAGTTGGGTGAAGGTCATCACTCGCTCTCACCGCTTTTTTATGCAGCCCATGAGGTCATTACACGAGTTCGCGAAGCCGGGTCAGGCGCTCCGGCGGCCCGCTAACTACTGCATTCAGCGGACGGCGGGCCGGTTGTCCTCGATAATGTCCGCGGCGGCGCTGGCCGGCCGCCGCTGATGCATGCGTTAGCGGGACAGAGTGACATGATGCGAGGTCGACCCAATCTCATCCTGATCGCCGTGTGGTTCGTGACTGTAGTTGTCTATGGCTACATCACCGTACGAGCGAAGCTTGCGCTTCCGCCAAGCGGCGATCTCTATGCCAACACGTGGTCTTTCCAGGCGCTGTCGTTCGTCGCGTTCAAGCTCCCCGCTCTGGTAGCCCTCCTACTCGTCGTGTTGGCATTCCGGGTCCTGTTCTCGCGTGCACGTGCATCTCTGGTGAACCCGGGGGCCATTCGGCTGTTCCGAAGCACGGCGTTCGTAGGCATCATCCTCCTTGCTGGGTCACTCGCTCACTACATCATGACGGCCACGGTCGAATGGAATCCGTGGTATCAACGCGAAGAGCAGCTGGTTCTCAGGTTCATGCTCGCTCGTCTACCGCTGCTCGCTGTCACCCTGTTGCTAGTTCTCGGCGGGGAGATTCGGTGGCTGAGGTCACGAGCCCGCTAACTACTGCATTCAGCGGACGGCGGGCCGGTTGACCGGAGAAATTTCCACGGCGGCGCTGGCCGGCCGCCGCTGATGCATGCGTTGGGCAGATGAAATATGAGCACTCAGGTCGTCAGTACAGACTTCTGGGAAGCCCAGCTACCGGAGGACTGGGTGCACAAGGAAGCTGAGCCAAGCCAAGAGGTGTATTTCGAGGCACCAGACCACACCGCGGGCGTCTACATCTCGACGTGGCGTATTGCGGACGAGTCTCTTCAGAAGGCGCTTCAGACAACGCGAGCGGTCGAGCTGAAACACTTGCCTGCACCAAGGTCCGGCTTCTGGCAGGTGGTTTCCAGTACCCCAATCGAAGACACACCCGAAATCGACGCGCGCGCTGAGTATTTCAACCGCGCAGACCAATATCGCATCGTGTCTCGCCTGCTCGGTCGGGGCGACAAGTACATTCGCGTCACGTTCCACGACTACGGTTGCTCTGACCGCGCTCGGTCCGCTCGCCGGTCCGAACCCATAGTCGACTCTTTCATGCTTCGCGGGCAGTCGGTCACGTGCTGATCCCACCGCACTGCCCAACTACGGCATGCAGCTGTCAGTCGGCGCGCCTTCGACGCGAGCATGGTTGCCCTTCCGTCGGTTGCGCGCCGCCTGCAGCTGATGCCGGGCGTTATGCGTATCCATAGAGTGAGGGGGGCCACATGAATCCGGATGCGCCAGCCCAATCTGCGGGTTTCAACTCACGCGCCGGCGAGGCCCGTCCGACCTTCGGTGACCTGGCACGCAACGCTTTGCGCTACTGGGAGCCTCGGCGTGTTTTGTACAACGCTGCGCTCTTCGCAGTCGTGCTTTACGAGGTCTGGGCCGCCTGGCCAGCTTCGAAGGCCAATCTCACAGCTGACGTGCTCATCTTCTTCTTCATTTTGGCGGTGCTCGCGAATATCGCGTACTGCGGAGCCTATGCCGTGGACCTGTTCGTCCAGTTCTCGGGCGCGCGCAACTCGTGGCCACGGTGGCGCTGGTGCGTGCTCGCGGTCGGCATTGCGTTCGGGGCCGCGTTGACGCATTTCTGGGCCGCGGCGATTCTGTCCGGTACACCCAGCCATGGGTAACTAGGCTGTGCCAATAGCGGCGAGAACGCATAACTACTGCATGCAGCGGACGGCGGGCCGGTTGGCCGGGGTAATTTCTGCGGCGGCGCTGGCCGGCCGCCGCTGATGCATGCGTTATACGGGCAGGAGCTGGTGCATGAGTCGACATGTTGTCATCGTTGCATCCATCCTCGCCATGCTGTGCTTGGGCGCTGGTGCCTCGGACCAATGTCGGCCCGACCCCGTCGGGACATACGAGATATTGGTGTGCAAAGGGCCGTGCGATTTCGACTCGTCTACGAACGTGGTCGTCCGCGGAGTGCTGGTGCTAAGCGGCATGGCATTCACGCCTCAAGCTGTGAACGCCTTCAGTCCCGAGCCTTTCGAATACGCCTATTCCATGGGCGACGGTCCGAACGGCTGCTTCGTTGTCACGACGATCGTGAAAAACCAGACGTACGCCGGAATCATCGAGCTTGGTCTGACTTCTTGGTCTATGCCGGCAGACTTGCTCCAATTTGACATGTACACGTCTCCGGACGCTTGGCACGGGGTTAACGTGAAGCTGACGGCATTGGGCTTTGAAGGGTCCGGTGGCTCTGGCGGTGCGGGCGCAGCTGAGCCCCATCTGGGTCCCGACGTAGTGAAGGGTAGGCGCACCGGGGTAGCCAATCTTGGAGAGTGCGTCCGTGCATCAAGTGCGCGTCAGCGCAAGTCGCACGGTGCCGTATAACTACGGCGTGCAGCTGTCAGTCGGCGCGCCTTCGGTCCGGACGCTTGCGCCCAGTCTTCGGTTACGCGCCGCCTGCAGCTGACGCCGGGCGTTGGGCGCACTCAGAGTAGGGGCTGTTTTGAGGCTCATCACAGTCCTGGCTCTCATTTCGACTCTCGCAGGCGGAAACATCGCCGCGGAGCAAGTGAGTTGCTGCGGGCCCTGTCCGTACCAAGTATGTATTCCGCTCAACGCTCCAGAACAAGTTTCCGACCTTGCTGATTTCTCTTCGTACCTGTTCCTGGGCAAGGTCGTGTCGTCCGAACTGGTTGGTTGCTGTGAGCGACAAGCAGACGTAACCTTTCGAGTCCTGAAAGCGTGGAAGGGTACCGCCAACAGTCCCATCGTCGTACGCACTGGGTTGCACTGTGACCACATGTTTCCATTCATCGTTGGTGAGGCATACCTTCTGTCAGCGTCCGGGTCCGGCACGAAGGCAATTCCGGCAGCGCTCAATCTCTGCCAATTTCGACCTCTGACCGGTCCGGAAGCCGTTGTGCGGGGTCAGCTCTTGGACGCCTGGCGGCAGTCGGCAGCAACTCCGGGTCAACCGAAATGAGCCATAGTCACCCGGCGCCCAACTACTGCATGCAGCGGACGGCGGGCCGGTTGGCCGGGGTAGTTTCTAGGGCGGCGTTGGCCCGCCGCCGCTGATGCATGCGTTAGACGGTCATAGGCGCGGATGATGACTCGTACGATTCCATACGATCCTAACGTGCGAGCGCTCGTTGTGCTTTCGCTCATAGCCCTTCCCTGTGGTCTGATGATTATTCTTACGGCCCCGGCCTGGTCACGGTTTCACTTGTACTGCGCGTACATCGGTGCGGGCGGTTGGCTAGTTCTCACTCTGCGACGCCTGCTCTGGAAGCGGTATCTAGTTCTTGACGACGAGACGATCAGCGTTCCATCGGGCCCTCTACGCTTACGCACCAAGCGCATCGTGCTTCGTGATATTCAACGTGTATGGGTTGTTCGCGCTGGACCAACCAACATCCTGTGCGTTCGAACAAGCGACTCCAAGCTCGAAATACAAGACATCTTTCTGCCCAACGGCACCGTATTCCGAGAGCTTCATCAGCATCTTGAATCCTTCGCACCAGTAGCCCCATCATGATTCGGGTGACGCGGTCTACCGGGTGCCGTCTAACTACTGCATTCAGCGGACGGCGGGCCGGGTGACCGGGGTAATTCCTACGACGGTGCTGGCCGGCCGCCGCTGATGCATGCGTTAGCCAGACTTCAGAGGGAGCCGGTGAATAAATATGCATGCACAAGGGCTATCGCCGCACCTCCACGCTCGGGCAATTATCGTCATGGCGTGTCTCGTCGCCACTGGCGCCGGGGCTAGCAAGTCCCAGGGAGCCGACGAGGCTCTTCTCCTTAACGCAGCGGAGCAACTCCGCACGCGCGATCTCTCTGCCGCTCGAGCAACTCTCCATCCGCTGTGTCCTGGCGATCTCGACGATGCTGCTGCGGCGGCGAAGAAGGGAAGCATTCCGTGCCGTCTCATCGTCATCGCCGAAACCGAGACGAGAGGCACGCGCACGCCAGACAAGATTTCTCTCCTCTATTGGAATGTAGCTGACGATGCGAGAAAAGAGGAGCGCTTTGTCCTGGCGAGGGCCCTCTTCAACGTAGCCATCGAACGCTATCCGGAAGAGCCCGAGAATTGGTACTCGCTCGGTATCGTAGAGCGCGACCTCGGACGATTCGCCGATTCGCGGCAGTCCCTGGGCCACGTGCTTGAGTTGAGACCCAGTCATCGCGATGCGCTCTACTGGACGGCGACCGATCTCATGGACGAGGGCAAGTTCGACGAGTCGGTTGAAATCCTTGATCAGCTCATTGCGAGCGACGCCAAGGACGGCCGGTCCTGGTATCGCCGTGGACAGGTTCGGGTGAAACAGGGAAAGTGTGCCGAAGCAGCCGCGGATCTTGAAAAGGCGCATGCGTTTAAAGTCGATCCGAAGATGATCAAGCAGCAACTCAAGAGTTGCGCGCAACAGTGACGCTGGCTAACTACCGCATCAAGCTGACGGTGGATCTTCCCTCGATAAAGTAGACACTTCCACCTAACTGAGGGAGGTGTCGGATGGGCCGATCGGGTGGCCGGCCGCCGCTGATGCATGCGTTAAGCCGACGGCGCGGTTTCTGACCTTGATCATTCACGGTTTCTTGCGGCCATCGTTCTCGACAAGGAGCGCTCCATGAAACGAGTGTCCATCGTCGCTGCAATCGTACTGTGGACAGCCTCTGCTGCCGTCGCGCAGAAACCGAGCGGACAGACGTCCGACACCGCAAACGCGGAGCAGGCTGTTCGTCAACAGGACGAGCAGCGGATTCACGCGCAGATCAGCGCCGATGCGAACGCGCTTCAGCGGATCTACGCAGACGACTTTATCGGCATCGGCCCAACCGGCGTCGTGCGGAACAAGGCACAGGTCATCGCCGACTTCACATCGCACGAGCTGACGTACCAATCGATCACCACCGCTGACGTTCGCGTGCGGATCTATGACAACACCGCCGTGGAAACCGGCCGCTCGACGATGATCGGACGAGACAAAGGTAAAGACGTTCCGCGCGACAATCGCTTCACGCGCGTGTGGGTCCTGAAGGAAGGACGTTGGCAGCTGGTGGCCAATCACTATTCACCGATGACCGCCCCGTAGCGATCGCGTTGACGGCTGGCAAATCGAGGCCGTCATCGAGGCGGCTGAGGCATCAGCCGGCTGCCTGACAACCCGCTGAAGCTGGCGGCGCGCGGGAGGTCCGGGGCTGGCGCGTCGCGGCATTCGCGCGCCGCAGCTTGGCGGCAGCGTCAGGTCGAGGTGAGCGCATCGCAGCGCTGCTTGAGCTAACCTCCTGGTGACGCCCCTCACCGCGGGCTTTGTCATGTCCGCCGTTGGTCGACTGCGTGGTCGCGGGCGTGGTGCGCACACATGGCTCAGCAGCTTCATGGCGGGTTCGGGTTTTGCGTTCGGCATGGCGTTGGTGCGGTTCATGTGGGCAAAGGCTTTGTAGGCCATAGCCACCCGGCGTATAACTACCGCTCAATGTCGTTCAACGGAGGTGCGCATGATGTCGAGAAGAGGGGCTGTCCTTGGCGCGTTGATCGCCGCGATCTTGTCGAGTGCTTACGCAGGCTCGGAAGGCAAGGACGAGGGCGTGCGTGAAGCGCAAGCCGCCATCGAGGCGGCGAACGCCAAGTTCAGCGAGGCTTTCGCACGCGGCGACGGCAAGGCCCTGGCCGCGATGTATACGTCCGACGCGATCGTGTTTCCCCCGGACAGTGAGATGATCCGCGGCAACGAAGCCATTGGAGAGTTCTGGAAGGCGACGAGGCAGAGCGGGGTTCAGAGCGCGCTGCTGACGACGGATGACGTGGGTCGGAGTGGTGACGTCGCCTACGAAGCAGGGAAGGTGACCCTGACGATTCAGCCCGCGGGGAAGGAGCCGACGAAGGCGGCGGCCAAGTATGTCGTGGTCTGGAAGCGGCAGCCCGATGGCTCCTGGAAACTGCACCGTGATATCTGGAACAGCCTCCCCGCGAAGAAGTGAGGTCCTGGCTTCCCACCATGCATGTCATGCGGGCATTTCTGATCTTTCTGGCAGCGGTCGGAGTGTCAGCGGCCCCGGAGCGATCAGCGGGTCCTTAACCACAGCTAGGGCTTCGAGGCCGCTCCCCCGGTCGCGCTCGGCGGCAGCTTCGCGAGCAGGACCTCGACCGCCTTCTCGAGCTGCTGGTCGCGGCCGGCGGCTTCGAAGGCGGGGTCGTTGTCCACCACGTAGTCGGGATCGAGATGCTGGTTCTCGGTCAGCTTGCCCTTGCCATCGAGGTAGCCGACCTCGGGGATGCCGAAGACGAGGTCGCGGTTCTGCAGGCGCTCCCACCAGACGGAGGTGCAGGTGCCGGGGACCTGCATGCCGACGGTGTCGCCGATGTGGAGCGCCTTGTAGGCGGTCGGAAAGCAGTGCGCGTCCGAGTAGTTCCCCTCGTTCATCACCACGATCGAGGGCTTGGTCCAGCGCTGGCCGGGCTCGACGCCGATCTGCCGGCCGCGCGGCACGGCGCGGTAGTAGACCGAGCCGGACAGGAACACGGTGAGCGGCTCGACCAGGTTGCCACCGCCGTTGAAGCGGGTGTCGAGGACGATGCCCTCCTTGTCCACCTCGCGGCCGAAAATCTCCTCGTAGATCTCGCGGTAGGCGCCATCGTTCATGCCCCGGATGTGGGCGTAGCCGAGTCGTCCGCCCGACAGGCGCGCGACCGCGGCGCGGCGCGAGCGCACCCAGCGCTCGTACAGGAGCCGCTGCTGCTCCGGCCAGGTGATCGGCTTGACGGTCTCCTCCCAGCGGGCCCCCTTCACGGGGTCGAGGAGCGCCAGGCGCACGGGCAGACCGGCCTTCTGGTTGAGCAGGCCGTACCAGTCGGCGCCGGCGGCGATCGGATGGCCATCCATCGACTCGATCACGGTGCCGCCATGGATGCGCGTGCCGTCCTGCTGCAGAGGTGAGCCGTCGACGACTTCGAGGATGCGCACGCCGGCCCCCGTGTACGCCGGGTCGGGGAAGATCCCCAGCGCCGCGGTGGCGTCGGCATCAGGTCGCGTCGGGCGGAAGCGGCCGCCGGTGTGCGAGGCGTTCAGCTCGCCCTGCATCTCCGAGATCAGGTCGGCGAAATCCCGATCGTTGTCGATCGACGGCAGGAAGCGCGCGTAGGTCACCTTGAGAGCCGGCCAATCGACCCCGTGCATGGTCGCGACGTAGAACTTCTCCCGCGTCTGCCTCCAGATGTGCTCGAAGAGGTGCGAGCGCTCTCCCGCGGCGTCGAGATCCATCTTCGCCGACAACTTGATCGGCGTCGTCTTGCCGCCGTCCAGGTCGACCGTCATGAGCTTGTCGTCGGCGAGGACGACCGCCTTCTTCCCTTCCTTGTCGAGGCGGAAGTCGGCGGTGCGCTCGGCGTCGAGCTTGGCGATCATCTTGACTTCCTTCTTGCGCGGCACGTAGGTCCAGAGGTTGTACCCCTTCTCGAACTTCGCCAGGTAGACCAGCGTCTCGCGATCGGGCGTCAGGTCGGCGGCGGCGAGGTCGGCGGAGTGCATCGACAGCCGCACGATGCGGTCCTCGATGTCCTCGAGATCGAAGGTGACCGGGTCGGCGAGCTTCGGGCCTTTGGAGTCCTTCTCCTTCTGCTTGTCCCTGCCCTTGTCTTTCTCCTTGTCCTTCTCCTTGGCTTTCTCCGCCTCCTTCTCGCGCTCTTCCAGCTGGTCGTAGGACGCCTCGTCGAGCCGGTACCGGTCCCAGGCCTTGCGGGTCAGGAAGGCCGCGAAGACGTCCTGCTCGCGCGGCGAGCCCGACTGCGACCGGGAGCCGTGCCGGTCGGTCCTCCAGATCAGGATCTCCCCCTTGCCGGCCCAGTGCTGCGATTCGTCCTCGTAGCCGCTGCGGGTGAGGTTGAAGAGCGCGCCTTCGCCGCTCGCCGGCACGAGGCCGACCTCGTTCGACCAGCGCGTCGGGCTGAGGAACTGCACGGCGAGCGTGCGCCCGTCGGGCGACCACTCGTACCACTGGTCGCCGTCGCTGTAGGAGTAGTTGAGGTCCCCCGCCAGGACGGTGCGCGTCTTGCCTGTCGCGAGGTTCAGGACCTTGAGCGTGGTGCGGTTTTCGAGGTAGGCGACCTCCTTCCCGTCGGGGGAGAAGCGCGGCTGGAACTCCTCGGCGGGTGTCGCCAGGACGGCGCTCTCCTTGAGCGCGCTGGCGTTGAAGAAGGCCGGCTCGTTGTCGTCGGTCCGGTCGGTGCGGTAGAGGTTCCACGAGCCGTCGCGCTCGGAGGCGTACAGGAGGCTCTTGCCATCCGGCGAGAACGAAACCGAGCGCTCCTGCTCGCGCGTGGTGGTGATCCGGCGCGTCGTGCCGTGGTCGACCGAGGCGGCGAAGACCTCGCCGCGCGCGATGAAGGCGATCTCCTTGCCGTCCGGCGACAGGGCGAACTCGGTCACCTGGTCGCCGACGTCGATGCGGTTGACCTGGTTCTGGCGCTGATCGGTCGTGAACGTGACCTCGAGGCGGCGACTCGCCGCCGCTCCCGCCGGTCGCACCCAGATCGCGCCGTCCCAGGTGTAGCAGAGGTCGCCCCCGCTCGAGGCGCTCAGGAAGCGCACCGGCTGGCCCTTGTGATCGGTCACCTGCGCCGGGTGGGCGGCGTCGGCGAGGTCCAGGCGCCAGACGTTGAACGAGCCGGTGCGCTCCGACAGGTAGAAGAGCGCGGTCTCGCCGGGAGCCCAGACCGGCTGGCGATCGTCGAACCCGAAGCCGGTCAGGCGGGAGTGGGTGTTCTGCGTCACGTCCCAGATCCAGACGTCGCGCGCGAAGGACGAGTTGTCGTGCTTGCGCCACTCCATCTCGTAGCCCTTCTGGTCGGAGTACGCGAGGCGCTTCCCGGCCCGGTCGAACACCGCGTCGATCGCCGGCGTGCTCAGGACCTGGGTCTGCGCCCCGCCCGTCAGCGCGACCTTGTACAGCTCGGGCTGGGCGCCGGTCGGGAACTGGACGTTCGTGACGCTGTCGAGGCGCGCCGAACCGAACAGCACGGCGGCGCCGTCGGAGGTGAAGGAGTACGGAATATCGTCCGACGAGTGCACGGTCAGCCGGGTGGCGTCACCGCCGCCTGCCGGCATCGTGAAGATGTCGAAGTTGCCGTAGCGGTCGGAGGCGAATGCCAGGCGCGTGCCGTCCGGCGACCAGATGGGGAACCCGTCGTAGGCCGGGTGCACCGTGAGGGCCGTCGCGGTCCCGCCGGTCGCCGGGACGGTCCAGAGATCGCCGCGATAGCTGAAGGCGATCGTGCGGCCGTCCGGGGAGATCGCGGGGTTGCGGATCCAGAGCGCCTGCTCCGGCGCCGCCGCCTCACCCGTCGCGAGCATCCCGAAAACCACCACGACCAGCCCGAGTCCGCACACCCTCGCCCACTGACCTCGCATGCCCCCTCCTCCTCGTTCTGCCTGCGCAGAACCGCAACTCTACGCCGGAACGCCGAAGATCAGGAGGGGGACGCCGTCGGGGCTGGGCGCGGGGTGCGCACGATCAGGAAGGCCAGGAGCGGGAGGACGAGCGCGTAGACGTACTGCGTCCGCGACACGCCGATGCCGAAGGGAAACCAGATGCCCGGCACGCCGATCCGATCGAGCAGCTCACCGCCGAAGAGCCCGGCCACGATCGTGGCCAGCGTGCCCAGCGCCAGGAGCCGCACGGGTCCGCCGGCGGCGATGCGCGCGCCGATGACGACGAACAGGGCGATCGACCCGTACCGGCTGGCGCGGGTCGCCAGCACCGAAGGGACCAGGGCGCCGACGATCCCGGCGGCCGCCAGCACCAAGGCCGCCACATCGAGGCTCCGCCAGGGAGGCAGGCACCACCGGTTCCAGGCGAGCGCCCAGGCGGCGACCGCCGGCACCCACATCACCGACGCCAGCCACGTATAGGTCGCGAGATCCTGCAGGTCGGTCCAGGCGACGATCGCGTTGTTGAGACGCCTCGCCGCCATGAGCGCCAGCCCGATGCCGGCGAAGAGCAGGAACCCCTTGCGGCTGCTGCGCGGCAGGCACAGGAGCGCCAGGCCCATGAGGCCCACCATGCCGATCGGCTCGATCACATCGACGATGTAACCGGCGACGGTCCGTTGCCATTGCACGCGGTGGAGCGCCCGGCCAATCGGTCGCGGAGCCAGGATGGGCGCGCTGTGCATGCCGCCGCTGTCCGCGCCGGGCGCCGACGTAGGACGCATGAAGGCTCGGACGGCGAGGACGCCGCTGGTTCCGGCCGCATCGTCCGGCAGGGCGAACCGCAGCGGCCGTGTCCCGACGACACGCGGGTTGGACCCGAGACTCCCCGACCCGCCCAAGAGCTTGCCGTTCCAGTAGAGCTCGTAGCCGTCCTCGACGAGCGTCGGCCCGAGGATGTCCCACGACGCCTGTCCGGCCGGCACATTCACGGCGCGCCGGTACCACGCGTAGCCGGTCAAGCCCGGAAGACCGTGCGCCATCCACCCGCCGACATAGTCGGGCAGCCCCACGTCGCCGTCATGGCTGCCCGGCGAGGCGGTCAGGTCGATCGTGCCCCACTCGCTGTCGTCTGTCCCGGGATTCGCCCAGCGCGGATCGTCGCCGGGATGGAATCGCCAGGCGCCATCGAGCATCGTCGCCGCGGCGCGCAGCTCCGGCGGGTCGGGACGGCCCCCGATCGCCAGGTCCACGATCACCGCGGCAAGGGTCAACAGCGTCGCGATGACGATGCCGACGTTCAGTCGACGTTGTGTCGCCTCGAGGGAGGTCGCCATCGACACAAGTTAACACCTCACCCGTTGACTCTGAACGTCGAGCGGGATAAGAGACATCCCACGATGGCGAAAATGAAGGGGTACGCCGACTTCGATGAATACCTGCAGGCGCAGCGTCCGAAGAACCAGGCGATCATCCGCGCGCTTCGAGGTTTCGTGAAGCGCGCCCAGCCCGGGCTGAGCGAGTCCGTACGTGTACTCCGCCACTTCTTCGTCGACCGCTCTCACTCGGGCAGCTCGTTCTGGGAAGTCAATCCCGGCGACCGGCCGGCCTGACTCGACCCACACATCAAGGAGACAGGCTCTCATGTGGTGCCCGAACCAGGAATGTCCTGACGCGGCGGAAAGGGGAACTCCCGCCGAGTTCGTGGAAGGAAAGACCGAGTGTCCTTTCTGCGGCACGGCGCTCGTCTCCGTCGAGCCGGAATGGGGCGGCCCCGAAGAGGAGCTTCGGCTGGTTCCGCTCATTCCGATCGCCGACCCGTCGTGGCTCCCGCGGGTGAAGGCGATCCTGGATGAAGCGGGAGTGCGCTTCCTCCTGGACGATGGCGGCCCGCGGCGCAGCGGGGGCAGTTTCGATCCCAGGAGCGGGCGGCTCGTCGTCATGGTCGAGGAGGGGGATCACGCGCGGGCGAGCGAGCTCATTGGCGAGCTGAAGGCGGAGGCCGGACTGGACGCGGGCGAGGCGCCGCCCGAGCTGACGGCTCCGGCGTGGCAACCCTCGGCCTGCCCCCAGTGCAGAGAGGTGCTGGAACCAGGCGAAGACGAGGAGCCTCTCGCGTACTGCTACCACTGCGGCGCGTCTCTGTCGCCGGAGAAATCCGAAGGCTGAGCCCGGCGGATGCTGAGACGGACTGTCCTGTTCGCGACCGCTGCGGCGCTGTCCGCTGCGCCGGCTCTCTCCGCGGGATCTTCTGAGCTGCGGGTCCCTCCGGCGTGCGTGCATGCCGTCCTTCTCGACCCGGCGGTTTTTCAACGTCTCCACACGGACCAGCCTTCCCGGCAACCGCTCCTGGTGTCCGACCGGCACCTGGCCGCCAAGGAAATCGACCTGGACGTTCCCTTCCGGGTGCAGATCGTGAAGAGCGATGACCCCAAGCGGGCGGAGGCATTCGAGTTCATGAACATCGTCCAGGACGAGAACGAGACCCTCCTCGTGACCTTCAAGTTTCCGCCGGAGGGCCTGGTCGGTCGTGCCAGGGTGAAACACGGGAAAGGCTTGTGTGCCGTGCTCGACCGCGACATCTACGAGAAGGGGGCGGAATGATCGTCGAGGCGCAGGTGCCCATCAAGGGATCCCGGACGGCGCTCTGGGCCGCGATCACCGACATCGCGAATGCCCCGGCCGCCATCAAGGGGATCCAGAAGATCGAAATCGTCGCGAAGCCGGCGCACGGACTCGTCGGCTTGAAATGGAAGGAGACGCGCCTGTTGTTCGGCAAGCCGGCGACGGTGGAGAAGTGGATCACGAAGGCCGTCGACAACGAGTTCTACGAAACGCGCGCCGAAGATGGCGGCTTCGTGTTCCTGACCACCATGCGAATCTCGGACGCCGGCGGCGGCCTGACCTTGACCGGCTCACACGCTTCCGAGCCCCAGGGCTTCGGCGCCAGCCTGATGTCGATCCCGATGCGCCTCTTCTTCAAGGGCATGGTGCGGAAGGCCGCCCTGCAGGACCTCGAGGACATCAAGGCCGCGGTCGAGCGGGCCTAGAACGTCTTCTGGGGGACGGCGCGGGCTTCGCGCGCCGCCTCGGCGCGACGGGCGCCAGGGTCCGCTGCTCGGGCGGATAGCCGGGACGGCCGTTGTCGACGCGCGCGAATCCCTCCCGCCCAAACCCCGTGCCCGCCCCGAGCCGGGCTGCAGTACCATCGCCCGCTGAATCCTCTTCTTGGAGTCACCATGAAGCGAGTCACAGGCATCGGCGGAATCTTCTTTCGTGCGAAGGACCCCGTGGCGCTGGGCGCCTGGTACAAGACCCATCTCGGCATCGACGTCCAGTCGTGGGGCGGCGCGGCCTTCCGCTGGGTCGACGCGGCCGGCGCTCCCGTGAACGGCACGACGGCGTGGTGCGTGGGCAACGGCCAGAACTTCGCGCCGAGCCAGGCTCCTTTCATGGTCAATTACCGCGTCGCCGACCTGCACGGGCTCCTCGCCGCGCTCCGCAAGGAGGGCTGCCAGGTGCTCGACAAGACCGACGAGTCCGAGTACGGCAGGTTCGGCTGGGTCATGGACCCCGAAGGCAACAAGGTCGAGCTGTGGCAGCCGCCCGAAGGCGAATAACACGCGCGGCGACGCCATGAACCCGCTGGTGGCGATGTCATGACGCCGCTCACCCCCGCCGTGGAGGCGGGGTTCGGCGAGGACATCCACGAGCACCTCAGGCCGTAGGCCATGCCGCGACTCGGCTTCTACGCCGCCGCGGAAGATCTCCTTCCCGTCCTGGAAATCGCCTTCGAGGACTGCCGCGTCTTCGAGAGCTACTCCGTGCCTGAAGAGCCACTTCGCAGTTACTGGAATCCCGTGCAGGTGCGCAACGAATTCGAGCGACGAGGCGATGTCTTCGGACTGGAGCTCTATTCGCCTTCGATGAAAGGGCCGTTCACCATCGAGCGCTTCGCTCTCGATCCCGTCACCGGGCACTCGTGGCGCGAGACGATCGGCGGATACCTGATCTCCCTGGATTTTAGAAGCCTCCAAGACGGCAGGCTTCCCCCGTCGCTCACGAATCACCTCTCCGAAAGGGGGGCGCGCGCGCGGGCGCGCGTCTCGGACCTTCCCGCCATCGATTCCTGGGATTTCCGTGAAATCGCGCGGATCTCCCGGCGCATCAATCGCCGGATCGCGAGCCTGGCGGTCGGCAAGTCGGGATCGCAGCCGATTCTGCCGGGCGCGGACGCCCTTGTGAAGTCAGGCGCCGCCGTGCTCACCCTGGGCTGACCGTGGCTCGCGGGCCCAGCAGCAGAGGCATCGAAGGTATCCTGTCGGTCCCATGAGCGCTTCTCAGCCGGTCGACAGTCTCGAGTTCACCGTGCTCGTGGACAACGTCACCGACAGCCTGTCGTCCGGCCCCAAGTTCGTGGAAACCGAGTTCGCCGGACTGGCGCGTCGACGGCGCGCCGGTTTCGTGCTCGCGGGGGCGTGCCTCTGCTGCGCCGCCCACGGCCTCTCGTGCCTCGTGACGGTGCGGCAGGGCGGCCGGACGCGCACGCTGCTGTTCGATGCCGGTCCCGAGGACCGCACCTTCGAGCAGAACGTGTCGCGGCTCGGCGTCGATCTCGGCCCGGTCGAGGCCATCGTGCTGTCGCACGGGCACTGGGACCACGCCGGCGGCATGCTGCGCGCGCTCCAGTTGATCCGGGATCGCAACGGCGGCGCCGAGGTCCCCTTCTACGTGCACCCCGGCATGTTCCGCTCGCGCGCGCTGAGCTTCGGCACCGACTCGATGCGGCTCATGGAGGATGTCCCGGGCGTCGCGGCCCTGGGCGCTCACGGCGCGCGGGTCGTCAACACGACCGAGCCGCAGCTCGCGCTCGAGGGCCTGGCATACGTCAGCGGCGAAATCCCGCGCGTGACGAAATTCGAGCGCGGCCTCAAGGGGCAGCATCGCAGGACGCTCGACGGCACCGGCTGGGAGCCGGACGAGCTCATCATGGACGAGCGCTTCGTCGCCGTGAACGTCGCGGGGAAAGGCGTCGTCGTGTTCACCGCCTGCTCGCACGCCGGCGTCGTCAACGTTCTCACGCACGCCCGGACGGTCTTCGGCGGCGCTCCGCTGCACGCCGTCGTCGGCGGGCTGCATCTCGCGGGACCGAACGAGGCGATCATTCTGGAGACCGTCGAAGCCCTGCGCGGCTTCAGCCTGGGCGTCATCGCCGCCGGTCACTGCACCGGCTGGCGCGCCACGGCCGCTCTCAACGCCGCCTTCGGCGACGGCACGCTCGTGCCGCTGGCCGTCGGCAAACGGTTCACGCTCTGAAGACCATGGCCAGGGGCGGGCAGCCGTGAACCGTCTGACGGTGCGCATCGGTGCGCTGGTACGGAAGCACGCTCTTCTCCAGTCGCGCACTCGCGGAGGTCGGACGCCTGCTGCTGTGGGAAGCGTTCGCTTGACACCGCGCGGCCGGTGCTGGTATCTGGAGCGGGTTCACCCCTGTCCAGAAGGAGGAGAGCCATGGCAGAGACCGCGAAACCTCCCGTCGCCCTGAACCTGGAAGTCGAAGTGGTCGAGTCCCGGACGAAGCCGGGCTGCAGCAGCTCGAGCACGCACCCGCTCTGCACCTGCCCGGTCGCGGCCGCGCCGCGTCCGACCGCCGACTGAGGGGCACGCCTGAAGGGGGTGGCATGGAGCGACTCCATGCCACCTCCGGCCCCTTCCCCGCCGGCGCCTCCCGGCCCGGCGAACTCGCCCGCATGACGCCTCAGCGCTGCCTGTACACGCTCCTCCACGCCCCACGCGAGACTCACGACGAGATCCTCCACACCCTGGTGCGGCCGATCGCCCTGGAGATCGGCGACAACGCCGCGCTCGATTCCTGGTTTTTCGCGCGCTACGACCTGCCGCGCTGGCAGGTGCGCTTCCGCGTGCTCGGCCGTCCCGAGTGGGTGGACGGCGAGGCGCGCCGGCTGGTGGAGGAACGGCTGCCTGCCCTGCGCGAGCGCGGCCTGATCGAGGGCGCCGAGTTCGCCGAGTACGAGCGGGAGTACGAGCGCTACGGCGGCGAGGAAGGGATGGCGCTGGCGGAGCAGCTCTTCCGGCACGACAGCCTCGCGTGCCTGGACCTCATGGATGTCGAGCGCCGCGGCCTCCTGACGAAGTCGCGCCGTGAGTTCACGCTGGTGGCGACGGAGGGGTTCCTGGATCTGCTGGAGCTGGACCGGGCCCAGCGCGAGGCCTTCTATCGCATGGGTTACGAGTGGGCCATCGAAAAAGGCACCTGGCGCGAGGAGGAGCGGCGCGCGCTCGAGGACCGCTACCGCTCGCTCGCGCCCGGGTTCGAGGAGCTGTTCCTCGGTGAGACCTCGCGCGATCCCGTCGCGCTCTACGGCGGCGCCGAGGCGGCGGCGATCGCGCAGCGTCTTCAGGACTCGCTTCGTCCCGTGGCCGGCCGCCTGCTCGAGGCGCATCGCGCCGGCCGCATCCGCAAGGACCTCGTCTCCCTCGCCTGGTCCTACGCCCACATGCAGTGCAACCGTCTCGGCATCGACCCGGCCGCCGAGTCCATCCTCCGCTTCTTCATGCACCGCTTCTCCGAGGACCATCCCCGGACCGGCGCCTGAGATGTCCGGCCCGGAGCCCGAGACGCCTGAGCGAGACCGGCTGGACTCGGAGGCGGACCCGCTCCTTCTCCTCCGGGTGGCCGCGTTTCCCTTCGCGTCGCTGGAAGGCCTGCGCGCTGGCGCTTCGCTCGAGCCGCTGCGCGAACTGCTTCAACTGGAGGAAGCGTGCGCGGCGGAGGTCGCGGCGCTCGGCGAGGCGCTCCATCGCGCCGCCGGCCCGCCCGGCTCCGGCGACCCGGAGCGCCACCGGCGCCGCCTCGCGATCGTGGGGCTGCGGCGGGACCTGCACAACGGGCGGCCGCTCCAGGCTGCGCAACTCGATGAGGCGGGGCCGGCGCTCGAGCCGGGGCTGCGGGATTCCCTCGCCCGGCAGCCCGAGCGTGTCAGGCGACTGCGAAGGCTGCGAGCCGGCTTCGAGGACGCCTTCCGCGCCGACCTGCGCGCCGCTCGCGAAGCGCTTGTCGAGCTGGCCGGAACGGCGCGCTTCCGCGAGGGGATCCGGCTGGCCAGCCGGGCGCTCTTCCAAGCTGGCGCGGCTCTCGGGTCGCTCGATCCGGATCACTGGGAACGCGAGGATCGCCATGTCGCCTCCAAGCTCGCCTCCTACGCCGCGCGCGGCGCGGCCAAGACCAGCCCGAACTCGATCTTCTGCGCCACGGCGCTGGCGCAGGTCGCCGAGGGCCCGGCGCAGGTCGGCGGACGGAACCACCCCGTGCGCGTCGACATCCTGCTCAACGTGTTCGAGGCGCGGAAGGTGACCTCCTGTCTCGGCGCGGAGCCGGGGGCGCGCGCCGCGGCGAGGCTCCGGCCCAATCCGACGCTGCGGGAAACGGAAGGAGGCTGGACCTACTGGCGACCGGCGCTCCTGCGGCGCCTCACCGATGACGAGGTCCTCTCCCGCGTCAAGGATCTCCCGGTGCTGCGCTTGTTCCTGGAGGAGACGTCGCCCGCGCGCGGCGCCGCCGAGGTTCTGCGCGCCGTGGAGCAGCGCACCGGAGCCGATGCCGCGGAGCTGGCGCGCTTCCTCGAAGGCCTGGTGGAGGCCGGAATCCTTTCGTGGGAAGTGGATCTCCCATACAACAGCCGGCGCCCGCTGCAGGCACTGGCCCGGGCCTGCCGCGACGCGGGATGCGCCCCCGCGTGGCTCCCGGAAGCCGAGGAGATCGAGCGCCAGGTCGAAGCGCTTCCTGCTCTGGTCCCCGACGAGCGCATCGCGAGACTGGACGACATCGGGCGGCGCCTGCAGAGCCTGCCGCATGTCCGCGCGCTGAAGGAGGACGAGATCGTCCGGCTCGACGCGGCCTCGGGCCTGCAGGTCGCGCTCCCCCGCTCGGTCCTGGCCGAGGTGCGCGAGGCGGTGGATCGATACGCGCGCCTGTTCGCGTCCCTCTATCCCGAAGCGGCCCTACGCGTCGGGTACGCGAAGCGTTTCCTCGCGGCGCACCCCGCGGACCGGAACGTGCCGCTGCTCGACCTCTACCACGGACTCTTCGAGCCGGAGACGCTGCTTCGCCCGGCCGCCTTCCCCGGACCCGACGAGGCCGCGGCCGGCGCGGCGCACGCGACGGCGCAGGCCGCTTTCCTTCGCGCCCGGGACGCCTTCGCACGTCTTGCGCGCCAGGCGGAGGCCGAGGGGAAGGACGAAGTGGCGCTGACCGAGGAGGATTGGTCCGGGCTGGAGGCCGGCCCGGCGCCTCCCTGGTTCTGCGGCGTGCTCTTCCAGGTGGAAGCACCGGACGCGCAGAGCGTCACCGACCCGCGGGGCCGCATCGCACTCAACGCTCTCTTCACCGGATCGGGGCTGGCCGCGGCGCGGCTCGATCACCTCCACTCCGGCGCCGGCGTTAGCCCCGTCGCGCGGGACGTGAAGCGGGGCTGGAGCCGGCTCGAGCGGCAGGGCGCGATCCTGGCGGAGGTCACCTATATGCACTGGGGCCGCACCGCCAACGCCGGGCTGCGGCCCTCCCTCTTCCCGTACGAGATCGAGCTGCCGGGAGAGACCGCCGGCGCCGGCGCCCAGGTCATCCCCCTCCGCGAGCTCACCGTGCGTTACGACTCGGGCACGAAGCGGTTCGTCCTGCGCTGGCTGCCGCGCGGAGTGGAGGTGATCCCGGTCATCGGCAGCGGCATCAGTCCGGAAGGATTCGTCTCGTTTCTCGTGTCGATCGGTCAGCAGGGGTTCCAGCCGCTGACGTACTTCCCCGGATTCGAAGCGGAGGGGATCGTCGCGTGGCCCCGGTTCACCTGGGGCCGCACCGTCCTGTTCCGTCGCCGCTGGCTGCTGCCGGCCGGAGCGCTGCCGCCGGAGCTGCGCGACCCCTCCGCGTCCGAGCCGGCGGCATTCGCCGCGCTGGCCCGGGTGCGCCTCCGCCATCGGATGCCGCGGCACGTCTTCGTCCACACCAGCGTCGAACCGAAGCCGTTCTATGTGGACCTGCAATCCCCCGTGCTGGCCGACCTCGTCCACCGGGCGGCGGCGCCGCGCGGAGATCGACCGTCGTCGCGGGGCGGCGGGAGCGGGCCGGCGCTGACGTTCACCGAGATGCTGCCTTCGCCCGAGGGCCTCTGGGTGGGCGATGCGTCGGGGCGCTACGCCTCGGAGTTCCTGGTCCAGCTCCATGGCCCGACCCCGCCGGGGCGCCGCGACACTCGGGCTAGAATCGGGCCGCCATGAAGCCGCGCCACGACGCCTACGAGGGGTTCGCCCGTCACTACGATCTGCACGGCTGGGACTGGTATGCCTCGACGTACGGCGCCCGCCTCATCCGGCTCGTCGACGAGAAGGGGCTCTCCGGTTGCCGCGTCCTCGACGCGGGGTGCGGCACGGGGACGCTGGCGCTCGATCTGGCCGAGCGCGGCCACCAGGTCGTCGGTGTGGATCTCTCCGAGGCCATGATGGCCGTGGCCCGGAAGAAGGATGCGGCCCGGAAGGTCTCGTGGCAGGTCGGGGACATCACCACGCTCGAGCGTGCGCCCGGGGAAGCGCCCTTCGGCCTGGTCACCTGCGTGGCCGACATCCTCAACCACCTCGAACACCTCGACCTCTGGGAGCAGGCGTTCGCCCGGCTCGGCGCCCACCTGGGCGCCGGCGGCTGGCTCTTCTTCGACGTGATGACCTGCCGCGGGCTGCAGCGGCTCGACAAGTTCGTCGCCGAGGAGCGGGACGGCCGCATGCTGATCGCCGCGATGGTCTACGAGCCGGCGGCGCGCCGCTCGACGGTGAAGGTGACCTCGTTCGCGGAGCGGCCCGGCACGGGACTCTTCGAGCGGGCGTGCGAAACCATCACCGAATGGGGCCAGCCGGTCCGGGAGATCCTGGCGCGCCTCGAGTCGGCCGGCTTCGACAGCATCACCCGTCCCTTCGCCCAGCACGACGACCCGGAAATGGAAGACCGCCTGGCGATCCTCGCCCGGAAGGCTGGCCGATGATCCGTTTCGCTGCGTTCGGGCTGGGCGCGGCCGTGCTCCTCCTCCTGGCCGGCGGCGCGACGGCGGCCGGGAATGGTGACATGAAGGCGTTCCTCGGCACCTGGCGCGGCACATCCACCTGCGTCAACCGGACCCTCGCGCCGGCGTGCAACGACGAGACAGTCATCTACGAGGTGCGGCGCGCGGAGAAGCCGAACGCCGTGATCCTCGCGGCCGACAAGATCGTCGATGGCAAGAGGCTGCCCATGGGCGAGCTCGAGTTCGTGTCCAGCGAGCCGGACGGCTGCTGGCGCGGGGAGTTCACCACGCCGCGGGCCCATGGCGTCTGGTGCCTGATCGTCGAGGGGCGCAACCTGCACGGCAGTCTCCTGCACATGCCGGAGAACGTGGCGGTGCGCAAGGTGCAGGCCGTGCATGACTGAGCGGCAGGCCGTCCATGTCTGAGTGCCGGTCCGTCGCCGGCGAGACACCTCAGCAGCCGCCGACGATCGAGCTGAAGGGTGCGCGACTGCGTCCGCTGCGCGCCGCCGACGCGCAGGCGTTCCACGACTACCTGAGCGACCCTGACGTCACTGAGCTGACCAGCTATCCGCTCATCACGATGCCGATGGTCGAAGGAATGATCGACCGCGCCGAGTCCCGCTGGGCGGCGGGCGACCTCTCGAAGTGGGGACTGGCGCTCGCGCACGACGATCGGCTCATCGGCACCTGCGGCTTCGTCGACTGGTCCCCGCCGCACCGCTGGGCCGAGCTGGCCTACGACTTGGCGCGGCCCCAGTGGGGCACGGGCCTGATGAGCCAGGCCGTGACCGCGGTCCTCGACTGGATCTTCCGGCAGGACCTCGTCGATCGCGTGCACGCCTTCGTCCGCGCCGACAACGCGCGGTCGGAGCGCCTGCTGGAGCGCCACCGCTTCGTGCGCGAAGGCCGCCTGCGCAGCTTCCGCATCTGCCGCGGCGAGCCGCACGACTTCGACCTCTACAGCCTCCTGCGCCAGGACTGGAAGCCCGCGTCGGGATGAGCGAGCGGATCCGCGCCTTCCTGCCGGCCGCCGGCTTCAGCGCCGAGGCGGGCAACACCTCCCTGCGCGAGGACGCGATCACCACGGACAGCCTGCTGTACAGTGGCGGCGTGTTCATCGGCGGTCGCTTCTGATGCGTCCCCTGCCGCTGCTGCTCGCCGCGATGCTGCTGTTCCCCGCGCTCGCGATTGCCGCTCCTGTGCGCATCATCGCGACCGACAAAGGGTTCGACGCGCCGGAGACGATCCCCGCCGGCATGCGGCACGTGGTGTTCGAAAACCACGGCACGAAGGTTCACGAAGTGATGTTCGTGAAGCTGGCGGAGGGCATGAGCGCCGATGACTATGCCGCGCAGGTGAAGAACGACGTCCTGTTCCCGAAAGGCGCGCTCGACTATTCCGGGGTCGGGCTCACTTCCCCCGGTGAGGGAACCGACCTGTGGGTGCATCTCGACGCCGGCGAGTACGTTCTCATCTGCTGGGATGACTCGCGCTCGTCGATTCGCCCGCTCCGAGTGAACGCGACCAGTGCCAAGGACGATCCGCCGCCGAAGGAAGACGTCACCCTGCGGCTGACCGATTTCCAGTTCGAGCTGGATCGGCCCATCCGGAAGGGGGTGCAGGTGATCCGGATCGAGGCCGCCGGGCCGTCGCTCCACGAGGCGGACATCTTCCGGCTGCACCCCGGGAAAAGCGCCGCCGACGTCCGGCACTGGTACAAGGTCGATGAAATGAAAAGCCCGGCTCCCGCCGTCGCGCTCGGCGGCATCCTCGACAGCCATGACACGCACCGCGTCGTCTGGATCCGCAAGACCTTCTCGCCGGGCCGCTATGTCCTGCACTGCGCCATCCCGCTCGAAGGCCAGGACGCGCGATCCGGCGAGCACCACACCATCCACGCCGACGCCGGCATGGTGAAGACCTTCGAGATCGAATAGCCATGGACCGTGTCGCCGAGTTGATCCGCAACCTGCAGCTCGCACCCCATCCCGAGGGCGGCCATTACCGCGAGATCTGGCGCAGCCCGGACGTCGTCGCGCCCGCGGACGGCCGGGGGGCGCGGGCCGCGCTGACCTCGATCTATTTCCTGCTGCCCGCCGGAGCCCGCAGTCGCTGGCACCGGGTCCGCTCGGATGAGATCTGGCATCACTACGAAGGAGCCCCGCTGGAGCTGCTGCTGGTGTCGCCGGATGAATTCCATCTCGAGCGCCGGCGACTCGGGCCCCTGCAACCGGACACAGAGCAGGCTCCGGTTCACTGTGTTCCGGCCGGCTTCTGGCAGGCGGCCCGATCGCTCGGCGACTACACGCTGGCCGGCTGCACCGTCGCCCCCGGTTTCGAGTTCTCCGACTTCGAATTGCTCGCCGATCGCCCCGAAGCGGAGGAGGCGCTGCTCCGCGCGCTCCCCGAGGCGGCGCCGTTCAGGTGAAGACTCCCGACGACGTGAAGGCACGGGTCTCCGCCGCCTACCACAGCGCGGCGGACTACTACGACCACGCGGGCAACTCGTTCTGGGACCGCTTCGGTCGGCGGACGGTCGAGCGGCTCGGCGTGCGGCCGGGAGCGAACGTGCTCGACCTCTGCTGCGGCTCGGGCGCCTCGGCGCTGCCGGCGGCCGTCGCGGCCGGACCGGCCGGACGCGTCCTCGGAGTCGATCTGGCACCCGGGCTCCTCGAGCTAGCGAGCGCGAAGGCCCGGCGGCTCGGCCTCACCAACACGGAGTTCCGGAACGCGGACATCCTGGCGCTGGATGACGCGAAGGAAGCCTTCGACGCCGTCGTCTGCGTCTTCGGGATCTTCTTCGTGCCCGACCTGGCGCAGGCGCTGCGCACGATGTGGTCGTATGCGCGTCCCGGCGGCCGCATCGCGGTGACCACCTGGGGCGCGGGAGTGTTCGAGCCGGTCAACTCGTCGTTCTGGGAGGCGGTCCGCCGCGTCCGGCCGGAGCTCTTCAAGTCGTTCAATGCGTGGGACCGGCTCGGGGAGCCGGATCTGCTCCGGCGCCTGTTCGATGAGGCAGGCCTTCCCGCTCCGGAGATCGTCCTGGAGCCGGGCTCCCATCCGCTTCCCACCGACGACGACGTGCTCGCCCTGATCCTGGGAACGGGCTATCGCGGCATCGTCGACCAGCTGTCCGCGTCCGAATGGGATCGGGTGCGGGAGGACGTCCTCGCGCCGATCCGGTCCTCCGTCGCGACAACCGTTCAGGTCGACGTCCTCTACGCGACGCTCTGGAAATAATCTCGTCTCCAGCCATGTTCCACTTCTTCCGTCGCCACCCTGTCGCCTCTGCCCTCCTGCTCTTCGTCGTCCTTTTCTTCGGCTGGCTCCTTTCGGTCGCGGTCAAGGCCTGGCTCGACGTCCCCCGCGTGCTGACGCAGGCGACCGCTCCAGGACGGCTGACGCTTCGCCTGTCGGATGTCTCGACGGAGCGCCAGGCGATCCTGCTGGCGGTCGAGGACCCCGGCTTCTATTCGCACCACGGGATCGATGTCACGACTCCGGGGTCGGGGTGGACGACGATCACGCAGGGGCTGGTGAAGGTCCTCTTCTACGACGGCTTCACGCCGGGGACCTTCCACTACCGGAAGTTCGAGCAGAGCATGATCGCGCTCGTCCTCGACCGGCGGGTGGACAAGATGAACCAGCTCGAGCTCTTCCTCAACCTGGCCTACTTCGGGGTTCACGACGGCCGCGAAGTGATCGGCTTCCCCGCGGCCGCCCGCGCTTATTTCGGCAAGGAGTTCTCCGCCCTGACGAAGGACCAATTCACCAGCCTGGTCGCCATGCTGATCGGCCCCGACCAGTTCAACGTGGCCGCGCACCCCGACCGGAACCGCGAGCGCGTCGATCGCATCGACCGGATGCTGCGCCGCGAGTGCGCCCCGCGCGACTTCCGCGACGTCACCTACGAAGCCTGCCGGAAGACGGCTTCGTAGGCGGCATCCAGGCCGTCCGCCGGTTCCCGACCCCGACATTTCCTGATCCGGATCATCCCGCGCGCCCCGACACCCTTGCGCGCCGCGCCCGCTTGCGGCACAACACCCCTGCGGGGAGGTGCGCCCATGCCGGTCATCATCGAGCCGTTCCGGATCAAGGTCGTCGAGCCGATCACGCTGTCCGACCGGCGCCAGCGCGAGCGGGACCTGCGCGCCGCGCACTACAACCTCTTCGCCCTGCCGGCGGAGCGGGTCACCTTCGATCTCCTGACCGATTCGGGGGCGACCGCCATGAGCGCGGCGCAGTGGGGGGCGATGATGACGGCGGACGAGTCGTACGCCGGCTCGCGCTCGTTCCACCGCTTCGAGGCGGCGGTGCGCGACCTGACCGGCTACCGGCACATCATCCCGACGCACCAGGGACGCGCGGCCGAGCGCATCTTCTTCCAGATTGCCATCCGGCCCGGGATGATGGTGCCGAGCAACAACCACTTCGACACCACCCGCGCCAACATCGAGTTCGACCGCGGCACGGCGGTCGACCTGGTGGTGCCGGAGGCGCTCGACCCCGCTTCTCCCGACCCGTTCAAGGGGAACATCGATCTCGGGCGCCTGGAGGCGTTTTGCCGGAAGAACCGCAGGCGCATCCCGTTCGGGATGCAGACGATCACCAACAACACCGGGGGCGGCCAGCCGGCGAGCCTGGAGAACCTCCGCGCCGTGTCGCGCATCCTGCGCCGCCACGGCATCCCGTTCATCCTCGACGCCTGCCGGTTCGCGGAGAACGCTTACTTCATCAAGCTGCGCGAGCGCGGCCAGCAGCGCCGGACGGTGTCCGAGATCGCCCGCGAGATCTTCCGGCTCGCCGACGGCTGCATCATCAGCGGCAAGAAGGACGCGCTGGTGAACATGGGAGGCATCCTCGCGCTCAACGACGATCGGCTCGCGGCCGAGGCGCGCAACATCCTGATCCTGACCGAGGGCTTTCCCACCTACGGCGGCTGCGCGGCGCGCGACCTCGAGGCGATGGCGGTCGGGTTGCGCGAGGTGCTGGATGAGAACTACCTCGAGTACCGGCTGGCGAGCGTGCGCTATCTGGCGGAAGGGCTGAACCGCATCGGCATCCCGACGGTGCAGCCGCCGGGAGGGCACGCGGTGTTCATCGACGCGCGGCGGCTGCTGCCGCAGATCCCATCGGAGCAGTTCCCGGGGCAGGCGCTGGCCTGCGAGCTGTACCTCGCCGGCGGCATCCGGTCGTGCGAGATCGGCAGCGTCATGTTCGGCAAGCGCGCCGCCGGCGGGTCGTTCCGGCCGGCTTCGCTCGAGCTGGTGCGGCTGGCGGTCCCCCGCCGCGTGTACACGCAGAGCCACGTCGACCGCATCCTCGAAATCGCCGAAGACGTCGTCGCGCGCGCCCCGCGCCTGCGCGGCATGAAGATGACTTACTGTCCGCCCTACCTGCCGCATTTCACGGCGCGGTTCGAGCCGGTTGCGTCGCCGGCCCGAGGAGCGCGCCGCTCCCGACGGCGATCCGGCGCCCGGGCGATCGCCTGACCAGTCCCGGTCCGTGCTAGCCTCCGCCGGATGTCGGACTCGCTCGACCTCTACAACAACGTCTACTCCGATTTCGGCAGCCGCGCCGAGGCGGACGTCCGCCGGCGGGCCTTCGGCGAGGACATCGGCCAGAGCAGCTGGATCACGTCGGAGGAGTGGCTGCACTTCGCCGACCAGGCGCGGGTGGAGACCTCCAGCCGCGTGCTCGAGATCGGCAGCGGGTCCGGAGGACCGGCGGTCCATCTCGCGGCCGCGCGCGGCTGCCGGGTCACCGGGATCGACATCAACGAGAACGGCATCCGCAACGGGGCGCGGCTGGCGGCCGGGCGCGGGCTGGCGGACCGGGTCACGTTTCGTGCCGCCGATGCGAGCCGGCCGCTGCCGTTCGAGGCGGCCGCCTTCGACGCCGTCCTGTCGAACGACGCGATGTGCCATCTCCCCGGCCGGCTGGAGGTCCTGCGCGAGATCCATCGCGTGCTGCGGCCCGGAGGGCGCCTGCTCTTCAGCGACGCCCTGGTCGTGACCGGGCTCGTCTCGCACGAGGAGGTGGCGACCCGCTCGTCGATCGGCCTGTACGTCTTCGCGCCCCCGAGCGAGAACCAGCGCCTCATCGCCCGCGCCGGGTTCACGCTGCTGTCGGTGGAGGACGTCACGGCGGGGGCCGAGGCCATCGCCCGGCGCTGGCACGACGCGCGCGAAGAGCACCGCGACGCCCTGGTGCAGCGCGAGGGGGAGGCGAACTTCGCCGGGCTGCAGCGCTTCCTGATGTGCGTCCATCGCCTGTCGGCCGAGCGCCGCCTGTCGCGCTACGCCTACCTCGCGGAGAAGCCCGCATGACGGCACACCAGACGCTCGGAAACGGGCGCGCGGCGCTCCACGGGCTCCGGCGCGCCTCGTGCCTGGCGATCGCGGCGCTGGCCATCGGATGGGCTCTCGCGGCCAAGGCCGGGTCGATCCTCGACCAGGTCCCCAAAGCACCCGACCAGAGCGCCCGCTTTCTCATCTTCCTGCACGGCCGCATCGTCGAAGAACAGGGGCGCCGGCCCACGAGTCCGACCCTGGGCGTTTACGAGTACGACGGGATCCTGGAGGCGCTCGCGAGCCGCGGCGCGGTGGTCATCAGCGAACAGCGGCCGGAGCAGACCGACGTGGATCGCTTCGCGGCGCACGTCGTCGATCAAGTGCACGCTCTCGAGCAGGCGGGCGTGCCGCCGGAGCACATCACCGTCGCCGGGTTCTCGAAGGGGGGCAGCATCGCCATCCGGACGTCGCACCTGCTCAAGGAGTCGCGTGTGAACTTCGTCTTCCTGGCCGCTTGCGGCAGTGGCGACTTCACCGGCCTCGACCTGAAGGTCGAAGGGCGCATCCTTTCACTCTACGAGGCGAACGACGATATCGGCCGCTCGTGCTCGGGCCTGTTCGCGAAAGCCGGCGCTTCGGCCGGCCAGCGCCAGGAGATCGAAGTCCACGTCGGCGACAAGCATGGGACGTTCTACCGCGTCCATCCGGAATGGCTCGACCCGCTGCTGCGCTGGGTGGAGAAGGCGCCATGAGCGAAATCCGCCCGGCGGAGATCGATCTGCCGACCGTGGTCGCCATCGCGGTCGTCGCCTACGCCTCCGCCAACATGGTGCACGAGGGGCTCGGGCACGGCGGCGCGGCGCTGCTGCTCGGGGCGCGGCCGACCATGCTCAACGCCATCTTCTTCAACTACGACGAGACGACCGTGTCGGAGACCGGGCAGCGCCTCATCTCCGCGGCCGGGAGCCTCGTCAACCTCCTCGTCGGGTTGCCGCTCCTGGCGCTGATGCCGCGGGTGCGATCGCTGCCGAGTCGTTATTTCCTGTGGCTGTTCGCGGCCGTGAACCTCCTGACCGCGTTCGGCTACCTGCTCTTCTCGGGCATCGGCGGCATCGGCGACTGGTACCGCGTCATCCACGATGTCCCGCACATCGGGCTCTGGCGGGTCGCCGAGGTCGTCGCGGGCGCCGTCCTCTACTTCGTGGTCGCCCCGCGGCTCCTGATGCCGCCGCTCGATCCCTGGCTCGGACGCAACGCGGCGGTGCGCGAGCGGCGCGCGCGCACGTTGTCGCTCATTCCCTACCTGGCCGGAGGGGTCACGCTGTGCCTGGCCGGGATCCTGAATCCTCTCGGCCTGAAGATCGTGCTGATCTCCGCCGTCGCGGCGTCGTTCGGCGGCACGTCGCTGCTCGCGTGGTATCCGCCGATCCCGCGGCCCCCGGCGAGCGCGACACCCGAGCCGCCGCTCGGCCTGCCGCGCAGCACGGCCTGGATTGCCACGGCGGCGATCGCGCTGTTGATCTTCGTGTTCGTCTTCGGGCCCGGCATCGGCTCGCTGCCACCGGAGTGATGGCGACGTCCTGAGGGTAGGATGTCCCATGGGCTTCTACGGCCGGTTCATCCTCCCCTGGATTCTCGATTGCGCCATGAAGGACAAGGCGGCTTCGGAGCGCCGGGAGGCGCTCATCCCGAGGGCGGCCGGGGCGGTCCTCGAGATCGGCATCGGATCGGGGCTGAACCTTCCTTATTACACCGCGGCCGTGACGCGTCTCCACGGCGTCGACGCCTCGCCGGAGATGCTCGCGATGGCCCGGAAGAAGATCGGGCGGCTGCCGTTTCCCGTCGAGCTGACCTGCGAGTCGGCCGAGCAGCTTTCCCTGGCGGACGCCAGCGTCGACAGTGTCGTCGTGACCTGGGCGCTCTGCAGCATCCCGGACCCGCTGCGGGCGCTGCACGAGATGCGGCGCGTCCTGAAGCCGGGCGGCCGGCTGCTGTTCGTCGAGCACGGCGCGTCTCCCGACCCGAACGTGCTGGCCTGGCAGCGTCGCCTCAACCCGATCTGGCGGAGGATCGGCGGAGGCTGCCATCTCGACCGCGCGATCGACCACCTGATCACGACGGCGGGATTCCGGATCGAGCAGATGCGGAACCTGTACCTCAAGGGGCCGCGCCCCTTGACCTACACGTACGAAGGAGCCGCGGCGGCGGGATGCACCACGACAGCTCGCTGATCGCCACCATCGCCGTCGGGCTGGCCTTCGCCTTCCTGGGCGGCTACGTCGCCGTGCGGCTGCGGCTGCCGCCGCTCGTCGGCTACCTGTTCGCCGGGATCGCCGTCGGCCCGTTCACGCCCGGCTTCGTGGCCGACGCCCGGCTCGCGCCGCAGCTCGCCGAGATCGGCGTCATCCTGCTGATGTTCGCGGTCGGGATGCATTTCTCCATCCGCGATCTCTGGTCCGCCCGCGCGGTCGCCATCCCGGGCGCCCTCGGCCAGATCGCCGTGGCGACCGCCCTCGGGACGGGGGTCGCCATCCTGTGGGGATGGTCGCCGGGATCGGGCCTGGTGTTCGGCCTGGCCCTGTCGGTGGCCAGCACCGTGGTGCTGCTCCGTGCGCTGCAGGATCGCGGCCTGCTGGAGACGCAGGACGGTCGCATCGCCGTCGGCTGGCTGGTCGTCGAGGACCTGGCGATGGTCCTCGCCCTGGTGCTCCTGCCGGCGCTCGCCGGATCGCTCGGCGCGGCGGGGGGCGAGCACCCGGTCGCGGCGGCCGATCTGTGGACGGCCGTGGGTCTGACCCTGGGAAAAGTGGCCGCCTTCGCGATCCTGGTCCTGCTCCTCGGGGCGCGGCTCTTCCCCTGGATCCTCGAGCGGGTCGAGAAGACCGGGTCGCGGGAGCTGTTCACGCTCGCGGTCATCGCGCTGTCGGTCGGCGTCGCCTACGGATCCGCCGCGGTGTTCGGAGTGTCGTTCGCGCTCGGCGCCTTCCTGGCGGGGGTGGTGATTCACGAATCCGACTTGAGCCACCGGGCGGCGAACGAGATGCAGCCGCTGCAGGAAGCCTTCGGCGCCCTGTTCTTCGTCGCCGTCGGCATGCTCTTCGACCCGTCCATCCTGGTGCGGGAGCCACTGCGGGTGCTGACGGTCGTCGGCATCATCATCGTCGGCAAGTCGGCCGCGGCGCTGGGGATCGTGCTGGCGCTCGGCCGGCCGCTGCGCACCGGCCTGACCGTCTCCGCCGCGCTGGCCCAGATCGGCGAGTTCTCCTTCATCCTCTCGGGGCTGGCGGTCACGCTCGGGCTGGCGGACGCCGAGAGCCACAGCCTCGTCGTGGCGGGGGCGCTCGTGTCGATCGGTCTCAACCCGCTGGCCTTCTATGCGCTGCGGGTCGGCGCCGGCTCTCAGCGTTTCCTGCGCTGATAAGTCCCGATGACCTGCGCCCTGGCGATCTGGTGCACGTGGATCTCCTTCTCGATCCGTTCGCGCGACGCGTCGGGCGGAAGGTCGAGCGCCTCGTCGAGGGCGTAGAACTCGAAAACGTAGTGGTGCGTGCCGCTCGGCGGGCACGGGCCGCCGTAGCCGGGTTTGCCGAAGTCGTTTCGCCCCTGCCGCGTGCCGTCGGGGAGCGACTCCTTGTTCGGGATCCCTTCCGGCAGGGCGTGCATCCCCGCCGGGATGTTCCAGGCCGTCCAGTGCAGGTAATCGCCCGACGGTGCGTCGGGGTCGTGCATCACGAGGGCGAAGACCCTGGTGCCCGCCGGCGCGCCGGTCCATTCGAGCGGGGGCGAAGTATCGGCGCCGTCGCACGTGTGCACCGGCGGGATCCCGGTGTTGGCCGCGAACGCGGCGCTTCGGAGGGTGAATCCGGTCTGGCCTTGCGCATCGAGTGTCATGGCCAGCATGATGGCGCAGAGCATCGACATGGACAAATCATAGCGTGGTGCTAGGCTCAGTTCATGTGCGCCAAGGTCCACGCCCCGCAGCGCGACGCGCGGCCGCGCATGCCGCGGGTCGGCGTCGGCTGCCTGGTGATGCGCGGCGGACGGCTTCTGCTCGTGCGCAATCACGAGGGCTTCTGGTCCACGCCGGGAGGTCACCTCGAGTTCTGCGAGCTCCCCGAGCAATGCGCCGCGCGCGAGACCGAGGAGGAGACGCGCCTCCGCGTGACGCACGTCGAGTTCGTCGCCATCAGCAGCGACATCCTTCCAGACCCGCCGCGACACTACCTCACCGTCTGGATGCGCGGCGAAGCCGGCCCGGGCGATCCCCGGATCGGCGACACGAAGGAGGTCGCGGAGATCGGCTGGTTCGACCCCGGCGATCTGCCGTCGCCGCTCCTGCCCGACTTCCGGAACCTCGCGGAGGGTCGGCGGTGGCCGCGCCATCCGCCGAACCTGCCCGCGCTGGCGGCGGCCGGATCGCCATCGGCGCCCGCCGACGGTGACCATGGAGCCTGACGGAACCGCTCCTTCCTGGCAGCTCGCTTCCGCCACGGGGCGCGAGCACGTCACCTGGACCGCCCGCGGTCTCGAGGGATCGGGGCCCGAGGATTCGATTCTCTGCGACGTCGAGCTCTCCGGCCGCTTCTACGGTGCCGCGCTCGAGGCCCGGCCCGCGACGGCGCGGCCCGACTTCCGCCTCGGGATCCGCGGCCTGGCGGTTACCGTGTCGACGCTCGAGCGCCTGCACGATCACCTGACACGCTGGCTGTCGCTGTCGCCGCTCGAGCAGAGAAAGACGGCCCTGGGACTCGACTGCGACATGGGCAGCCTGTTCGATCAACACGTGCGGCTGCTCCTCGGCGAGCGGGCCGACACGCTCTCGGGAGGGCAGCCGGTCGCGACCGTCCGTTACGTGGTGGGACGCATGACCGGAGAGCTGTGGTTCGCCACCGAGGCGACCGGCCTGTCGACGTTCAGCGAACAGATCCGTTCCGGACTTCGCTGGGCCTCCAGGTGACCGGACCTGCCCCCCGGCTGCGCCAGGTGGTGCCGTTCCTGCGCGTCGCGAGCATGGAGTCCTCGCTGCGCTTCTACGTCGACGGCCTGGGATTCGAGCTGGCCAACCGGTGGGTCGTGGACGGCCGCGTGCGCTGGTGCTGGCTCCAGGGCGGCGGCGCGGCGCTGATGCTCCAGGAGTTCCCCCGCGCAGGACACGACTCCTGGGTGCCGGACGGAAAGGTCGGCGTCGGCGTCTCCATCAATTTCATCTGTGACGACGCCCG
This sequence comes from Verrucomicrobiia bacterium, assembly GCA_035638075.1. Taxonomy (GTDB): domain Bacteria; phylum Acidobacteriota; class Polarisedimenticolia; order Gp22-AA2; family Gp22-AA2; genus DASRAU01. Next base: position 33,098 of record DASRAU010000021.1, read on the forward strand.
GGCGCTGCACCGGGATGCGTCGGCGCGGGGCCTTTCGCCCACGACCCCGTACGTCGGCAACCGCATGTGGGTCACGACGCTGACCGACCCCGACGGCTACCACCTCGACTTCGAGAGCCCCGCCGGATTATCCTGACGCAACTCGCCTTTCGGCCGGTGCGGAGCAAGGAGCCGGAGTCATGCGCACAGCCCTGGTCGTTCTGTCGGTAGCCCTCGTCTGTCTCGCGTGCGGCGGGGAGCTGCCGAAGAAGATGGACTTGCCCACCGCCACTCCCACTTACGACGCCGAGACCCTCAGGATGAAATACGACCTGGTCATGTCCCTCATCCAGGATCTCTCCTGCACCGACGACTCCCAGTGCGCCTCCTTTGCATTGGGCATCAAGGCGTGCGGCGGAACGGCGAGGTATGTCGTCTACTCGACCGTTCACGTGGATGGGAAGGCGCTCTCCGACGCCATTGCCGACTTCAACGCCTACGATGCCGGCTGGCAGGCGCAGGTGGGGAGTCTCTCCGACTGCATGCTCACGCCCCAGGCGAACCCCCGCTGCGTCCAGAACCAGTGCGTGGACCAGAGGTGACGGGCTTCGAAGCCTGACGTAGGATCGATCGTGGTCCTTCATCCCCAGGAAAGAGGTTCACGATGCCGACATCGAACACGATCCGACTCCACCGCGTCCTCAGGGCTCCGGCCGATCGCGTCTACAAGGCGTTCCTCGACGCCGACGCCATGGCCAAGTGGCTGCCACCGAACGGCTTCACCGGGAAGGTTCACCACCTCGAGGCGAAGGTCGGTGGCGGTTACAAGATGTCGTTCACCAATTTCTCGACCGGGAAGAGCCACGCCTTCGGCGGCAAGTACCTCGAGCTGGTGCCGGGCGAACGCCTCCGCTACACGGACAAGTTCGACGACGCGAACCTGCCGGGGGAGATGCACACGACCATCCTTCTGAAGAAGGTCATGGGCGGCACCGAGCTGACCATCACGCAGGAAGGCGTTCCCGCGGCGATCCCCGCCGAGGCCTGCTATCTCGGGTGGCAGGAGTCGCTGACGCTCCTTTCGAAGCTGGTCGAAGCCGAGATCCCCGACTAGAACCGTGAGACTCGACGCCCGGCCCGAACCGATCGACCTCGATCCGGCGCGCTGCGCCGTCATCGTCATTGACATGCAGAACGACTTCGGCTCGAAGGGCGGCATGTTCGACCGGGCCGGCATCGACATCTCGGGCATCCAGCGAGCGGTGCGGCCGACGGCGGCGGCCCTGGCCGCCGCCCGCCAGGCCGGCATTCGCATCGTCTATCTCAAGATGGGATACCGCCCGGATCTGTCCGACCTCGGTGCGGCGGATGCTCCGAACCGCACGCGTCATCTCCGGATGGGTGTCGGCGAGAAAGTCGCGACCCCCGATGGGAGGGAGGAGCGCACCCTCGTCCGTGACACCTGGGGGACCGACATCGTTCCCGGGCTGGCGCCGCAACCCGAGGACGTCGTCCTCTACAAGACCCGGTTCAGCGGCTTCTATCGGACCGACCTCGACGAACGACTCGCGCAGGCGGGCGTGCGGCACCTGGTCGTGACCGGTTGCACCACGAGCATCTGCGTGGATTCGACAGTGCGCGATGCGATGTTCCGCGACTACCTTCCGGTGCTTCTGACGGATTGCATGAGCGAGCCGATCGGCGATGGCCTGCCGCGCAGCAATCACGAGGCGACCCTGCTGGCGGCCGAGATTCTCTTCGGGTGGGTCTCCGACTCGAGCCGCTTCATCCAGGCGGTCGGGGCGGCGCGCGGGAGGTGACGCGGCGTGGCGCGGCGGCCGCCCCGACGAGAGGCGCGGCAGCCGCGTCTGGCCGGGATCGACGAGGCTCCGCAGGCACCTCCGGGGTCTGTCTACCTCGCCGGTTTTCTGTCCCGGGCTGAAGAGGCGCGCCTTGCCGATATTCTTCCGGGACCCCCGCTGCAGCACTTCGAATTCCGCGGGTTCTCCGGCAAGCGCCGGGTGGTCTCCTACGGGTGGCCTTACAGCTTCGGCGATCGGGGACTGCGCTTCTCCGTGACCTTCCGTTCGATGGCGGACTTGCGGCAGGCGCCGCCCCGTCGCTAGGATGACCTTCTTCGAGCCGATGCGCGAGCGAGGGGTGAGAACAATGCGGGCCCGAAACGACGACACGGCGGTGCGACACGATCCGCGAGCGGTCGCCGCCCTCCTCGGCGCGGCCGTTGCAGCCGCCTTGTTCGCCGCAGCCCCGTTGCTTTCCGCGGCGACGGGGTTCGCTCCCGCCGATGGACAGACGGTCTACGTGGCGGCGACGTTCAAGGCCATCCGGCACAAGAGCGCCTACCCGGGCGGTCCGAAGATGACCTACGACATGGCGGCCTGCGAGAAGCTGGTCGTCCGGAAGGAGAAGGCCGGCAAGCGCACCTGGACGCTCGTCGATCTCATGGGGAACGACATCCGCCTGCAGGGAACGTGGCAGCCCTGGATGTTCAAGACCCAGGAGGAATGCCGCAACCAGGTCGCCGCGCGAGGCGAAGCGCCGGTGAAGAAGGCGGGCGACGTCTTCACCCTCCCTACGGCCCCGCCGCCTGAGAAGGACAAGAAATGAGTGCCTCTGCGAAAGTCCGCGTCGCCGCCTTCGGCGTGTCCCTCGACGGGTTCGCGGCCGGGCCGCGGCAGGACCTCGAGAACCCGCTCGGAGTCGGCGGGCCCGCCCTGATGGAATGGGCCTTTCCGACCCGCACCTTCCAGATCATGCACGGCGGGACCGGGGGCGAGACGGGGATCGACGAACGCTACGCCGCCGCCAGCATGGCGGGGATGGGAGCCTGGATCCTCGGCCGGAACATGTTCGGCCCGGTGCGCGGACCCTGGCCCGACGAATCCTGGAAAGGCTGGTGGGGAGAGGAACCGCCGTACCACGTCCCGACCTTCGTCCTCACCCACCATCCGCGCCCGTCCCTGACGATGAAGGGCGGCACGGTGTTCCACTTCGTCACCGACGGCATCCGGGCGGCCCTCGATCGGGCCCAGGCCGCCGCCGGTTCGAAGGACATCCGCATCGGCGGCGGGGCCTCGACGGTGCGGCAGTTCCTGCAGGCACGGCTCGTCGATGAGCTGCACCTGGCGGTACGGCCGGTCCTCCTCGGCCAGGGGGAGGCGCTTTTCGCGGGTCTCGACCTTCCCGCCCTCGGCTATGAGGTCACAGGTCACGAGGCCGGCGAGCGCGCCACCCACGTGACCCTGAAGCGAACCCGGTCGTGAGCACCGAACGGGGAACCTCCCCGGCCGGGCCGTCGTAACGTTCGATTGCAATGGCGACCGGCGCGACCATGGACGGGCTGTCGCCCCAGGTCTGCCGACACATCCTCGCGGCACAACGTGCTGGGCCTCGCCCGGGGCTCTCTTTCGGATCCCGAATGGAAGCAGGTTCTCGCATGGTGGTCCATTCGACGAGGTCTTCATGTTCGCAATCGCTTTGGCCGCCACCTCTGTGCTCGTCGCCGCCGCCGGGGCCGCCAGCCCCGCTGCATCCGCGGTTCCCGCCGTCATCTCCATTCCGCCCGACTCGCCCCGCTGGGAGCTCGAAGGCAAGGCGAAGCCGGCCGAATTCCAGGGGAGGCCGTGCCTGATGCTCGACGGCGGTGCGGCCACCCTCAAGGATCTCGAGCTGCGCGATGGTGTCATCGACGTCGACATGGCCGTGGCCTCCACGACCTTCCGCGGCTTCATCGGCATCCAGTTCCGCATCGCCGACGAGGACGCCGAGTGGATCTACCTGCGGCCGCACAAGTTCGGCTACCCGGATGCCATCCAGTACACGCCGGTCATCCATACGGGGCTGAACTGGCAGATTTACAGCGGGCCCGGCTTCATTGCCCCGCTCGAGATGCCCCGCGACACCTGGTTTCACCTGCGTCTCGAGGTGAAGGGGGCCCAGGCGCGCTTCTTCGCCGGCGACATGTCGAAGCCGGCCCTCGAGATCCCCGATTTGAAGAGCGGCGTGCAGAAGGGGCAGCTGGCGCTCGCGGGCCTGACCGGGGAGACTTGTTTCGCGAACTTCGAAGTGCATCCGACCGCCGACGCGCCCTGGCAGCGCCGGCCTCCCGCGATGCCTCCCGGGACGCTGACGAAGTGGAGCATCTCTCCCGTCCTCGACGCTCTCGCGCGCGACGTCGAGCGCCCCCTGTCGGCGGACGACATCGCCGGCATGACCTGGCGCGAGGTCGAGGCCGAACCTCCGGGAGCCGTGGTGCTGTATCGCTACGTCGAGGCGCCGCATCCGCGCGTGGCGTTCGCGACCGACTTCTCGAAGCGGCTGGAGCCGCAGCCCGGGACGAAGGTTCTCTACGCGCGCACCGTCATCGACTCCGACCGCGACCAGGCCCGCAAGCTCGCCCTGGGCTACAGTGACGAGGTGACCGTCTTCCTGAACGGGACGATCCTCTTCCGCGGCCGCAGCGCGCAGAATTTCCGCGACCCCGGCTTCCTCGGCATCATGGACGCCGAGGACGACGCCGTGTGGCTGCCTTTGCGGAAGGGAAAGAACGAGCTGATGCTCGCGGTCACCGAGCTCGGAGGCGGCTGGGGATTCGTCGGCCGCCTGGTGGAGACGGCCACGCCCTGACCACACGGAGGGACGCGCATGGATGAGACGATCGGGACGCGGGCCCGGCGGCCGCTCTGGCGCCGGATCCTGAAGGGCATCGCAATCCTTTTCGCAGTGCTCGTCTTCGTGGGAGGAGTCGCCTTCGGCTTCGCCTACATGCGCTCCGACAACGACTGCGCGCAGCGGCACGCCGCCGGAGCCCCGCACGATCCCATCCAGGTGATCACCTACTGCGATTACGGCACCTCGGAGGTGCTGCACCTCGAGACCATCGAGAAGCCGGTTCCCGCCGACAACCAGGTGCTCGTCCGCGTGCACGCCGCCTCGGTCAACCCGCTCGACTGGCATTTCATGCGCGGCACGCCGTACTTCATGCGCACGATGTCGGGGCTGCGCCGGCCGGGAGTGACGCGTCTGGGCGTCGATTTCTCCGGCACGGTGGAGGCGGCCGGGAAGGACGTCAAGCGCTTCAAGCCGGGAGACGACCTGTTCGGCACGCGCACCGGCGCCTTCGGCCAGTACATCGTCGTGCGCGAGGAGGGGGCCGTGGCCCTGAAGCCCGCCGCCGTGAGCTTCGAGCAGGCGGCCGCGGTGCCGGTCGCGGGCATCACGGCGCTGCAGGCGCTGCGCGACAAGGGGCACCTGAAGGCCGGCGAGAAGGTCCTGATCAACGGCGCCTCGGGCGGCGTCGGCACCTTCATGGTGCAGATCGCCAGGTCCTTCGACGCTCACGTCACCGGCGTCTGCAGCGGACGCAACGCCGAGATGGTCCGCTCGCTCGGCGCCGAGAAGGTCATCGACTACACCCAGGAGGACTTCACGACGACGGGCGAGCATTACGACCTCATCGTCGACAACGTCGGCACACGTCCGCTCAACGAGGTGAGGCGCGCCCTCACGCCGCAGGGCCGGCTCGTCCTCGTCGGGGGCGGCGGGCCGAACGACGGCAAGTGGCTCGGGCCGATGTGGAACGTCATCGACGCGGCGGTGCTCGATCCCTTCGTCAGCCAGGAGGTCGGGATGATGATGGCGGAGACCACGCCGCCCGATCTCGCCTTCCTCGGCGATCTCATCGCGCAGGGCAAGCTCACGCCGGTCATCGATCGGACGTATCCCCTGGGCGATCTGCCCAAGGCGATCGATTACCTGGAAGCGGGACACGCGCACGGCAAGGTCATCATCACGGTCGAGTGATGGCGCGCTCCGACGACCTCTATTCCCTGCCGGCCGGGCTGCCGATCCCGGTGGACGACGGGGCCTGCGACCACCTCCACGGCGTGCGCTGGCCCGCGCTCGCCCTGCCGTCCACGAGCGGCGGGACGGTCTCGATCGCCGGCACGGACGCCGACTGGCAGGTCCTGTACTTCTATCCGCGCACCGGCCAGCCGGATCGCGATCCCCCCGGGGGACTGAAGCAGTGGGACGCGATCCCCGGTTCGCGCGGCTGCACGCCGCAGGCCTGCGCCTACCGGGATCATCACGCCGAGCTGCGCGCCGTCGGGGCGCGCGTCTTCGGCATCAGCACGCAGGACACCGCCTACCAGCGCGAGGCGGTCGACCGGCTCCATCTCCCCTTTCCGCTCCTCAGCGACGAGCAGCTCGATCTGGCGCGGACACTGCGGCTGCCGACGTTCGTCGTCGCCGGGCAGACCCTGATCAGGCGCCTGACGCTCGTCGGGGACCGGGAGCGCATCGAGCGCTGCTTCTATCCGGTCTTCCCGCCCGACGAGGACGCCGGCCATGTCCTGCAGTACCTGCGCGGTCGCCGCGACCGCCGGGGCTCCGGGACGCCCGGGACGGCCTGACGCCATGGACCTGAGGACATGAGACCCCTCCCGTTCGTCTGGCCGTACGCGCTGCTGTTCTGGAGCGTGCACCTGTGGGCCTTCTGGCCGGAGTTCCGCATCGTCCGCGAGGGCCGGCGCAACGCCACGGCGCAGGATGCCAGATCGGTCCAGGTGATCACCTGGGGACTCTGGCTCGCCTACGTCGGCGGCTACCTCATGGCCGGAATGGGTTGGCTGCCGTTCACGGCACACCGCGAAGCGATCTTCTTTCTCGGCCTGGCGACGCTGGTGGCGGGGGCCCTCCTGCGCCGGCACTGCTGGCGCATGCTGGGGGCGTCGTTCACGGGGGATGTCCGGGCCCGTGAGGGGCAGGAGGTCGTCAGCCGCGGCGCCTACACCTGGCTGCGGCACCCGTCCTACACCGCCGGCACCCTGATGAACGTCGGCATCGGTCTCGCGCTCGGCTCGTGGGGCGCGACGCTTCTTTTGCTGGTCGCCTCGCTCGTCGTCTATGCCTATCGGATCCAGGTCGAAGAGCGGGCGCTTCGGGCCGTCCTCGGCGAGCGCTACGCGGCTTTCGCACGCACGCGCAAGCGCCTGATTCCGTTCCTCTATTGAACCCTGTCCGGTGGGCGACGCGCGCTGAGCCGCGCCTCACGCCGCCCGCTGCCGGCGGGTGAGAGGCAGGACGAGACGCGCGACGCAGCCCTGGGCGTCCTTGCGGTTCTCGAGCGTCAAAGAGCCCCCGTGCGCCTCGGCGATCTGCCGGCACAGCACGAGCCCGATGCCCGACCCCTGCGGCTTGGTGGTGAAGAACGGCACGAACAGATTGGCGCTGAGCGGCAGCCCCGGGCCGCCGTCCTCGACGGCGATCTCGAGGCGCGGGTTGGCGCCGCGCGTGGCGCGCCAGGCGAGCGTGACCCCGCCGCCGGTCTCCTGCGACGCGTCCACGGCGTTGCGGGTCAGGTTGATGAGCAGCTGCTCGAGCTGATCGGCGTCCGCCTCGATGGTCAGGTCGGGCCCCGGGCGCACCTGCACCTGGGCGCGGGTCTCCAGCCCGGCGACGCGCCTCACGATCGTGGCCACCGCCACCGGCGCGAGGCGCGGCGGCGGCAGGCGGGCGAGGCGCGCGTAGGCTTCCATGAAGCGGTTCAGCGACTCGGCCCGGGCCGCGATGATCGACAACCCGCCGCGCGCGTCGTCCTTCCAGTCGGACGGCAGCGACTCGGCGGCCAGGAGCGTCCGCAGGCTGTCGGCGATGGAGCGAATCGGGGCGAGCGAGTTGTTCATCTCGTGCCCGACGACGCGGATGAGCCGCTGCCACGCCTGGCGCTCCTCGTCGCGCAGCGCGCGGCTGACGTCGGCCAGCACCAGCAGCCGATGCGGCGCGCCCCCCTGCCGGAAGGTCCCGGTGCGGGCTTCGTAGCGTCCCGCACCGCCGGCGAAGGACAGGTCGAGGATGCGCGGCGCCCCGCCGCTCACCTGGGGCGTCTCCCCGTCCGCCGCGAAGCAGGCGTAAAGGCCGAGCGAGGCGATGTCGCGACCGAGGAGCTGCTCTCCGGGCTTCCCGAGCAGCCGCTCGCCCGCCCGGTTGGCGAGGCGCAGGCGCCCCTCGTCGTCGAAGGCGAAGATCCCCACGTCGATCTCGTCGATGACCTTGCGCAGGAGCGCGCCGGCCTCGAGCGCGCCGAGACGCTGCTCGCGCAGCGTGTCGCCGAGGACGTTGATCTCGCGCATCACGTCCTCGAGCGGGTCCTCGGGACCGCGCCCGCGGCCACGCAGCGAGAAGTCCCCCTCTCCGAGGGCGGCGAGGAGGTTCGCGACGCTCTGCAGCGGCCGCAGCACCCGCTCGCGCGCCGCGAACGCGAACATCAGCCACGGCAGCACGATGAGGAGCGAGAAGGTGATCTGCGTCTTGAGGGCGTACTCGCCGAGCCAGAGCAGCAGCAGCGCCCCGATCGTTCCCGGCAGCCCGGCGCACAGCGCGAGGGCGAGGACGAGACGATCGAGCGTGAGGCGGCGCCTCACGGGATTACCTGGACAGGCGGCGGCGCCTCAGCATGCTTGCCGTCGCCCGTCTCTCACAGCCCGTGCCTCTGCAGGCGGCGGTAGAGGGCGCTGCGGCTCAGACCGAGAGCCGTGGCCGCCTGGCTGACGTTGCCGCCGTGGCGCTCGAGGGCTTTCTTGATCAGGAAGGCCTCGACCTCCTCGAGGCTCAGGTCCTCGATGGCGGGGCGGGCGGGGTCGCGCCCCTTGAGCCCGAGGTCCGCGGGCTGGATCAACGGCCCCTCGCCCATCAGCACCGCCCGCTCGATGGCGTGGTCGAGCTCGCGCACGTTGCCGGGCCAGCGGTGCTCGAGCAGGGCGCGCACCGACGGCTCGTCGAAGCCGCTGAACTGCTTGCGCGCCTTGCGCGCGTGCCGCTCGAGGAAGAAGCGCGCCAGCGCCGGGATGTCCTCGCGCCGCTCGCGCAGGGGCGGCAGCGGGATCTCGATGGTGTTGAGCCGGAACAGGAGATCGCGACGGAAGCGGCCGGCCTCGACATCGGCGGCGATGTCGGCGTTGGTCGCCGAGATCACCCGCGTGCTCACCTTGCGGGTGCGCGACGAGCCGACCGGCTCGAACTCGCCGGTCTCGAGGACGCGCAGGAGCTTCGCCTGCATCGCCGGCGAGATGTTGGCGATCTCGTCGAGGAAGAGCGTGCCGCCGTCGGCGAGATCGAAGCGGCCGACCCGGTCGGTGCGCGCGTCGGTGAAGGCGCCGCGCACGTGGCCGAACAGCTCGCTCTCGAACACCCCTTCGGAGAGGCCGCCGGCGTTGACGATGACGAGCGGCCGCGTGGCGCGCGGCGAGCGGGCGTGCAGGGCGCGGGCGACGACGCCCTTGCCGGTGCCGTTCTCGCCGGTGACCAGGACGTTGGCGTCCGACGGCCCGACCCGGGCGATGAGCTGCATCACCGGCCGCATCGAGGGGGACTCGGCGATGAGATCCGGCAGCGCCGCCGCCTCGCCGTCGCGCAGCAGGGCGTTCTCCGCCTCGAGCCGCTGGGTGCGCCGCAGCGCCCGCCCCAGCTCGACCTGGGTCTTGAGGATGGCGAGCAGGCGCGCGTTCTCCCACGGCTTCTGCACGAAGTCGCGGGCGCCGCGGCGCATCGCTTCGACCGCCAGCTCGACGCTGCCCCACGCCGTCATCACGATGACCGGCAGCCCCGGGTCGATCCCCTGGATGGTCTTGAGCAGGTCGAGCCCCTCCTGGCCGGAGGTGGTGTCGCGCGTGTAGTTCAGGTCGATGAGCAGGGCGTCGAAGGTCTGCCCCCGCTGCAGCGCCTGCGCCACACCGGCCGGCGAGCGGGTGGTCTCGACCTCGCACCGCTCCCCCTTCAGGAGGAGCCGGAGCGCCTCGAGCACGTCGCTCTGGTCGTCGGCGACGAGAACACGCGCCGGGTCCATCGTGGTGGTCAGGGGTTCCGCCGTGGCTGCCATGGTTGTCATTGTGCCTGCCTGATTATAGGGGGATGAAGGTCATTCGGAGCGCAGGGCGACGACCGGCTCGACGCGGGTGGCGCGGCGAGCGGGGATGAAAGAGGCCACGAGGGCCACGAGGGCGAGCACGAGCGCCGCCCCGGTGAAAGCCGCGGGATCGGTGGCGCTGACCCCGAACAGGAGACTTCTCAGGAGGCGCGTCATGCCCCAGCCCGCGGTCAGCCCGATGGCGACGCCGGCGACCGCCAGGCGCATCCCCTGCCTCACGACCAGAGCGAGGACGCCGTGACGCGTGGCTCCGAGCGCCATGCGAACCCCGATCTCGCGCGTGCGCCGCGCCACGGAGAAGGCGACGACGCCGTACAGACCGAGCGCGGCCAAAAGGACCGCCAGCGCGGCGAACAGGCCGACCAGGATCGCCGCCAGCCTCTGGGGAACGAGGGCCCCCGCGATCACCTCCTCGATCGAGCGGACGTTCGCGATCGGCAGGTCGGGGTCGAGCGCGCGCACCGTCCCGCGTATCGCTTCCACCAGCCCCGCCGGCTCTCCGGGAGCGGCGACGATCACCGTCATGCCGGACGCCGGCATCTGCTCCAGGGGGATATAGGCCTCGGCGCGCGGCGGGGCGTCGAGCGCCTTGTGCCGCAGATCGGCGACGACGCCGACGATCTCCTTCCAGGGAGCGGTGTTCGAGGGGCCCGAGCCGAAGCGCATGCGCCGTCCCACGGCCGATCGGCCCGGCCAGTGGCTCCGCGCGAAGGTCTCGTTGACGATGACGACCGGCGGAGACGAGGCGGTGTCGCGCTGGTCGAACAGCCGGCCCTGGAGCAGATGCAACCCGAGCGCGGAGAAGTACCTGCCGGCCACGGCGCGACGGTTGGCGTTCGGCGAGTCCTCGCGGCTGTGCACCGGTTCCCCTTCGACGCTGTAGTTGCTCGAGACATTGGATCCGGAGAGCGGCAGGACGTTCACCATGCCGGCCGCCTCGATCCCCGGGAGCGACTCGAGATTCGCCGCGAGGGTCCGGAAGAAGGCGGCGCCCTTCTCGGCGTCGTAGCGCCCGTCGGGGAGGGCGAGGTCGGCCGCCATCCGCCCGCTCGTGCCGAAGCCCGGGTCCACCCGACGCAGCGCTTCGAAGGAACGGAGCAGGAGTCCGGCGCCGATCAGGAGCAAGACGCTCAGCGCCATCTGCGCCGCGACCAGTCCGTTGCGTCCGCGCGTCCGGCGCCGGCTGCCCGTCCCGCGCCCGCCCTCGGCGAGCCCGAGCGCAGGCGAAGAGCCGGCTGCGAACAGCGCCGGCGCCACGCCGGCGACCAGGCCCGCGAGGATCGATGTCGCCGCCGTGAAGAGCAAAACGTTCCCGTCCACGCCGACGTCGCGCACCCGTTCGACGCCGTCGGGGACGAGCTTCAGGAGCGCCTCGACGCCCCACAAGGCCAGGACGAGACCCGCGGCGGCGCCGGCGACGCCGAGCAGGAGGCTTTCCGCCATCCGCTGCCACGCGAGCCTGCGACGCGTCGCGCCGAGGGCGGCGCGGATCGCCAGCTCCCGCTCACGCTCGGCGGCGCGCGCGACCATGAGCCCGGCGACGTTGCCGCAGGCGATGAGGAGCACGAGGCCGACGGCGCCGAGGAGCAGCAGCAGGAGGGGCCGGCCCTCGCCATAGAGCTGTTCCTGGAGGGGAACGAGCGAGACCCCTTCCGATTCCGGGTTGATGCCGCGGTCGCGCGCCAGGGAGGCGGCGAGGGCGCTCATCCCGGCCCGGGCTCGCGCCAGATCGACTCCCGGCTTCAGGCGTCCCAGCACTTCGAGGTAGTGGTGGCCGCGCTCGACCCGCTGCTGCGCGTCGAAGGCGACCGGTTCGAGAAGAGCGCTCATCTGGGGCAGGCGATCGCCCGGCGCCATGACGCCGATGACGGTCTTCGGCACGCCGTCGAGCAGGACGGTCGAGCCGACCGCCGAGGCCGCTCCGCCGAAGCGCCGCTGCCAGAACTCGTCGCTGAGGATGACGACACCGTCGCGTCCCGGCGCATCCTCCTCGGCCGCGAACGGGCGCCCGAGGGCGGGACGGATCCCGAGGAGCGGGAACCAGTCGGCCGACACCCGGGACATCGGGACCGCCTCCGGCTCACCCGCCCCGGTCAGGTTGGCGTTGCGGTAGTCGATGGCCGCCAGCCGCTCGAAGACGTCGCTGCGCGCCTGCCAGTCCAGGAACTCGCCCGGTGACACGCTCGACCGATCGATGCGCGGTCGGACCTCCCAGATCTGCACCAGCCGCTCGGCCTCGCCGTACGGCAGCGGCCGGACGAGGAGCGCGTTGACGACCGTGAAGATGGCGCTGTTGGCTCCGATCCCCAGCGCGAGCGTCGCCACCGCGAGGGCGGTGAACCCGGGCGCGCGCAGGAGACTGCGCACCGCGGAACGCAGATCGGCCCGGAGCGCGGAGAGCGTCATTCGTATCGCAAGGCCTCGGTGGGCTGGACGCGCGTCGCGCGGCGGGCCGGGATGAAGCAGGCGACGAGCGCCACCATGAGGATGAGCGCGGTCACCGAGAGATACGTCGCCGGGTCGGACGGTCCGATGCCGTAGAGCATGCCGGCGAGGAACCGACCCAGCGCCAGAGCCCCGGCGATGCCGATGACCGAACCGACGACGGCAAGACGCAACCCGTCGCGCATGACGAGGCCGAGGACGTCGCGCCGCTGCGCGCCGAGGGCCAGGCGGATCCCCATCTCGCGCGTCCGCTGCCGCACGGCGTACGACAGGAGCCCGTAGGCGCCGAGACCGGCGAGCAGCACCGCGGTCGCGGCGAACAGGCCGATGAGCAAGGTCCGGAAGCGCGGCTGCGCGACCGCCCGCTCCATGACGCTCTGCATGCTGGCGATGCCGTAGACCGGCAGGTCGGCGTCGAGGTTCGCGACGATCCGGCGCACACCGGCGGCGGTCGTGGCGGTCGCCGCGGCGGCGCCGTTCGCGCCGGCGTCGGTGCGCAGGACGAGGTACATCGCCGGCCACCAGTTGTCCTGCTCGTAGGGCGTGTAGATCGTCGGTTCGGCGTCCCGGTCGAGACCGCTGTATCGGACATCGCCGACGATCCCGACCACCTTCACCCACTGCGGCGTGTTCGTCGCCTCGCCGAGAGCCAGGCGCCGTCCGATCGGGTCCCCGCCCGCGAACGCCCGTCGCGCCATGGCCTGGTTGATCAGGATGACCCGCTCGGTGCCTTCGCGATCGTCCGGCGTGAAGTCGCGGCCGGCCACCACGGGCGCGCCGAGCGTCGCGAAGTATCCCGGGCTGACGAGGAGCTGCGCGGCCAGCGGCGACGACGTCCCCGGCGGAGTCGGCTTCCCCTCGACGGTGTAGGGATTCGTCATCACGAGGAGATTCGGCGGCAGCGACATCGAGACCGCCGCCGAGCGCACCCCGGGCAGCTCCGAAGCCCGGGCCACCAGCTCCCGGTAGAAGGCGGCGCGCTTCGCCCCGTCGCCGTAGCGCGACTCGGGCAGGGAGAGCCGCATGGTGACGAGCGAGCCGGTCTCGAAACCGGGATCGACGCGCTGCAGCCGCACGAAGGAATGGAACAGGAGCGCCGCCCCGCCGAGAAGGGTGACCGCCAGGGCGAACTCGCCGACCACGAGCGCGCGGCGCAGCCGCACGCCGGCCCGGTCGGCGGTGGTGCGCCCGCTTTCGCTCAGGGACGCGATCAGGTTGAACCCGCGCGCCTGGAGCGCCGGCGCCAGGCCGGCGAGCCCGCCGCAGGCGAGGGTCACGCCGAGGGTGTACAGGAAGACGCCGAGGTCGAGCCGCACCTCGCCCAGGCGCGGCAGCTCGGCCGGCGCCAGGGCCAGCAGCAGATCGGTCCCCCACATCGACAGGAAGACGCCGCCGGCGCCGCCGAGGACCGCGAGGACGATCGCCTCCGACAGCGCCAGCCGGGCCAGCCGCGCGCGTCCGGCGCCGAGCGCCGCCCGCACCGCCATCTCGCGGCGCCGTCCCGCCGCTCGCGCCAGCAGCAGCCCGGCGATGTTGGCCGAGGCGATGAGGAGCACCAGCGAGACCGACCCGAGCAGGAGCAGGAGCGCCGGGCGCAGGTCGCGGACGGGGCTCTCCTTGAGCGGCGTGGCGATCATCGTCCAGTCCCGCGGCGAGTCGGGCCAGCGCTCCTGGATCCGGGCCGTCACGGCCGTCAGGTCGGCGGCCATCGTGGCCGTGGCGACGCCCGGCTTCACGCGCGCCACGACGTTCAGGTAGAACGGCGAGCGCTCCCGCGGGGGATCGAGATGCAGCACGGTGTACAGGTCGCTCACCCGCCGCTCCGGGAAGTCGAATCCCGGAGGCAGGACGCCGACGATGTCGTGCGGCCGGCCGTCGATGAGGACGCTCTGGCCGATGACGGCGGGGCTGCCTCCGAAGCGCCGCTGCCACAGCGCGTGTCCGAGGACGGCGACCGCGGGCGCCCCGGGGGCGCCGTCCGCGTCGTCGAAGACGCGGCCGAGCGCCGCCTGCGTCCCGAGGGTGGCGAAGAACCCGGCGGTCGCCCGCGTGCCGCGCACCAGCTCCGGCGCGCCGGACCCCGTCAGCGCCATCCCCTGCGGCTGCCAGGCGGCGTGCCGCTCGAAGACGCGGGTCGTCTCGGCGAAGGCGGCCTCGTCGGCGTCCGACAGCGACGAGCGATCGTCCGGGATGGCGTCGCGGCGGATGGCGATTTCGTGCAGCCGCTCGGGCGCCTCGTACGGCAGGGCGCGCAGCAGCACCGCGTTGACGATGCTGTAGATGGAGGTGTTGGCGCCGATGCCCAGGGCGAAGGCCGCGATGACGCCGAGGGCCAGCGCCGGGGCGGAGCGCAGGACGCGCAGACCCGCCTTCAGGTCCTGGAAGAGGCCATCCATGCGATCCCGCATCGGTCCCGCCGGATTACTCGTAGCGCAGCGCGACCGTCGGATCGACGCGTGTCGCGCGCCGCGCCGGCAGGTAGCCGGCGAGCGCCGCGACCGCGAGCAGCAGGATCGCGATGACGCCGAAGGTGACCGGATCGGTCGCGCCGACGCCGACGAGCAGCGCCGCGACGAGCGGCGTCACGAACAGCGCGCCCGCGAGCCCGATGCCGACGCCGATGACGACCGGCATCATCCCCTGGCGCAGTACCAGTCCCAGGACGTCGCGCGCCCGCGCGCCGAGCGCCATGCGCACGCCGAACTCGTGCGTCCGCTGGCTCACCGTGTAGGTCGTGACGCCGTAGATGCCGATCGACGCGAGCAGCAGCGCCAGGCCGCCGAAGATCGACAGCAGAATGGCCGCCATGCGCGGCATCCACAAAGCCTGGTCGAGGAGCGACGAGACGGTCTGGATGTTGGTCAGCGGCAGGTTGGCGTCCATCGCCTGCACGGCGCGCCGCACCGACTCGAGCAGCGGCTTGGGGTCGGCGCTCGTGCGCACGAGGAGCGTCATCGCCGGCTCGTAGTACTGGCCGAGCGGCACGTACGCCTTCGGCTTCGGATCCTCGCCGAGCGAGAACACCTTGGTGTTCTCGACGACCCCGGCCACCTGGCGGTAGTCGGTGTCGCCGTAGAACTTGAAGCGCTTGCCGACCGCCTCCTCGCCGGGCCAGAACTGCTGCGCCATCGCCTCGTTGATGAGGACGACCAGCGGCTTGTCCGGCCGGTCGGCCTCGGCCAGGTCCCGGCCGCGGTGCAGCGCGATGTCGAGCGTGTCGAGGTAGCCGGGGGCGATGGTGTCGGCGATGACGAAGGTGCCGGTCGAGCCGGTGGACTGGTCGCGCCCCTCCGGGAAGACGGTGCGGCTGAAGCCGCCGCCGGCGATCGGCAGGTTGGCGGCGAGCGACACCGAGCGCACGCCCGGCAGCGCCTTCGCCCGCTCGACGACGTCGCGGTAGAACGTCTCGCCGCGCGCCTGGTCGTAGCCCTGCGCGCCGACATCGAAGGACATGACGAGCAGGTTCTTCGGCTCGAAGCCGGGGTCGATCCCCTGGGTGTTGCGCAGGCTCCGGACGAACAGCCCCGCGGCGACCAGCGCGACGAGCGACAGCGCCACCTGCGCCATGATGAGCCCGCCGCGCAGCGACACACGGCGCCGCGCCGCCGGCTCCTGCGTCCGGTCCTTCAGCTCGATGGCGAGGTCGGCGCGGGATCCCTGGATCGCCGGCGCCAGGCCGAACAGGATGCCGGTGGCGACCGAGATGGCGAGCGTGAAGAAGAAGACGCGCGCGTCGAGCGGCACGTCGATGCCGTTCGGGAACAGCTGCGCCGGCCGGCTCGCGACCAGCAGGTCACGGCTCCAGTAGGCGAACATCAACCCGAGCGTGCCGCCGAGCAGGGCCAGCAGGATGCTCTCGGTCAGGAGCTGCCGGATGAGCCGCGCGCGGTTGGCGCCGAGCGACAGCCGGATGGCGATCTCCTTGCGGCGCGCCCCCGAGCGCGCCAAAAGGAGATTGGCGACATTGGCGCAGGCGATGAGGAGCACCAGCGCCACGGTCCCCATCAGCAGCCCGCCGGCCATCACGAAGACCCCGCGGAGGCCGGGATTGATGATGGACTGCGCCACCGGCATCAGGGTGGAGTTGCGCATGCCATTGGGCTCGGGGTACTCCTTTTCGAGCTGCGAGCCGATGCGGCGCAGGTCGCCGCGCGCCTGCTCCTCGGTCACGCCGGGCTTGAGGCGCGCCACGATGTCCCAGGTCAGCGCCCGGCGATCCTCGAAGTTCTCCGCCATGAAACCGGTCAGCAGCTCCTTGTGCATCGCCATCGGCACGTAGAGATCCGGTCCGCCGAGGGCGACGAGCCCGCCGAAATCCGCCGGCATGACGCCGATGACGGTGAACGGGTGCCCGTTGAGGCCGAGGTTCTTTCCGACGACCCTGGGGTCGGCGCCGAAGCGGCGCGTCCAGTAGCCGTGGCTCAGGACCGCCACCGGCGCGCTGCCGTCGATCTTCGCCTCGTCCAGCGTGAAGACGCGCCCCTGGGCCGCCTTCACGCCGAGCAGCGTGAAGAAGTTGCCGTCGACCATCTCGCCGGCCGTCTGCTCCGGCTCGCCGGCGCCGGTGACATTGAGGCCGCAGAACTGGTGCGCCGCCATCTCCTGGAAGACCTGGTTGCGATCGCGGTAGTCCTTGAAGTTCGGGTAGGAGGTCTGGCTCACCTCGAACTGGCTCTTGTTCTTCTCGTCGGTGGTGTAGACCGCGACGACCCGCTGCCCGTCCTCGATCGCCAGCGGCTTGAGGAAGAGCATGTTGATGAGCGTGTAGATCGTGGTGTTGGCGCCGATGCCCAGGCCGAGCGACAGCGCGGCGACGGCGGTGAGCCCGGGGCTCTTGAGGAGCATCCGGAGGCCGTACTTGATGTCCTGGAGGAGCGTTTCCATGATCGACCTCACTCGCTGCGGAGCGCGGCGCTCGGATCGACCCGGGCGGCGCGCCACGCGGGGAAGGCGCTGGCGCACAAGGTGACCGCCGCGACACCGGTCGCGACGGCGATGAACGTCAGAGGATCGGTGGCGCTGATCCCGAAGAGCAGGCTGGAGAGAAGGCGCATGCCGGCGAACGCGGTGACCAGGCCGAGCCCGACCCCGGCCAGCGCCAGGCGCATCCCCTGCCCGACGACGAGCGCCAGGATCTCGCGGCGCGTGGCGCCGAGCGCCAGGCGGACGCCGATCTCGTGGGTGCGCAGCGACACGAAGTACGACACCACGCCATACAACCCGATCGCCGTCAGCGCCAGCGCGGCGCCCGCGAACACCGTCATCAGCAGCAGGCTGAAGCGCCGCTGGGCCGTGGACTTCGCGACGATCTCGTCGAAGGTCTCGGCCGAAGAAACCGGCTGCTCGCGGTCGATGCCGAGGATCGCCTGCCGCGCCGCGGAGCCGAGCGATGCCGGCGGCACCGCCGTGCGCAGGATGATGTTCATCGAATCCCACGGCCGCTGCGCCAGGGGTTCGTACATCTGCATCGTCACGTCCGAGTCGAGGCCGTCGTGCCGGACGTCGCCGACGATGCCGACGACCTCCCGCTGCACCTTGCCGTCGATGCCGATGCGGACGTGCCGGCCGATCGGATCCTCGCCCGGGAACATGCGCTTCGCGAACGATTCGTTGATCAGCATGACGCGGGCGGCCTGGGCCGTGTCGCGCGCCTCGATGAGCCGGCCGCGCTTCAGCGGCAGCTTCAGGGTCGCGAAGTAGTCGGGGGTGACCGCGTACCAGTAGGCCGACTGGTGGTCTCCCGGCGCGTTGGGGGGCCGCCCCTCCAGCTCCTCGAGCGAGAAGATGATCTGCTGACCGGTGAGCGGCACGGTGCTGACGGCGGCGGCGGTGACGACGCCGGGGAGCGCCCGCACCGCCTCGACCGCCTTCTCGAAGTACTGGACCTGCGCCGGACCTTCGGGGTAGCTCCGCTCCGGCAGGCTGACCTCGAGCGACAGCACGTTGGTGGTGTCGAAGCCGGGATCGACGTGCAGCAGCCGCACCAGGCTCCTCACCTGGAGGCCCGCTCCAATCAGCAGCACCAGCGACAGCGCCACCTGCGCCGACACGAGCACGCCGCGCAGCCGCCGGCCCGCGGCCGGGGAGATGGCGCGCCCGCCTTCCTTCAGGGTTTCGCTGATGCGCGTGCGCGAGGCGACGAAGGCGGGGGCGGTACCGAAGACCAGGCCCGTGACGATGGCGATGCCGGCGGTGAACAGCAGCACGCCCGGGTCGAGCCGGATCGACTCGAGGCGCGGCAGTCCGTCGGGCCGCAGGGTGCGCAGCACGTCGATGCCCCAGTACGCCATGAGCAGTCCGAGCGCGCCGCCGGCCGTCGCGAGGACGACGCTCTCGGTCAGGAGCTGCCGCACCAGCCGTCCGCGCCGCGCGCCGAGGGCGGAGCGCACCGCCAGCTCGGCGCGCCGGGTCTCCGAGCGTGCCAGGAGGAGATTCGCGACGTTGGCGCACGCGATCAGCAGCACGAAGCCGACCGCGGCCGTGAGCATCAGCAGCGCCGGGCGCACCGCCGCCACCATCTGCTCGAACAGGGGCGTGACCTTGGCGGTCCAGCCGTTGTTGGAGTCGGGGTGGTCCTTCTCGCTCTGCGCCGCGAGCGTCTTCATCTCCTGCTCGCAGGCCTCGGCGGTGACGCCGGGCGCGAGACGTCCCATCACCGTGAGGTAGTGCCCGCCCCGCTGCTCGGCATCCTCCGCGGTGAAGGCGAGGGGGAGGAGGAGCTCGGACTTGCTCGGCATCCGGAAATCGGCCGGCATGACGCCGACGATGGTGTGCGGCGAGCCGCTGAGGGTCACCGGCTGGCCGAGGACGTCCTCGCGCCCGCCGAAGCGGCTCTTCCAGAGCGCGTCGCTCAGGACCGCGACCTTGCCCTTGCCCGGGGTGAAGTCCTCGGGCAGGAAGGCGCGGCCGCGGGACGGCTGCGTGCGCACCATCGCGAAGAACCCCTCCGACACGGCGTACCCCTCGCGGGAGACCGGCTCGGTGCCGCCGGCGTCCACGATGGTGGCCTGCTGGAAGGCGACGAGCTGCTCGAAGGACTTCGCGTCGCGCTTGCGGTCGAGGAAATTCCCCGGCGAGACCGCGAACTTGGGCCAGCCGCGCGACGGCTTGCTGTCCCACACCATCACCAGGTTCTGCGAATCGGGATACGGCAGCGGCGTCAGGAGCACGCCCTTGACCACCGTGAAGATGGCGGTGTTCGCGCCGATGCCGATGGCCAGCGCGGCGATCGCCGTGAGCGTGAAGCCCGGTGTCTTCCAGAGAGTGCGCAGGGCGTAGCGGATGTCCTGGAGCAGGCTCTCCATCAGTCCCTCCTCGCAGGCTCGGCTGCGGCGGCGTGCGTCGCAGCGGCGGCGGCGCGCGAACGGTCGGCGGTGTCCCCCTGGACCCAGCCGTCGAAGAGACGCACGATGCGGTGCCCGCGCGCGGCGTTCTCCTCGGAGTGGGTCACCTGGATGATGGTGGTGCCGGCCTCGTTGAGGCGCGTGAAGAGATCCATGATCTCGCGCCCCTGGTCGGAGTGCAGGTTCCCGGTCGGCTCGTCGGCGAGCAGGAGCGCCGGCTTGGCGATGACGGCGCGCGCCACCCCGACGAGCTGCTGCTGGCCGCCCGAGAGCTGGCTCGGGTACAGGTCCTTCTTCCCGACGATGCCGAACTTGTCGAGGATGTCGCACACCGCCGACTGCCGCTCCTTGCGGCCGAGGTTCCGGTACTGCAGCGGCACCTCGAGGTTCTCGTAGACGGTGAGATCGTCGATGAGGTGGTACGACTGGAAGACGAAGCCGACGTGCTTGCGGTTCAGGTCGGCCCGCTCCTTCGGCTTGAGCGCGTGCACGGCGTGGTCGAGCAGGAAGTACTCGCCCGTCCAGTCGTGGTCGAGCATCCCGAGGATGTGCAGGAGCGTGGACTTGCCGGCTCCCGACGGTCCCATGATGGACACGAACTCCCCCGGCTTGACGTCGAAGTCGATGCGGCGCAGGACGTAGGTGCGGCCGCCGCCGTGGGCGTAGGACTTCTCGACATTGCGCAGACGAATCATTCGACCCTCAGCTCCCGCAGGGGGTCGACGCGGGTCGCCCGCCAGGCGGGAGCAAGACAGGAAAAGAGCGCGGCGCTCTTGCGCAGGAACAGGGAGACCGATCGGAGATCGGAAAGGAGCCCACCCATCACGGCGCGCGGTGTCAGGGCGGGCACGGGGTCACGCGCGCCGGATCAGGCGTTCGGGCGCTCGGCGACCTCGTCCACGACGCGGCCGTCGAACAGGTGCACCTGGCGGTCGGCGTGACGCGAGTAGCGCGGGTCGTGCGTGACCATGCAAAGGGTCGCGCCGTCGCGGTGCAGCTCGCGCAAAAGCTCCATGACCGCCTCGCCGCTTTTCGAGTCGAGGTTCCCGGTCGGCTCGTCGGCGAGCAGGATGCTCGGCTTGCCGGCGACGGCGCGGGCGACCGCGACGCGCTGCTGCTGACCGCCGGAGAGCTGGCTCGGCAGGTGCTTGGCGCGGTGCGCCATGCCCACCCGCTCGAGCGCCTCCTGGGCGCGCTGCCGGCGCTCGGCCGACTTCATGCCGCGGTAGGTCAGCGGCAGCTCGACGTTCTCGATGACCGAAAGGTCCCCGATGAGGTTGAACGACTGGAAGATGAAGCCGATCTCCCGGTTGCGGATGCGCGCCCGGTCGGCCATCGTCAGGTTCGCCACGGCGCGGTCATTGAGCGTATAGGCGCCGCCGGTCGGCGTGTCGAGGAGTCCCAAAAGCGACAGCAGCGTCGACTTGCCGCACCCCGAGGGCCCGGCGATGGAGACGTACTCGCCGCGGCGGATCTCCAGGTGCACGTTCGACAGCGCGTGCGTCTCGACTTCGTCCGTGTAGAAGACCTTGGTGACCCCCTCCAGCCGGATCAGGGGATCCTTGGCGGCCTGATTCATCGTTCGTCCCTCTTTGGTTGTGTGGGGCCCCACCAGCCCCGGAATGTGGTTCTGACCTGGCTCGATCTGTCCCTGGAGGCTCATCGTCCGTCGTCTCCTCAGTCGATGCGCAGCCGGTCGTGCGCGTCCCAGGCGGAGGTGTCGGACAGGATCACCTTGTCCCCCTCCTTCAGGCCGTCCACGATCTCGACCACGTTGACGCTGCTCTTGCCGAGCTTCACCTGCACCCGATTGGCCTCGCGACCCGAGGCATCGAGGACGAAGAGCCCGACGGTCGCCTGCTCCTGCCCGAACGCCGGCCGTCCCACCTGAAGTACGTCGGCCAGCCGCTCCAGTTCCACCGTTCCATCAACACTGAGGTCCGGACGGGCGCCCTTGGGAAGGGGCGCGTCGAAGGTCACGTCTACCTTGACCGTGCCGTTCTCGACGGCCGGGTCGATGCGCGCCACGTGGCCGTTGACCACCCCGTTGCGGGTGTCCACCACGGCCGGCTGGTCAATCATGATGTCCTTGGCCTGGGTCTCCGGAATGCGCAGCTCGGCCTTGAGCTTGCCGGGAACCGTGACCTTCGCGAGGATGGCGCCGGTGGCGATCTGCTGGCCCACTTCGACCGGCAACTGCTGCAGGACGCCGTCGATCCCCGCCTTCACCTTGAGCGCCTCGAGCTGGCGGCGCTTCAGGCCGGCCAGCCCGCGCAGCTGCTCGAGACGCGCTTCCTGGACCGCGAGCTGGGCCTTGACCGCCTCCTCGCTGATTTCCAGGCGGCGCTGCTCCAGCTCGAGCCTCGTCGTCTGCTCCTCGGCGCGCGACTGGGACATCTTCAGATTGATATCGGAGACCAGGCCGTCCTTGGAGAGGGTCTGGTCGGCGTCCGCCTGCAACCTGGCCTGGCGCTGGTTGGCGGTGGCCGTGGCGGCGACCGCCGCCTGGTCGAGCTTCTGGCTCTCGAGGCGCACCTTGAGATCGACCGTCTCAGCCTCGGCCGCCTTGAGCTGCCAGTTGGCGTCGAGGGAGTCCAGCTCGACTTGAGGATTCGAGAGCACCAGGATGACCGTGTCGGCCTTCACCGGCGTCCCGGGCCGCAGCACGATCTTCTCCACGCGGCCGGTGGTCTCCGCCGGGATCCAGCGGATCTCCTCGGGAACGAGGGTGCCCAAGCCCCGCACCTGGCGAAGCATCGGCCCACGTTTGACGGTGTCGATCCAGACGCTGCCGCGCTCGACGGTCGGAGCGGCAGGCTTGAGCTTCGACAGCCCGAGGGTGACGAGGAGGATGGCGAGGATCCCCACCCCTCCGTAGATGATGCGGAGTTTCTTTTTCTTTCCTGCTTGAGACGGGCGTGCGATGTCCATGGTCGAGGGCCCCCCACTGCACGCCGCGTGCCGACCTGAGGCCGCCCTCCTGGGGGCCTTCAGACGGCCCGCCGACGCCCCGTATTAAAGAGGAAGGGGAGGAAAACCCCGGTTCGGGGCCTCCTCCCCTCGATTCCACCATGTCCGGATCCGGGATCGACCATCCCGCATCCGGTCGGCAACGCCTGGGCGGAGAGCAGCCGGCTTCACACCCTCTTGTACTGGCCGTCCATGAACATCGCCCAGCTCTTGCCGTCCTGGGAGTTCTCGATGGTGAAGCGGTACTTCCCTTCACCCTGCATCTCGTAGGTGTAGCGGCCGTGCCCCATCGGGTTCTGGCTCGTGAAGACGAGGCGGTTGCCGTCGAGGCGCCCCTTGGCGACCGGGATGCCGTTGCCGCCCATCGAGTCGAACCAGTGCATGGTGTAGACCTTCTCGTTGCAGTCGAAGCCGAAGACGCCGTGCCCTTTGAAGGCGACCTGGCCGTTGCGCGTCTCGACGTAATTCATGATGACGTTGAACCCGTCGAGGTCGCTGCGGCACTCGACCTTGCTGGTGGCGGGCCCGCCCTGCGGATCCCACGGCGACGGCAGGATCTTCTCCTCGCCGACCCACTGGCCGGTGAGGAAGTTCAGCTTGGCGTGCTCGGGCTGCGGCTTGGGCATCTCCATCATGGCGTTCTCCTTTGCGATTGAGGCTGGCAAGGTCGCTTCGCGACCTCGAACGTGGATCCCCGCTCCGGATTTCAGGCTGAAGCTTGAACGATACAGGATTCCTTCCGGTTGACGAATCGCCGGACGGCCATTCCGTGCGGCCCGACCGCCGCTGCCGCCGGCGGAAGGCCGCACGCGCCGGCGAACGGCGCCGTCCCGCTGACCAGCCGGCGAAAACCGCTCAGGCGCGGGCGGCGGACTCCACCGGCCGCGCGCCGCGGCCGAACCGCCAGGTGGCGTAGCCGACGATCGCTCCGAGCAACGCGCCCGGGATCATGATCTCGACGTAGTACTGGT
Source organism: Verrucomicrobiia bacterium (assembly GCA_035638075.1). GTDB lineage: Bacteria > Acidobacteriota > Polarisedimenticolia > Gp22-AA2 > Gp22-AA2 > DASRAU01. Next base: position 56,752 of record DASRAU010000021.1, read on the forward strand.
GGCCTTCGGGCTGCATCGCCACGACGCCCCAGGACAGGAGCAGCCCGATCGCCAGCCCCACGATCATCCCGAGCGGCAGAGAGTTGAGCTTCGTCGCGAAATAGCCGGTCGCGAGACCGGTGATGAGTCCCTTGAACATCGATCCGATCATGATGCCGACGATCTGCGCCTTCACATCCGGATACGGATAGAGGTACGCGCTCGCCCCGTCGATCAGACCCAGAATCGCCCCCAGAAGCAGCCCCAGCACCGGCTTCGACATTTCGTTTCCTCCCGTGTCGCGGATTCTATTCAACGTCTCTCGCAGTTCCTTTGCCGATCGCCGCGATGATTTCTCTGTCCTGAATGTCCGCTTCCGGGAAAAGCAGCCGCAGCGCGATCGTCACCCGATTTCCCGCAACCCGTCCTCCGATGAAGGCGTTATCCCCCATGGCTTTCAACGGAGTCGTGATGCCGTCATTTGTAAAAAATTTCGCACCGGGCCTGCTGGTCCTGCTGGCCCTCTTCGGCTATCTCGTCGCACTGGACTACAAGTGCGACGAGGTCCCGCCCGGGCTGAACAACGACGTCGCAGAGGAAGGAGTCCGCGGCATCCAGTTGTTCGAGGCGGGCAAGGTCGAGGTCATCAACACGCACGGCGTGAACCGGGCGGGCGTCCCGTTCGGTCACTCGATGGAGACGCTCTACCTGTACCTCGTCGGGTTCGCGTCGTGCTTCGTCGGCAGCAGCCCGATGGCGGTGCACATCACCACCTGGTTCTTCGTGCTCGGCTCGGTGGTGCTGCTGTGTCTCCTCGTGCAACGGATCGGTCCCTCGGTGCCGGCCGCCGTGCCGCTGCTGCTGGCGATGTCCTCCGTGTGGCTCTTCCACTACGGACGCTCGGGGCTGCGAGCGGTCACAGCACCTCTGTTCCTCCTCGCCTTCGCCCTCGCGCTCGACAGCGTCGAGCGCCGGCCGGACGACAGGCTGCACGCGGTGCTCTGCGGCGCGGTCCTCGGCGCGAGCCTCTACGGCTACACGTCGGCCCGCATTCTTCCGCTCGCGTTCCTGCTCTACGCCGTCGTGACGCTTTTCGGGCGCGAGCCCGCGGCGCTGCGCCGAGAGCGGCTGCGCGCCTGGGGACTGGTCGGGGCCGGTGCTTTCGTCGTGTCGATCCCGAACCTCGTCGCCTGCCTGCGCCACGGGAAGGAGTTCCTGGCGCGCGGCGCGTACGTCCTGCCGGCGCATCTCAACGACGCGGCCTGGAACTTCATCGGCTCGTTGCTCCTGCCGCTGCACTATCCGGAGTATGCCAAGGCGGTGGCCGCCGACCATCATTTCGACGGCGTGAGCTTCGGGCTGACGGTCGCGGGCCTGAACCCGGTACACCCGCTCGTCGGAATCGCGGTGCTGTTCGGCATCGCGGCCGCGTGGCGGCGGCGCACGGAGACGCTGCCGCGGCTGCTCCTGTGTCTCTGGGGCACGAGCCTCCTGGTGCTGGGCATCGCCGGCCCGAGCCTGACCCGCTACCTCATCGTGCTGCCGGTCTTCCTCGCCTTCGCGACGCTCGGGATCGCGCCGCTCGTGGCCCGGCCATGGCTGCGTCGCGCCACCGTCGCGGCGCTGCTGCTCCTGACCGTGAGCGAGGGACGGGCGTATTTCGAGCGGCTGTCACGGGACCCACGCTCGGCCAGCGAGTTCGCCGAGGCGGCGACCGACATCGGCCGCCGTGCCCGCGAGCTGGCCGACGAGGACCGGGCGGTGCTGGTGATCGTCGCCGGCAACGCCAACGTGGTGAACTTCCTGACCCACGACGACCGCTTCAGCGTCTGGATCAGCGAGTTCTGGCACCGCGCGCCCGACACGCGCGAGATCCCGCTGCAGCGCGCCGAGCCCCAGGTGATCCTGGTCGAGCGCCAGCCCGGCTTCGCGGCGCTCGGGAACCTGTTCGCGACCTTCGCCCGCCGCGAGCGGCATCCGCTCTTCGACGAGTTCGTCGTCGACCCCGCCTGGGACTGGATGACCCAGTCGTTCAAGGAAGGCCCCGCGGCGCCGTTCGTCCGTTCGGACCGCAACACCGCGGCAGGAACGACCACCCGCTCGATCCTGTAGGAACGGGGTCAGCGGCCGGTGAGCCAGAGGATCAGCAGTCGCATCAGGATGTACGCGGCGATGAGCGCGGCGAGCGTCCGCGTGCGCGCGAACAGCCGGCCCGCCCGCTCGAGGATCGATTCGGGGTAGGCGTCCACCGCGAGACCGTCGAGGAAACGGAGAACGTCGGCGGACAGGTCGGAGGCCGCCCGGTATCGCTCCTCGCCACGCCTGGCCATCGCTTTCCCGGCAATCGCCGCGAGCGGTCGCGGGATGGACGGGTCGATCGACCGCAGCGCCGGCGGCTCCGACTCGATGACCCGCCGGAGCGTCTCCTCCCCCGGGCCGGGACCGAACGGGGCCCGGCGGCCGAGCAGGAAATAAAGGATGGCGCCGAGGGCGTAGACGTCGGTGCGGGGATCCACGGCTGCGAGGTCGCCGCGGGCCTGCTCCGGCGCCATCCACGCCGGTGTGCCGACGATGCTGCCGTCCGCCGTGCCCGGCCGGCGACCGACCGGCATGCCGACGGCAGGAGGGTCCAAGCGGCCCAGGCGCTTCGCGACGCCCCAATCGAGAACCAGGGCCTCGCCGAACTCCCCCACCATGATGTTCTGCGGCTTCAGGTCGCGGTGCACGACGCCGTGGGCGTGCGCGAAGGAGACGGCGTCGCAGACCTTGACGAAGAGGCGCAGCGCCGCAGGCCGTCCGGGCGCGCCGGAGATCCACTCGTCGAGCCGCGCACCGCGCACGTACTTCATGACGTAGAAGACGCGGCCGTCGGGAAGCGTCCCGACGTCGTGCACCGGCGCCAGGTTCGGGTGCTCGAGATCGGCGAGGAGGCGTGCCTCGGCCACGAGCCGGGCCGCGAGATCGCCGGACGGATCGGGATCCGACAGGACCTTCAACGCCGCCTCGCGCCCGAGCGCGGTGTCCTCGACGAGGTAGACGGTCGCCATCCCGCCGGCGCCGAGACGGCGGACAAGCCTGTAGCGCGTGCCGGTCAGGTCGGGAAGCTCGGCCACCGCGCGCAGATGCGCGAGGGTTTCGTCATCCATGCGATGAGGGGTCCGCAGGCGCCGTGCCGAGGAGCAGGCGCGCTTCGAGACGGAACTCCTCGTCGCTGCCGGTCACCTGGCGGAGGGTGTCGAGGAGGATGCGGCGGAACTCGCGGCGCGTCCAGGCGAGATGGTTGGTCACGAGGCTCGGGGTCGTCCCGAACTCGCGCGCCAGGTCGTCGTAGGTCAGCTTCCCCTCCCCCGCGTCCTCGAGATCGTAGCGCCGGAAGAGCTCGAAATGGCGCTCCTTGCCGGCCGCCGCGCACGCGGCGCGCAGCGACTCGATCGCCACGGTGAAGAGGCTCCGGACCCATTCGGCGTCGAACAGCTCCTCGGGAGACCGCTCGCGGGCGGCGGCGCCGGAAGCGGCGAGCTCGGCTTCGGCGGCGCCGAAGTCGCAGTCCGTGGTCGCTCCGCCGCCGCGCTTCAGTCGCGTCGCCGCCTTGTCTTCGTTGGCGACGAAGCGGTCGACGCAGGTGCGGAGGAACGTGCGGAAGCGGCCCTTCACCGGGTCGAACCCGGCGAAGAAATCCTTTTCGAGCGCGCGGGTGAAGAAGGCCTGCGTCAGGTCCTCGGCGTCCTCCGGCGAGCGGCGGAAGCGCAACCGGATGAGCTTGTAGACCGGGCGCCAGTAGGCGGCGACGATCGCTTCGATCGAGCGGCGGCGCTCCTCGGGCTTGTCGCTCGCGGCGCCGCGCACCGCCGAAAAGTGGGTCGTCGGGAACCGGTCGCCGCCGCTCATCGCAAGGACCGCGCGAACGTCCGGCCCGTCGCGCTCCGTTCCACGGCGCTTACGCCTTGCGGCGCCCCCGGAGGTAGAGCAGCCAGCCGCAGCCGAGCAGGAGGGCGCAGCCGCCGATCATCTTCGCCTCGAAGATCAAAGCCTCGCGGCCGCTCATCGTCGGCACCAGCGCCAGCCCGATGGCCACCGCGGTCGTCAGGAACCCGAGGCCGCCGACCAGCCGGACTCCCGTCCGCCCGCCGGGCACCGGGATGACCCCTTCGGTCTGCGGCGGCACACCGCCCAGCTTGAGGAGCGCGGCGAAGAGGTACAGGTACGGAATGAAGTAGACGATGATGGTGAAATCCGCCAGGAAGAGATACGCCTGCTCGACGTCCACGCCGACGAAGCCGACGAGAATCAGCAGACTCGAGATGGCGGCGGTGACGAGCAGCGCCACGTGCGGCGTGCCGTAGCGCGGATGCAGGCGCCCGAACGCCGGCGGCAGGTAGCGGTCGATGCCGGCGACGAACGGCACGCGCGAGCAGCCGGCGAGCCAGGCGCTGCAGCCGCCCAAGCCCCCGAGCGCGATGAGCAGCGCCATGATCCCGGCGAGGAAGCCGAAGCCCATCTTGTCCTGCACCGCGCCGATCGCCGCACCGACGCCGTCGATGAGGCCGACGTCCTTCTGCGGCAGCGCCACGAGCAGCGCCGCGGTCCCGAGGACGTAGATGAGCGTGATGACGACGCCGGAGATGAAGATGGCGCGCGGCATGTTGCGGCGCGGGTCCTTGATCTCCTCGGTCATCAGCGCTCCCAGGTCGAGACCCGAGAAGCCGAAGCACATGTTGGCGAAAAACGACGCCGTGCCGAAGCCGAGGACCGGCACCAGCGCCGATCCCGAGAACGGCGTCGCGGCGCCGTAGCGCACGAGCGCGAGCGTTCCGAGGCCGATGAGCACCGTCGCGGGCAGCCAGGTGCCGTAGGCGCCGAGATTGTTGAGCCAGCGCGCCCGCCTCAACCCGACGATGTTGAACCAGACGACGACCCAGAAGAGCAGGAACGACAGCGCCGCCATGAACGGCGGGCTCTTCTCGAGCCCGGCCGCGCGGGCGCCGAACATGAAGACGAGGTTGCCGACGGTGAAGATCAGCAGGTGCGGGAAATAGATCAGGTTGTTCGTCCACAGGCACCAGCCCGAGATGAAGCCGTGGGTCTCGCCGAAGGCGTGCTTGGTCCAGGCGTAGATGCCGCCTTCCTCCGGATAGCGCGTCGTCAGGTCGATGACCGCGAGCCCGGACGGCACGAAGAAGCAGATGAAGGCGAGGATCCACAGCGGCAGCGCCGCGTAGCCGTAGCCGCCGGCCGACGTCAGCCACCAGCGCAGCCCGACGATGGCGACGATGTTGAGGAGGACGAGGTCCCAGAGCCCCAGCTCGCGCTTCAGGTGCGGCTGCGGCTCGCTCGCTCCCTCCGAAGAGACGGACATCGACCCGGGCGCGGCCCTACATCATCGCCGCGGGGGGCGCCGGCTCGTCGGCGCGGCCCGCGTTGTCGAGCGGCACTTTGACGAGCATCCACGTCATCATCGCGAGAAGAACGAGGCCCGCGACGTACGACGGGTTCTCGAAGATCTTCGGGAGCGTGATGTCGAAGTAGAGACACGTCGAGGTCACGAGCCCCATGAGCGCCTCCCCTGCTATCAACCCCGAGGCGGTCAGGATGCCGACGTTCTCGGTGCGGATGCGCTGCGCCTCGTTGAGCCCGAGCTTCTTCGCCCGCTCGTCCACCACCCAGCGGATGACGCCGCCGACGAAGATCGCGAAGGTGGTCGGCAGCGGCAGGTACATGCCGATGGCCACCAGCATCGGGCTCTTCACCTTCACCAGGATGAGGGCGATGCCGAACATGATGCCGACCACGATGAGCGGCCAGGCCATCTCCTGGTTGACGATCCCCTTCGCCAGGGCGGCCATCAGACCCGCCTGCGGCGCGCTCAGCTTGGGATCGCCGAACCCGGTTCCCCCGGCCTTGATGTTCCCCTCGTGCAGCGTCAGCAGCGGGAAGTACATGACGACGCTGGCGCAGACGACGGCGATGAGCTCGACGATCTGGATGGTGCGCGGCGTGCCGCCGAGGATGTAGCCGACCTTGAAATCCTGGAGGAGCTCCCCGGCGACCGCCGACGAGACGCAGACGACCGCCGCCACGGCGAGCACCGCGGCGACGCCGCCGATGCCGCTCACGCCCATGGTCACCATCAGCAGGGCGGCGATGATGAGGGTCGAGAGCGTCAGGCCGGAGATCGGGTTGTTCGACGAGCCGATGAGCCCGACGAGATACCCCGAGACGGTCGCGAAGAAGAAGCCGACGATGAGCATGACGATGGCCGCGACGATGGCCCCCGCCACCAGCCCCGTCATGTAGATGTAGAGCGCGGCCATCAGCACGAAGGTGACCAGGATCAGCAGGAAGACGACCTTCGACGACATGTAGCGATCGGTGCGCCGCACCGCCTGGGCGCCCCCGCCGCCGCGGACCTCGGCGAAGGCCTTCATCAGGCCGCCGAAGATGCTCTGCCGCCTCTTGTAGAGGGTGTAGGCGGTGCCGACGAGCATGCCGCCCACGGCCATCGGCCGCACGATGAAGCGCCAGACCGCGGCGATCGTCGCGCCCCAGGCCTCGACGTCGGTGCCCGCGGGCGTGGTCGCGCCGGCCGGCAAAAAGGTGCTGAGCTGCGGCCCGAGCAGGTAGGTGATCATCGGCACGAGCAGCCCCCAGGCGATGACACCCCCCGAGAAGTTGAGCGCCGCCAGCTCCGGCCCGATGACGTACCCGACGCCGATGAGGGCCGGCGAGATGCTCGGCATGGCGAATTGCGTGACGCCGCCGGTGCCGATGGCGTTGGCGGTGTCCGCGGCTCCGAGCTTCAGCTTCGTCGTGCCGATCTTCCCCATCGTCAGCGGCACGTCCTTGTCGACGCCGAAGATCTGCAGGGCGCCGGTCAGGAACGCGCCGGCACCCGCCGCCATCGCATAGAAAAGATGCTTCGCCGAGTCCGCCCCGCGCTGCCCGGCCTTGTGGATCTCGCCGGCGGCGACCGACTCGGGGAACGGCAGCTCGCGGTCCTCGACGAGCACCCGGCGCACCAGCGAGCAGAACAGCACTCCGAGCACGGAGCCGACGAGCATCAGCGCGGTCGATTTCCAGTAGGCGTCCTCGGGTCTGAAGGAGGGCCACACGCCGGCGATGTAGAACGCCGGCAGGGTGAAGACCGCGCCGGCGGCGACCGACTCGCCGATCGATCCGGCGGTGCGGGCGATGTTCTCCTCGAGGATCGAGCCGCGGCGCACCCTCAGGATGGCCATGCTGATGACGGCGGCCGGATAGGTCGCGGCGATCGTCTGGCCCGCCTTGAGCCCGAGGTAGGCGTTGGCGGCCCCGAGGACCACCGTCATCACCAGGCCGATGAGGACGGCCCGGAGGGTGAACTCCTTCATCTCGAGCGTGGGGGGGACGAACGGCTTGTGCTCCGGCGGTGCGGAACCCGGAGCCTGAGGGTTGCTCATGCGCGGAGCCCTCCGTTGAAGGTCGGCGGACTCTAACCGTAGTCGCTCGGGACTGTCAACGGAACACGGGCCCCTTCAAGAAGATGCGGGAAGCCGGCACCCCTATAATGGGCGCCTTTGAGGCAGCCCACGCAGTTCCCCGGCGGCGCGGCGGTGGCTCTTGTCGCCGGGGCGGCGCTGCTTGCGGCTGCGTGCGGCGGGGGCGGAGGCCGGAACCGGATGAGCGCCAAACCAGGCGAAGCCCAGGGCCCGATCCTCGAGCGGGTCGGCGAGTTCGCCATCGCGCCGCTCGAGGCGCGCGGGTTCGACGCGCTGCCGCAGCGCGACCGCATCCTCGCCTTCTACCTGTCGCGTGCCGCGCTGGCCGGACGGGACATCCACTACGACCAGATGGGGCGCGACGGGCTCGAGATTCGCGACCTCCTCGAGGAGGTCCTGACCCATCCGCGCAACCTCGATCCGGACTTCCGCGAAGCGCTCCTGCGCTACCTCAAGCAGTTCTGGATCTCCTCCGGCAATCACAACGAGCGCACCCGCGCCAAGTTCGTGCCGGAGTTCTCCTACGAGGACCTGCGCCGCGGCATCGCCGCGGCCCGGAAGGACGGGGCGGCGATCAAACTCGCCGTGCGCGAGCCGCTCGAGCACAAGCTCGAGCGCCTGCGCCAGGCACTCTTCGACCCGTCGTTCGAGCCGCTCCTCACCTGCAAGACGGCGCCTTCCGGCGTCGACCTGCTCGCCTGCAGCAGTGTCAACTTCTACGACGGCGTCACGCTCGCCGACCTCGCCGCCTTCCAGGAGGAGCATCCGCTCAACAGCCGCCTCGTGAAGAAAGACGGGCGCCTCGAAGAGCAGGTGTGGCGCGCCGGCCGCTCGGCCGGTCCCGCCGGCCCGGCCATTCCCCCCGGGATGTACGCGTCGCAGCTGCGCACGGTGATCGGATTCCTGACCAAGGCGAAGCCGTTCGCCCCGCCAGAGGAGGCGCAGGCGCTGTCGCTCCTGTCCGACTCCTTCGCCAGCGGCGCGGCGGCCGACTTCAAGCGCTACAACCTCGACTGGGTGAAGCTCAGCCCGGCCGTCGACACGGTGCAGGGCTTCATCGAGACCTATCACGATCCGCGCGGCCGCAAGGGCTCCTGGCAGGGGATGGTCTTCTTCGCCGACCCGGAGCGGACCCGGCTGCTGCAGGGGCTCGCCGCCGAGGCGCGCGGGTTCGAGGAGCGGGCGCCGTGGGACGCGCGCTTCAAGCGGCGCGAGTTCAACCCACCGGTGGTCGCCGCGGTGGAGATCCTCCTGGCGGTCGGCGACGGCGGCCCGTCACCTCCGATCGGCGTCAACCTGCCGAACGACGACGACATCCAGGAGCACGTCGGCAACCGGTCGTTCCTGTACGCCAACGTCCTGGAGGCCGGCAACCGCGCCACGCTGCAGGCGCTGACCGACGAGTTCGCCCTGCCGGACGACCGGCCCCTCCTGATGCAGCACACGGTCGAGGCGGAGATGCTCCTCACCGCCATGCACGAGGCGCTCGGGCACGCCGCCGGGCGCGCCCGCGAAGGTCTCCCGCAGGAGCCGTCGGTGTTGCTCGGCGAGAGCTACGCCGCGCTCGAGGAGGCGCGGGCGGAGCTGGTGGCGCTGCACGCCATCTTCGACCCGGTGCTGCTGGAGAGAAAGCTCATCTCGTCGCCTCTCGTCGCGGAGGCGGCCTACCGCGACTACCTGATCCACGATCTGAGCCTGCTGCGGCGCGTGCGCACCGGGGACCGGCTCGAGGACGACCACATGCGCGCGACCCACCTCATCGTCGAGTGGCTGCGGGCGCACGGCGGCGGGGTCGCCGTCGAATCGCACGACGACCGGACCTATTTCAAGGTCGCCGACACCGCCGCCATGCGCAAGGGGGTGGCGACCCTCCTGGCGGAGGTGCAGCGGATCAAGGGCGAGGGGGACCGCGCCGCGGCCCGCGACCTCCTGGAGCGCTACGCGACCCGCATCGACCCGAAACTGCGGGACGAGGTGGTGGCGCGGGCCGACCGGGCGAAGATCCCTTCCTGGCTGGCCTTCGTGATGCCGGAGATCGTGCCCACCCGGGACGCCTCGGGGGACGTGGTGGACGCCCACCTCGAAAAAGCGGGCGATTTCACCCTCCAGATGTTACGCTTCTCCGGCAAGCTGCCACGCGAATCAGAAGGGCCGCGCTAGCGCGTCGCGTCGTCGACGCGTCCCTCGACTCCAGACAAAGACACGCGAGAACCCGGGTGGATCGCCGGAGCCGCCACCGCAAGGCCCGGCTTCGGCGCATTGCCGCGTCCCGGGGACGACCATACATTGACAGCGCCCCCCGGAGGGGCGGAGGTGAGTGCATGAGCAGGGGGTCGGGCCGGATCGTCCGCATCGCCCTCCCCTGCGGCGGGGCGCTCCTCCTGGCGGCCACCCTCATCCTGACCGGCTGCGCCATGTCGCACCGCTACGACATGGCGCAGATCCACGCGAACGCCGCCGCCCGGACCGAGCGCAACCCGGTCATCTTCATCCACGGCTTCATCGGTTCGAAGCTCCGGAACGATCGCACCTCGGAGTCGGTGTGGGGCCGCTTCGCCAATGCCATCACCCGCTCGCAGACGGACAGCCTCGACCTGCCGATCGCCTCGGCGGAGTTCTCGCAGAATCGCGACCACCTCGTCCCCTATGCGCTCTACGAGAGCGTCGCCGGGGTGAAGTTCTACGGCGCCATGCTGGACGCGCTGCAGAACACCGGCGGCTACAAGATGGGCGACATCCGCGACCCCCGTCCCGGGGACACCGGCTTCACCTACGTCTACGACTGGCGCCGCGACAACGTCGAGGCGGCGCAGGGGCTGGCCGAGGCGATCCACCGCGTGCGCACGCGCCTCAATGCGCCGCAGCTGCGCTTCGACATCGTGGCCCACTCGATGGGCGGGCTGGTCGCCCTCTACTACCTGATGTACGGCGGTGTGGACGTGGTGTCGGACGGCCTCGAGCACGACGTGACCTGGGCCGGAGCGTCCACGCTCGGCCGCGTGGTGCTCCTCGGCACGCCGCTCGAGGGGACGATGGCGTCGTTCCGGGTGCTCAACACCGGCTTCTCACGCTCGATGTCGCCGGAGTCGCTCTTTACCATGCCGGCGATCTACCAGCTCCTGCCCCCGCCGGGCGCGCCGGTCTTCGTGGACCCGGACGGGAAGCCGCTCGACATCGATCTTTACGATGCCCGGGAATGGGTGAAGCACCGCTGGTCGGTCTTCGACGGGCGGGGCGAGGGTGAGGCGCGGGAGGGGACGCCGGCGTGCGACCGGGTGCGCGAGGAGCGCGTCCGCTTCCTGCAGCGGGCGCTCGACCGGGCGCGTTATTTCCGGGCTGCACTCACGCGCGGCGGCGCCCAGGAATCACCGGTTCCGGTGAACGTCTTCGGATCCGACTGCGTCCCGACACTCCAGCGCGCCGTGGTGAAGGAGACGGGGGCGGGGCCGGTCACGCTGTTCGACGACGAGGAGACGCGGGATCGATCGGCCCGCAAGCTCGAGCGGCTGATCCTCGCCCCCGGCGACGGAACGGTCACAGCCACGTCGCTGCTCGGTGTGCAGGCCGCGCCGGCGGGAGATGCGGGCCAGGCGCAGGGGAGCCGGGCGCGGCTCGCATCGAGCTTCTTCGTGTGCGAGACGCACGGCCTGCTGCCGGCCAATGCGGCCTTCCAGGACAACCTCTTTCACGTGCTGCTGCAGGGGCCGTCGCAGGCGCCAGTGCCGGCGCCGAGCGCGGTCGTGCCCGCCGTGCGCGCCGAAGGAAGCGAACGCCCCGGTTCGTGACCGGGGCCATTCCCGACCTGCTGGAAGGCTGAAAGACCCTACTGGACGACGGTGGTGACCGGGGGCGCCGTCGCGACAACCGGCCTCTCAGCCGGGGTCTCGGACAGCCGCAGGAAGAGGCGGAACAGCAGGGCGAGGAAGAGCGCGCCCAGGCCGACGCCGATCATCACGCACAGGAAAATGACCACGAAGAGAAGAAACATGTCCATCAGCGCGCCACCCTCGGAATGGGGTCCCCGCCGTTCAATTTAGGTTCGCCGGAACAGCTTGGCAACCGCGGCGTTCAACGGATTTCGAGTCGGAGGGCCTTGCCGGTCGTGAAGCGAACCACGCGGCGCGCCGGGATCGTGATCGGCGAGCCGGTCTGGGGGTTGCGGCCGCGCCGGGCGCGCCGCTTGGCGACCGTGAAGGTGCCGAAGCCGACCAGGCTGGCCCGGTCCCCCTTCTTCAGCGCCCGGGCAATCTGATCCAGGAAGCTGTCGATGACCTTCGCCGTGCGGACCTTGGTCATCCTGCTGTCTCGCGCGACCCGGTTGACGATCTGGGCTTTGTTCATGCCCTGCTTTTCCTCCCTGGACCCATTCGGGGCCCGTTGAATCGGCGCGGCTTATAGCACAGATGCACCATGGGCTGTCAAACACCGCCGGGAAAAGGCGTCAATGACGCTTTCCTCGGGGCCGAACTGTCGCGCCGCCGCGGCTATAATGACGCCGCGCCGAAGCGCCCGTCCGGGGCGGGCCGCGCCGGGAGACCCGCCGCCATGAGTCAGCTGATGCAGATCGAAACGCCGCGCCGGAGAGGCGTCGCCGGCCCCGCGGCCGGGCGCTCCCCTTCGTTGAAGACCCTCCTGCACCGGGTCGGCCGCGCCATCGAGGAGTTCCGGCTGATCGAGGACGGCGACCGCATCCTCTGCGCCATGTCGGGCGGCAAGGATTCGTACGCCATGCTCCACCTCCTCGAAACGCTGCGCAAGCGCGCTCCGGTGCGCTTCTCCCTCGTCGCGGTGACGGTGGATCAGGGGTACCGGGGCTTCCGCGCCGAGGTCCTGGAACGCTTTTTCCAGGAACAAGGATACGAGCACCACATCGAGCGGACCAACATCGCCGAGGTGATCGAGGAGACCATGCCCCTGGGCGACACCCACTGCTCGATGTGCGCGCGGCTGCGCCGCGGGGTGCTCTACCGCCTGGCGCCCGACCTCGGCTGCAACAAGATCGCGCTCGGGCACCACGCCGACGACCTGCTCGAGACGCTCCTGATGAGCCAGTTCTTCAACGGCGAGCTGTGCTCGATGCCGCCGCTCCTGCGCGCCCGGGACGGCCGCAACACCGTCATCCGTCCCCTCTGCTACGTGTGGGAGGACGAGATCATCCACTTCGTCCGCGAGGCGGGGTTCCCGGTCATCGGCTGCGCCTGTCCCGCGTGCGGGGACGTCTCGTTGAAGCGCAAGCAGATGAAGGGGCTCCTGGCGCGGCTCGAAGCCGATCACCCGGGGATCAAGGCGTCGCTGCTCAAGGCGATCGGCAACGTGAAGACCGGCCACCTGCTCGACCGCCGCCTTCTCGCTACTCCCCCGGCGGGGCACACCGAGCTTCCCTAGAGGACCGGGCTTCCCTGAAAAGACGAGGGGCGGTGGCCTCACGCAGCCACCGCCCTGACGATCAAGGACAGGATCGCCTGTCCTTTGGAGGGAGCCAAGTCGGTCGCCGCCCGTCATGGTCAGCTCGCCGCAAACTTCCCGATGCCGTCCGGCGACCGATCAGAACTTCTCCCCGGGCGAACCCGGGGGTTGCTAAGACAGCATTCCTTCTACTCCCAAATCTGTAATTGTCAAGATGATTAATTCGTTCTCGGAATAAGGGGTTATCCGCTCCATTGGGCCAACCGGATGAAACCTCAGGAAATGCTGGTATCACAAGGCCTTCCGATGCTGTGGCCCCATTCCGACGCGGGTTTCATTGAATGGTTCTGGCGAAGGCTTTGAGTTGCGGGCTATTGGCGGGTTCTACTGCTCGAAACGCAGGAGGAGCGTGGCTTCCAGCCGGAGGTCGGCCGGAAATGCCGCCGGGTCGAGGCGCCGGCCAAGGTCCTCGAAAGCGGCGATGGCCTCGTACCGTCCGGCGGCCGTGACGGGACCGACGTTGACCGGGCGGCGGAGCACCTCCCCGGGGGCGAGATCGACCAGGCCCGCCGCCACCTGCTCGGGGGCCGGCCGCGGCGGCACGGGCGGCGGAGGCGGCACCGGCAGGGCGGCCGTGTCGGGGTGCTTCCCCTTGGGAGCCTCCTTCTTCGTGTCCTTGCCGGGCGGCCGGCTTCCTTTCACCTCCGCGGACTTTCCGGCCGTGGCGGCGGGGATCCCGGGCGCTGCGGCGACGACCGGCCCGAGGCGGAGATCGATGTCCCCGAGGGCGAGCGGGATGCGCCGCGTCGCGTCGTTGCGCAGCGTGAGCGTGCAGGGGACCTGCTCGGTGACCCGCGGCGGCTCGTCCGGCGCGCACTGCAGAGCGGCGGTGATCTCCCCCGGCCGGCGCTTCAGCGCTTCGACCAGCAGATCGTCCACCGGTTCCCCGACGAGCGCCAGGGTCTCGAGCGCCGCGTAACGCGCCTTCGGGGTTCCCGCCGCGAGCGCGGCGCGGATCGCCGCTCGGCCGTCGGTCAGCCAGCGCGAGGCCGGCTCGGCGCCGTGCTCGCGCTGCCAGGCGCGCCAGGCGGCGGCCACCAGGGTTTCGCGGCCACCCGACGCCGCCCGCGCCGCTCCCTCCGGCTCGATCGGCTGCGCGGTCAGGCGGCGCAGTCCCTGTTCCGCCGTGACGGCGATCTCGATGCTCTCCCCTTCCGAAACGAGACGCCGGCGATCCTCGAGATGGGCCACGAGGAACGGCACCCCGCCCGCGATGCGATGGTGCGCGACCGCCAGCGCCACCGCCCGCACCACCCAGGCGGATCGATCACTGAAGAAGTCGCGGTAGTCCTCGAGCTGGTCGCAGCCGGCTTCGTCCAGGGCCGACACCGCACGCTCGCGGGTGCGCGGGTCGGGCGCCCCCGCGTAGGCCGACAGGGTCGGGCAGCCCGCCGCCCCGAGCGCGCTGACCCGTTCGCGGATGGCGGGCATCGGCGTGTTCTCGTCGGTCAGCAGCTGCGGAAGCGGGTCGACGGCGGCGACGGAGCCCGTGGACGCGAGCAGCAGGGCCGCCAGCGCCGGAACCACCGGGATCCATCGCGAAAGGGGGCGCACGTCGCTCATTCTAGCGGGATCCTTGCCTTGATCGCCCCCGGTCCCTATGTTAGAGTCCGCGCCATCTTTTTGGCAGCGAGTTCGGATCGCAATCGTTTCTTTCCCGATCCGATCGGGAACCGGTCCCCCAACGGCGCGCGTCTTTCATCCGGGACCGGATCCACGCCGTTCACGCCGGCGTCGCGACGTGATCCCGTTACTTTTTTGGGAGGAGGTCGAGGAATGTGGGACAAGAAGGATCAGACCGCACGCCCCAACGAGACGCCCGGTAGCAGCTACACGCCCGTCACCGCGGAGCCCGTCCGCACCAGCGTCGCGACCGCGCCGCGCAGCAATGGTGCCGCGAGCATCGGCTCCTCGATCCAGATCAAGGGTGAGCTGCAGGGTGACGAGGACCTGACCATCGACGGCCGGGTCGAAGGCAAGATCGACCTGCGCGACCACAACCTGACCATCGGTCCCAACGGCAAGATCAAGGCCGACCTGTTCGCGCGCCACATCGTGATCGCCGGCGACGTCTCCGGCAACGCGCACGCCGCCGAGCGGGTGGAGATCGCCCCGTCCGGCCGCCTGACCGGCGACATCGTGTCGCCGCGCATCACCATCGCCGACGGCGCCCACTTCAAGGGCAGCGTCGACATGGAGCAGAAGGCCGCCAGCCACAAGCCGGCCGCCCGTGAAGCCTCGGGGAGCCTCGGAGTCGCCGCGGCCCGCGACGACGCGAAGCCGCAGCCCCGCCTCTAGCATCCGACACGCGGCGACCGGTCCGCCCGGGGGCGGACCGGCGCCGCGGTCCTGACTCATGCTCGATCGCCTCCTGCGTCAGCGCACCCGGCCCCCCGACGGACCGGAAGCCCCGGGCGACGCGTCCCGATCGCACGTCTTCCCGCGCTTCCTGAAGTGGCTGTCGGCCCGCGAGCACCCGTCTGTCCTCGACCTGGGCCGGCTTTCCGGCGCGAACATCGAGCTCCTCGCGCGCCTCGGCTGTCGTGTGCAGGTCGAGGACCTGATGCGCTCCGCCGAAGAGGCGCTGGCCGCGGCCCAGCCGACCACACCCGCCGCCGAGCCGCACGCGGCCGCGGCGCTGCCACACATCCCTGAGACCATCCCCGGCGCGACCAACGGCGGCACGAACGGCGCGAAGAACGGTGGATCGCACGCGCCCGCGACCACCCTGTCCGAGCCCGCCGCCGGCGTAGCGCCGGTTCCGGCATCGACGCCGGGCGCCACCGTTCGGGAGGCGACCGCCGCGGTTCCCGACGCCGTGAGCGCGGCTCCCGCGGGCGCGGCTCCGGCCGTGCGCCCGACCCGGCACATCGTCCTGCCGCCGCGCACCTTCGGGACCAACGGCTCCCGCAACGGCGCCGGCACGAACGGCACCGTGGGAAGTCCCCAGCGGGTGCCCGGACAGCACCCCGTGCCGATCACCCTGCCGCTGCCGACGAGCTTCTCCTACGACGACGCCACGTTCGACGCCATCGTCGGCTGGGACCTGTTCAACTATTACGACCCGGCACGCGCCAGCCGCCTCGGCCCCGACGTCGTCCGGCTCCTCCGGCCGGGGGGGATTGTCTTCGCGACCTTCCACGCCCGGCGCGAGGAGGCCCCCGACGGGCCGGGCCGCCATCGCATCGTGGACGAGTCGCACATCCAGGTCGATCCCTACACGGGGCCGCCGGCGTCACGGCACCTGTACCAGAACCGCGACATCGAGAAGACCTTCACCGGCCTGAAGATCGTCGAGCTGTACTTCCTGCGTCACGGGGTGCGCGAGATGCTGCTCGAGAAGCGCGCCACGATCACCCCGCCCGCCATCGGAGGCCCGGCCAAGCCGCGCCCGCGATTCCGCATCGAGTAGCGATCCCGCATCGAGTAAAGTACCCGCGTGACCGGCCGAAAAGATCTCCGCAACATCGCCATCATTGCCCACGTCGACCACGGCAAGACGACGCTGGTCGACCGCCTGCTCCAGCAGACGGGCACCTTCCGCTCGAACGAACGCGTGCAGGAGCGGGTGATGGACAGCAACGACCTCGAGCGCGAGCGCGGCATCACCATCCTCGCGAAGAACACCTCGGTCCGTTTCGAGGGGGTCAAGATCAACATCGTGGACACCCCCGGCCACGCCGACTTCGGCGGCGAGGTGGAGCGGGTGCTGGGCATGGTGGACGGGGCGCTCCTGCTCGTGGACGCCGCCGAGGGGCCGCTGCCGCAGACGCGCTTCGTCCTGCGCAAGTCGCTCGAGAACGGCCACCGGCCGATCGTCGTCATCAACAAGGTCGATCGACCGGACGCTCGGCCGCACCAGGTGCTGGACGAGGTCTTCCAGCTGATGCTCAATCTCGGCGCGTCGGATGACCAGCTCGACTTCCCGCACCTGTACGCTTCGGCGAAGCTCGGCTGGGCGGTGAAGGAGATGGAGGAGGCGCCGGCCGCGGGCGCCGACGCCCCGGACGGGATCGCGCCGCTGCTGCGCACCATCGTGGCGAAGGTGCCGCCGCCCCCCGGGGACGCGGAGGGTCCGGTGCAGCTGCAGATCGCCAACCTCGACTACAACGACTACGTCGGGCGCATGGCGATCGGCCGCCTGTCGCGCGGCCACCTGCGCTGGAGCATGCCGATCGCCATCCTCAAGCTCGACGGCAGCGTGCAGGCGCACAAGGTGACGCGGCTCGAGGCCTTCGAGGGGCTGCGCCGCGTCGAGGTGCAGGAGGCGGCGGCCGGGGAGATCGTCGCCCTCGCCGGCATCCCGGACATCCAGATCGGCGAAACCATCGCCGACCCCGAGCACCCCGAGGCGCTGCCGCCGATCCGGGTCGAGGAACCCACCCTCGCGATGGAGTTCCTGGTCAACGACTCGCCGTTCGCCGGCCGCGAGGGCCGCTTCGTCACCTCGCGCCACCTGCGCGAGCGGCTGCGCAAGGAGGCGCTGGCGAACGTCGCGCTGCGCGTCGACGAGACCGCCACGACCGACACCTTCAAGGTCTCGGGCCGCGGCGAGCTGCACCTGGCGATCGTCGCCGAGACCATGCGCCGGGAAGGCTACGAGTTCCAGCTGTCGCGCCCCCAGGTGATTCTCAAGCGCGACGAGCAGGGCGCCCCGCTCGAGCCGATCGAATACCTCGTCCTCGATCTGGAGGAGGCGTACACGGGCCGGGTGATGGAGATGCTCGGCGAGCGGCGCGCCATCCTCGCCAACATGGCGGGAGCGGGCACCGGGCGCGTGCGCCTCGAGTTCACCGTGCCGGCGCGCGGGCTCCTGGGCTTCCGCCGCGAGTACCTGACGGAGACGCGCGGCACCGGCATCATGTCGCACGTCTTCCACTCCTACGGCCCGTGGCGCGGCGACATCCCCGACCGGCACCGCGGCGCGCTCATCGTCAAGGAGCCGGGGACGACCGTCACCTACGCCCTCTACAACCTCGAGGACCGCGGCACGCTCTTCACCGGTCCCGGGCTCGATGTGTACGAAGGGATGATCGTCGGCGAGCACGCGCGCGACAACGACCTCGTGGTGAACCCGTGCAAGCGCAAGCACCTGACCAACATGCGCGCCTCGACCTCCGACGAGACGCTGCGGCTCAAGCCGCCGCGCCTCATGTCGCTCGAGGACGGCATCGAGTTCCTCGCCGACGACGAGCTCGTCGAGGTCACGCCGAAATCCGTCCGGCTGCGCAAGCGCACGCTGCGATCGAGCGACCGCAAGCGCACCGAGAAGGCCGCCGCCGAGGCCGTCGAGCCGTGATCCTTGCGGCCGCGGCGCGGCCGCTGGTCCTCGCGCACCGCGGCTCCCGCCGGCGCGCCCCCGAGAACACCCTTCCGGCTTTCGAGCTGGCGCTCGACGAGGGAGCCGACGGGATCGAATTCGACGTGCGGCTCAGCGCCGACGGCGTTCCGATCCTGCTGCACGACCCGACCCTCGATCGCACCACCAGCGGCCGCGGCCACGTCGCCGCTCAGACGCTCGACGCGCTGCGGCGGCTCGACGCCGGCACCTGGCTCGGTGCGTCGCATCGCGGCGCGCGCATCCCGACGCTCGGTGAGGCGCTCGACTTCTGCCAGGACCGCGCCGTCCTCAACATCGAGCTCAAGATCGACTCGGGACGCGGCCTCGCCGCCCGCCGTCGCGCCATCGCCGAGGCCCCCCGCCTGGCCCAGGCCGTCGCCCGCGACCTCTCCCGCGCGCGCCGCCGCCCTCCCTCTCTCCTGATTTCGTCCTTCGAAGTCCGCGCCCTCGAAGCCGCCCGCGCCGTCCTCCCCGTCGCCGCGCTCGGCTGGCTCCGCTCCCGCACGATGCAGGGCCTGGCGAAGACGCACCGCCGTCTCCACCTCCGCGCCGTCAACCCCCACCTCCGCCTGTCGACCCCCCGCCGCCTCGCCTCCGCGAAGAAACTCGCCCTCGAGATCTTCGTCTATCCCGTGAACGATCCCGCCGATCTCCTACGCCTGGCCTCATCCGGCGTCACCGCCGTCATCACCGACGACCCGCTCATCGCCATCGACACCCTGAAACACCGAACCCCCTGATTCGCGCAACGCCCCCGCCCATGAAGTGACGACGAATCACGGGAGGCCACGGGCAGCGTGGCCGGACCCGTCCCCGGCGGGATCGATTCCTGTTCCCTCTGAGGCGGTGGAACAGGAGATCGTTCTTGTCCGTGATCAGCGACCGCACACGCGGTACGAAAGATCCACCGTGACTTGACGAATGTGCGGTGTTGTGATGAATTACCCCGCCGATCCCAACGACGTTCGGACGACACGAAACACAGGGGGTACGACTGTGGCCAAGAAGAAAGCGAAGCGCAAGGCGCCGAGACGCAGCAAGCCGGCCCGGAAGGCATCGTCCAAGAGGGCCAGCCCCCGTGCCAAGAGCACCAGGAAGGCCGCGAAGAAGACGGCTCCGCGGCACAAGTCGTCTGCGGCGCAAACCGCACCCAAAAAGGCGCCCGCGCGGCCGGCTTCGCCCAAGCCCGTGACGCCGATGCCGAGTTCGTCATTCGAGTCGGACCGTCCCTCCGGTGGCGGGGCGCCGACCTACGGCATGGGCTGGGATTCCGAGGAAGAGTAGCCCGCCCGCACGCCGGGCGGCCGAAGTGATCGAGGGCCGTCTCCCGCCCGCAAAGAGGCGTGGGACGGCCCTTTTGCTGTCCACGGGTGGTTGACGCCCCTCCGTTCCCGCTTATATTGGGGCCATGTCGGAAACGGACCGCCACCGTCGCGCGAGGGGAGATGCCCGCTCTCGAACCACCCTCCAATCCCGAGGACGCCTTCAAGCGGGGGTTGGCTTGCCTCGAGCGCCGCTCGTACCAGGAGGCGGCCTCCTGTTTCCAGGCGTCGATCGACCTCGACCGTCCGAACCAGAAAACCTCCAACATGAAGTACCTGTCGTTCCTGGGGCTGGCGCTGAACCTCGCGCAGGTCCGCTCGGACGAGGGGCTCAAGATGTGCGAGCAGGCGGCGAAGCGGGAGTTCTTCGACCCCGACGTCTTCTGCAATCTCGGCATCGTGTACCTGCGGCACCGGCAGAGGGGCCCGGCCTTCGCCGCGTTCCATCGCGGCCTGGCGCTGCGGCCGAGACACCGGCGGATCCAGGAGGAGCTCGATCGCTACGACCGCCGCTCCGCCCCGGTCTTCTCGTTCCTCGCCCGCGAGCACACGCTGAACGTCCTGGGCGGCCGGCTGCGCAGCCGGTGGCGCGCCCTGCTTGGACGTCTCTCTCCCAACGAAGCCTGAGGGGACTCGTCGCCCTCCTGTCGATCGCCGCTCTCGGCGGCGGGCCGGCGTCCGTCCGGGCGCAGGCGGATGCGCCGCAGGATGAGACCCGCCGCCCGCGCGAGTTTCGACAGGTGGAGGGCTCATCGCTCCTGGCCCGGGGACTCCTGCTCGTGGATCGCTGGAGCGCCGCCGACCATGACGAGGCCCGCCGCCTCCTGCGCCGGGCGCTCAGGGCGGATCCCGGTCTCGCCGCGGCGCGCGCCGGGCTGGCCCGCTCCGACCTGTACCTGTACGCCTCCGGCATCGACGAGCGCCAGGAACGGATCGACGAAGCCCTGGCGGAAACGGAGCGCGCCGTCGCCCTCGCCCCGGACGATCCGGCCATCCGATCGGTCAGGGCGCTCGCGCTGGCGGCGGCCGACCGCACCACCCCGGCGCTCGCCGAGGCGGAGAGAGCCGACGCCCTGGGGCCGGGCCGGGCGGACGGACCGCTGGCGCTGTGCATCGTGCAGCGGCTGCGGCGATCCCTCGACGCCTCGCTGACCGCCTGCCGGCGGGCGGCCGATGTCGCCCCCGACTCGCCGCGCGTCCTCATGGCGCTGGCGGAGACGCTGCGCGAGATCGGGGCTTACGACGGCGCCATGAATCTCTACGGCCAGGCCGCGGACCTCGAGCACGACTCGCCGCTGCCGCAGCTCGGGGGGGCGGCGACGCTGGCGCGCAGCGGCGCGAACACCATCGCGTCCCGCAGCTACCAGGGCATCCTCGATCACCACCCCGAGGTGAAGCTGCGCGCCCTCGAAGGAGCGGCGGGGAACCGTGTCGCCGCCGCCGATTACGAAACCGCGCTCGAGTACTACCAGCGGGCGGAGCTGCCGGAGAACGGCTCGCTCTGGACGCTCCTCAGCCTCTACGGCAAGGGCTACGCGCTCCTGAAGCTCGATCGCGGCGCCGAGGCGGAGTACTTCCTGAGCCTCGTCACGACGCGCGTCCCGGTCGATTACGACGGCCCGGCGCGCGGCCGCGAGGTCCTGTTCCTGTCCTACGACGGGCTCGTGGACTGGTACGCCGGGAGGAACCGCCCCGACCGCGTCGAGGCGCTGCTGCGCGAGGCGGCGGCGCGGCCGCTGGCGCCGACGCGCATGGCCCGGCGGCTCGGCGACCTGCTGCACGAGCGCGGTCGCGATGCCGAGGCGGCGGGTCTTCTCGAGCAGGCGATCCTCAGGACGGATCCCCTCGAGGACCGGCTGAGCCTGGTCGACTCGGCCGTGGCGCTGGCCCGCCTGCGCTCGTCGGAGGGCAGGAAATCGATTCCCGACAAATCCCCGGCCGGCAAGGCGCTCGACGCCGTGGCGGGGCTCCTGGATGCGAAGACACCGGCCGCCGCCTGCTATCGCATGGCGCGTGCCTACGGCCTGGCGCGCGACGCCGATTCGAGCCTGTCATTTCTCGGACGTTCGCGCGACGGCGGGTACCTTCCCGCTGACCAGGTCGCGACCGACCCGGCGTTCGCATTCCTGCGCCAGCGCCCGGAATTCCAGCGCTTCCTCGGGAGCGACCCCGGAACCGACGTCCGCGACTGACACCGCCTGTCGCGATCGCCCTTCCCTGTCGGCCGGCGGCGACAACGGCTGTCGGCGCGGCTTTCGTAACCTGTCCAGTCCCCGGACTCCGGGCCTTCCCGCGAACCCCGCGCCGGACGACGGTTGCGCGACTTGCGGCCGATGACGGAATCGTCCTTCAACCCCCTGACGTGGTACCGGGCTTGCTCTTCCGAGGGGCGCGGGCGGCGGCGGTTCGGGCCAGCCCCGGAGGTGAAGCGGCCATGAAGAAGACGGTTCTCACGTTCGCGGGTGCAGCGTTCCTGGTGTCAGCCATGCTGGCGACTCCGGCGCACGCCCAGGCGGTCAGGAACAAGTCCTGCACCGACGCCGCCACGGGCGTCACCTGGGACTGCGACTTCGCGTTGAAGAGCGCAACGCCCGGGACGCCGGTCAGCTTCTCAATCAATTACTCGTGCAAGAGCGACGTGTGCGGCCCGGTCCTTTCGTTCGGGCAGGGCGACCCCGGCTTCACGCCGGAGTACGCGAGCGGCCACCTGGTGGGCGGCAGCCGTCTGCCCAACGGGCTCGAGCTGACGTTCGCCTTCGACTCCCTGAAGGAGTCGGGCGTCAGCGGCAACGCCCACGCCGAGGCCCACTTCGTCATGAACGTCATGACGACGGACGCCTCGGGCGGGCCGGTGATGGTGGCCTGCCCCGTGGACGTGAAGCTGAGCGAGTTCGCGAACAAGAGCGAGGTCGCGGCCGCGAAGAAGAAGTAACGATCGCGCCTTTCGGGCGCTGAAAGACAACGAGCCCGGTGCACGCAGGTCCGAAGGAATTCGGGCTGGTGCGCCGGGCTCGTGGCTTTTCGTGCGGGCACCGGGGACCGATTGCGGCCGGCCCGGGCCTCTCAGTTCAGCGGGGCAGGACGACCTTGGCGTTCTGCTCCAGCGGAACCTGCAGGACGTCCTCGACCTTGATGCGGGCTTCGCGGCCCTTGGTCGTGCCGGCGACCGCGGTGCCGATCGCCGCGCCGACCGCAGCGCCGCCGCCGGTGCTCTTGCCGAGCGCCTTGCCGAGGAGGGCGCCGCCGACGGCGCTGCCGCCGATGATCGCGCCCTTCTTGGCCGCGCTGCCCTCCGCCGCCTTGGTGTAGCCGGCGGAGATGGCCGACTTGTGACCGCCCGGCGCCACGACGCTCGTGAACTGCAGCGACAGCGCGCCGCCGGTCTCCTTGAAACCCTTCGAGGCCGACTTCACGTCGCTGACGGTGCCGTGCACCTGGCTTCCCTCGGGGAACGCGACGCGATCGCCGACGGTGATCGACTGCTTCAGCGTGGCCACCACCTGATCGCCGACCTGGGCGGTCTCGGAGGTGAGCTCGGCCGGAAACGCCAGCGCGAGCTGGGTGCCGGCCGGAACCGTCACCGTCACGGAATTCGGAACGGCCGGCGCCGGGGCGGCGGCATGGTGCTCCTCGGGGATGGCGCTCGTGTGCGAACGGCTTGGGGCGGGCGCCGCCGGAGGCGGAGCCACGGGTGCAGCCGCCTGCTCCTGGGCGGGCGGCGGCGGTGCCGGCTGCTCCGCGGGCGGCGGAGCCTGTTGAGCGGTCTGATCGGCCGGCGGCTGGGCGCTCTGACCACATCCCACGACGCCACACAGCATCACGCACGCGATCAGCAAGGCGACAGGCGTGAATCGATTCATGGAAAAAGTCCCTCCTCAATGAGTCCGACGGGCTCTATATAGCCGCTCGATCTCCGCCCGTCAAATCCTCTCTGCCTGCTTCGGTTTTCCGGATCTCCATCCAAGATCCGGTTGATTGGATGTCGTCAGCCTCTCTCGAAGCCCACGAATACCGGGATACACCCTACCGAAACATACGGATCGTGCGGTTTTTGCCTCATATCGTTGAGCCGATTTCGCTTGGCAATCAACTTGCTCTTGGCGGCCCCCGGGTGGGGCCGCATTCCGAATTCCCGCCCGCCTCAACACCTCAAAGATTCATCGCAAGTCGTCAGAAGTCGCAGGTCGCGCTCGACCGCCTCGCCGGGTCACTCGTCCCCGGCGGACGCGGCCCCCGGTGGCCCGGGGACCCATCAGGGAGACGGGGGGCCTCATGCGTCTTTCTTTCAAACTAGTCTGGGGAGGAGCACCGGGAATGAGAAAGGTCATCTTCAGTGCGCTCCTGCTCGCGGGCGTGGCGGCGGTTTTCGCGCCGGTCGTCTTCGCGCAGGAAGAGAAGCCCTTCACCATCCACGGCGAGGTTCGCACGCGGATGGAGTACACGAACAACGGCAACGATTTCACGGACTCCGGCACGGACCCGGGCCTGGGCTCCAATGACGACCAGGCCAGCTACTGGCCGTACCGCATCCGGATCGCGGCCGAGGGCCACTTCACCAAGAACGTCAGCGCCTGGATCGAGCTGCAGAACGCGGGCGTTTTCGGCGGCGACTTCACGGGCCCGGTGAAGAACGGCAACGTGTTCGGCTTCGCGGCCGATTCCGGCGTCAGCCTGTACCAGGGGAACCTGACCCTGGACAAGCTCTGGAGCGATCACTTCAGCCTGACCTTCGGCCGGACCGAGCTGGTGAAGGGCAACGAGCTGCACCTCGGTGACCTCGACTTCTACGCCGGGATCGTCCACGACGGCGTGATCGCCAACTGGGACCTGAAGAAGGTGGACATCACCGGCTGGTACACCCGTCCGGTCGAGGGCAGCGCCTTCCACCCCGACAACTCGATTCCGCCTTCCGCGGTGCTCGTCACCGGGACCCCGGCGACGGATTACTTCTGGGGCGCCTACGTGACCTGGGACATCGCCAAGGAGCAGGGGCTCGACCTCTACTTCATGGAGAACCGGAATCGCGCCTTCGGTGTCGATACCCCGACCACGGTCGACATGGTGGGCGCCCGCTGGTTCCATGACAACGTCACGAAGAACGGCGCGGTCTGGAACGCCGAGGTGGCCCAGCAGTTCGGGCAGATCAGCGACCTCTCCACGCCGGGCGTGTTCGAGGCCGGCGCCGATCTCTCCGGCACGGTCATCGAGGCGATGTTCGGCTGGAACTTCAAGGCCGGGAACATCATCCACCGGCCGTACGGGAAGTTCGAGTCGGCGAGCGGCAACAAGACCCCGTCCGGCGGCGGTCTCGACGACAAGGACGAGGGCTTCCGTCCGTTCTTCACCGACTTCCACAACCGTCTCGGTCACGGCGACTGGTTCGCGCTGACCGGCGGCAACCCGTCGTTCGCCGGCGCCGGTCTCGCGGGCGCGGGCGGCGGCGGCATCCAGGCGTTCGCCCTCGGCTACACCGGCTGGACGGGCCGTCACTCGTGGGGCGCGGAGTTCTGGGACTACTCGCTGGACCAGGACACCGACCTCGGCCCGGTCGACGGCACCACGAGCGACCTGGGCACGGCCATCGACCTGTTCTACGGCTTCAACTACACGAAGAACGTCACCTTCGAGGCTTCGTGGTCGCAGTTCTCGCCGGACGACGCCCTGACCGGCGCCGCCGGTCCGGACGACTCGGCGATGCGGCTCTACGGCCAGGCGCGCCTCCGCTTCTAAGCGCGGCTGTTCGGCATTTCCCGACCCCCGCGGGGCTTCCCCGCGGGGGTTTTTTATTGTCCGGTGAGCCTGGCGAAGTCGTCCCAGAACCCGGGATACGACTTGGCGACGCAGGCGGGGTCGAGCACCGTCGTGCCCGGCACGCGCAGCCCCGCGACGGCGAAGGCCATGGCCATGCGGTGATCGCCGCGCGGGTCGATGGCGCCGCCGTGGAGCGGCCGCGCCCGGATGGTCAGGCCGTCTTCCGCGGTCTCCGCGTGCCCACCGAGCGCGCCGATGCCGGCCACGAGGGCCTCGATGCGATCGCTCTCCTTGAACCTCAAGTGAGGCACGCCATGGATGCGGGTCGGTCCATCGGCGAAGAGCGCCAGCACCGCCACCGTCGGAGCGAGGTCCGGCATGCCGGCGAGATCCGCGTCCACGGCGCGGAGGCGATCGGGGCCTTCCACCGTGATGCTTCCGCCCGTCTCCACGCGGCAACCCATGCGGCGCAGAAGCTCGAGGATCCCCGCGTCTCCCTGGCGCGAATCCGCGTCGAGCCCTTCGACCTCGACACGCCCCGGGACGATCGCCGCCGCCGCGAAAAGATAAGAGGCGGACGACCAGTCGCCTTCGATCACGATGTCCGTCGCGCGATAGGACCGTCCCGGCGCCACGGAGAACCGCTCGGCGGTCCTGCCGACCTCGACCCCGAAGCGGCGCATCACGCTTGCGGTCAGCTCGACATACGGTCGCGACACCAGCGCTCCTTCGATGCCGACGTCGATCCCCTGCTCCAGGCGGGGCGCGGCCATGAGGAGGGCCGAGATGAACTGGCTGCTGCGCGCGCCCGACAGGGAGATGGCGCCGCCGCGCGGCCGGCCGCCACCGACGCGGATCGGCGGGCAGCCGTTGCCGCGCACCGATTCCGCCTCCATCCCGAGCCCGCGGAGCGCGCCGAGCAGATCCTCGATGGGCCTCTGCCGCATGCGGGGGCCGCCGTCGAGGAGGCGCGGATCGGGCTCGACCGCCAGGCGGGCCGCCAGGAAGCGCATGGCGGTGCCGGCGTTGCCGAGCATCAAGGCCATCCCTGCGCCCCGCCCGGCCTCTCCCCCGGCCACTTCGAGAGCGGCCGCGTCCTCGACGCACGCGACGATGCGCGTGCCGCAGGCCGCGAGCGCGTCGCGCAGGAGCAGCCCGTCCTCGCCGAGCAGCGGCCGGACGAGACGCGACTTTCCCGGGCACAGCGATGCGATGAGGAGGGCCCGCTGGGTGACGCTCTTGGAGGGCGGTGCCGTCAGGCGCGCCCGCACCGTGCGGACGGCGCCGATCTCGCGCCTCACGATTCCGTCACCGTGATGCATCATGTCTTGACGATGGGGCCCCGGCGTTCCTATGTTGGAAATGCCGGCATGTTCCGGACCGGCCTGGTGCCCCCGCTTGCGTCACGCTTTCGTCCTCGCGCTCGCCCTGCTTCCGGCCGCTTCCGCCGCTCTTGCCGGCGCGCCGCCGGCGCCGAAGGGCTGGCCGGAAGGGGTCCAGAGTCCCGACGACCGCGGCTTCGCGATCGTGCTGACGAGCCCGGTCGATCCGTGGCTGCACGGGAAACAGACCCTCCGCGTCGAGACGATGATCCCACGAGACGACACCGTGGATCAGGTCGATTTCTTCGTGGACCGGCACCTGGTCTTCGTGGACACCGACGAGCCGTACAGCACGACCTTCGAGTTCGGCCCCGAGATCCGCCGCCACACGATCGAGGTGAAGGCGCTGACGCACGAGGGCCGGCGCGCCCGCGTGTCGTTCGTGTCGCGATCGGCGGACCTCGCGGAGAACGCGCCGGGGCGCGTCGTCACCTTCGCGGCGATGGTGCGCGACACCGCCGGGCAGCCGGTGGATCGCCTCGACGTGAGCGATTTCTCGCTCACCGAAGGGACGGCGCCGCAGGGCATCGTGCACTTCCTCGCGGGACCGGCGCCGACGTCGATCGCGGTCGTCGTCGATCCGGCGGTGGCGGACGCGGCGCGCGAGCCGATGGTCCGCTTCCTGCGCCAGCTCCCGCCCCACCAGGCGCTGGCCGTGTTCGGACCGGGCGGATCCTCAGGTCCCGCGGCGCCGGGTGGCGCCGCCAACGGCGAGACCGACGCGGCTCTGCGCCGGAAAGAGACATCCGCGGAGCCCGCGAAGGAAGGTGGGAAGCCTTGGCTCGTGGTCCCGCGCGCCGAGCCGTCGCCTTTCACCTATGACGTCGCATCCATCCTGGCCGCGTTCGACACGCCCGCCGCGCCCGCACCTGATGTCGTCCCGGCGGAGAGTCACGCGGCCAACCACCGATCGGCGGGCACGCCACCGGTCCCGTCGTGGTCCGAGCTGGCGGCACGTGCCTCCGCCGCCCTGGCCCAGCGACCGGGCCCCCGCCTGCTGCTCGTGATCGCGCCCGTGGCGCCTTTCGGTGACGAGCCGCTCGGACCGCCTTTGCCGGCGGCGTTCCTGGAAACGAAGAACGGCGCGAAAGCCTCGGCCGTCCCCGCCGTGCCGGCCGGCGCGAAGACGCCGCCCGTGGACATCGACCCCCTGACCGCGGCCATCGAAGCCGTGCGCAGGAGCGGCGCATCGCTGCGCATTCTCGCCCTGCCGGCCCCGCCCGAGCGGCCCTGGAGCGATGCGAAGAAGACGGAGCGGGCGCTCTCGGAGGCGGCCGCCGACACCGGCGGCGACTACGACACGGCTTTCGATGCGACGGCGATCGCCCGGGCCCTCGATGCCGTGACCGAGACCCTGCGCCACCAGTACATCGTGTCGTACGTCCGCGCGCCCGGTGAGCACGGGGGCTTCAAGCCACTCGAGCTGGAAGTCCGCGGCCGGGATCGGTCGGTCGAAGCGCCCCGCTCGGTCTTCCTCGGAGAGGAGACACCACCGCCTCCGAACAAGTCCACCGCGACGGCGAACAAAACCACCGCGACGACGCAGGCGCCGGCGGCACCGAAACCGTAACAGCCGAACCGATGGGGTTGGGGCGACCGCGGCGCCGCGGCGCTACCGGGGCGACTGGGGAGCCGGTTCCCCGTCCCCGTCACTGCCCGGGAGCGGGCGCCGCACGACGACCGGGGGGTCGGAGTCCTTCTCGCCACCCGACCAGTTGATCGATCGGCATTCGGCGAGCAGCTCGCAGCGGACGCACTCCTTCATCTTGTGGAGGGTGGAAATGACGGTTCCGAAACAATCCTTGGCGATCCGCGGCAAAGAGCCCTCCGGCGGCACCGCGACCAGCGTCGCGGACGATCGGCAGCGTGGAGATAATCTATTGGCCCGGCGACGGCTGTCAACCTCGGAAATCGCGCGGTATACTCGCCGCGTTTGCTGTGGAAAACGCTTCAACTCCCGCGCCCGCGCCTGATCCTCGCGGTCTGGCTGTCGGCGTTGCCGGCGGCGTGGGGCGTCGTGCATGCGGCGGAAGAAACCTCACCGCGGGCTCTCATGCGCTACGGGGTCGAGGCCGCCCGCGGCGGCTTGTGGCGCGAGGCGCTGGCCCGATGGGAGCGAGCCGTGCAGACGGACGCCGAGAATCCGCGTCTCCGGAACAACCTCGCGGTCGCCTACGAGGCCGCGGGCCGCATGGCCGACGCCGGACGCGCGTACGCCGAAGCCCGTAAGCAATTCCCCGAATCCAAGGAGGTGCGCGACAACCAGGAGTCCTTCCTGGCGCTCCATCCCGAACTCAAGGAGGACATCCCCGGTCCCGTGCCGCCGGCCACCAAGCACAAGGGCAAGGTGACGCGAGTCACACTCTTCGTCCCCACGCCCGAGCACATCGACATGACGGGGA
Source organism: Verrucomicrobiia bacterium (assembly GCA_035638075.1). Lineage (GTDB taxonomy): Bacteria > Acidobacteriota > Polarisedimenticolia > Gp22-AA2 > Gp22-AA2 > DASRAU01. The sequence continues at coordinate 85,870 of DASRAU010000021.1, forward strand.
TCCGGCACGTCCTGGTGACCAGGATGGTCATCGACGAGGAGCCGGACGAGCTCGACCTCAGCAAGGAGCTGGTCGGGGTGCTGCGGCGCGACTGGCGCAACCGCACCACGCTCGACATGCTCGACGTCGACCCGCCGGCCCTGCCGGAGCAGCCGATCCGCGACCTGCTCGCCAACACCGGCTTCTGGCGCAAGCTCGCCGAGCGCTACGACGCGGATCTCGTGGTCTCGGGCGAGGCGGGCTTCAAGACCGCCGACCGCTCGGGCTACGTGTCGGTGGACGAGATCTCGCCGATGACCGGGCAGCGCGTGCGCCGCACCCGCTTCGTCACCCGCGAAGCGTTCCTGCTCGACCTGCACCTCTTCTTCCTCAAGGGAGACACGGGGGAGCTGCTGTACGAGGACCATTTCAGCGGCGAGCACACGTACGACGGCGCCGGGTTCGATCGGCTGTCGGGGCTCTTCATGCTGTACGACGAGATGTCCGGCGACATCCGCGGCATCGTTTCCCCCGGGGTGCGGTCCCTGCCGCGCTCCCTGTTCGAGGAATGATCCGGCCCGGGCGCGCCCTGGGTGTCGCCGTGGCGGCGGCGCTCCTCCTCCTGCTCCTGCCGGCGCAGGCGCACGCTTTCGGCAAGAACAAGATCGTCTACCAGGACTTCAAGTGGAGCATCTACAAGGCGCCCCACTTCGACGTCTACTACTACCCGGAGGAGGCGCCGATGCTCGAGCAGGTCGTCTCCTTCGCCGAGTCGCAGTACACGCGCCTGTCGCAGATCCTCGACCACGAGATCAAGTTCCGCATCAACCTGATCGTCTACCGCACCCACGCCGAGTTCGAGCAGACCAACATCTCGCTCGGCTTCATCCCGCAGTACGTGGCGGCATTCTCCGAGCCGCTCGCCGACCGGATGGTGGTGCCCCTCGATCTCCCCCCGGACGAGCTGTACGCGCTGTTCGGGCACGAGCTGACGCACGTCTTCCAGTTCAGCCTGCTGTACCAGGAGTCGGTGTCGCGCGCCTTCCGCAGCAACGCGCCGGGCTGGGTCATGGAGGGGATGGCGTCCTACATGGCGCAGGACGAATCCTCGCTCGACCTGATGATCATCCGCGACGCGGTGATCTACGGCCTCATCCCGCCGATCCACCGGGTGCAGGTCACCAACTTCCTGACCTACCGCTTCGGCCACGCCGCCTTCGCCTTCATCGAGGAGAAATACGGCCAGGAGGGGCTGCGCACCTTCATCGCCGAGTTCCGCAAGAGCCTCCTGACCAACAACATCGAGAAGCCGATCCAGGACGCCTTCGGCATCGACGGCGACGAGTTCGACCGGCAGTTCAAGAAATATTTACAAAAGAAGTACCTGCCGATCCTGCTGGAGAAGAAGGAGCCGCAGGACTACGGCCACGAGATCGCCAAGAAAGACCCGCGCGAGGCGGACGTCGTCAACTTCAGCCCCGCGCTGTCGCCCTCCGGCGATCTGATCGCGGTTTTCACGACGCGGTGGCGCGATCTCGACGCCTGCATCCTGTCGGCGCGCGACGGCAAGGTGTGGCGCCCGCTCACCAAGGGGTTCACCAACAAGTACGAGGACCTGGTCTACGGCGCCTTCCAGGGGAAGAAGGACCTGACGTGGTCGCCCGACGGCGACATGGTGGCGATGTTCGCGCGCAAGGAGAACGAGCGGGTCCTCCTGATCCACAGCGCGGTGGACGGGAACCTCAAGCAGGTCGTGTCGATCCCCGGGATCGACGACGAGCTCTCCCCCTCCTGGTCGCCGGACAAGAACGTCATCGCGTTCGAGGGGGTGAAGGACGGGGTCACCGACATCTTCACGTACAACCTGCACACCAAGGCGATCCAGAACCTGACGCAGGACACGTTCTTCGACAGCAACCCCGCCTGGTCGCACGACGGCAAGCAGGTCCTCTACAACCGGCGCATCGGTCCCGCGACCAAGGTCTTCATGGTGGACGCGAACGACCCGACGCGGAAGGTGCAGCTGACCTTCGGCGAGAGCGACGACCTGATGCCCACCTTCTCGCGCGACGGGAAGACGGTCTACTACACGAGCGACGTGGACGGCGGCATCTACAACCTGCACGCGCTGAGCCTCGAGTCCGGCGACATCCGGCGGCTGACGAGCCTCGCCGGCGGCGCCTTCACCCCGCAGGAGCTGCCCGACGAAGGCGGGAAGACGTCGCTCGCCTTCTCCGCCTATGCCGAGGGGCGGCTCAAGATCTACCGCATGCAGCCCGGCGAGCCTGAAGGCGTGAAGCTGGCGGCCGACCAGTCCCAGGAGCCGGCCGATCTGCAGCCGTTCGAGCCGCCTTTGCGGCTGTCGCTCGACGAGGCGGCCAAGAAGCCGTACGACAAGATCCACTTCCACCTCGAGAACGCCCCGAGCGTGCTCGTCGGCGTCGCCGACGACGGGACGCTCCTCGGCAACGCCACGGTGCTGCTGTCGGATCTGCTCGGCGATCGCCGCATGGTGTTCGATTTCCAGTCGGTCTCGACCTTCTCGAACTTCTTCTACCAGTACCTGAATGTGCGGAAGCGCATGCAGTGGGGGGCGTTCATCCGCGACTACCGCGACTACTACATCGCGCAGTCGGTCAGCACCAATGCCATCGCCCGGACGAACGAATCGTTCAGCACGACGGCGGTGGGGGGCACGGTCGCCTGGCCGTTCAACCGCTACTACCGCATCTCCGGGAGCGCCGGCTACACCATGCGCTCGTACACCCGCCCGGTCCTGCAGCTCGACGGGACCATCTCGTACCCGTCGACCGACGAGAAGTTCCCGTTCGTCGGCTGGGCGCTCGACGGCGACACGACGCGGTACCAGGAGTTCGGCCCGTACCACGGGCAGCGCTACCGACTGTCGCAGTACTACGCCCCGACGGTGCAAATCTCGTCCGGTGACCAGAGCGTGACGGCCTCGACGCTCAACACCGAGCTCGACTACCGCATCTACCGGAAGGTGACGGCGCGGTCCCTGTTCGCCATCCGGCTGGCGGCCTATGTCAGCAACGGCGAGGCGTACAACATCTACTCGACGGGCGGTCTCAACTACCTGCGCGGCTACGATTTCAGGGACTTCTACGGCAACCGGGTCGCCTACACCAACATCGAGTTCCGTTTCCCGCTCGTGGACGCGCTCGTCTTCCCCGTCGGCATCCTGCGGGACATCCGCGGCTTCGCCTTCCTCGATGTCGCGGCCGCCTGGTTCCAGGGGGACCTGTTCACCCATCCGGATTCGACGCCCTACCTCACCGATATGGCGGACCCGAAGCACCTCTACGCCCTGGACCAGAACAACAACGTCATCCCGAAGACCTTCCACTTCTGGGATTCGGAGAACGACAAGCTGGGAGACGGGCGCGGCGCCTATGGATTCGGCTTCAACGTCTTCCTGGGGCCGTTCCAGCTCACCTGGTCGTACGCGCACCAGCTCGAGAACACCATGGAAGTGTGCGACACCTCGGGAGACGGCGTCTGCGACCCGAAGACGGACGTGCGCCGCATCGACGACCCGTTCCACAAGTCGGGATCCGTCGGCCAGTTCTACATCGCCATCGACTTCTAGCTAGCCGGGCTGCGCCGAGGCGCGTCCAAGCGACAGCGCCGCCGCGGCGAGCGCGAGCAGGAGACCCAGGAGAGGCAGAATCGCCAGGACGTCGGCGGGCGGAAACCGTCCGGCCGCGAGCGCCAGGAGCGGGTTCTCCCGGTAGGGATTCGATCGCACCAGCATCCACCAGGTGAGCCGCAGGCCCGCGAGCGCGAGCAGGCCCCCGGCGAGCCCCTGTGTCGCCGCGCCGAGCAGGAACGGCGCCCGGATGAACGAGGCGGTCGCGCCGACGAGCTTCATGATCTCGATCTCCTCGCGGCGCGCCAGGACCGTGAGCCGCACGACGGCGCCGACCGTCACCATCACCGCCATCACCAGGAGCGCGCCGAGACCGTAGCCGCCGTTGCGGAAGAAGTCGAGGAGCGCCGTCAGCCGCTCGAACCAGCCGCGGTCGAAGCGGACTTCGTCCACGCCGGGACCGACCTTGTACGCCTTCGCCAGCCGCTCCGCCTCCTCGGCTCCCTGGTGCGCCGGCCGCAGCACCACCTCGAACGAGGCCGGGAAGAGGTTCTCGCCGAGCCCGGCCGAGATCCCCGACAGGCGCGGGAAGCGGCCCTCGAAGCGCCGGCGCGCTTCTTCCGCCGGCACCAGCCGCGCCTCCGCGACGGCGTCGTCCGACACCAGTCCCATGCGCACGGCTTCGATCTCTTCGCGGGTCGCGTCGGGGCGCATGTAGACCTGCATCTGCAATTCCTTCCCGAGCGTCGCCGTGGCGAGCCGCACGTTCCAGGCGATGAGGACGAACATCCCCAGGACGTACAGCGACACCGCCATCGACAGGGTCGCCAGGAGTGTCAGGGCCGGGTGCCGCGTCAGCCCGTCGCGCGCCTCCTTCAGGATCGGCAGGAGGATCGCCGTCACGCCGATCCCGCGGGCGCGAGGTGTCCCTGCGCCAGGGTGAGCACGCGCCGCGCCATCCTCTGGATGAGCGAGCGATCGTGCGTCGCCACCAGGACCGTCGTCCCCTGGGCGTTGATCTCCTTGAAGGTTTCGATGATGGCCAGCGACAGCTCGGGGTCGAGGTTGCCGGTCGGCTCGTCGGCGAGCAGCACCAGCGGCCGGTTCACGAGCGCCCGCGCGATCGCCACGCGCTGCTGCTCGCCGCCGGAGATCTGGTCCGGGAAATGGTGCAGCCGGTGGTTCAGCGCCAGCATTTCCAGCACCCGGTAGGTGCGGCGCCGCTGCTCGCTTGCGGGAAGCCCGATCACCTGCGTCGCATAAGCGACGTTCTCGAACACCGTCTTGCGGCGCAGCAGCTTGAAATCCTGGAACACCACGCCGATCTGCCGGCGCAGGTACGGCACGCGCGAGGCCGGCATGCTCTGGAGATTCTCGTTGTTGACCATCACCTGCCCGGCGGTCGGCAGGTCGTCACGGAAGAGCAGGCGCAGGAGCGTCGTCTTGCCCGCGCCGCTCGCGCCGGTCAGGAAGACGAATTCCCCTTTCTCGATGGAAAACGAGACGTCCGAGAGCGCCGGCGCACCGGTGTTGTAGCGCCGCGTCACGTGGAAGAGCTGGATCATCGCGGCGGCCGCCGCGCGGAGCCGCATTCCGCCCGGTGCGCGGCGCGGGCCCCGCTCACGAGTCGAGTCGTTCCTTCAGGAGCCGGTTCACGACGGACGGGTTCGCCTTGCCTCCGGTCGCCTTCATGATCTGGCCGACCAGGAACCCGAGCACGCCGGTCTTGCCGCCTTTGTACGACGCGACCTGCCCCGGATTCGCCGCGAGGACCGCGTCCACGGCAGCGGCGATGGCGCCTTCGTCGGAGACCTGCGTCAGGCCGCGCGCCTTCACGAGCTCCGCCGGGTCGGCGCCGCTCGTCCAGATCTCCTCGAACAGCTCCTTGGCGATCTTGCCGGAGACAGCACCGCTCTCCACCAGCTTCACGAGCGCGCCCAGCCGCTCGGGCGGGAGCGGCGCCGCCTCGATGCCGCTCTCCCCTCCCTTCAGCTTGCGCAGCACCTCGGTCAGGACCCACGACGCCGCGGTCTTCGGCGCCCCCGATGCCTTCGCGGCCGCCTCGAAGTAATCGCCCAGCGCCCTGTCGCTCGTCAGCACGCGGGCGTCCTGATCCTTGATCCCGAGCGGGCCGACGTAGCGCGCGCGCCGATCCCACGGCAGCTCCGGAAGGTCGTTCCGGATCGCCTCGACCCACTCCGGGGCGACGACGAGCGGCGGCAGGTCCGGCTCGGGGAAGTAGCGGTAGTCGTGCGCCTCCTCCTTCGAGCGCATGGAGTGGGTGCGATCCTCCCTGGGATCGTAGAGGCGCGTCTCCTGCACGATGGTGCCGCCGCCGTCGAGCACCGCCGCCTGGCGGACGATCTCGTGCTCGATGCCGAACTGGACGAACTTGAACGAGTTGAGGTTCTTCAGCTCGACCTTGACGCCGAACTTCGTCTGCCCCTTCGGCCGCAGGGACACGTTGGCGTCGCAGCGCAGCGACCCCTCCTCCATATTGCCGTCGGTGACGCCGATCCAGACGAGGGCATTGCGGAGCGTCGAGAAGTAGGCGTGCGCTTCCTGCGGCGATCGCAGGTCCGCCTCGGAGACGATCTCGATGAGCGGCATGCCGGAGCGGTTGAAGTCCACGTACGAGCGCGTGGCGGAGTCGTGGAACCCCTCGTGCAGGAGCTTCCCGGCGTCCTCCTCCATGTGGATGCGCGTCAGCCGCACCTTCTTGGGCCCGCCGGGCGTGTCGATCTCCAGCCAGCCGCCGGTCATGAGAGGCCGGTCGAACATCGAGATCTGGTAGCCCTTCGGCAGGTCCGGGTAGAAGTAGTTCTTGCGCGCGAAGATCGAACGCTCCTGAATGTCGCAGTGGAGCGCCAGCCCGGCCCGCACCGCGAACTCGACCGATTTCCGGTTGAGCACCGGCAAAACCCCCGGCATGCCGAGGCAGACCGGGCAGACCTGGGTGTTCGGCGGCGCGCCGAACTTCGTCGGGCAGCCGCAGAAAATCTTCGAGGCGGTGAGGAGCTGGCAGTGGACTTCCAGCCCGATCACCGGTTCCCAGCGTTCCAGGGGATTGGCGTGGGGGTTCGACATGCTGACCCGGTCGGAGCCGGGGCGGCATCGTAGCAGAAAATGCTAGAGTACCGGCCGCCGGACGCGTCGCTCCGGCCGGGAGAACAGCGTGGCCAGCGTGCGCGTCGCGATTCTCGGCGCCGGCAATCTGGGAACGGCGCTCGGCATCGTCCTGACCGGCGGCACCCCCGGCATCCGCGCCGGGCGCAACCGGCACGTCGTCGTCTGGACCATCGAGGGCGACGTCGCCGAAGAGATCCGCACCCGCCGGCAGAACCGCAAGTACCTCCCCGACGTCGAGCTGCCGCGCGGCCTCCAGGTCACCATGGACCTGAAGGAAGCGCTCTCCGGTGCCGACGTGGTGATCTTCGCCCTCCCATCGAAGGTGGTGAAGGAAGTCGCGCGGCAGGTGGCGGCGATCTACGGCGCATCCGCACCGGTGCCGAAGCCGGCCCTGGTCAGCGCTTCGAAGGGTCTCGAGCCCGAGACCGACCGGCGCATGAGCCAGGTGATCGCCGCCGAGCTGCCGGCGGCGCTCGGGATCCCGGTGATGGCGATCTCGGGCCCGTCGATCGCGCACGAGCTGAGCCGGGGCGTGGTCACCGCGGTCACCCTCGCCTACAGCGACCCGCGCCCGGCCCGCGCCGTGCGCCGGCAGATCCAGACGCCCATCCTGCGCTTCGACATCAGCCGCGACATCGCCGGCGTCGAGCTGGGAGGGGTGCTGAAGAACGCCTACACGCTTCTCTTCGGGCTGTGCGACGGGCTCGGCCTGGGACTCAACACCAAGGCGGCCCTCCTGACGCGCGCCCTCCCCGAGATGACCCGTCTCGGGGTCGCCCTCGGCGGCCGGCGCGCCACGTTCCTGTCGCTGCCCGGGCTCGGCGATCTCATCGGCACGGGGCTCAGCCACCACAGCCGCAATCGCCGCATGGGCGAGGAGCTCATCCGCCGCGCCTCGCACGAGGAGGCCCTCGCGTCGATCCCCGGGGTGGTGGAAGGAGTCGGCTCGCTCGCCCTGGCCCGCGCGCTCGCCGCCAAGCGCAAGATGAAGCTCCCCATCCTCGAGGGGCTGGCCGCCATCCTCGACCGGAAGGCCGACCCTCTCGCCACGATCACCAAGCTGGCGGGGTGAGGTCGTCCCGTGAGACGATCGGCCCTCGCGCCCATTCCGGAGACGATGACATGAAGGGACCCGCCGATCTGACCCGGCCATGGCTTCTGGCCGCGCTTCTCCTGCTTCCCGGCGTCACGATGGCGCAGTCTCCCGCCCCGCCGCCGGCTGCGCATGGTGCCGCTCCCGCCGCGCCCACCGCCCCGACCGGTCCGACCGAGAACGTCCTGGTCACGGCCTCCCCCATCACGACGCAGGCCGACATGGAATCGATCTTCGACCAGATCTACACGGTCCCTCTCGACACCGAGAAGCCGTATGCGATCGCCGGGCTGACGATCAAGCGGGACACCATGGAAATCGCCCTGACGCGCGGCACGCTGTGGCTGGCGAAGCCGATCGCCGGGCAGGTCACCGGGGCCTACTTCACCGGCACCGCGACCATGCGCCTGAGCATCCCGAGCGCCATCGACCGCAAGCGCCTCGAGGAGGCCATTGGCCGGCCGACCATCGACATGCCGATCAGCGAAGTCGTGCTGCGCTTCGACGACGGCAGCGAGAAGGAGATCCTGGCGGCGGCCAAGCCGGCCGCCGGGGTGCCGCCTCCCGGGACCACCTGGAACGACAGGCTCAAGGTGGACGCCTTGTCGGATGAGGCCACCCCGATGGATTTCCTCCACACGTGGATCAACAACCTCAAGTACACGACGCTCTTCACGGCCGATTTTCCCGGGTCGGACGGCAAGACCTGGTTCCGCTACGTCCACAACGGCGGGCACCGCATCGAGGACGCTCTCTACAAGGAGGAGTTCCTCGGGGCGGGGGGCAAGCGCCTCGACCGCATCCTGGCGCACTTCCACCGGCCCGAGGACTACGACGCCAAGGGGAACTACGACCTGATGCCCGAATCGGACGCCAAGGAAGCCGCGCTCGTCCGCAACGTCGAGATGACCGTGTCGATCCCCAACACCAAGGCGGTGGCGATCGACGCGAAGCTCACCGTCGAGGCGCTGCGCGACAACCTGCGCGCCGTCCGCTTCGACTTCATCAACAACCTGGACGACTCGGGTCTCTGGGACGCCAAGGGGCGGCTCGTGACCGACGGCTTCGTCGGGGACGGTTCCGGCAACGCGCTCCCCTACCTGCACCGCTGGCACGAGCTGATCGTGCTGCTGCCGAAACCCCTGGCGAAGGGCGAGCGGACCGTCGTGAGCGTGAAGGCGAACGAGGACACCATCATCCAGCTCACCGAGAAGTCCTACGTCATCTACACCACCTACCCGTGGTTCCCGCAGATCGGCGAGCTGGGAGGGCGCTACACCATCGACTGGACGGTCAAGATCGCCAAGCCCATGGTCGCCGCCGGCACCGGCGACGTGGTGAAGGAATGGCAGGAGGGCGACCTCAACTGCGCCCGGTGGAAGAGCGACGTCCCGGTGCAGTTCGCCTCGTTCATCTTCGGGTCGTTCAAGGTCGCGCAGGGGACGTACAAGCGCGAGGCGCCCCTCACCGGCGAGATCCCGATCCGCGTCTACACCATCCTCGGAGGCGACCAGCATTCCAAGGCGAACCCCGACGCGGTCATCTACAACATCGGCCAGGGGATCAAGATGTACGAGACCATCTACGGTCCCTTCCCCTACGGGCAGCTCGACGTCGCCGAGATGGCGAAGTACCAGGGCTTCGCCCAGGCGCCGGCCGGCGTGCTCCTCATCAGCAGCGTGGCCGTCGGCGGGACGGCGCTGGCCGACCAGGACGGCGAGGTCTACGCCGTCAACATCGAAGAGCAGGGCGGGCTCGGAAAGGTCGGCGGCGGCGGCACCGGCGACCAGTTCGTCTTCCACGAGCTGGCGCACCAGTGGTGGGGCCACAACGTCTCCTGGGTCGGGGCCGAGGACCAGTGGATGAGCGAGGCGCTCGCGGAATACAGCGCCGGCATGATGGTGGACGCCATCGATCCGAAGCGCTTCGATCTGATGCGCAAAGGGTGGCGGAAGGAGGCGATCAACGGCGATCCCTTTGGAACGCTCGCCACCGCCAACACCTCCGAGACGCCGGAGCACCCGGGGGAGCGCTTCCGTCTCGTCTACTGCAAGGGCCCGTACGTCATCCACATGCTGCGCACCTGGATGGGCTGGGACAAGTTCTCGCAGTACGTGACCGCGGTGCAGACCAAGTACAAGGGGCAGAGCATCAACAATGACACCCTGGCGCGCGAGGCGGGCAAGATCATGGGCTACAGCATGTTCCCCTTCTTCGATCAGTGGGTGCGCGACCGCGGCGTCCCGAAGGTGCACTACACCTGGACCGCCGCCCCCGACCCCGAGGGGAAGCAGGTCGTCACCATCAAGCTGCGGCAGGAGGACAAGGACAACCCGAAGATCCTCATGCTGCCGATCGCGCTCGACTTCGGCAAGAAGGACCCGACGATCGTGCAGAAGCCGCTGCTGAAGGCCGAGGGGGAGATCCAGCTGCGCGTCCCGGAGAAGCCGAAGGGGGTTTCGCTCGATCCCTCGGAAACGCAGCTCGCCTTCTTCGTCGACGACGCGAAGAAGTAGCCCGCCGACGCCGCGCGGTCCTCGGACAGCCCACGATCCATGAGGATCATCGCCGCCATCGTCGTGGCCGCGATCGTGCTGTTCCTCCTCCTGAGGATCGGCGTGCGGATGCTCGAGCCGCGCCTGGCGTTCTTTCCGGTCCGGGAGATTGCGACGACCCCGGCCGCGATCGGCCTGCACCACGAAACGCTCGTCGCCGTCACCTCCGACGGCCTGCGCCTGAACGGATGGTACGTGCCGCCGACGACGGGAGCGCCCGCCTGGACGATCCTCGTCTTCCACGGCAACGCCGAGAACATCGGCTCGGGTCTTGCGCTCGTGGAACGGGCTCACGCGGCCGGCTTCGGCGTGGCGCTCGCGGAATACCGCGGCTACGCCGGCAACCCCGGTTCTCCTTCCGAGGAGGGGATCGCGCTCGACGGCGAGGCCTTCTGGCGCGTGCTGACCTCCCGCCCGGGCATCGATCCCGCGCGCGTCGCCGTGTGGGGCCGTTCGATCGGAACCTCGGTGGCGGTCCGCCTGGCCGCGGCCGGGCATGGGGGCGCCCTGGTGCTCGAATCCCCTTTCCGGTCGGCGCGCACGCTCCTGCGCGACGCCGGTGCGTGGTTTCTCTCGACGCTTTCCGTCTTCGGACGCTACCGCTTCGACCAGGAATCGCGCATCGGAGAGGTGCGCGTCCCGCTCCTCATCGTGCACGGCACGTCCGACGAAGTGGTCCCCTTCTCGCACGGCCGGAGGTTGTACGAGGTCGCCCGGGCGCCGAAGGTGTTCGTCGCCATCCCGGGCGGGGGCCACAACGATCTCTGGGCCCGGCACGCCACGGAGGTCTGGACCGCGGCGGAGACCTTTCTCAGGAAGCCGCCGCCGTCCTGAGGCCCGGGCCGGGTCGTCGGGGCTTGGAGCGACCGGGCCTCGTCAGGCTCCCGGAGCCCGCCCGCCAGACAGCCGCGCCAGGCCCTCGACGGCGGCGCGCGTCTCGGGGTGATTCTCGCCGAGCGTGACGCGCAGGTGATCGAGGGCGGAGCGGTACGAGGCGCGCGCCCCCGCCGCATCCCCCGTCGCCGCCTCGATGGAGGCGATGCGCGCTTCCGACAACCCGATGAGATAGGACGGCGTCCCGGGCTCGACGAAGGTCGCGGCGATCTCCCTGGCGTGCGCGGCGGTCTTCGCGGCGGCCGGGAGATCGCCGCTCTCCTGTTCCGCCCGCGCCAGCTCCTGGAGCGCGAAGACGCGCAGGCTCAGGTGGCTGTTGCGCTTCTCGAACGTGTCCACCACCCCGGCCAGAAGCGGCCGCGCCGCCGCGACGTCGTGCCGCGCCAGGGCGAGGCGCCCGCGGTAGTACGCAAGCTGCACCTGCCGGAAGGCGTTCGGGTTCGGGCCGGTGAGGAGCGGTCCGCGTCCCGCTGTCTCGAGCTGGGTCGAGGCGCGCGCGAACTCGCCGCGACGCGTGTACAGGTCGGCGAGCTCGAGCAGGGCGTCTGTCTCGATGAGCGGGAACTGCCGCGCCCGCGCCACGCGGATGGTCTCCTGGTACAGGGGCTCCGCTTCGTCGTAGCGCGCCAGCTGCAGCAGCACGCCGGCGTGGTTGAAGGTGACCGAGGGCGCGATCCCGTCCGCCCCCTCCACGGCGCGACGCAGCTCGACGGCCTTCCGGCAGAGCGGCTCGGCCCGGCTGAGGTTCCCCTCGTAGTGCACGAGCGACCAGTTGTTGTACGTGTCGGCCGCGAGGGTCGTGCGTTCCCTCCCGGCGCGCGCCAGCCCCTCGGCGATCTCGGTGTACTCGGCGTCCGCCTTCGCCATCTGGTGCGACAGGTAGAAGCCATACGCCAGGAGCGCCTTCGCCTCGATGACCCGGACCGGAGGAGGCGGCTCGAGCCGGGACAGGAGCGCGAGCGCCGCCTCGCCGTCACGCAGCATCGGCGCGGGGTCCTCGATCATGTAGCCGGTCGCGCCGCGGCCGAGAAGACACTCCGCCCGCTGCAGGGTGTTCTCGGGACGATCGGGGAGCAGGGCGAGGGCTTTCTCGATGAGCGGAGCCGCCCCGTCGACGTCGCCGGCCCCGAGCTTGGCGTTTCCCAGCGGACAGAGGGCCTGCGCCTGCAGGATCGGGTCGCCGGTGCGGGCGGCGATGGCGGCCGCCTCCTCGAGCACCTGCACCGACTGGTCGTAGCGCTCCGAGTCGTAGTACTGGCGGCCTATCGCCACGAGCAGCTCGGCGCGCAGCGGATCGTCGGCCGGATACTGCCTGTCGATCACCGCCTTCCCCTGTTCGAGCAGGTCGCCGACCGCCGGCTTGGCGCCGACCGGCTGGGCGGCGCTCAGGAGGAAGCCCATGAAGTCGCGGGCGGCGTTGGCGCGCGCCAGCTGCGCCCGCGCCGCGTCCCGCTGCCGGCGCGCCTCCCGCGCCTGCCAGGCGATCGCCGCGGTCAGCACGACGGCTCCCGTCGCGGCGAGAACGGCGAGGGCGACGCCGGTCCGGTGGCGGCGCACGAACTTGGCGGCGCGCTCGGCCGCGGAGACGGCGCGCGCGCTCACCGGTTCGTGGTTCAGGTAACGTCGCACGTCGTCGGCGAACGCGGCGACCGACGCGTAGCGCTCCTCCGGCCGCTTGCGCAACGCCTTCGCCACGACGTTGTCGAGATCGCCGCGCAGCACGGCGCGGCGGGACGGATCCGCCACCTCCGACATCAGCGGTGGCTCGACCTCGACGATGGCCCGGATGCGATCGACGGGTGTCGTGGACGACGCCTCGAGCGGCAGCCGGCCCGCCAGGAGCTCGTAGAGCAGCGCCCCGAGGCCGTAGACGTCCGTGGCGGTCGTGACGTCCCCGCCCGTCACCTGCTCGGGGGCGGCGTAACCGGGGGTCAGGCCGGCTCCCCCCTCCCGGGTCGCGGTGACGTCGGAGTCCGGCCCGGGCTCGATCAGCTTGGCGACGCCGAAGTCGAGCAGCCGCACCTTCCCGTCGGCGTCCACCAGGACGTTCTGCGGCTTGATGTCGCGGTGCACGATGAGGTTGCCGTGAGCGTGCGCCACCGCTTCGAGCACCTCGAGGAAGAGCCGCAGGCGCTGCGCCACGTCCAGGCCGTGCGCGGCGCAGTAGCGATCGATCGGCTCGCCGTCGACGTGCTCGAGGACGATGTAGGGCTGGCCGAGCGGCGACAGGCCGGCGTCGTGCAGCCGCGCGATCCCCGGATGCCGCAGCCGCGCCAGGATGCTCCCCTCGCGGCGGAAGCGCCGCTCCCCTTCGTGGCCGATGAGGCTGGCGTTGAGGAGCTTCACGGCGGCGGTCCCCTTGAAGCGGCCGTCGCTGCGATCGGCGAGCCAGACGCTCCCCATGCCCCCCTGGCCGAGCGGGGCGCGCAGCGTGTACGAGCCGACGACGAGCCCGGCGAGCGACGGCGCCGCGGCGGGCACGACCGGCGCGCTGCGCTCGAGGAACCCTTCCCGCTCGAGCACGCCGTGATCCCTGAGCAGCGCCTCGATCTCGGCCGCCAGCTTCGGGTCGCCCGCCCGCAGGGACAGAAGCCACGCGGATCGCTCCGCCGGCTCCATCTCGAGCGCCCGATCCAGGTGCGGGCTGAGGAGGCTCCAGTGGTCGGTCGCGCCGGAGCCGGGGTCGTCGCTGTTCACGTCGTCAGGCGGGAAGGGTCCCGCCGATGGCGGAATGGAGGTAGATGCGGGCCTTCTCCCACTGCCGCTGCACGGTGCGCTCGCTCTGTCCCCACATCTCGCCGATCTCGGAGAAGGTGAACCCGCAGAAAAACTTCAGATCGACCACCTGCGCCAGCTTCGGCTCGACGGCGGAGAGCCGCTCGAGCGCCTCGCCGACCCGCACGAGATCAGGCTCCGCCTCCACCGCGGCGGCGAGCGCCTCGTCGAGCGGCGTCATGTCGATCTCGCCGCCGCGCTTCTCCGCGTGCCGGTCGCGCGCGTGGTTCAGGATGAGCCCGCGCATGGCGCGCGCGGCATACGCCATGAAGCGGGCCCGGTCGGGGAACTCGGTCCCCTCCCGTCCCGCCATGGCGAGATAGGCCTCGTGCAAAAGCGTCGTGGTGCCGAGCGTCGGCGCCCCGGAGTTGCGCGCCAGCTGCGCCCGGGCCAGCCGGTGCAGCTCGGTGTAGAGCAGTGCGAACAGGGCGGACGCCGCCGTCCCGTCCCCCCTGTCTGCGTTTTCGATGAGCGAAGCGACCGATGAATCCATGACCCCGTGCGGTCAGGGTACCACGCAACGTGAACCCGAGAATGTGGTGAACGCGGCGGAGGGCGGGGGATCGAGGCTCGTCCGGCGGCGGACACGGCCTGCGGCCAGGCCCCCTGTTTCCTCAAGAATAGCGGGGGTTTCCCGCCGGCACGGGGTTTGGTCTGGGCGCCCTCATGCAATGGCCGGGGACGCCGATCGAGCACCTGTCGAGGTTTCAACCTGCTTTCTGCCCCAGGCGGGGGTGTCCCGAGCACGTTCGTCTGGCTCCCGGTTTCCGCTTCGAGCGCCATGGCTTCTACAGCACTCGGAGGCGGTGGCGAATCCCGAGGTTCCGCTGTGTCGCGTGCCGCGCTTCCTTCTCGAGGCAGTCATTCGCCGTGTCCTACTACAGCAAGCGGCCGGAGCTGCTCATTCCGATTGCCGCGGGACTCGTGGGCGGGTCGGCGCACCGGCAAATCGCCCGCACGCTCGGCTGCGCGCCGTCGACGGTGACGCGAAACGCGGCGCGGCTGGGACGACATGCCGTCCTGCTGATGGCGCTGACCCGGCGTGAGCTCCCCGGATCGTCGAATGAAGCGTTCGTGTTCGACCATTTCGAGACCTTCGAGTTCACGCAGGATTATCAATTCGGCGTGGGGACGCTCGTCGGCTCGAAATCGTGGTTCGTGTACGACCTCGACCCCGCACCACACGTGCGCACCGGGCATGTGAGTCCAGCGCAACGTCGCCGACTGGATCTGCGGCCACGACGGCCCGGACGCGGAGGCTATCTCGGCTCGAGCAGGAGGGTCTTCCAACGCTTGCGGGACGTGACTTTGCCGGGGACGACCATCACCGTCATCGGAGACGGTCACAAGGCCTATGCGCGGGCCCTGCATGACTCGTCCCTGGAGCGGGACATCATTCTCGAGAGCTATCCGAACCCGCCACGGGGCCCGAAAGGGTCACCGCGAAGCGAAGCGGCGCGACTCCGCGACGAGAAGCTTTTCCCGGTGGATCTGCTGCACAAGATTCTGCGGCACTCGCTGGCGCACCAGCGTCGCGAGACCATCGCGTTCGGCCGCCGGCTCAACGCGGTGATGGAACAGATGTTCCTGACCGCCGTGTGGCGCAACTTCGTCAAGAAGAGAAGCGAGCGGGTGTCGCGGAGCGGCACCCCGGCCATGCGCCTCGGCCTGACGCGCGAACGCTGGCCCTGGTCCCGAGTCTTCTCACGGAGAATCTTCCCGGCGCGCACGCCCACTCCTTCGACCTGGGCGGAGCTGTATCGGCGCCTCTGGACCAGCCCTCTCTACGAGAACAACACCCGGCACGAGCTGAGACTCGCCTTCTAGATGAGGTCCGGACAACTGTTTCGCCGCCCGCAGGCCATCAACCGGCCATCCCCAATCTCGGCGGCACGTTGACGGGCCTCCAGACCTTCAGGTAGAGCAGCGGCAGTACCAGCAGGTTGAGGAGGGTGGACGACACCAGCCCCCCGACGATCACCACCGCCATCGGATGCTCGATCTCCTGCCCGGCGCGGGCCCCGCCGACGACCAGGGGGACGAGGGCGAGACCGGTCACGAGCGCGGTCATCAGGACCGGGGCGAGCCGGTCGAGACAGCCGGCGAGCACGAGATCCCGCCCGGGCGCCATCCCCTCGACCGTCTCGAGGCGGCGGAAGCGCGACACCAGCATCAATCCGTTGCGCACCGAGAGGCCGAACAGGGTGACGAACCCGACGAGCGAGCCGATGGACAGGCGCCCTCCCGAAAGCGCCGCGGCGGCGACCCCTCCGACCAGCGCCAGGGGCACGTTGGCGAGCATCACGAGCGCCAGGCGCGACGAACCCGACTCGAGCAGGAGCACCAGGAAGACCCCGGCGCCGGCGCAGAGGGAGAACAGGAGCAGCTCGCGGCGCGTCTCGCGCTCGACCTCGTACTCCCCGCCCCAGGCGCGTACGTAGCCTTCCGGGAGGGGCCGCGACTCGACGCGGCGGCGGGCCTCCTCGACGAATCCGCCGATGTCCCGCCCCTCGACCGAGGCGGCGACGATCGCCTGCCGCGTCCCCCCTTCGCGCTCGATGGCGGCCGGCTCGCTGCCGATGCTCACCCGCGCCAGCGAGGCCAGCGGCACGCGGCCTCCGTCGGGGGTGTCGATGGCGAGCGCTTCGATCGCCGACACGTCTCCCGGCGGCCCTTCGCCGGCGCGCACCCAGATGTCGAAGACCCGCTGTCCTTCGAAGACCTGCCCGGCCCGCACCCCCCACAGCGCGATCGTCACCGCCCGGCGCAGTCCTTCCATGGTCAGCCCGTGCCGCGCCGCCGCCGCCCGATCGAAGGCGATGTTCACCTGCGGGATGAAGGCCTGGCGCTCCGCCTGCACCTGCGCCGCCCCCGGCACCGCGGCGAGAGTCGCCGCGTCCCGCTCCGCCTCCGAGCGCAGCACCTCGAGGTCGGGGCCGGCGAGCCGCAGCACCACCGGCGCCCGCACGCCGGTGATCACCTCCTCCATCCGCTCCCGCAGGAATTGCCTGACGGTGAAGACGAACCCGGGGACTTTCTCGAGCCGCCGGCGCACCGCCCTTAGCACCGCGTCGTAGCGGCCGAGGGACGGGTCGAGCGCCAGGAGCAGCTCGCCGTTCTCCGGCCCCCAGGTGTCTTCCCCCAGCTCGGCGCGCCCCGCCTTGAGCGCCGTCGAGCGCACCCCCGGTACCGTGCGCAGGTTGCCCTCGAGCTCGCGCCCCGCCGCGACCGAGCGCTCGAGCGCGGTGCCGTACGGGGCGATGAGGTGGACGATGAGGTCCGCCTCCTGGAAATCGGGAAGGAGTTCGACGCCGAAGCGCGGGACGAGCAGCGCCGCCGCGGCCACGAGGGCGCCTGTGGCCGCGATCGCCGGCCACGGGCGATGGAGCAGCGGCCGCAGCGCCGCCGCGTAGCCGCGCTTGAGCGCGTGCAGGAGCGGGCTGCCGCTCCGCGCGGCGCTCTTGTCCGTCAGCAGGAACGACGCCAGGGCCGGGGTCACGGTCACGGCCACGAGGAGCGATGCGAGCGTGGCGAGGACATAGGCGGCGCCGAGCGGCGCGAACAGGCTCCCCTGCAGCCCGCTCAGGAAGAACAGCGGCGTGACCGCGATCACCACGATGCCGGTGGCGTGCACGATGGCGCCGCGCACCTCGACCGACGCGGAGAGCAGCACGCCCTGGCGCGGCTCGTCCGTGCCGCGCGTCTGCCGCTCGCGCAGCCGCCGCAGGATGTTCTCGACGTCGATGATGGCGTCGTCGACCACTTCTCCCAGGGCGATCGCCAGCCCGCCGAGGGTCATCGTGTTGAGCGTCGCCCCCGCGCCCCGCAGCACGGCGATCGCCGCGAGCAGCGACAGCGGGATGGCGGCCAGGCTGATCGCGGTCGTGCGCAGGTCGAAGAGGAACAGGAACAGCACGATGGTCACGAGCAGGGCGCCGGTGAGAAGCGCGTGCCGCAGGTTCCGGATGGCCCGCTCGACGAAGGTGGCCTGCCGGAAAAGATGCGGCGTGAGGGTCACCTGGGGGGGGAGGGCGCGGCGGATCTCCTCGATCGCCGTCTCCAGTGCCCGGGTCGCTTCGAGGGTGTTGGCGCGCGGCGCCTTGTCGATCTCGAGGATGACGCCGGGCGTCCCGTTCACCGTGGCGTCGCCGACCTTGTACTCCGCGCCTGCGCGGATGGTGGCGACCTGGTCGAGCCGCACCGGGACGCCGTCCCGAAACGCGACGAGCGCGGCGCGCAGGTCGTCGATTGACGCGATGCGTCCCTCGGCGCGGATCGGCAGCGACTGCTCCCCCGTCTCGACGAACCCCGCCGCCGCCAGGGCGGTGCTGTCCGACGCGGCGGCGACCGCCTGGTCGAGCGACAGGCCGAAGGCGCGCAGCGAAGCGGGAGACAGGAGCACCTGGTCCTGCCTCACCCCCCCGCCGAAGACGGTGACACGGGCCACGCCGGGTACCGCCAGGAAGCGCGGCTTCAGCGTCCAGTCGGCGAGCGCGCGCAGCTCGAGCGCGTCGAACCCGGCCGCCCCGGTCAGCCCCACGTCGAGCAGGGTGCTCGACGCCGAGACCGTCGGGGTGATCGCCGGTGGCTCGACGCCGGCCGGCAGCTGGCGCGCCGCGATCGCCAGCCGCTCGGCGACCGCCTGCCGCGCCTCGGGCACCGAGACGGCGTCGGAGAAAATACAGGTCAGCGCCGAGATCCCGGCCGCCGATGTCGAGCGCATGGTCCGCAGCCCCGGCGCCCCGTTGATGGCGTGCTCGAGCGGGATGCTGACGAGGGATTCGACCTCGGCCGCCGAGAAGCCGGGGGCCTCGGTCTGGATCGACACCTCGGTCGGAGCGAACTCGGGGAAGACGTCGATGGGCGCCGTCGCCGCCAGGCGCACGCCCGGCAGCAGGAGAATCAGCGCCGCGGCCACGACGATGCCGCGGTGCGTGAGCGAAAACCCGACGATCCGGGCGAGCACGGCCGAGGCTCCTAGGAGCCGCCGGCATCACCGCCGGCCGGCTCTTCGTCGTCGTCCCCGGCGAGCCCCTGCCGGGCCTTGAGCCACTCCCCCCAGAGGCGGCTGGCGCCGCGCACCACGACCGACTCGCCCGGCTGGAGGCCGGAGAGGATTTCGCTCCGTCCGGCCGCCTCGGCCCCGACCGTCACGTCGGCACGCTCGTAGCCGCCGGGGCGGCGCACGAACAGGACGCGTCCCGCCTCGGCGTACAGCAGGGCCGCCGTCGGGACGCTGAGGGCCTCGCGCTTCGCCACTTCGATGGTCGCCGTGCCGAGGCTCTGCGGGCGCAGGACGCGGCGCGGGTCCTCGACGGCGATCCGCCCGGTGAGGGTGCGCGTCTGCGGCTTGACGAAGCGGGCGAGGGAGACGACGCGCCCGCGGAAGCGGGCGTCGGGGAGCGACTCGACCGTGATCCAGGCGGTGTTCCCGGCGCTCACGGCGCTGGCGTGCGCCTCGTCGATCTCGGCCAGCGCCCAGATGGCGGCCTGGCCGCGCGCCGGAGAGTTCCCCGGTCCCAGGCCGAGGCGATCGAGCGCCGCTTCCGCCCGCTGGCGATCCACCCGCGCCTGCGCCGCCTCCGCCTCGGCCGCCTGCACCGCCTTGGCAGCCACCACCTCGCGCGCCAGAAGCCCACGGAGCCGCTGCAGCTCGGCGTCGGTGCGAACCTCGCGCGCCTTCGCCGCCTCAAAGTCGAGCCGCGCTTCGATCTCCTCGGGGGTGTCGGGGGTCGGAGAGAGGCGGCACGGAACCGTCACGCCGACCGCGAACGGTCCGGGCTGCACCACTTCGGTCTCGATCCCGGCGGCCTGCTCGGCCTCGGGAGTCAAAAGGACGAGCCGCGGCCCCTTCGCACCCTTGTCGTCCGCGGCCTCGTGGTGCTCGTTGTCGCTCTGCGACTCGCGCCGGCAGGCCGGCGTGATCGCCGCGACCGCGAGAAAGACCAGGAGGGCCGCGGGCCGGAGCCTCATCGCTCCTCCGTGCGGGCGTCGCCGCCGAGGGCGCGGGTGAGCCGGGCCGCCTGCAGCGCGGCCTCGAGACGGGCGCGCAACGACTCCTCGCGCAGCGCCAGGACGGTGCGCCTGGCGTCGAGATAGTCGAGCAGGCCCGTCTCGCCCGCCTGGTACGCCTGGCGCGCCAGGTCGAGCATGGTCTCGGCGTCCTTCAGGAGATCCCCGGTGAGGAGCGTCTGCTGATCGCGCGCCGCCCGGAAGCGGTGCCAGGTCTCGGCGACGGTGCGCGTCGCCTGCAGCCGCTCCGCCTCCACGTCCGACTTCGCCGCGTCGCGCGCCGCCTCGGCCGCGGCGATGCCCCCCTGGTTGCGATCCCACAGCGGCAGGCGCACGGCGAGCCCGAGCCCCACGTACGACTGCCCTTCTTCGCGTCCCAGCGTCGGGCCCAGGGCGAACTCCGGGCGGCGCTCGGCGCGGGCGCGCTCGGCGCCATGGGCGGCCGCTTCCGCCCGGTGCGCCGCGGCGGCGAGGCGCGGCTCCGACGCGAGCGCTCTCGCCACGAGATCGTCGAGCGCCTCTTCCGCCGTGGTGTCCCCCGGCGGGGCGACGAAGCGGGCCGGAGCGTCAGCCGGACGACCGAGGAGCAGGTTCAAGGACGCCGTCTCGGCCCCGAGGTCGCCCCGCGCCCGGGCGGCCTGCGCCTCCGCCCGGCTGGACTCGATCGCCGCCCGGCGCGCCTCGAAGGGCGGCGCGTCGCCGGCCGCGACCCGCGCCTCCGCCCCCTGCCGCAGCTCCTGCGCCGCCTGCAGGTCCTCTTCCTTCACCCCGGCGATGGCCGCCGCGAAGGCGGCGCGCATCCAGGCGCTGCGAATCTCCAGGAGGAGATCGCAGCGGACCTGCTCGCGCGTCCGCTCCGCCGCGGCGAGGCGCTCCTGAGCCTCGGCGCGCGCCGCGTCACGCAGCTTTCCCCACGGCAGCGGCTGCCGCAGCGACAGGACCGTCTCCTTCGGCCCGTCGCCGTTGGTGAACCGGGTCCCGTCGAGGACCAGGTCGGGATTGGGATAGAGACCGACCTGCTCGAGGCGTCCCTGCGCCTCGCGCACCTGCGCCTCGGCGGCGAGAAGCGACGGGCTGGCCGCCTCCCCCAGCCGTTCCGCGTCGGCGAGGGTCAGCGGTGCGTCGGGCTCAGGGGCCGCGATCGCCGGCGAGGCGACGACGAGCGCGAGAAGGAAGGCAGCGGACCAGCCGGCCCCTGAAGGCCGGCTCCGGATCACGATGCGGCGCGACGCGCGTGCCCGCCCAGGGCGCCGCGCTTCTTGAGAGCGCGCGCGGTCGCGTAGCCGAGCAGGGCGAGCCCCCAGACGCCCGCGAGCAGCACGACGCGCGCCTTGAAGGCCTCGGGCTCGAGCTGGAGGCGCGACTCCAGCGTCACGATGAGCACGAGCATCGTCACCCACGCGAAGGTGGAGCCGTACTCCTTGCGCACCACCTTGGCCCAGTCGAAGGAGAGCCCTTCGAAGGTGCGCCCGAGACCGCGCAGGTCCGGCAGGAAGCGCGGCACCCGGCGCAGGTAGTCCTCGTAGGCCGCGCCGAAGCGGCCGGCGAGGAACGCCTCCTCGGCCAGCGTGATGGCGAGGTAGGCGAAGACGAAGAAGCCGATGCCGAGACCGACCACCCACGGCGAGCCGTGCACCAGGAACAGCCCCGCCAGGATGAGGACGTTGCCGACATACAGCGGGTTGCGGCAGTGTGCGAAGAGCCCGTCGGTCACGAGATCGTCGGCGTGGATGCGGCGGTTCTGGCCGCCCCGCTTGATGTAGGCGAAGCCGATGACCGCCACCCGCAGCCCCTGCCCCAGGACGAGGAGCAGCAGGCCGAGCGCGTCGCCGTCATCGGGACCGCCGGCCCGCGGCCACGGCCGCGGGGCGAACCCGAAGACGAGCAGCACCTGCACCGCCGGGAAGAGGATCTCCCGCCAGCGGAAGAAGAAGTTCCCGGCCGGAACCAGGAGGCGCTTCACGTCGACGCCACGATGCCGCAGAAGTTGTACCACTTGAAGAAGGTGTCGGCCTGCGAGAAGCCGCAGCGCGCCAGGAGCTCCCGGTTCTCGTCGAGACGGTAGGGGATGAGGACGTTCTCCAGCGCCTCGCGCTTCTGCGCGATCTCGAGGCGCGTGTAGCCGTTGCGCTCCTTCAGGCCGTAGTAGTGGTCGATCCACAGGCGGTTGAAGAGGGGCGTGTCCCCCAGCACCTTCTCGACCATGATGAGACAGCCGCCGTCCACGAGCCCGCGCCGCACGTCGTGCAGCAGGCGCTCGCGCTGCAGCGGCCGGACGAACTGCAGCGTCAGGACCAGGAGCGCGACCGACACCCCCTCGAGCGGCAGGCTCTTGTTCAGGTCGGCGCACAAAAGCTCGACCGGGCGGCGCACCTTGCGCTCGGCGAGCTTGGTCCGCGCCTTCGCCAGCATCTCCTCCGACGAGTCGACCCCGATGAAACGCAGATCGAGATCGGCGGGCAGCAGGCGGTCGAGCGCCACGATCGAGGTCGCGGTGGAGCAGCCGAGATCGACGACGGCGGTGCCGGGCCGCGCGAAATCGCACGCCAGCTCGGCGACCATCTCCTGGATCACCCGGTAGTGCGGCACCGAGCGGTCCAGCATGTCGTCGAAGACCGCGGCGGTGTCGCGCCCGAAATCGAAGTCCTCGATCTTGCCGCGCTTCTCCGCGAACACCTGGTCGCGGGCGACTTCGGGCGACATCGCCTCGCGCACCACCTGGTCGCGCGCGGGCGCCGGGACGCGCTGGGTGGGATCCGCCAGGGCGGTCTCGCGCTCGAGTGCCGGGCGGGGGGGACGGGAGTGTGTGTCCATGCGGCTCACCTCGTGTGAAGGGTCTTCGTCGCGGTCGTGGCGAGGCCCAGCCCCTCCACCAGGGCGGAGTAGGCGGGCAGATCGAGCTGCTGGAAGCCGTCGGAGAGGGCCCGGTCGGGAGCGTCGTGCACCTCCACCATGATCCCGTCGGCCCCGGCCGCGAGCGAGGCGCGGCCGCAGGGCAGGACGATGTCGCGCCGCCCCAGCGCGTGGCTCAGGTCGACGATCACCGGGAGCGAAGTCTCGAGCTTGAGGATCGGGATGGCCGAGATGTCGAGGGTGTTGCGCGTCGCCCGCTCGAAGGTGCGGATGCCGCGCTCGCACAGGATCACCCGGTCGTTGCCGTGCGACAGGATGTACTCCGCCGACAGCAGCAGCTCCTCGAGCGTGGCGCTGAAGGCGCGCTTGAGCAGGACCGGCTTGCCGATCTTCCCCAGCGCCTTGAGCAGCTCGGTGTTGTACATGTTGCGCGCCCCGACCTGGAGCATGTCGCAGTACTCGGCCACCAGCGGCAGGGTGGCGACGTCGAGGACCTCGGTGACCGTCGCCAGCCCGTGCCTGCGTCCGACCCGCTGCATCAGCCGCAGCCCCTCCTCGCGCAGCCCCTGGAAAGAGTAGGGGTTGGTGCGCGGCTTGAAGGCGCCGCCGCGCAGGAGGGTCGGCACCGGCATCGAGGCCAGGTGCGCCGCCACCCGCTCCATCTGCTCCTCATCCTCGACGGCACAGGGGCCCGCGAACATCACCGGCTTGCCTCCGCCGATGGCCACGTTCCCCACCAGGAGACCCCCGGGCCCGACCAGCCCGCGCTGCCGCACCTTGAGGGCGTCCCGGCGCGTCTTCTCCTGCACGCCGAGGGAGGTCCGGAAGATCGCCTTGAACACCTCGCCGATCTCGAACGGGCCGAAAGCGCCGCTCGGGCGCGACTGCAGCGCCTGCAGCATCTCGTCCTCACGCCCGGGATCGTGCCCGTCGAGCCCCTGCGCCTGCTTCAGGCGCGCGATCGCCACCACGACGTCGGCCCGCTCCTTGAGCAGGTCGAGCAGCTTGTCGTTGAGACGGTCGATCTCGGCGCGCAGCCCCTTGAGGTCGCGATCTCCTCCCTTCACGTTGCCTCCCTTCGTCCGGCTCACGCCGACACCACGCGCGGACCGCTGACCTGGATGGACAGCACCCGATCGGGACCGAGGCTCGGCTCGACCCGGTAGCCCAGGGTGGAGCAGAGCGAACGGACGAGCGTCAGCCCCAGACCGGCATGCTGGCCGCCTCCGCCGCGCGCCTCGTCCTTGCGCCAGAAGCGATCGAACAGCCGTCCGACGTCCTCCTGGCGCAGCGCGGGGGCCGGGTTCGACACCGACAGGCGGAAGCCGGGCTCCTCGACGCTGACGGCGCAGGCGACCGCCGATCCCTGCGGCGCGTACTCGATGGCGTTGCCGAGCAGGTTCTGCAGGATGAGCCGCAGCATGCCGACGTCGGTCACGAGCACCCCCTGGCCGCGCGCCTGCAGATCGAGCGACAGGCCGCGCTCCGCGGCGCGCGCCTTCAGGCGCTCCCAGACGCCGCGCGTCAGGTCCTCGAGCACCGCCTCCTCCGGATTGAGCGTGTCCGCCCCGGCCTCGGAGCGCGCCAAGGCGAGCAGGTTGGCGATGAGCCCTTCCATCTGCCCGGCGACGTGCTCGACGTCGCCGAAGAAGGCGCGGATCGCCTCGGTGTCCCCCGGCCAGCGGGCCGCCACCTCGGCGAGGTTCCGGAGCTCGGCCACCGGCGTGCGCAGCTCGTGCGCCACGTTGCTCGAGAAGAGACGCTCGCGCTCGAGCGCCTGCTTGAGACGTTCGAGGAGATCGTCGACGCGGCAGGCCAGCGGCGTCACCTCCACCGGCAGCCCGGCCGTGCCGACGCGGCTGTCGAGGTTGCCCGGCTCGAGCGCCGCCACCCGGTCGGCCAGCCGCTCGATCGGCGCGACCGTCGAGGAGACCGCCCAGCGGACGACGACGATGAGACCCGCGACGAAGGCGATGGCGGCGCCGCCCAGGACCGCGCGCACCCGGCCGATCGCCATGCGGAGATCGACGACGTCGCGCGCCAGCGCCAGCGTCATGGTCGTCCTGAGGCTCGCGGGCAGCGACGCCGCGTCGACATAGTGCTCCTCGCCCCGGGCGTCGCGCACGACATAGCGCGGCTCGAATTCGAGCAGGATGTACCGCCCTTCGCGTCCGTCGGGCAGGCGCCGGTTGTAGAGGCGCGGCATGGCGCCGTCTCCACCGTGGCGCTTCAGGTGCTCCCCTTCGCCGAGGGAGGGGGACGTCCGCCAGCTGGCGCCGCGCCCGTCCCAGACCTCGTAGTACTCGGGGTTGCGGGCGCGCTGGAACTCCGGCAGGGCGCTGCCGACGGCCTCGAACTCCAGCTCCTCGCCGTTGCGCTCCGTGAGGGTGGCGATGACCCGCGCCTGTTCCGCCAGGTCGGCGTCGAAATCGCGCCGCAGCCGCGACTCCAGGACGAGGTCCGCCATGAGCCCCAGGCCCAGGGCGAGCGCCGCCGCCCCGCCGCCGGTCAGGAGTCCGAGCCGGCGCCGCAGCGACCAGTCGCCCGGGCGCGCCGGCTTACTCGACGACATAGCCGTGGCCGCGGCGTGTCTGGATGATTCCGGGGCTCTCGGGGACACTCTGCAGCTTCTTGCGCAGGCCGCTGACGAGCACCTCGACGATGTTGCTGGTGACGTCGCTCGTGCCGTGGTACAGGCGGTCGAGGATCTGCTCCTGGGAGGTGACCCGGCCGCGGCGCAGGACGAGCAGCTCGAGCACGGCGTACTCGCTCGGCGTCAGGTGCAGCGGCTCGCCGTCGCGGAAGGCGCGCTTCGCCGCCGTGTCCACGGCGACGGGACCGCACAGGATGCGGTTCTCCTCGCGGGCATGGGCGCGCCGCAGCAGCGCCTGCAGCCGGGCGCACAGCTCGTCGAAGGAGAACGGCTTGACGAGGTAGTCGTCGGCGCCGCTCTCGAGTCCACGGACGCGATCCTCCACCCGGTCCCGGGCGGACAGGATCAGCACCTGCGCCGTCGACCCCTGACCCCGGGCCCGGCGCAGGACCTCGAGGCCGGGAAGCCCCGGGAGCATGAGGTCGAGGACGACGGCATCCGGCTCGCGCTCGCGCAGCAGGGTGAGCCCCTCCTCGCCGTTCGAGGCGGTCTCCACCTCCCACCCGAGCTGCTCCAGCCCGTGCCGCAGCGAACGGCGCAGCCGTTCGGAATCCTCGATCACCAGGACGCGCATGGACACCCCCGCGGACCACCGAGACTAGCACCGGCACATGAAGATTCCATGAAATCTTCCTGTACGGGCAAGTTTCTTAAGACTAAGTGAAGACCGGTTTCAGGGGAAATCATGTCCCGCCGTCCGGTTCCGGACGGTGGGGTCAGGCGGCCGGGTAGGGTTCGGCGACGCTGGTGGTGGTGCGGGCGCCGCGCTCCTCGAGCTCGCGGAAGAACCGGGCCGCGTCGACCGCCCGCTCCGGGGGCAGGACTCCTTTTTCCTTGACCTGGCCCTGCGCCAGCCAGCGGGCGACGATGGCCGGGGGGGATCCGACGAGCAGGGTGCCGCCGGAGATGCCCCACTCCTTGTGCGGCCAGCAGGTGGTCTCGACCCGGCCGACGGCCGGCTTGCCGCCGCGCTCGCCGCGCACCTCGGTGACGATGTCCTTGAAGCCGAGGCTCTTCGTCCGCTCGATCTGCGGCGAGCGCTTCAGGACCTCGACGAGGACGTCGATCGGCCGCACGCTCCCGCCGCGCACCGCCACCGGGTCCTTCGACGCGAGCCCGAGCTGCGCCAGGAACTGCAGCTGCCGCAGCGCCTTCTCGGAGTAGCCGAAGAAGGAGATCTTGAAGAAGCAGTCCTTGATGCCCTTCGAAGCGTAGGTCAGCGGGAGGGTCGCCACCTCGGAGTGCAGCGACAGGTGCACCTTCGAGACGCCGATCGGCTCCTGGAAGCGGTACAGCTCCTCCTCGCCGAGGGCCGGGGTCTCCGCGAAAGCGCCGTCACGGAAGACCATCGGCGGCTGGGTGATCTCGTCGAAGATCGTCTGGATCGAGTAGGCCCAGGCGAGCGAATCGCCCTGGTCGGGCGTGGCGCCGTTGTAGATGCGGATCGACTCGACACGGTCGAAGGAGTCCGCCAGGACGCGCGCCTGCACGTTGGCGATGCCGGGGCACGAACCGAGGCCGAGGATCGCGACGATGCCGGCGCTCCTGAACTTCGCATCCAGCTCGAGCTGCTTGCGCGTCGTGTGGAAGAGCCCCCCGAGATCGACGTACGGCACGCGCGCGTCGAGGCAGGCCTCCATGATCGGCAGGTTGAAGTAGTACTGCACCGAGTTGATGACCGCCCCGGCCCCGGTCAGGAGCTTCACGAGAGCCACGTGGTCGGTGACGTCGATCTTCACAGCGCTGACGCCGGGCCGGCCGAACGACGCGGCCGCCTTCTGCGCCCCCTCGAGGTCGAGGTCGGCGAGGACCAGCTCCTTCACATTGCGGTCGGAGGCCAGGTCGCGGCCGATGGCGCGGCCGATGATGCCGGCTCCTCCGAGGACGACGATGCGCATGGACGGCGGATGCTACCGCGCCGTCGCGCGGCCGGTCAATCACGCCCCGGCGGCCAATCACTCCGGAGCATGAAACAGGTTGCAGGCCGGTTCGATTGGGCGTAAGAGACTCGGCGATTCTCGAGGAGGCTGCCGTCATGTCGCTCCCTCGTTCGATGCGCCTGTCTCCGGGTCGCCGGCTCGTTGTTGCGACGGCGGTCCTGTTTCTCGCCACGACGGCGGCGCCGCGCGCGGATTACGTGAACTTCGAAGCTCCGCACGTCCACCCGATCGCGCTCACGCCCGCGGGGACGCGCCTGCTCGCGGTGAACACCCCCGATGCCACCCTCGAAGTCTTCGACGTGGCCGCCGATGGATCCCTGACCCCGCACGCCCCCATTCCGGTCGGGCTCGAGCCGATCACCGTGCACGCGCGCACCGAGACCGAGGCGTGGGTCGTCAACTACCTCTCCGACACCGTCAGCATCGTCGACCTCGCCCAGGGTTTCGTCGTGCGCACCATCGCGGTCGGCGACGAGCCGACCGACGTGGTCTTCGCCGCAGGCAAGGCGTTCGTCTCCGTCTCACAGGAGGATGCCGTCAAGGTCTGGAGCCTCGCGGCCCTCGATCAGCCTCCGCAACAGATCGACGTGTTCAACTTGAGAACGCAGGCGCTCGCGGTGTCCAACGACGGCACCAGGGTGTATGCGGTGGCGCGGGACTCGGGGAACCAGACCACCGTCGTCAACGGCGGGCTGGTCCGAAACTTGATGCCGTGGGGCCTGCCGTCCGGCCGGGTCGGCATCAACTTTCCCCGTTGCAGTGGGGCGCACCCGACCTACCCGCCGCTGCCGCCCGGAGTCGTGCGCAACCCGGCGCTCACCGATCCATCCGACGGCATTCCCAAGGTCTCCGTCCTCGCGAAGTGGGACGACGGAACGGCGAGCTGGCGCGACGACGCGTTCCAGAACTGGAACCCTTGCCTCGCCATTCGTTTGCCGGATCACGACCTGTTCGTCATCAATCCGGGCGACGCGGTCGCGCCGGCATCCATCGCCGCCCAGGTCGATCACCTCGGCACGACCCTGTTCGACGTCTCGGTCAATCCCGGCAACGGCCGGATCTACGTTCCGAACACCGAGGCGTTGAACTTCACGCGCTTCGAGCCGCGGCTGCGCGGCCACGTGGTCGACAACCGCGTGTCCATCGTGGATCCCTCGGCCGGCAATGCGGTGATCATCGTCGATCTGAACGCGCACATCGATCGCGGCAGCGATCCGGCGACCAACCTGATGGAGCGCCTGGCGAGCGTGTCGCAGCCCGGCATGACCGTCTGGAGCGCCGACGGCTCCGCCGGCTACATGACCGCCATCGGTTCGCGCAAGGTCTTCCGGGTGAACGGCGCGTGCACGTCCCCCGGGTGCATCTTCGGACCGAACCGCGCCGCCCCCGACGCCGTGACGGTCGGCGAGGGGCCGACGGGCGCGGCCCTGCTCGAGAGCGCCAATCGCCTGTACGTCCTGAATCGGTTCGCCAACACGATCGCGGTCGTGGACACTGCGTCATTCGCCAGGATCGGAGAGAGCCCGCTGCACGACCCGAGTTCCCCGACGATCCGCTACGGGCGGCGCTTCCTCTATGACGGGATCATTTCCTCGGCGCACGGCGATGCCGCCTGCTCCTCATGTCATCTCTTCGGCGACAAGGACGCGATGGCGTGGGACCTGGGGGACCCGGCCGGCGCGCTCGTCCCGTACCACACGCCCGGGGACAACGTCCGGTTCGTCAAGTTGGACGGGGCCAGCCCGCCGAACATGGTCGAGTGCGACCCCCAGCCTCCGGGGATGGGCTGCTCGAACCACGCCGGCTTCGATCCCCAGAAGGGGCCGATGGTCACGCAGACGCTGCGGGGCATGGTCGAGCCCATGCACTGGCGCGGCGACCGCGCGACGATGAACGCCTTCAATGCCACCTTCGTGAACCTGATGGGGACGGCGGACGTCGGTCCGATCAACGGCCAGCCGGCGGGACTGAGTGCGGAGGACATGGAGCTGTTCCGCCGGTTCGCCCTGGGGATGATCCTGCCGCCCAATCCATATCGAGGCGCGGACGATTCCATGCCCAATACCCTGGTGCCGATCCCGAAACACCCGGGGACCGGGAATCCGACCGCCGGCATGACCAATTTCCTGACCACCGCGCACGAGCTGAGCCTCCGGTGCGTCCAGTGCCATAGCTCCCCCTCCGGGACGAGCGGCGGAAAGCCCGAGGGGATCAACCCCGGCGATCCGCCCGACGCGGCCGCGGCGTTGATCAACGGCTCGACTCCTTTGACGAAATCGATTCACAACGACTTGAAGATTCCCCACCTGCGCAACCTTTACACGAAGGCCGGCCCTTTCTTCGGGCTCTCCACTGCACCGAGGGACAACAAGTACGGCTTCGGCACTGGACACGACGGCGCGGTCGCCGACGTGCTGTCCTTTCTCACCCTGGCGGGCTTCAACTTTAGCGACCAAGCCCTGAAGGACATGGCCGCCTTCATGATGTATTTCCCGGGCGATGTGAAGCCCTCGGTGGGACAGAACCTGACGCTTCCGGCGGGGGCGCCGCCCACCGGGAACGCCGCAGCAGAGGCACTGCTGGCGACGTTGCTCCAGTCTGGCAATCTCGCCGATTCGAACCGCCACTGCGAGCTGACCGTCGCGGCCCGCTCCGGCGGGCGCGAGCGCACCTGGCACCTTGACGGCGGCATCGCCTCGGGCGGGCTGTTTGTCTCCGACGTCGCGGGCGAGGTGCCGGTCGCGACCGCCGATCTCCGCGCCAACGCCGAGGGGCCGCTGACCTTCCTCTGCGCGACGATCGGCTCGGGGGTCCGGCTCGGCGGCGATCGCGACCTCGACACGCACCTGAACGGCGAGGACTGCGCCCCGGGCGATGCGGGGTCGTTCGCCCCCGTTCCCGAGACCGACGATCTCGCCATGACGGCATCGCCGTTCACGAGCCTTGCCTGGAGCGATCAGGCCGGCGCGTCGGGAGCGGGGATTGTCTACGACGTGGCCTCGGGGAATCTCGATGATCTGCGGACGGGCGGAACGGTCTTCGCGACCGCGTGTCTCGCCGGCGGCCTGCCCGCGGCCGCGTACGACGACATCCGCCCCGATCCAGCACAGGGCACCGCGTACTTCTATCTCGTGCGCGGGCGGAATGCCTGCGGCGCTGCGACGTTCGGAATGGACGGCGGGGCCGACGCGCTGGCCTGCAGCGGACCCTGAAGCGGAACGGCGCCGCCGCTGCTCAGGCTTCGGCGAAGCGCAGGTCGAAGATCGAGCGGCCGGCCAGCGCGGCCCGCGCGGCGTATCCGGCGAGCCCGGCGATGAGCAGGACGGCGAGGATCCCCGGACGCGAGTACCACGCCGACCAGTCGAGCGTCAGGCCGAAGGCGTCGAGGAGATTGTTCGCCACGACGCAGGCGCACAGGGCCAGCAGACCGTGACGCAGCGCGACGAGGATCAGGATCCCCGTGATCACGGCGGTCGGCACGAGGGCGATCGCCCCGATTCCGTTCCACGCCTGGAGGGCGTAGACCGTCCAGCCCACGAGCCAGATGGCCAGTCCCGCGAACAACACGCGCCGCAGGAGGAAGCGGGCCATCACCAGGACGACCAGGACCACGAGCGCCTGTTCGACCCCGCCGATGATCGCCTCGCCGGCCGGCGGCACCCAGTGGCGCAGGCCCATCAGGGCATCCAGCTCGAAGATCTCCGGCATCGACGCCGGGCGGCCGAGCCAGGCGGGGAGGTTGGCGGAGACGCGTTCGAGAAGGAACTGCAGGCAGCCGAACGAGACCCCCACGAGCACGTCGCGGCCCACCAGCGGATCGGAGGTGCGTCCCGAGAGCAGGCGCGTCCACGAGACGATCCGGTCGGGCCAGTGGCGCCGCACGAACGGCTCGATGGCGATGTAGAGCAGCCAGGCCTGTCCGCCGTTGTAGAGACCGGCGGCCACCAGCCGGACGAGCAGCTCCCACTCGTCGAGCAGGACGGCGACGTGATGGGCGGCGCACAGGCCGCGCCCCACCGACACGAGCACGATGAACGCCGCCAGCCGGAACGCCCCGCGCCGATCGCCGCGCCCCGCCAGGAGATTGCGCCGCGCCATGACGCCGCAGCCGACGAGGGCCAGGATGATGAAGGACAGGATGATGCGCTGCCCCATCGCCTCGGCCTCCCCCATCTGGAACGGCGTCGCGCGCAGCGGACGGGTCCAGGACCAGACGAGATTGAAGGCCACGGGACGGCCGCGGTAGGACGCGGCCTCCACGCGCACCGGCAGGTCGGGCGAGCCCGGCGTCGTCCCCTCCCAGGCCGCCCGGGTGTCGGCGTACTCGGGGGGCACCCATTTCGGGTCCACCGGCTTGAACTCCGGCAGGTTCAGCCCCGCCGCGGCGAAGATCGGCCCCCAGTCGGTTTCGGGCGCCGCTCCCGGCTCGGGATCGTTCTGCGGCGGCACGACATCGAGCTTCCACAACCGCCCCTCCGCGGTCAGGACGATCTGCACCATGCCGGGCCGCAGCGGCGCCGGATCCGTCTCCGAGATGCGCCCGCGCATGTTCCCCGGCTGCAGCAGGGAGGGGCTCTGCCTGTAATAGAAGTAGAGCGCCGGGGGAATCGATCGGGACAGGACGCTCCAGCGCTGCGGCGAGCGCTCCCGCGCCGCGATGTCCTCGAGGTAGGTGCGGTGCCAGCCGAAGCTCGCGTGGCTGTCGACCGCCGGCTCGGTGTAGCCGAGCGTCCCGAGGATTTCGACCGCCCGGTCATGGAGCACCTCGGGCGGCTTCGGAGGACGCGCCAGGTCGGTGATCGTCTGGGTCACACTCGCGGCGGCGAACAGCGTGACCGCGACCGCCGCGAGGCAGGCGCCGACGAAGGCCGGTCTCAGCCCGCCGACCTCGCCCGCCGCGGCGACCATCTCGGGCGAGGGCGTCTCGCCTGCGGCCAGCGCCATCGCCATCGGGTCGCCGCCCGGAAGCGACGCGGCGACGGCGAGCGCGCTCGCCGGGCGCAGGCGCGGGTCCTCCTCCATGCAGCGCTGGATCGCCCGCTCCACCGCCGGGTCGAGCCCCTCGACGAGCGACGACGGCGAGGCAGGCCCGGTCTGGCGCGAGCGGTTCAGCTCGTCCATCGTGTCGCCGCGGAAGGCGCGACGCCCGGTGTACAGCTCGTAGAGCACGAGACCGAGGGAGAACAGATCGGCCTTCGGGCCGACATCGCTCCCCTGGATCTGCTCCGGCGCCATGTAGGCGGGCGTGCCGGCGCGCGGCGCGTCCTCGCCGGCGTCGGCAAGGCTCGCGAGCCCGAAATCGGTGATGCGCGCACGGCCGCGGCCGTCGATCATGATGTTGCCCGGCTTCAGGTCGCGGTGGACCACGCCGCGGTCGTGCGCCGCCGCCAGGCCGGCGCAGATCTGCCGCCCCACCTCGGTCGCCTTGTCGGACGGCAGCCGACCGATGCGGCGCAGGAGGGCGGAGAGATCCTCGCCGTCGACGTACTCCATCGACAGGAACGCCTGCCCCTCCCATTCGCCGATGTCGTAGACGCGCACGACGTTGGCGTGCGACACCTGGCGGGCGAGGCGCACCTCGTTGTGGAACCGCGCCAGCCGTCCCGCGTCGCGGCTCAGCTCGGGCGGAAGGAACTTGAGGGCCACCGTCTGCTCGAGCTTCAGATCGTCGGCGCGGTACACCTCCCCCATCCCGCCGCGCCCGAGCATCCCGAGGACGCGGTAGCGGCCGAGCAGCAGGGTCCCCGGAACGAAGCGGCCGTGGTCGAGGGAATCGGACGACGTCAGGGAGCGATGCTTCGTCTTGGGTCGCGGCGTCCCGCCGGGGATCGCGTCCCGCACCGTCTCGGTCCCCGGGGTCCCGGGGTCCCCTTGGTGCAGCGTGCGGGTGGCTGTGGGGCCCGGCGCCTCGAGCACGCTGCCGCATCCGGGACAGAAGCGCGACGGGGCGGCGACCGCCTCGCCGCAGGATGAGCAGGTGCGCGAGACGGTGTCGGGCATCGCTCCTAGCCCACCAGATCGGGCCCGAAGCCGCGGGTCTCGTACGCGAGGTTGCTGACCTTCGTCAGGTTGCCGTCCTGGTTCTTCGCCACCCGGCGCAGCAGCCACCGGATGCGGCGCCAGGCGGCGTTGCCGAAGGTGCGGGTCATCAGGATGTCGCGGCGCGCCGCTTCGACCCCTTCTTTCTTGATCCGGGTGTCGGCGCGCGACAGGCAGGCGATCAGGGCGTAGAGATCGCCCGCCGCCTCGCTGAGCCGCTCGTGCAGGTACTCCCGCTCGATGAAACCCTTGCGGTGCGTCCGGAGCGCCGCCTCGGCGGTGGCCGACAGCACCTCGGCGTAGTGGGCGGCGCGCGCCGCCGTTTTCGCCAGGGCGGGGTCGATGTCCGGGAATCCCTGGTCGGTGAGCGCCATGCGCGCCTTGCGCAGGGCGAACTCCGACAGCACGCCGATCTGCCCGATCGGGTGCTGCAGCGCCGCGCCGACCTTCTTGAGCTCTTCGCCGAGGTTCTGCACCGCCGACAGCGCCACGAACAGGCGCAGGATCTCGTTCGTCCCCTCGAAGATCATGTTGATCCGGCAGTCGCGCAGCGCCCGCTCGTACGGGTACTCGCGGATGAAGCCGTTGCCGCCGGCGATCTGCACCGCATGGTTGACCACCCGCCAGGCGTTCTCCGAGGAGAACACCTTGCACAGCGCGGATTCGATCGACGCGTCGATGGACTTGTCCGAGGCGAGCGACGTGGTCAGGTAGACCATGCTCTCGGCGGCGTAGGTGCCGGTCACCATCTCGGCGATCTTGCCGCGGATCATCTCGAACTCGGCGATCGGCCGGCCGAACTGGCGCCGGTCGAGGGCGTAGGCGATCGCCTGGTCGGTCATCTCCTTGGCGATGCCGACCGACCCGGCGGCGAGCGAGATGCGCCCGTCGTTGAGGATCTCCATGGCGTACTTGAAGCCGCGACCCGGCTCGCCGAGCAGGTTCCCCTCGGGCACCGGCACGTCCTGCAGGTTCAGATCCGTGGTCGAGGAGCCCTTGAGCCCGAGCTTGTCCTCTTCCTTGCCGGTCGAGACGCCGGGGAGATCGCGGGTCACGACGAAGGCGCTGATCCTGTCGGCGCCGTTCACGGAGGTGCGCGCGAAAACGGTGAACAGGCCCGCGTGCCCGCCGTTGGTGATGAAGCGCTTGCCGCCGGAGAGCCGCCACACCTTCTTCGTGCCGTCCCACACGGCGCGGGTGGTGAGCGACGCCGCGTCCGATCCGGAGCCCGGCTCGGTCAGGGCATAGGCCGCAAGGAGATCGCCGCGCGCCACCGCCGGCAGCCACCTCTTCTTCTGCTCCTCGCTGCCGTAGAGGACGATGCCCTTGCTGCCGATGCCGAGGTGGGCGCCCACGATGGTCGCGGTGGTGGCGCAGTGCCGGCAGATCTCCTCCATGAGGCGGCAGTACGAGGTGAGCGGCAGGCCGGAGCCGCCGTACGCCTCCGGGATGGTCATCCCGAAGAAGCCCATCTCCTTGAGCTCGCCGACCTGCTTCTCGGGGAATGCGCCGCGCTTGTCGATGCCGGCGCCGTCGAGGTGGTCGTTCGCCCAGCCGCGGAAGGTCTCGAGCAGGAGGCCCAGCGTCTCGCGCCCCTCCTCGTCCTGCTGCGGATAGGGGAAGAGCAGGTCCGCATCGAGACGGCCGGCGAACAGCGACTTCATGAACGAGCGGCGCGCCGCGGCCGGTGCGGTCGCCGCGGAGGTTGCGGGACGGGAAGCCATGGTCGTTACTCCACGAAGAAGCCTCGCCCCGATCGGGCGAGGTCGAGCAGCGACCGGGCGGGCTGGAAGCGGGTGCCGAGCCGCCCGGCGAGGAGCTCGAGGCTCTGGATGACGGTCGGGAGCCCGAGGGTGTCGGCGTGCCGCAGGAGGCCGCCGCGGAACGGCGGGAAGCCGGCGCCGAGGACCATGGCGAGATCGACCGCCGCCGGGTCGCGCACCAGGTTCGCTTCGAGGCAGCGGGTCGCCTCGTTGATCATCGGCAGCACCAGCCGCGACTCGATGGCGCCCGCCGCGACCCCGCCGCCGCCCGAGCGCCCGGCCGGCCGCAGCGCGGCCGCTTCCGAGTTCACGTCGCGCGGCGCTCCGGGCGCCGGCGCGTCCGCTTCGTCCCCCGGCGCGCCGTAGAGGTAGAAACCGCGGCCGCTCTTGCGGCCGAGCCAGCCCTTCTCCTTCATCGCGGTCAGGATCGCCGTCTTCGGCGCGCGGTCGGGGAATGCCTCGGTCAGAACGCCGGCGACATGCGCCGCCACGTCGAGGCCGATCTGGTCGAGCAGCGCGAACGGCCCCATCGGCATCCCGAACTCGACGAGGGCGCGGTCGATCTCGTCCACGCGCCCGCCTTCCTCGAACGCCAGCAGCGCCTCGCCGAGGTAGGTCATGAGGATGCGGTTCACGAGGAACCCGGGGGCGTCGCCGACGACGACCGGCGTCTTGCCGATGCGACGCGTCAGGTCCACCACCGTCGCCACCGTCTCGTCGGAGGTCTGCGGCCCGCGGATCACCTCGACCAGCGGCATCTTGTGCACCGGGTTGAAGAAGTGCATGCCGATGACCTGGTCGGGGCGGCGCGCCGGCGCGGCGATCGAGGCGATCGGCAGCGACGAAGTATTGGTGGCGAAGATGAAGCCTTCCGGGGCGGCCGCCTCGAGATCGTGCAGCACCTGGTGCTTGACCCGCAGCGACTCGACGACCGCCTCGACCACCACGGTGACGCGGCGGAAGCCGCTGTATTCGAGGGTGGGCAGGATGCGATCGAGGCGGCGATCGCGTTCGGATCGCGTGATGCGGCGCTTCACGAGCTCGGCTTCCTCGAGGCGGTGCGCCACGGCGACGCCCTTCGACAGCGCCTGCGCGTCGATGTCCTTGAGCCGCACCGGGAAGCCCGAGCGCGCCAGGGCGCGCGCGATGCCGCCGCCCATCACGCCGGCGCCGACGACCGCGGTCGCATCGATGGGACGAGGGCGGCTGGCGACGGCCGGATCGCGCCGCGCTTCCTGCTGCAGCGAGAACAGGGCGACGAGCCCTCTGGCCGTCGGCCCGACCGCGAGGTGGCCGACCGACTCCGCCTCGAACGCGAAGCCCTCGTCCCGGCCCGCCACCAGGCCGTGGATGACCGCCTCGAGCGCCAGGTACGGCGCCGGGTAGTGCCGTTCGTCGACGCGGGCGCGCAGCCGCTGCCGCGCCACGCGCGCGGTCATCGCCAGGGACGCCCGCCGCCACGGATTGACGCGAGCGAGCGGACCGTCGGAGAGGCGGCTCCGCGGCCGGCGCGCGCCTTCGTTCGCCTCCTCGATCAGCCGCTCGGCGGCGGCGACCAGGATCTCCGGCGGCGCGAGATCGTCCACGAGCCCCGTCGCGCGCGCCCGGCGCGCGTCGAGCGAGCGGCCGTTGAGGATGATGTCGAGCGCGGGCGCGAGCCCGAGGAGGCGCGGCAGCCGCTGCGTCCCGCCCCAGCCGGGCAGGATGCCGAGCTTCACCTCCGGCAGGCCGATCTCGACGCGCGGCGTGTCGGCGGCGACGCGGTAGTGGCAGGCGAGCGCCAGCTCGGTCCCGCCGCCGAGGCACGGCCCGCCGATGGCGGCGACGACCGGGAACGGCAACGCCTCGAGCGTGGCGAACAGCCGCTGGCCGCGCCGCGAGGCCGCCTCGGCGTCCTGGAACGACCGCAGCGCGCGGATCTCGCGCACGTCGGCCCCGGCGATGAATTGATCGGGACGGGCGCTGCGCACCACGAGCCCGCGCAACCGCTGCCCCGCCGCCTGCGCCAGGATGATTTCCAGGAGCGAGACGACGCCGGAGCCGAGGATGTTCACCTTCCCCGGCGGCGGCTCGAAGACGAGGTGGGCGATGCCGCCCTCGTGGGTCTCCAGGCGCACCGGCGGCTGGAGCGGCGGCGCGGCGAGCGGCAGGTCCTCCTGCGCCGCCGGCACGATCGACAACGGCTGCATGCGCCCGTCGCTCATGAGCGCTCCACGACGAGCGCGGCCCCCTGGCCGCCTCCGATGCACAGGGCCGCGAGGCCGAGCGACAGGTCGCGCCGCGCCATCTCCTTGAGCAGGGTCAGGGCCAGCCGCACGCCGGAGCAGCCGACCGGGTGCCCGAGGGCAATCGCCCCGCCGTTGACGTTGAGGATCTCCGGATCGATCGACCCGAGCGCGCCGTTGAGGCCGAGCTGGTCGCGGCCGAACGCCTCGGAGGCGCAGGCCCGCTGCACCGCCAGCACCTGCGCGGCGAAGGCTTCGTTGATCTCCACGAGCTGCATGTCGGAGAGGCGCAGCCCGGCGCGCTGCAGCGCCAGGCGCGCGGCGTAGACCGGCCCCAGCCCCATGACCTCGGGATCGAGGCCGGCGAACGCGAAAGCGCGGATGCGCCCGAGATACGGCGTCCCGAGCGCGCGCGCCTTCTCCTCGGACGCCACCACGACAGCCGCCGCGCCGTCGGTGAGCATGCAGGAGTTCCCCGCGGTGACCGTCCCCCAGCGGCGGTCGAACACCGGCTTCAGTTTCCCGAGCGCCTCGAGCGACTGGTCCTCGCGCGGCCCGACGTCGTCGAGCAGCGGCGCCTGCTTCGGCGGCGGGAAGTACGGCAGGATCTCCTCGCGCAGGCGCGCCCGGCCGGCCACGGCGCGACGGTGGCTCTCGAGCGCGTAGGCGTCCTGCTCGGCGCGGCCGATGCCGAAGCGGCGCGCCAGCACCTCCGCCGTCTCACCCATGTTGAGCCCGCTCCACGCGTCGCGCAGCCCGACCTCGAGCGCCGACCGGGGCGTCAGATCCGATCGGCTGAAGCCGAGGAGCGCCCCGGCGCGCGCCATCACCGAGCGCGCCTTCCGGAGCCCCATGACGCGCCGCGTGAACCCCTGGTTCAGCTGGAACGGGATGCGCGACATCGACTCCACGCCGCCCGCGAGGACGACGTCGGAAAGCCCCGACTCGATGCGCTCCCAGGCGGTGGCGATGGCCTCGATCCCCGATCCGCAGTTGCGGTTGACGGTGACGGCCGGGACCGATTTCGGCACGCCGGCGCGCAGCGCCGCGACGCGCGCCAGCGTCGTGGTGTCCGCCGGCTGCGCGATGTTGCCGACCACGACCTCGTCCACCTCGCGGGGGTCGAGGTCGACGCGCGCCATCGACTCGGCCATGGCCGCCCGCTGCAGCTCGTCTGCGGGCACGTCCTCGAGCACACCCCACGCCTTGCAGAAAGGGGTCCTGACACCGTCGAGGATCACCACGCCGCGGCGCGGTGCGATCATTCCTGGACCTGGTCCCGCGTGATGCCGTACTGCTCCAGCTTCTTGTAGAGGTTGCTGCGCGGGGTCTCGATCGCCTTGGCCATGCGCGAGACGTTCCAGCGGAACTCGCGGAGCTTGCGCAGGATGAAGACCTTTTCCGCCTCCTCGCGGTACTGCTGCAGGGTGGCGAACTGCGCCGGGTCGGGGCCGGACGGTACCGCCGGGCGCGGCGCGTCGAGGATCGCCGGGGCGGCGTGGCCGTCCCCCGCCGGCATCACGATGGGCGGCGGGGAGGACGAGAACGGGGAGCCGCCGGCCGCCTGCTCCACCTCGGCGACGTCGCGCTCGTCGATGACCTCCCCCTCCGCCATGATCAGGATGCGCTCGACGAAGTTGCGCAGCTCGCGGATGTTGCCGCGCCACGGGCGCGCCTGCATCTTGACCATCGCCTCGGGAGAGAAGGTGCGGCGGCGGTAGTTGTTGTCGGCGCAGAAGGCCTCGACGAAGTGCGCCACCAGCGCCGGGATGTCCTCGCGCCGGTCGCGCAGCGGCGGCGAGGCGATCGGCACGACATTGAGGCGGAAGAACAGGTCCTCGCGGAAGCGCCCCTCGCGGATCTCCACCGGCAGGTCCTTGTTGGTGGCGGCGATGACGCGCACGTCCACGCGTACCGTCTTCGCCAGCCCCACCGGCTCGACCTCGCCCCCCTCGAGCACGCGCAGCACCTTCGCCTGGGTGCGGGCGCTCATGTCGCCGATCTCGTCGAGGAAGATGGTCCCGCCGTCGGCCTGCACGAACTTGCCCTGCTGCCGGCCGGTGGCGCCGGTGAAGGCGCCCTTCTCGTGGCCGAAGAGCTCCGATTCGATCAGCTCCTCGGGGATGGCGGCGCAGTTCACCTTGACGAAGGGCTTGTCGGCCCGGGCGCTGCGCATGTGGATGTCCCACGCGATCAGCTCCTTGCCGGTGCCGCTCTCGCCGCTGATGAGCACGGTCGCGGAGGTCGGCGCGGCCCGCGCGATGGCCTCGCGCACCGAGCGCAGGACCGGCGCCTCGCCGATCATGCGGTACCCGGCCTCGACCTTGTGCCGGAGGACCAGGTTCTCCGCGCGCAGGCGCTGCCGCTCGATGGCGTTGCGCAGGGCCGCCAGGACCCGCTCGGTCTCGAGCGGCTTCTCGAGGAAGTCGTACGCCCCCTTGCGCAGCGCATCCACGGCGGTGGGGATGTCCCCGTGCCCCGAGACCATGAGGATGGGCGTGTGGGCGTCGCGCGCCCGCGCCTGCTGCAGGACCTCCATCCCGTCCATCCCGGGCATCTTGATGTCGAGGAGCACGGCGTCCGGCGACTCGCGGCGCAGGGTTTCGATCCCCTCGGGCCCCGAGGCGGCCTCGATCATGTCGTAGCCCTCGTATTCCAGGACCATCCGGAGCGATTTCCGGATCGCCTCTTCGTCGTCGATGACCAGGATGCGGGAGCGCATGGGAGATTCGCCGCGCCGGCAAGCGTTGCGCGCGGACGACGATGATAACAAAAAGCGGGGCCCGGAAAGTCCGGGCCCCGCATCCGATCAACTCCGTGGTTCTCGGCAGAGGCCCCGGCGCCGGCCGGGGCCGCCCGATCAGTCTTCCTTCGGGACGCGCAGCGTGACGTAGCGCGAGATCGGGTCGCCGCCGGTCCGCTGCGGCGGGTTGATGATGTAGAGCACCAGCAGGCTGTTCGGCTTCGCCTTGCGGATCTCCTTGCGGTACTCGGAGAGGCTCGACACCGGGACCCGGTTGACCTCGACCACCACGTCGCCGTTGTTGAGCTGCTTCTCCCAGGCCTCCGAGACGCGCGACACGTGCGTGATCACCACGCCCTTGGTGTCGCGCGGCAGCCCGATCTCCTGCAGGATCGACGGGGTCAGCTCCTCGACGGTGATGCCCAGCTTGGTCTCGTTCTCCTCCACGCCGGGACCCTGCTCGCCTTCGCCCTGGCCGGATTTCTCGCCGCCGGAGCCCGAGGGACGATCGCCCAGGTTGGCGGAGAGGTTGACGGGCTTGCCGTCGCGCAGCACCGAGATCTTCACCTTCGAGCCCGGGGCGCTCGCCGAGATCAGCCGCACCACCTCATCCGAGGAGGTGACCGGCTTGCCATCGATGGCGGTGATGATGTCGCCGCGCTTCAGGCCCGCCTGGTCCGCGGCCTGTCCCGGCGTGACCGACTGCACCAGGGCTCCCTGGTCGTCCTTGAGCCCCCAGGCCTCGGCCATGTCCGGGCTGATCTCGCCGACCGTGATCCCGAGGTAGCCGCGCGTCACCTTGCCCTTGGTGCGCAGCTGGGTCATGACCTCCTGTGCGATGCTGGCCGGGACCGCGAAGCCGATCCCCTGGCCGACGCTGCTGATGGCGGTGTTCACGCCGACCACCTGGCCCGACACGTTGACCAGCGGTCCGCCCGAATTCCCGAAGTTGATCGCCGCGTCGGTCTGGATGAACGAGTCGAGCGAGAAATCGCGCGACAGGCCGCCGAGCTTGCGCCCCTTGGCGCTGACCACGCCCACCGTGACGGTGTGCTCGTACTGCAGCGGGTTGCCGACGGCGATGACCCAGTCGCCGATGCGCAGCGTGTCGGAGTTCCCGAACCCCAGGTACGGGAGCTTCTTGGCCACCTCGATCTTGATGAGGGCGATGTCGGTGCTCGGGTCGGTGCCGACGACGTCGGCGTTGTAGTCGTGCCGGTCGTCGGTCAGGTTCACCTTGATGCGCGAGGCGCCCTCGACGACGTGGTAGTTGGTCAGGATGTAGCCGTCGTCGCTGATCAGGAACCCGGACCCGCCGCTCGTCTCGATGTCCGGCTCGTCCTGCTGGTCGGGAGCCTGCGGACCGCGCCGGTGCGGATTGGGGGTCTGCGGCCCTCCCGGGCCCTGCGGACCCTGCGGCCCGAAGAAGAACTCGAACGGATCGCCGCGGAAGAGCGGCTGCTTGCTCTTGCTGCGGTCCGAGACCTCGGTGGCGGTGATGCTGACGACGGCCGGGTTCACCCGCTCGGCGATGTCGGCGAACGAGCCGGGGACGGCGCCGGTGGAGCCGGCATTCATCTGGGCCACCGCCGCCGCGTGCATCGGCCGGCCGGCGTCGAGGCCGGCCTCGGCCGCGCGGCCCGGCAGGGTCAGGTTCAGCCCGCCCGCCAGCACCATCCCGAAGACGACCGAGCCGAGCGCGATGAGCGCCAGCGTGACGAAACGACCCTGCTTCTGCATGGATTGTGGCTCCTTGATCCCGCCCGGAATTCCGCCCGCCGAAGGAACGTCAGTATAGGACCCGCCGAAAGGCGTGGTCAAGAAAGGCGCGTCCTGCGCCCCGGC
This sequence comes from Verrucomicrobiia bacterium, assembly GCA_035638075.1. Classification (GTDB taxonomy): domain Bacteria; phylum Acidobacteriota; class Polarisedimenticolia; order Gp22-AA2; family Gp22-AA2; genus DASRAU01. The sequence continues at coordinate 127,978 of DASRAU010000021.1, forward strand.
GCGCCGCTGGTCCGGGGCGCCCTCGGTCGCGAGCAACCGCTCGACGGTGCCGAGCAGGCGCGCCGGATCCACCGGCTTGTCGATGACCGCCTCGATCCCGAGACGCGCCGCGCGCTCCCGCAGGGCGGAGTCGGCGAAGGCCGTGATGAGCAGCGCGCGTCCGGAGAACTTCGCAGCCCCCTCCCGCAGCCGGTCGATCAGGTCGAGACCGCACAGTCCGGGCATCTGCTGATCGAGGATGAGGAGGTCGGCGTTGCGCAGCACCGCGGGGTCCTCGATGGCCTCGCACGACGCCGCCTGCAGCACGATCCGGTGCCCCAGCTTCCCGAGCAGCCGGCCATACGTCGCCAGGGCGGCGGGGTCGTCCTCGATCACGACGATGGTCTTGGGGCCGGAGCTGGAGGTCATCGCCGGCGGAAAACAGCAAGCGTTGTGCCACGGTCAGGAGCGCGCGATTCCTTAGGAGGACGGGCGTCCTCCTCGCCCCGGCGGGGTCCCCGACTGTCCCTCCACGTCACCGACCCGCGCCAATTTGACGCCGGGTCCGCGCCCGTCGGGTCCGACCCGACCCGGTCCGGGCCCGGGACGCCGGCCTAGAAGGAGCCGTCTCCCGAGCGGTCGTCGTCCCTCGTCCCCTGGTCGTATTCCTTCAGCTTGCGCTGCAGGGTCCGAAGGCCGATTCCGAGCAGCTCGGCCGCGCGGGTGCGGTTGCCGCCGGTCTCCTCGAGCGCCCGCAGGATCGCTTCGCGCTCGATCTCTTCCATCGTGCGCGAGGGGCCGGGCGCCGCGGTCGGAGCCTGCGTCGCGCGCGGCCGCGCCGTTCCCTCCGGACGGTAGGGATCGGGGAGATCCTCGATGCGCACCCGGGTCGTGCCGGCCGGGGCGAGGACGACCAGGCTCTCCATGAGATTGCGCAGCTCGCGGACGTTGCCGTCCCAGCGCGCCCGGCCGAGCGCCTCGACGACCTCGGGGTCGAGCACGAGATCGGTCCGCCGGTTCTCGTCCTTGAAGAGCGCGAAGAAGCGCTCCGCCAGGATCGGGATGTCCTCGGGCCGCTCGCGCAAGGGCGGCAGCGCGATGGTGACCACCTTGAGGCGGTAGTACAGGTCGCTGCGGAAGGCGCCGTTGGCGACGCGCGTCGCGAGTTCGGCGTTGGTGGCCGCCAGGATGCGCACGTCCACGTGGATCGTCTCGGTCCCGCCGACGCGCATGAACGAGCGCTCCTCGAGCACGCGCAGGAGCTTCGCCTGCAGTGCCAGCGGCAGCTCGCTGATCTCGTCGAGGAAGAGCGTGCCCTTGTCGGCCAGCTCGAACGTGCCGACTTTGCGCTGCAGGGCGCCGGTGAAGGCGCCGCGCTCGTGCCCGAACATCTCGCTCTCCAGGATGTCGGGCGGGATGGCGGCGGCGTTCACCGCGACGAAGCGGGCATCCTTGCGCGGCGAGTGCTGGTGCAGGGCGTTGGCGATGAGCTCCTTGCCGGTGCCGCTCTCCCCGGTGATGAGGACGCTCGAGCGCGTCGGCGCCACGAGCTGCAGCTGGTGCAGCACCTGCTGCATCGCCGGCGATCGCCCCAGGATCTTCCCGAAGGAGAACTTCTCGTCGAGGCGTTCCTTCAGCCGCGCGACCTCGGCCGACAGGCGGCGCTTCTCCACCGCGGCGGCGACGCGCTTCCGCAGCTCCACGAGATTCACCGGCTTCTGGAGGTAGTCGTCGGCCCCCTGCTTCATGGCGTCGACGGCCGACTCCACCGATCCGAACCCGGTGATGACGAGCACCCCGAGCGCCGGATCGATGAGACGCGCCTGGCGCAGCACCTCGAGGCCGTTCAGCCCCGGCATGCGCAGGTCGGTGACGAGGAGATCGGCGCCCCGCGCGCGCAGCATCTCGAGGCCCTCCTCGCCGCCGCCGCACGCGATGACGTCGTACCCGTCCTTCTTCAGCGCCATCTCGGTCGACTTGCGGTTGCTCTCGTCGTCGTCGATGACGATGATCTGCCCGCGTCCGGCCGTCATCGCTCCTCCGTCACGGCGGCGTCCCCGCCGGTTTCGCCGGCGCCGCCTCCGGCGCCCAGCAGCGCGGCGAGCTCCGCCGCCTCCACGATCTTCACCCCGAGCGCGCGCGCCTTGTCCACCTTCGAGCCCGGATCGTCGCCGGCGATCAGGAGGTCGGTGCGGCGGGAGATCCCCTCGGTCACCCGTCCCCCGCCTTCGCGCACCCGGCGGCGGAGCTCGTCGCGCGTGAACCCGGGCACCGTGCCGGTGATCACCACCGCCTTGCCGGCGAACGGCCCGGCGGAAGGTGTTTCGACGCGCGGCGACGGCTCCAGGGTCAGCTTCGCATCGCGCAGGCGCTGGATCAATCTCTGATTCTCGGGCCGATCGAAGAACTGGCGGATAGCCTCGGCCACCCTCTCTCCCACTTCCCGCGCTCCCGTCAGGTCCTCGAGGGAGGCCTTTTCGAGCTCTTCCATCGTGCGGAAACGCTCGACCAGCAGCTCCGCGGTCCGCTCCCCGATGAAGCGGATGCCGAGAGCGTAAAGCACCCGCTCGAGCGGCACCGCGCGGCTGCGCTCGATCTGGCGCATCAGGTTTTCGGCCGACTTCCTGCCCATCCGTTCCAGCCCGGCAAGCGTGTCGGCATCGAGCTGGTAAAGATCGGCGAGGTCGCGCACGAGTCCCCGCGCCAGGAGCTGGTCCACCAGCGCCGATCCGAGCCCGTCGATGTCCATGGCGTCGCGCCGGGCAAAGTGCAGGATCGATTCCTTCAGCCGCGCCGGGCAGGAGGCGTTGACACAGCGGGAGACGACCTCCCCCTCCTCCCGGACCACGTCCGAGCCGCATGCGGGGCAGTGCGTGGGCCAGGCGAACTCGACCGCCTCCGGTCCCCGCTCCACCACCTTGATGATCTTCGGGATGACGTCGCCGGCGCGCTCCAGCAGGATCCGGTCGCCGACGCGCACGTCCTTGCGCTTCAGCTCTTCTTCGTTGTGCAGGGTCGCGCGCTGGATGGTCGCGCCGGCGAGCCGCACCGGCTCGAGGATCGCCGACGGCGTCAGCGCGCCGGTCCGTCCCACGGTCACGTCGATGGCGAGGACGCGCGTGGTCGCCTGCCGCGCCGGGAACTTCCAGGCGCAGGCCCAGCGCGGCGCCCGCGCCGTGAACCCCGCCCTCTCTTGAATTTGCAGGTCGTTGACCTTGATGACGCAGCCGTCCACTTCGTACGCGAGCGCGTCGCGCCCGGCGCCGCGCTCCGCGTAGTACGCCTCGACCTCCTCGAGGCCGCGGCAGACCTTCGCGTGCGGCGTCACCCTGATCCCCAGCCCGCGCAAGAGGTCCATCCCGTCGCTGTGCGTCGCGGGCATCGGCTCCCCTTCCACGCGCGCCAGCCCCCAGGCGAAGAAGTCGAGCGGCCGCCCGGCCACCAGCGCCGGGTCCTGGAGGCGCAGGGTGCCCGCCGCGGCGTTGCGCGGGTTGGCGAACACCGGCTCCCCCGCCTCCTCGCGCCGCCGGTTCATCGCCTCGAAGGGCTCGAGCGGATAGAAGACCTCGCCGCGCGCCTCGAGCAGGGGGACCGGGCGCAGCAGCCGCAGGGGCACGGCCGGGATGGTGCGCACTGCCGCCGTCACCTCCTCGCCGGTGGATCCGTCGCCGCGCGTCACGGCGCGCGCCAGCCGTCCGTCTTCGTAGATCAGCGAAAGCGAGGTCCCGTCGATCTTCAGCTCGGCCGAGAAGGGGATCGGCGTCCCGCCGCCGTCCGGATCGAGGACCCGCTGCAGCCGATCGTGCCAGGCGCGGAATTCCTCGCCGTTCATGACGTTGTCGAGGCTGAGCATCGGCACCGCGTGACGCGCGGTCGGCAGGTCCCCCTCGACCTCCGCCCCGACGCGCTGGGTCGGCGAATCGGCGGAGACCAGGTCGGGGTAGAGCCCCTCGATCTCCTTGAGCTCGCGCTCGAGCGCGTCGTATTCGCTGTCCGAGACGATCGGGGCGTCGTCCACGAAATAGCGCTTGCGGTGCATCCAGATGTCGCGGCGCAGCGCTTCGGCGCGGGCCGCGGCCTCGCCGTGCGTCACGGCCGCGCCGCCGCCGGGGCCGGCAGGCCGGCGGCTTCCGTCCGCTGCCGGCGCGGCCAGCGCAGGACGAAGCGGGCGCCGCGCCCGCCGGGCCCGCTCTCGACCGCGATCCGGCCGCCGTGCACCTGCAGGATGCGCGCGGCAATCGGCAGCCCGAGCCCGGTGCCGCCGGGACGGCTGGAGTAGAAGACCTCGAAGACGCGCTCGCGGTCGGCGGCCGGGATGCCGGGCCCGTCATCGGTGATCGCCACGAACACCCCGCCGTCGGCGGCGATCCCGGTCTCCACCGTGACGCTGCCCTTCCCCTTGAGGATCTGCACGGCGTTGATCAGGATGTTCATCAGCGCCTGGCGGATGAGCCCCTCGTCGAGGTCGACCATCGGCAGGTACTGCGCCGGCTGCTCGCGCAGCGTGACGCCGTGCGCCTCGAACTGCGGCCGCACCAGCGTGCAGGTCCCCGCGACCACCTGGTTGAGATCGCGGTTCTCGAAACGGGGGGCGGACGGCCGCGCATAAGAGAGGAAGTTGTCCACCAGGCTCGACAGCCGCCGGATCTCCCCCTGCAGCGTGCCGAGGTACTGGCGCGTATCGCCGGTCGCCTCCCCGCCGAGGCGGCTGACCAGGTCCTCCTCCAGCATTTGAAGATTCATGCTCAGGACGTTGAGCGGGTTGCGGATCTCGTGGGCCAGGCCGGCCGCGAGCCCGCCGACGTAGGCGAGCCGGTCGTCCATCTGCGCCTGCGCCTCGAGGAGCCGCGTCCGGTTCAGCAGGCGCAGCACATAGAGGAAGGCGATCACCAGGATGAGGACCGCGACCGCGGCGCCGATCCAGATCTTCCGCTGCAGGTCGGCGCGCAGCCCCTGCAGCTCGCGCTCGATCTGATCCTCGGGGATGCCGATCTCCCGCACCACGGAGGGGTCGCTCCCCATCGGCTGGCGCACCACGAGCACCGGCACCGGCTGCCCGTCGACGATCCAGACCTCGTGCCCGCCCTGGTGATTCGGATCGAAGTGGGGCTCGGTCTGCCCGCCTTCGCCCGGCAGCACCCCCTGCCAGAAGTCGCGCCACAGGACGCGGCCACGGGTGTCCACGAGGGCGCGCTCCAGGCGTCCCGTCAGGGTGCGGAAGAACCCGACCGGACGGGCGGCGGCCGCGGAGTCCGGAGCCTCCCAGTCACGCGACTGCGGCGCGCCGACGACGCACTCGGTCCCCGGGGCGGCGCCCGGCGGCGCGTCGCTCGGCAGCAGCGGCGCCACCGGCATGGGGCGCGTCCGGAGCGCGTCGAACGACTCGCGGAAGGCGCGGTCCACCACCTGGGTCCCCAGCGAGCGGAAGGCGAGCTGCGCCAGCAGGGTGACGTCCGCGACGAAGAGCCCGGTGAACAGGGTGGATGCAAACAGCAGTCGCTTGCCGTAGGCCGGCCGCGATCGGCAGACTTCCCGCAAAGAGCGCCCTCCGCGCGCCGAGAGGATGGGGAATCGAAGCGTTCACGATAGCACAGCCGCCGGAGGCGGCCGCGCGGCGCGGTGTCCCCTCCGCGCAGCACCGCACCGGCGCGGCTTCCCGTCGTTGACAGCCCAAAAAAGGACGTGCTAGCATCCGCCGCTTTTTCGATGCCAGAGACGCCTTTACCTCCGCCGCCGACACGGGCCGTCGTCCCCGCCGGTCGGCGGCGTTCTGTTAGCCGCGAATCGAGGACTTCGGCGCATGGTTCCTGACGCAACGCGATCGGGCAGCCGGATCGCACTCCGCGCACTCGCCCTGGCGTCGTCGTTCGTTTTCGCAGTCGCCGCCGCCTCGCCGCTGCACGCCGAAGAGCGCAAGCACTCCTGGGAAGTCGGCGGCTTCGGCGGCGCCACCATCTTCGGCCACGAGCTCGAGCTCAGCAACGAGTTCGACTACGGTCTGCGCGCGGGCTGGTACCTCGCGCCAACCTACGAGCTGGAGTTGCAGTACTACAAGACCGACTCCGCGACGATTCAGGGTGAGGACAGCACTCTGATCACCGACAAATCGGTGACCGCCGCCCACCCGGACCTCACCTGGGATGCCACCGCGTACACCCTCCGCTTCATCATCAACCCGCGCAACGATCGCCGCCGCTTCAAGCCGTATGCGCAATTCGGCGCCGGCCAGATGAACTGGAGTCCCAGCCCGTCCCTGACCAAGGCGGAGACCGGGGACACCGACGCGTGGATCGTCTCCCTCGGCGCCGGTGCGCACTACCGCTTCGGCGCCTACACGCAGTTCCGCGTCGAGTTCGAGGACCTGTACGCGGTCGCCGAGGTCACCAACAACTTCCACCTCAACTTCGGGCTGTCCTGGGTCTTCGGCGGCGGCAAGCCGGCCGACAGCGATGGCGACGGGGTCCTCGATCTGAAGGACCGCTGCCCCGACACGCCGAAAGGCGCCCTCGTGGACAAGCACGACGGCTGCCCGTGGGACATTGACCGCGACGGGGTGATGGAAGGCGTGGACCAGTGCGCCGCCACCCCGGCGGGCTGGCCCGTGGACGATAAGGGCTGCCCGCTCGACTCCGACGGCGACGCGGTTCCGGACGGCCTCGACAAGTGCCCCGACACCGTCAAGGCGGCGGTCGTGGACGCCAACGGTTGCCCCGCCGACGCCGACAAGGACGGCATCTTTGACGGCCTGGATCGCTGCCCCGGCACGCCGCAGGGCGCCATCGTCGACCCGGCCGACAGCCCGACGGCGGGCTGCCCGCACGACGCCGACAACGACGGCATCTTCGACGGCCTCGACCAGTGCCCGCTCACCCCGGTCGGCGCCCTCGCCGACGAGAAGGGCTGCCCGAAGGACAGCGACGGTGACAAGGTCCTCGACGGGCTCGACCAGTGCCCCGACTCGGCCAAGGGATCGAAGATCGACAAGGAAGGCTGCCCGCGCGTGCGGCTCGACAAGACCGAGCCGCAGCTCGTCCCGAACGTCAAGTTCCACGGCATGGAGCTGTACCCGGGCAGCGACGCGTGGCTGCAGCTGCTCGTCGAGGCGGCGAACTACTGGAGCGACGTCGTCTTCGAGGTCGGCGTGTACACCGACAACGAGGGCGGCATCGCCGCGAACCGCGCCGCGGCCCAGCGCCGCGCCGAGGTCCTGCGCGCCTGGCTCGTCAACCAGGGCATCCCGGATCGCCGCTTCGTCGTCAAGGCCTACGGCCCGGTCAACTTCGTCGCCGACAACAGCACCGAGGAAGGCCGCGACAAGAACCGCCGCATCGAGGTCAAGCGCCTGTCCGGCGACGTCCGCAAGCATCCGAAGCCCGAGCCCGAGCCCGAGGCCCCGCCGCAGCCCCCGCCCGCCGCCGCCGAGCCACCGCCGTCGACGCCGCCCGCTGCGACTCCGCCCACGACTCCGCCCGCGGACACGCCGCCGCCTCCGCCTCCCTCCGGCGGCGACGCAAAGCCCCCTGCCGCGGATCCCGCCCCTGCTCCGGCCCCCGGCGGCGATGCTCCCGCCAACCCTCCAGCGACGCCCCCGACCACCGACCCCGCCAAGCCCCCCTCCAGCCGCTAGCAACGACTCTCTCGACCAACACTCGCTCCGATTGAACGCTCGGGATACGAGTGCGCCGATTCGTGACGCCGATAGTTGGCAATAGGGATGGTCGTGACGAGCACGGCCATGAATACGAGCGGCGGTTGGCGGGTGAGAGGGAACCGGAACGACCCACGGGGTCGTTCCATATCAGGGGAGGGCTCGCGCAGCGTGGCCGGACCCGTCCCCGGCGGGGTCGATTCCTGTTCCCTCTGAGGCGGCGGCTGAGGAGCGCTCTGGGCGCGGCCCGAAGGCTGGGCCGAGGATCGTAGTAGGATGCCGAATCCATACCTTGAGGAGAGAGCCATGATCCGTCGAGTCACGATGCCGCTTGCGGCGACTTTCCTGCTGGCCGCCGCTCCCGCCCTCGCCGCCGACGCGACCCGCGAGGTCGAGCCGAAGCCGCCGGTGGCGGCGAAGAAGCCGCACGACGTCGTGTCGCCGAACGGCACGCGGAACGACGTCTACTACTGGCTGCGCGACGACACCCGCTCGAAGCCGGACGTCCTCGACTACCTCAAGGACGAGAATGCCTACTACGCCGCCGAGAGCGCCGCGTACAAGGACCTGACCGACAAGCTGGCGAAGGAGATCACCGGGCGGCTCAAGCAGGACGACAGCAGCGTCCCGGCGAAGTGGAAGGACTACATCTATTACCAGCGCTACGAGCCCGGCAAGGAGTATCCGATCCAGGCGCGGCACGCGGTCGGCTCCGACAAGGAGCAGGTCCTCGTCGACGGCAACAAGCAGGCGGAGGGGAAGGCGTTCTACGCTCTCGGCCGCCGCGCCATCAGCCCGAACCAGATGCTGGCCGCCTACCTCGAGGACACGACCGGCCGCCGCCAGTACACCCTGAAGGTGCGGGAGATCGCGACCGGCAAGGACCGGCCCGAGAGCATCAAGGGGCTCAGCCCGGTCGCTGTCTGGGCCAACGACAACAAGACGATCTTCTACGTCGAGAACGATCCGACGACGCTCCTGTCGACGCGCGTCAAGCGGCACGTGCTCGGGACCGACCCGAAGACCGACACGCTGGTCTACGAGGAGAAGGATCACACCTATTACCTCGGGATCGGCAAGTCGGGAGACGACAAGTTCGTCATCATCCATCTGCACACCACCACGGCCGACGAGATGCTGTTCATCGACGCCGCCGAGCCGACCGCGGCGCCGAAGCCGCTCGCGAAGCGCACGAAGGATCTCCTCTACGGCGCCGACCACATCGCCGGCCGCTGGATCATCCGCACCAACCTGAACGCGCCCAACTACAAGGTGATGGCGGTCGCCGACCGTGACGTGACCGGCGGCACCGACAAGTGGAGCGACGTCCTGCCGTACGACAAGGACGTCTTCATCGAGGACTTCGCGCTGTTCCGTGACTACCTCGTCATCAATGAACGCAGCGAGGGCCTGCTGCGCCTGCGCGTGCGTCCGTGGGCCGACCTCGCCAAATCGACCGTCATCCGCTCCGACGAGCCGGCGTACGCCGAGGAGATCGACGTCAACCTCGAGCAGGACACCGATCTCCTGCGCTACACGCACGACTCGCTGGTCACGCCGACGCGCACGTACGAAACCAACATGAAGACGGGGGAGCGCAAGCTCCTGAAGGAGCAGCCGGTCCTCGGCGGGTTCGACGCCGCGAACTACGTCACCGAGCGGGTGTGGGCCACGGCGCGCGACGGCACGAAGGTGCCGGTGTCGCTCGCCTACCGCAAGGGCTTCAAGAAGGACGGCACCGCGCCGATGTACCAGACCGCCTACGGCTCGTACGGGGCGTCGTCGGATCCGGCGCTGCGCATCTCGTCGATCTCGCTCCTCGACCGCGGCTTCGTCTACGCCCTGGCGCACATCCGCGGCGGGCAGGAGATGGGGCGGCAGTGGTACGACGACGGGCACCTGCTCAGGAAGAAGAACACCTTCACCGACTTCATCGACGTGACCGATTTCCTGGTGAAGGAGAAGTACGCCGCCCCCGACAAGGTCTTCGCCATGGGCGGGAGCGCCGGCGGGCTGCTGATGGGCGCGGTCGCCAACATGGCCGGCGACAAGTACCGCGCCATCGTCGCGCACGTGCCGTTCGTCGATGCCGTGACGACCATGCTCGACGATTCGATCCCGCTCACCTCGAACGAGTTCGACGAGTGGGGCAACCCGAAGGACAAGCAGTACTACGACTACATCCTGTCGTACTCGCCGTACGACAACGTGCAGGCGAAGCCCTACCCCGCCCTCTACGTCACCACCGGCCTGAACGACTCGCAGGTGCAGTACTTCGAGCCGGCGAAGTGGGTCGCGAAGCTGCGCGCCATGAAGACCGACGCCAACCCGCTCCTCTTCAAGATCAACATGGAGGCGGGACACGGCGGCAAGTCCGGCCGCTTCGCGCGACTTCAGGAAACCGCGGAGGAGTACGCCTTCCTCCTGAACCTCATCGGCCGCCGCAGCTAGGCCCCCGGCCGCCCGGATGTCCGATTCCCAGGAGACGCGCACCGGGGCGGAGGTCGGCTCCGCCCCGGCCGCTGCGCCGCCCGCCGGCAGCGAAGCGCACCCGGCCTGGATCGGCGACTACCAGATCCTCGGCGTCCTCGGCCGCGGCGGCATGGGGATCGTCTACGAGGCGGAGCAGCGCTCGCCGCGCCGCCGCGTCGCCCTCAAGGTGGTCCGCGGCGAGGCGGCGCTCGACGACAACCACCTGATGCTCTTCCGGCGCGAGGTCGAGGTGCTCGCGCGGCTCGAGCACCCGATGATCGCCCGCATCTACGACTCGGGCCGCACCCCCGAGGGGCGCCACTTCTTCGCCATGGAGCTGGTGCGCGGCCGCACCCTCGATGTCGCGATGCGCGTCGAGACGCCGCTCGACGGGGCGGAGACGCGCCGCCGGCTGGCGCTTCTCGCCGACGTCGCCGACGCGGTGCACTACGCCCACCAGCGCGGCGTCATCCACCGCGACCTCAAGCCCTCGAACCTCGTCGTCGCCGAGGACGCGACCGACCCGGGATCCGTGAAGATTCTCGACTTCGGCGTGGCGCGCATCACCGACGAGGACGTGCGCTCGACCCGGGTCACCGAGATCGGCGTGGTGCGCGGCACGCTGTCGTACATGAGCCCCGAGCAGGCGAGCGGCCGTCCCGACGCCATCGACGTCCGCACCGACGTCTACGCGCTCGGCGTCATCCTGTACGAGATGCTCACCGGTGCTCTGCCGCACGATCTCTCGAAGGCGAGCCTGGCGCAGGCGGTGCGCATCCTCGAGGAGGCGCCGCCGCGGCCGCTGCGCCAGGCGTGGAAGGGGAGCGCGCGGCTCGACGAGGACGTCGAGACCATCGTCGCCAAGGCGCTCGAGAAGGATCCGAAGGATCGCTACGGCAGCGCCGCGGCGCTGGCGGAGGACCTGCGGCGCTGGCTCGATTCGAAGCCGATCCTCGCCCGCCCTCCGAGCACGCTTTACCAGATGCGCAAGTTCGTGCGGCGCAACCCGCTGCCGACGGCGTTCGCCGCGACCCTGCTGATGCTCCTCGTCGGCTTCGCGATCGCGATGGGGTGGCAGGCGAACCGCGTCGCCGCCGAGCGCGACCGGGCGCAGGCTGCGGCCGACAAGGCGGAGGCGATCAACCGCTTTCTGCAGGAAACACTCCAGGTCGCCAATCCCGACATCGGCGGCAGCCACCAGACGACCATCCTCGAGGCGCTCGATCAGTCGCTCGGCCGCATCGAAAAGACGTTCGCCGGGCAGCCGATCCTCGAGGCGGACGTCCGCGAGACCCTCGGGGAGACCTACAACACGCTGGGCGAGTTCGCGAAGACGGAGGAGCAGCTCAAGCGCGCCCTCGAGCTGAGGCTGGCGCGGCTCGGGCCGCTCCACTCCGACACGGGGACGACGTATGGCGCGCTGAGTCACCTGTACCACAAGACGGCGCGCTACGACGAGGCGATCGACGCGGCGCAGAAGGGGATTGCAGCCGAGCGCGCCGCCTCCGGCCCGCGCCACATCCGGCTCGCCGAACGGCTCAACGATCTCGGTGACGCGTACTACTTCGCCGGCAAGCCGCAGGAGGCGGAGAAGCCGGTGGCCGAAGCGCTCGAGATCGGGCGCGCCTGGCCCGAGGGGCCGACCTACCCGCTCGGGGAGTCGCTCCAGCTCATGGGGAACATTCTTGCGAGCGAGGGGAAGCTCGACGAGGGGGCGAAGCTCCTCGAGGAAGCGGTCGGAGTTGCGGTCAAGGTGCTCGGCCCCACGAACACCGAGGCCGACCACGCCCGCAACGCCCTGGCGATGGTCCTCATGCAGCAGGAGCAGTACGACCGCGCCGAGAGCCTCCTGCTCGAGGTGCTCGAGAACACGAAGAAGACCCTCGGTCCGAAACACCCGATGGTCGCCGTGACCCTGGAGAACCTCGGCAACATCTACTACCGGCAGGGGCACCTCGACAAGACGATCGCGATGCTCGACCAGACGGCGGCGCTGCGCCGTGAGATCCTCGGCCCCGAGGATCCGGCGGTCGGACGCACCCTCTGCAACCGCGGCACGGTGCAGTGGCGCGCGGGACACCTCGAGGAGTCCGAGCGCTCGCTGCGCGACGGGCTCGCCCTGATGCGCAAGGGGCTGGGCGCGGACCATCCCGATATCGCGCAGGTCGACGGAATCCTCGCGCTCGTCCTCGCCGACCGGAAGGACGGCGCCGGGGCGGAGCAGTCACTCCGCGACGCGCTGCGGATTCGGTCGAAGGCCCTCGGCGACGACAACCCGGACACCGCGGCGAGCCGCATCGACCTCGGGTTGAACCTGCTCGCCCGCAAGGTGAACGAGACGGAGGCGAGAACCCTCCTGCGCGACGGCGTCGCCGTGCTCGCCAAGGCGGCGGGAGAGGACAACCCCCGCGTCAAGAAGGCGCGCGCCGCGCTCGGCCCACCCTCCGCTGGCGGCTGAGGCGCCATCAGCACCTCAGAGGCAACCCGCGCCGGGCGGGGATCGTATCCTCTGGCCATGACGACGATCCTCGACGATCTCCGGCTGGCCTTCCGGCGACTCCTCCGCTCTCCCGCCTTCACCGCCGTGACCGTGGCGGCACTCGCCTTGGGGGTCGGGATGAACACGGCGATCTTCAGCGTGGTGAACGCGGCCCTGCTGCGGCCGCTGCCTTATCCCGCACCCGGGAGGCTGGTGGAGATCGGGCTGCCCTCCGCCTCCGGGGAAGCGCGCGGCCCGGTCTCGTTCGTCGACTTCGAAGACTGGCGGCAGCAGAGCCACGCCTTCTCCTCGATGGCGGTGTTCAGCACCCTCGCCGGGCTGAACCTGCGCGGCGAGGGGGACCGCGAGCCGGAGCAGCTCAAAACCGCCTGGGTGCACCCCGACTTTTTCGCCACCCTCGGGGTCGTGCCGGAGATCGGCCGGCCGCTGGTCGCGGCGGACAACGAGCCGGGGCGCAACCAGGCCGTCGTCATCAGCCACGGGCTCTGGCAGCGCCGCTTCGACGGCGACCCGGCGATCGCCGGGCGCGTCGTCACCCTCGACGAGCAGGCGTTCACGGTCGCGGGGGTGATGCCGGCATCGTTCCGTTTCCCGGACGCCGCCATCGACGCGTGGGCGCCGGAGTCGCTCATCGAGGCGAGCGCCGCGCCGCGCGTGCGCGGCAACCGCTTCCAGCGCGTCATCGCGCGGCTCGGCGACGGGGTGACGGTCGAGCGGGCGCAGGTCGAGATGAACGTCATCGCGGCGCGCCTGGCGCGCGAGTTCCCGGAGACCAACACCGGCCGCGACCGTGTGACGCTCCTGCCGCTGCACGAGTCGCTCGTCGGCGCGCGGCTGCGCTCCGCCGTGCTGGTGCTCTTCGCCGCGGTCGGGCTGGTGCTCCTCATCGCGTGCGCCAACGTCGCGCACCTGCTCATCGCGCGCATCGCTTCCCGGCGCCGCGAGACGGCGATCCGCCTCGCGCTCGGGGCCTCCCCCTCGGCGGTGGTGCGCCTGCACGTCGCCGAGAGCCTGCTCGTGTCGCTCGCCGGCGGGCTGCTCGGCCTGCTGCTCGCCGCCTGGACACTCGACCTGGTGCGCCGCGGCGTCGTCCCGTACCTGCCGCCCCAGCTGGACGTACTCCTCGATCGGCGCGTGCTCGGGTTCGCGCTGCTCGCGTCGATCGCCTCGGCGCTCCTGTCGGGCGTGCTGCCGGCGCTGCGCGGCGCCGGGCGGGGCGCGGTCGCGGCGCAGGATCTCAAGGAAGGAACGCGCGGCACCGGCGCCGGCGGCGACCGGCGGCGGCTGCGCGAAGCGCTGGTGGTCAGCGAGCTGGCGCTCGCAGTGGTGCTCGTCGTCGCGGCGGGGCTGGTGCTGCAGAGCTTCCGGCGCCTCAGCGGCGTCGATCCCGGTTTCGACCCGGACGGGGTGCTCACGGTGGCGATGAACGCCTCCGGCGCGCGCTATCCCGAGCGCGCCCAGTTCGTCGATTTCCAGCGGCGCGTGGTCGAACGTGTGCAGCGCCTGCCGGGCGTGGTCGCCGCCGGATCGACCCGCAATCTGCCGCTGCTCGGAACGGGGGAGTCATGGCTCATCGTTCCCGAAGGCAGCGCGCCGGTCGCGCCGGGAAACGAGCCCGAGGTTGCGGTGCACCCGGTCAGCGCCGGGTTCTTCGCGGCGCTGCGCATCCCGCTCGTCCAGGGGCGCGTCTTCTCGGAGAACGAGACCGCGCCGGTCGCGGTCGCAAGCGAAGCGCTGGCGCGCCGCTTCTGGCCGGACGGCAACGCCGTGGGGCGCGCGCTGCTCGTCGGCGACAAGCGCATCCCGATCGTCGGGGTCGTCGGCGACGTCCGGCAGGGGGCGCTCGAAGCCGAGGGGGAGGCGGCGCTCTATCTCCCCAATGGGCTCTCGCCACGGCGCGGGTTCACCCTGGTGATCCGGACCGCCGGCGCCCCGGGCGCGCTGGAGTCGCTGGTGCGCGCCGCCATCCGGGAGGTCGATCCGCAGCAGCCGATCCTGCGCGTCGCCACGATGCGCGAGGTGCTGGGGAGCGCCCTGTCGCAACCGCGCCTGATGTCGGGGCTCCTCGGCGCGTTCGGCCTCCTGGCGCTCCTGCTCGCGGTGCTCGGCGTGTACGGGGTCATCGCGCTCATGGTGTCGCTGCGGACCTGGGAGTTCGGCGTGCGCATGGCGCTCGGGGCCACCGCCGGGTCGGTGCGGCGGATGGTGCTGCGGCGCGCCATGCTCCTGGGCGCTTGCGGTGTCGGGTGCGGGACGCTCGTGGCGCTCGGCGCGACCCGCCTGCTCCGCTCGCAGCTCTACGACGTCAGCGCCACCGATCCCCTGGTCTTCGTGCTCGCCGTCGCCGTGCTCCTGCTCGCCAGCCTGCTGGCGGGGGACGGGCCGGCGCGACGCGCGACGCGCATCGATCCGCTCGTCGCGTTGCGCTCCGACTAGCCGGCGCGGCGGTCGTTCCGAAATCACCCCGGCCGGCGCGGCCATTTCGCCGCAGGTCGTTGCGTCGCGTCCCCCCGCGGCGCTAGACTCCCGTCTCGACCTCGCCGATGAACCGAAGTCCGCTTCGCGCCGCGCGCGCCCTGGCGCGGCTCGCACATGAGGAGGGACTCATGATGAAGCCGGTACCTCGCCGCACGCGCCGCCTCGTCGCCGGTTGCGCGACCCTCGCCCTCGTCTTCCTCGCCCTTCCGGGGGGAGCGCTCGGCGACCAGCCCGATCTCACCGGGACCGTGCAGGTCCTCGTGAAGAGCCGGGGACCTCTGACCACGGAGGCGGCCGCCGTCATCGGATCGCACGGCCGTGTCTCGGCCGTCTGGCCGCAGATCCGGGCGATGGCGATGAGCGTGAGCCCGTCGCGGCTCGACGAGTTGAAAGCCGACGGTCGCGTCGCCTTCGTGGAGCTGGACGAGCAGGGAAGCGCACCCGACATCGAGCTGAAGACCCCGGCCCGCGGCGAGGGCGGAGACGCCGCGAAGAGCCAGCCGCTTATCACGGCGCCGCTCCCGGCCGCGCTCGATCCGATCACCACCTGGAACCTCGACATGGCGGACGTCACCGGCACCGGCTTCGACGGCACGGGCGTGACGGTGGCGGTGGTGGATTCCGGGCTGCCGCAGAACTGGGCGGACTTCCTGCCCGCCGGCCACGTCGATACGGTGCACGCGGTCGGGTTCGGCGGGGAAGGGTGGGGAAGCCCTCAATCCACCAACCCCGTGGGCGGGGTGGGCGGCATGACCGGCCAGTTTCCCCACGGTCTCGCCGTCAGCAGCGTCATCCTCGGGTTCCCGTCGGAGGCCGGGCCGATCGGCGGCGCGGCGCCCGGCGCGACCGTCCTGCCGATCCGCGTCCTGAACCAGTTCAACTCCGGGTGGTTCTCCTGGTTCGCGGCCGCCTTCCTCTATGTCGGCCAGCTGAAGGCGGACGGTGTTTTGCCGGGGCCGGTGGTCATCAACTTCAGCATCCAGGCGCGCAACGATTCCGCCATCGTCGCCGACGCCATCGACTACGCCACGAGTCAGGGCGTCATCTTCGTCACCATCGCCGGCAACTTCGGCCCGGATGCGGGAACCATCTCCTTCCCCGGGCGTCGTCCGCAGTCGATCACCACCGGCGCCGTCGGCTGGCTGCGGGAGTTCTGCGAGCCGTTCTGCCAGGGGCCGTGGTTCTTCGCGAACGTGCCGGAGGACGACCCGACGCAGATCTACGTCGCCGGGTTCTCCGGCCGCGAGAGCGACCCGCCGCCGTCCCCGACGAACATCGACGTCCTCGCGCCGGGATCGATCGTCTTCGGGGAATGGCTCTTCGGGCCCGGCTTCTCGGAGGGGCACAAGAACGCCACGAGCGACATCACCTATTTCATCGGCGGCACCTCGTTCGCGGCGCCGCACGTCGTCGGGATGGTGGCGCAGATGCTCCAGAAGAACCCCGGCCTCGACCAGGCGGCGGTGGAAGGCATCCTGCGCGGCAGCGCGCTGCCCATTCCGCCTTCCGGACCGGTGTTCACGCCGGTGCAGTTCGTCCCGGGCTGGGATGCGAACGCCACCGGCGCGGGCCTGGCGCGCGGGGCGGCCGCGGTCGCCGCGACTCCGGACGCCTCCGAGCCGCTGCCTTAGCCGGGCTGGTCCGGCCGGGCCACCTGCAATCTAGGAGGTACGGCGCCGGGGCGAACGGCGCCTGGACCTGGCCGCGACGGAAGCGCGCCGGGATTCCACGGGAGCGACGCGGGTGGAGGCCGCCTGCGTGAGCGTTCCGGGAGGCGCCGCATCCCGTGCGGGCGGCGGGACAGTCGCCTGGGATCGCGTCTGCAGGCGGAAGCGGGCCGGGGGCAGGCCGAAGGCCCGCTTGAACGCCCGGTTGAAGGCGGGCTCCGATTCGTACCCGACCTCCGCCGCGATGTCGGCCACGCTGCGGCTCGACGCGGCGAGCGTGCGCGCGGCGATCTGCAGCCGCCACTGCGTCAGGTAGGACATCGGCGGCTGCTCCAGGAACTTGCGGAAGCGCTCCGCCAGGACCGAGCGCGACACGCCCGATTCCTTCGCCAGGCCGGCGAGGGTCCAGGGATGCGCCGGCCGGCTGTGGATCAGGGCCAGCGCCTTGCCGACCTCCGGATCGCGCGCGCCGGCGAGCCAGCCGGTGCGTCCCTCGGGCCACTGCGCCACGTAGCGGCGCAGCGTCTCGACGAACAGCACCTCGGAGAGCTTGGACATGAGGGCTGCGCCGCCGGGACGATCGGCTCCCGCTTCGTCCACCGAGAAGCGGATGCTGCTCTCCAGCCACCGTCCGCCGGCATCGTCGCGGATGCGCACCTTGAAGAGCGAAGGCAGCCCGGACAGGACCAGGCGGCTCAGCCTCGGATCGCAGGCCATGTAGCCGCACACGAACTTGGTGACCTCGCCTCCGCCGCCGCTGCGCGTGACGCGCAGGCCCAGCCCGAGGAGCCGGTTGAGGTTGTGCGAAGCGGGCTTCACGGCGGGCGCCGCCATGCCGTTCTCGAGCACGTGCCCGTCGCCGTGCGGGAAGACGACGATGTCGCCGGCCTCGAGCGCCAGCACCTCGTCGCCGAGCCGGGCCGTGCCGCGCCCTTCCGTCAGCAGGTGGAACATGATGACGTGCCCGCCGTCCGGGGCGAGCCGCGGCGCGATCTGGTGCGACGGCGGCGCGTGAAAGCCCCACGGCGCCGAGAACTCGGCGTTGTAGAAGACGGCGCCCTGCAGCGCCACCGCTTTCAGGACTTCCGACAGCACGTCCATGGGAACGTTTCCGGCGCGGGCTGCGCCTCCAGGCTCCTGGTTCGGGGGTTCCGGACGCCCGGCGAAGTGCGCCGGACGGACGGGCAAGCGACCGCGATGCTAGCGCTTCACGGGCAAGGATGCCAGACGCGCGGATAAGGCGGCGCGCGCCGTCGTGCGGCACTCTTTGCCGCGACGCCGGAAGGACTCCGGCGCTCTCTCGGAAAGGAGCTTTCGACCATGCGCGAACCTCAGGAGAATCTGACGACGCTCTCCGCCGCCCCCGCCACCGCTTCGTCCTCGACCACCGCCGCCGGCACGGCCTCCGCCGCGACCATCGCCCCGGCTGCGGCGCCCGACATCCGGCAGCTCAAGACGGGGCTGCGCAGCATGTGGATGACGGGGAACTACGATCGCTTCTCCCGGTTCATGGATCGCAGCGCCCGCGAGTTCTACGAGCGGCTCGACGTGGCGCCCGGCAGCCGGCTCCTCGACGTCGCCTGCGGCAGCGGGCAGCTGGCGCTCATCGCGGCGCGCGAGGGGGCGGACGTGACCGGCGTGGACATCGCCGCGAATCTCGTCGCCAACGCCACCGCCCGCGCCAGGGCGGAGAACCTCTCCGCCCGCTTCGAGGAGGGGGATGCGGAGTCGCTGCGCTTCGAGGACGGCTCGTTCGACGTCGTGACCAGCCTCATCGGCGCGATGTTCGCGCCGCGGCCGGATCGCGTCGCGCGCGAGCTGCTGCGCGTCACCGCCCCCGGCGGCACCATCGCCATGGCCAACTGGACGGCCGAGGGCTTCGTCGGCCGGATGTTCAAGACCATCTCCGGCTTCATCGCGCCCAACGGCATGCCGTCGCCGCTGCTGTGGGGGAACGAGGAGCGGGTGCGCGAGCGCTTCGCCGCGGGCGCCTCGTCGATGAAGCTGACGCGCCGCATGTATCTCTTCGACTATCCGTTCCCGCCCGAGGACGTGGTTGAATTCTTCCGTCTCTACTACGGGCCGACGCACAAGGCCTTCGCCTCTCTCGACGAGGCGGCGGCCGGACGCCTGCGCGGCGAGCTGGTCGAGCTGTGGTCGAAGGCGAACCGGGGCAACCAGGAGATCACCATCGTCGAGGCGGAGTATCTCGAGGTCGTGGCGGAGCGGGCCTGATTCGCGCGCCCCGGGCGCGCGTGGGGAGGATGTCATGTCGAAGCTGTCCGAAGCATCGATCGCATCGTTGAAGACCGGCCTCGAGGGCGAAGTGCTGCAGCCGGGGAGTGACGCCTTCGAGGAATCGCGGCGCATCTGGAACGCGATGATCGACAAGAAGCCGGCGATCATCGTGCGCTGCGCCGCGACCTCCGATGTCGTCCGCGCGGTGAACTTCGCGCGCCAGCAGCGCCTGCCGCTGGCCATCCGCGCCGGCGGGCACAACATCGGCGGCAGCGCGCTGGTGGACGGCGGCCTCGTCGTCGACCTGTCGCGGATGCGTGCCGCGCAGGTGGATGCGACGGCCCGCCGCGTCACCATCGAGGCCGGGGCGCTGCTCTCCGACCTCGACGCCGCCACCCAGGCGCACGGCCTGGCGACCCCGCTCGGGATCAACTCCACGACCGGGGTCGCCGGGCTGACGCTCGGCGGCGGCTTCGGCTGGCTCTCCCGCAAGCTCGGCATGACCATCGACAACCTCGAGTCGGCGGAGGTGGTCACCGCGGCCGGGGAGGTCGTGAAGGCGGGCGCGAAGGAGCACCCCGATCTCTTCTGGGCCCTGCGCGGGGGCGGCGGGAACTTCGGCGTCGTCACGCGTTTCGAGTTCCGGCTGCACCCGGTCGGTCCGAATCTCCTGAGCGGGCTCGTGGTCTACGGGCTCGACGAAGCGGGAACGGTGCTGCGGCGCTACCGGGAGTTCGCGCTGGCCGCTCCCGACGAGCTCACCGTCTGGGTGGTCATCCGCAAGGCGCCGCCGCTGCCGTTCCTGCCCGCCGAGGTCCACGGCCGCGAGGTCGTCGTGCTGGCGATGCTCCACGCCGGAGACCCGGCGGAGGGGGAGCGGCTCGTCGCGCCCCTGCAGAAGTTCGGACGTCCGCTCGGGGCGCACCTGGGCGTGCAGCCGTACGCCGGCTGGCAGCAGGCGTTCGACCCGCTGCTGGCCGCGGGGGCGCGCAACTACTGGAAGTCGCACAACCTCACGGGGCTCCCGGACGGGCTTCTCGACACGCTCGTGGAGCACGCGGCGCACCTGCCGACCCCGAACACCGAGATCATCCTCGCCGCCCTCGGCGGCGCGACCATGCGGCCCGCCGTCGACGCCATGGCGTACGCGGCGCGCGACACGCGCTTCATCGTGAACATCCACGGCCGCTGGGAGGATGCGAAGGACGACGCGCGCGGCATCGGCTGGACGCGGACGTTGTTCCAGGCCGCCGCGCCGTTCGCCACCGGGGCCGCCTACATCAACTTCATGACCGCCGACGAGGGGGATCGGGTGCGCGCCGTGTACGGCGTGAACTTCGATCGGCTGGCGAAGGTCAAGCGCACCTACGACCCGGCCAACCTGTTCTCGGTGAACCAGAACATCGCGCCCGCCGCCTGAGGCCGGCCCGGGCCTGGGCTAGTGGATGCGGGCGACGCGGCCCTCGGACGGGAAGCGTTCGAACTGTCGCGGGTCGTGTCCCGGGATGACGCGGTCGGGTGACCCGGTCAGTGAAAGCATGCGCTTCTGCGCCGCCAGGTTCCCGGGCACGTCCGCGTCGCTGAAGGTGGCGGACGCCACGCCCTCCCTCAGGTTGCGATCGAGGTAGCAGTTGTCGGAGGCGAGCACGAAGGGGCCGGCGCCGGTCGCGACGCGCAGGTACTGCGACGCGAAGGTGTGGCGCGCGCCGGTGTAGACCCGCAGGCCCGGAAGGATCTCGACGTCGTCGCCGTCCACCAGGTGCAGCCGCCCCGAGGTGTTGAGGCGAAGAAGGACGGCGACGTCGTCGGGGTCGATCCCGCCGTTGTGGCCCCCGGGCTGCCACGCCTCCCCGGTGTAGTAGGCGTACTCCTGCTTCTGGATCCACACCTGCGCCTGCGGGAAGAGATCGACGCCCCCCATGTGATCCCAGTGCGCGTGGCTGATGACCACGTCGGTGACGCGGGCGGCGGGCACGCCGGCGAGCGCCACCGCCTCGTCCGGCCGCAGGAAATCCTTGATGTCGAAATCCTTGAACCAGCGGTCCCGGTGGAAGCCGCTGTCGAAGAGAACCGTGTGGCCGCCGCCTTCGACGAGCCAGACCACCATGGCGATGTCGATGCGGGCGTCTTTCGGCGCTCCCCGCATCAACCCTTCGAGCGGGAAGCCGGGGACCGTCGCGTAGCGGATGGCCCGGATGCTGTAATCCGGAGGGGACGCTTCCTTCCCGGCGGCCTCCGCGGCGCGGTCCGCAGGCGCGGCCGCGGCCGTGGCGCGCGACGGCGCGGGCCCCTCCGCGCGAACCACCGCGATCTCCTCCGCGAAAAGTACGACAGCGGCCGTCAGGAGCAGCAGAGACAGCGACTTCGCCGCTCCCGCACGGCGGCGCAGGGGCCCTTCCGTGGCATGTCCGTTGCGTGATCCCGGCCGAACCGTGCAATCCAACGCGTTCATCGAGAGGAGAACGAAATGCTCTGGACGATCTTCGTGGTGTTGATGGTTCTGTGGCTGCTGGGAATGGTGACGTCGTACACCATGGGAGGGTTCATCCACATCCTCCTTCTTCTCGCGCTGGCCGCCGTGCTGATTCGCGTCATCCAGGGTCGCAAGGCCGTCGTCTAGTGTAGCCGCGGGACGACACTTTCGATCCAGCCGCCCCGCGCGGGGCGGCGGACCAGGGGGAACTCCTGACCGCGGCGTTGCGGAACGGCGCGTCAGGACGTTCCCCCTTTTTTGTCAGGCCGGTGAATCTAGAGCAGCGCGGTGATGAAATCGGAGCCGGCGCGGGCGGGGACGGCGTAGCGCCGGTGGGAGTGGAGGCGGGCCTCTTTCACCATGCTGCCGACGTAGTGGAAGCCGACCTTCTCGATGATGTGGCGCGATGGACCGTTGTCGGCATAGACGTAGATGAACGCCTGCCGGGCCCCCGTCGCCGGCACCTCGTGCAGGAGCTGGCAGAGGGCCTTGAAGTAGAGGCCGCGGCCGCGCGCCAGCGGGTGCGTGAAGAAATCCCGCAGCGCGGCGGATGCGGCGGGGGCGAAGAAGACCTGCCCGAGCTTCGCGTCCTCCTCGCGATCGTGGTGCGGCATCATCCATCCGTAGTGCAGCAGCCGGCCTCCCTCGACGAGGCTGTAGAAGTGCTCCCCCTGTTCCCGGCGATGACGCGCCACCTCGCGGTAGGCCTCGGGCGGCAGCTGCGACTCGCTGGTCCTCTCGTAGTAGTCGAGGTCCTCCATGTGATCGCGATGCAGCAGCCGCGGACGCGGCAGCCGTCCGATCTCGTCCACCGGGTAGACGTAGACGCGCTTCTCGCTCGTGTACCAGAAACGCTTGCGCGCCGCCTGGAGGATCTTCTGGGTGAGCGAGCGCTCGCCGTAGCGCCAGTGGCGCACGAGAGGATCGAGGGAATCCTGGAGCACGGCCGGAAGCGGCATGGTCGCTGAAGAGCCCGCAGAGACTGTACCGGCGGTCTGAAGGCCCGGCTGTCGGCAATAGTACGCAGCGGGGGACGGGAATCGCGTGGAGCGCGAGGCGCGTCCTCGCGGTTCAGGCCGGGCCGGACTTCAGGGGCGCGGACGAGGACGGCACCGCCGGGACTTCCACCGCCGCAGGGGGGGCGGGAACGCCGACGCGCGCCGCGGCCGCCTCCATCCAGTGGCGGATGCGGTTCGCGTCGCCGAGGCGGGTGTATTTCCCCCACGAATCCAGCAGCACGATGACCACCTGCTTCGCGGCGATCTCCGCCTGCATGACCAGGCACCGGCCCGCCTCGTTGATGTAGCCGGTCTTCGAGAGGCCGATGCTCCAGGACGGGTTGCGCACGAGGCCGTTGGAGTTGTGGAATTCGAGGATCCGGCCGTCGCCCAGGGTGAGCTGGTGCTCGTACGAGGTCGTCGCCTCGCGGATGGCGGAGTAGCCCGACGCGGCGAGGACCATGCGCGTCAGGTCCCGGGCATTCGACACGTTCAGGCTCGACAGCCCGGTCGGATCGGCGAACGACGTGCGCGTCATCCCGAGCGCGAGCGCCTTGCGGTTCATCGCGGCCACGCAGGCGGCGGTGCCGCCGGGATAGGTGCGCGCCAGCGCCGCGGCGGCGCGGTTGTCCGACGACATCAGCGCGATGTGCAGCAGCTCGCCGCGGGGGATGTGGGCGCCGACCGGCAGCCGGGAGCGCGTGTTCTTCATGTGATCCACGTCGGCCTTGTCGAGGATCACCATCTCGTTCGGCGGCAGGCCCGCGTCGAGCACCACCATCGCGGTCATGAGCTTGGTGATCGACGCGATGGGAGCGACCTGGTCCTGGTGCTTGGCGTAGAGGGGGGTCCCGAGGGCGGCGTCGACGACCAGCGCCACGTTCGATCGCACCTGGGGATCGCCGTGCGCCGCGCCGCCGGAGGACCCCTTCGGGGCCTGGGCGGGGTGGCTGCCCGATGACGCTTTCGGGGCCTGCGCCGGGTGGGCGCTCGAGCCGGCCTGGGCGGCCAGGGTGACACCTCCGGCCTGGGCCGGAAGGAGGGCCGGGAGGGCGGCGAAGAGCACGAAAGCCACGATTGGAGCGGTGGGCCGGACCAGGAAGACCCCTCAGGCGCTGGCGGGCGCCGAAAAATCCCCCTGAAAGTATCAGGAATCACGCTTTCCGGGAAGCCATTTCGCCGGAAATTCGTTGACCGGAAAGCCTTCTGGTCCGACAATTTGCGGGCCTTTCGCTCAGGCCGCCCTTCATCCCGTCACCGGTGGGGAGAACGATACGAATGCGTCGCTCCGGCATGCTGCCGTGCCTGCTCGTTTCCTTTGGTCTGACCCTGTCCGGCGCCGCCCTGATGTCGGCCTCGGCGTCGAGCTCCGGGAGCCCGTCCCAGACGGCGGAGACCCCGAAGAAGGACGCCTCGAAAAAGGAATCGGCCCGGAAGAAAGCCGGCAAGCGGGCGAAGAGCGGCCCGGCCGCCCCCTCGGGGCTGCCCAAGCCGATCGCCGGGGGAGATGAGCCTGGCGCCGCGGGGACGGTGCACGTCCACGTGAATGCGGAAGGCCAGACGGTGTACGAGATCGCTCCGGCCCACTTCGACGTGTCGCCGCCCCTGCGCGATCTGGCGGCGAAGGCGATCCCCATGACCGAGGAGGAAGAGGAGACGCCGGCCAACCCGATGCTGCCGCGCTGGCGCGTGCCGCATTCGGGCCTGCCCGACCCGGTCGTGCAGTCGGAGATCGGCCCGGGGCGCTCGCTGCGTCTTCCGATCCAGCCGGAAGCGCCGACGGTCGGCTTCGACTTCCTGGGCGTGCCGCAGGCGGGGGCGGTTCCCCCGGACACCAACGGCTCGGTCGGGCTGACGCAGTACGTCATGACGGCGAACGCCCGCTACCAGGTCTGGTCGCTCAATCGCACCACCAGGGCGGCCACCTCCGTCCTCGGCCCGGTCGCCATCAACACGCTGTGGGCCCTGTTCGGCGGTCCCTGCGAAGCGCAGAACTCGGGGGACCCGATCGTCCTGTACGACAAATTCGCGGACCGGTGGCTCATCTCGCAGTTCACCACGGGGATCAGCGGCGGCTCGTACTTCCAGTGCGTCGCGCTCTCGACCACGGGGGACGCCACCGGCACGTACAACCGCTGGGCGTTCGCGGTGCCGGGCGGCATCTTCGGCGACTACCCGCACTTCGGCGTCTGGCCGGACGCCTACTACATGATGGCCCACGGCTTCACCGCCCCCTCGGCGAGCGGCACCTACGTCGGCGGCATCTTCGCGGCGATGGACCGGCCGCGCATGCTGGCGGGGATCGCCGGCGCGACCTGGCAGGTGATCATGGACCCCAACGAAGGCGGCCATCTGCCGGCCGACCTCGACGGCGTCACCCCGCCGCCGACCGGCGCCCCCGGGATCTTCGTGTCGATCCACGGGACGTCGATGACCTTCTACCGGATGAAGGTGGACTTCAACACGCCGGCCAACACCGTGCGCTCGGTCCAGGGCACCTCGCCGATCGCCCCCGCCACCGGCGCCTGCATCCTCGCGCCGACCCCCGCGACCTGCATCCCGCAGCCGGGCACGCCGAAGCTGCTCGACTCGCTCGGCGACCGCCTGATGTACCGCGCCGCCTACCGCAACTTCCTCGATCACGAGTCGCTCGTGGTCAGTCACTCGGTCGACCCGTCGGTCCCAGGGGTGCAATCGGGCGTGCGCTGGTATGACTTCCGCCTGTCGGGAGGTCCGTCGGCGACCTGCGCGTCGTACCCGTGCACCTTCCAGCAGGGAACCATCGCCGACGTCGCGAACGGGCGCGCGCGCTGGATGCCGTCGATCGCCATGGACGCGGCCGAGAACATCCTCGTCGGCTACAGCACCTCGGGCAAGACCAACGGCACCGAGAACCACAGCATCCGCTACACGGGCCGCGCCAGGAACGATCCGCCGGGCCAGATGACCGTTCCGGAGGGGACGATCATCACCGGCACGTTCAACAACACCAACAACAGCCGGTGGGGCGACTACACCAGCATGAGCGTCGACCCGGCGGACGACTGCACGTTCTTCCACGCCAACGAGTACTACATCAGCGCCGCCAACGTCTGGTCCACCCGCGTCACCTCGGTGGCCTTTCCCGCCGGAACCGGCGCAGGCTTCTGCCCGCCGACCGCGTGCGCGTCGCGTCCCGCGTCGGCGCCGACGATGGGCGCGCCGACCGTGCCCGGGCTCAACCAGGTCCAGGTCAACTGGACGGGCATCGCGCCGCAGCCCGGCTCGTACGCCGTCGAGCGGGCGGTCGGAGCCTGCGGCAGCGAAGGGCTGTACCAGCCGCTGACGTCGGTCGCCGGGACCGCCACGAGCTTCACCGACTCGACCGTGCAGGGCGGTCTGACCTATTCCTACCGCGTCGTGGCGGCGTCGGATGCCGGCGGGCGCTGCCAGGCGGCGGTCGCCTCGACGTGCGTCTCCGCCACGGCGACCGGCGCCTGCAACCTCAAGCCGCAGTTCACGGGAGCGGCCTCGGCGTCGAGCGACGGCGCCTCGACGTGCGGCATCGACCTGAACTGGAGCGCCGGCAATTCGTCCTGCCCGCTGACGCCGAACCTGCGCTACAACGTCTATCGCGGCACGACGCCCGACTTCGTGCCGGGCGCGGGGAACCGCATCGCCGCCTGCGTCGATGGCCCCGCGTCGTACACCGACACGGCCAACGTCGCGAGCGGCGTCACCTATTACTACGTGGTCCGCGCCGAGGACGACAGCACCGGCAACGGCGGCGCCTGCGGCGGCAACGAGGAACAGAACGGCATCATCGTCAACGGCACGGCGTACGGCCCCGGCCTGCAGTCCTCCCCCGGCACCTGGACCGACAACGGCGGAGACGGCACGTCGCTCCTGAGGTTGAACATCGCGGGGACCGGAGACACCACCGACCCGGCCTGGCGCTTCGTGAAGACGGCGAACGATGCCGGGGCGAACCACACGAGCGGAGGCGCCTTCGCCTACCGCAACGCCGGACCGGCGGCGGGGGACGCCTACTTCCCCAGCGTCTGCGCCGAGATGCAGACGCCGCCGCTCCAGGTCGGATCGACGACGGTGAACCTGACCTACTGGGAGCGGCACCAGGTCGAGTACCACTGGGACGGCATCGTCGTGGAGTACGCGCTGAACGGCGGGCCGTGGACCACGGTTCCGGCCCCGAGCAACGTGGCCGCGGGCTGCTCCGCCACGGATTCGGTGACCAACTGGGAGACCCTGAGCTGCACCGGGGTGCCGGCCGGGAACGCCTGCAACTACCCGGCGGCGCAGAGAGCCATCAACGGCCCGCTCGCCGGCGGCACCGATTGCAACACCTGGGCGACCAGCACCGCGGTCACCTCGTACGCGCACCGCTGCCATCCGATCACGAACCTCGAGGCGGGTGGCACGATCCAGTTCCGCTGGCGCTTCACGTCGGACGAGGCGGCCGAGTTCGCCGGCTTCTATCTCGACGACATCGCCGTCACCAACATCAACCTGCCGAATGCCTGCGTGCCGAACGCGTGCGGCATCGACGGCGCCGCGTGCGACGACGCCAACGCCTGCACCACCGGGACCACCTGCAGCTCCGGCGTCTGCGGCGGCGGGAGCATCGTGGGCACGGCGCCGATCAACGACAGCGTCGCCTTCGGGGCCGACAGCACGACGCTCAGCTGGAGCGACTCGCCCGGCAACTACAACGTCTACCGCGGCCTGCGGACGAGTCCGTGGACCTACGACCAGACCTGCCTGCAGTCGCACGTCGCGGCGTCGAGCGTCAGCGATGCCGCCACGCCGTCGCCGGGAGGCGTCTTCTTCTACCTGATCACGCGCATCACCGCGTGCGGCGAGTCCACGCCCGGGAACGATTCCTCCGGGTCGCCGCGACCGAACCCGGCCCCCTGCCCGTAACGCGGGCGGGGGCCGGGAGGACGTCTAGACGGTCGCGCCGCGCCGGTTCGTCAGGAGCAGCGCGCCGCCGGCCACCAGCGCCCCGACGCTCAGCCAGAGCGGGATGTTGATGGTCTCGCGGTCCTTCACGGCGACTTCGAGCGAGCCGACCCTGAAGCCGTGGGTGTCCTTCGTGTAGGTGAAGCTGCCGTAAGCGAGGCCGAGAATCCCGGCCACGATCAGCACGATGGCGACGAGACGGAGGTCGAATTTCATGGCCGCCTCACTTCGCCTTCGCTTTGAGCAGCAGGTCGACGCGGCGGTTCTTCGCCCGGCCGTCGGTGCTGGCGTTGTCCGCGATGGGCTGGCCCTCGCCGTAACCCTGCGGCGCCATGCGGGCGGGGTCGATGCCCTTGCCGGTGAGATAGGCGACGACCGACTGGGCGCGCCGCTCCGACAGCGCCTGGTTGTGCTCCTCGGTGCCGGTGGAGTCGGTGTGCCCCTGCACGATGATGGCGGTCTTCTTGTACTCCTGAAAGACCTGCGCCGCGTCGTCGAGCGAGCCCTGCGCCTGCGGCTTGACGATGGCCGAGTCCACGTCGAACAGCACGTCCGACTGGAAGTGGACGAGCAGCGTGTCGTCGCTCACCCGCTCCACCGTCGTGCCGGGGATGTGCCCGAGCTTGTCCTCCTGGTGATCCATGTAGGCGCCGACGCCGGCGCCGATGCCGGCGCCGATCGCCGCGCCCTCGAGAATGTGGTCCGCCTTGCGCGAGCCGGTGATGGCGGCGATCGCCGCGCCGGCGGCGGCGCCGATGCCGGCTCCCTTGGCCGTCTTGTCCTTCTTGGTCACTTTCGTTTCATCGGGCGGCGGGGCGCTCGCCGTCTTGGTCGAGGCGCAGCCCGCCTGCACGATCGTGAGAAGCGCGATGAGGCCGGCCGCCGCGCGGCCGATGCGGGTCGTGGTCATCGTTTCCTCCACAGTTGTGTGGTTTCCGGTACGCCCCGCCCTTCATGCAAGCGAAGGGCCGTGAGGTGGACACCCGAGCCACCGGGCGCCCGGCTTCGCGATTATCCGACGGGACGCTCAGGGAGATCCCGGAACCGGGCGCGGTGTTCGAGGGTGGCGGCGGAACCGGACGGAGTGTACGCCTACCCTCGGCGCTTGAAGAACTGCACCTGGCGCTCGCGCTTGACGGCCCCGGCCCGGGTGCGGAAGGTGCCGAGGTTGCGGCGTTTCCCGGTGCGCGGGTCCTTCTTGCGGGAAGAGAGGCGATACCCTCCGGAGCGCAGCTTCCGGATCATCGGGCCCTCCTGGGCGCGCCGGTGAGGCCGACGGCGCTCTTCATCTCCGCGGTGATGGTCTGGCGGCACGCGGCGAAGCCGGGCCACGGATCCGGCAGGTCCAGCCGCCCGGCGGCGTTCTTCACGGTCCAGGCGTCCGGCCGCAGCGACAGGTCCAGCTCCTCCCAGGCGAGCGGCATCGACACGGGCGCGCCCGGACGGGCGCGCGTCGACCACGCCGCGACCGCGGTCGCGCCGCGTCCGTTGCGCAGGTAGTCGATGAAGATGCGTCCGCGCCTCTGGGCCTTGAGGAGATTGACGGTGTATTTCGCCGGCTCGCGGGTGGCGATGTCCGCCGACAGGGCGCGGCTGAACGCCTTCACCTCGTCCCAGTCCTGGCGCCGGCCGAGCGGGACGCAGACGTGCATGCCCTTCCCGCCGGTGGTCTTCAGCCACGAGCGCAGCCCCAGCTCGTCGAGGCGCGCGCGCAGCGCCAGGCAGCCTTCGACGACCCGCTTCCACGGAAGCCCGACGTCGGGATCGACATCGAAGATCATCAGGTCCGGGTGCTCGACGCGCGCGGCCCGCGAGCCCCAGACGTGCAGCTCGAGCACGCCGAGCTGCACGAGCGCCAGCAGGCCTTCGGCGGACGCGGCGTAGAAGTACGCACCGCGCGTCTTCTCGGTCTGCGGATCGTCGAGCGAGATCGGGCGCAGGCCGCGCGGCAGCGGCGGCTCGAGGTGCTTCCCCCAGAAGCAGAATTTCCCCAGGCCGTCCGGACAGCGGTACACGGTGAGCGGACGGTCCTTGATGTACGGCACGATGCGCTCCCGCACCGCCAGGTAGTACTCGACCAGCCCGCGTTTCGTGATGCCGTCCTGCGGATAGAGCACTTTGTCCGGATTGGTCAGCGTCAGTCCCGGCGGCAGGCCAGCCGGCGCGACCGCGCGGGTCGCCGGCACGCGCCGCACCGCCTGTCCGCGCGGCGTCGCGGCCCGGGTGGGACGCAGCTCGGTGCCGGCCGCCTCGCCTGCGGTCTCTGCCGGCGTCTTGTCGGCGCGCAGTCCGCGGAACGTCGGATGCCGCAGGATGCCGTCGCGCGTCTTCTCGGTGAAGGCGACATCGGCGACGAGCGACGGCCGCACCCAGTGGACTCCGCGCGCCGCGGCGCCGCGGGGAACCGGATCGATGGCAGGCTTCGCGACCGCCAGGCTCTTCAGTCGCGGCGCCAGGTCGCGCAGCAGGCGATCGTTGAAGCCGGTGCCGACGCGGCCGACGTGGACGATGTGGCCGTTCTCCGCCTGGCCGAGGACGAGCGAGCCGAAGCCGTGGCGGCTGCCGCGCGGATCGGTGTAGCCGACGATGGCGAACTCGCGCGTCTGCAGGCACTTGATCTTCACCCAGTCGGCGCCGCGCCCGCCCCGGTAGGGGCTGCGGGCGCGCTTGGCGAGGGTGCCTTCGAGTCCCGATCGGCAGGCCCGGGCGAAGAACGCCGGGCCGCGCCCTTCGACATGATCGGAGTAGCGGATCGGTCCGCCGTTCCCCGCGTCGCGCAGCAGCGACTGCAGGGCGCGCTTGCGCAGGAGGAGCGGGACGGCGCGCAGGTCGGAGCCTTCGAGAAAGGGGACATCGAAGACGAAGTACACCAGGTCCCTGGCGCGCCGCTCGTCCCCGAGGGCGTTCTGCAATTCGCCGAAGCTGCTGACCCCATTCTTCCCGAGCACGACGACTTCGCCGTCGAGCCAGGCGGAGCGCACCGGCAGCCGCGTGGCGGCCGCGGCGATGGGCGCGAACGCCGCGGTCCAGTCGTTGCCGCGGCGCGTGAAGAGCCGCGCCTTTCCCGCGTCGATGCGGCAGAGGGCGCGGTAGCCGTCGAACTTGATCTCGTGCAGCCAGTCGGAGCCCGCGGGCGCCTCGTCGACCAGGGTGGCCAGCTCCGGCTCGAGCCGTGCCGGCAGCGACGCCTTCCGGGCCCCCGGGAGATCGGCGGCCGGTGGGGCGGCGGACGCCGACCCGCGCCGCCCGGAACGACGATGGAACGACGGCCCGATCTCCTCGACGGTGCGATCGCTCACGACGCTTCTCGGCAGCTCGTCGACGATGTCGACCGGCGCGCCGGGGCGGGCCGCCTCGTCATCGTGCTTGATCAGCAGCCACTGCTCCTTGTTCCCCTGGCGCTGCTTCGTCCGGACGAGCACCCACGAGCCCTGCAGCTTCTCGCCGTCCAGCCGGAACTTGAGCGATCCACGGAGGTAGGCGGCGCGCGCATCACCCTCGGGGGTCCAGGTGCCGCGGTCCCAGATGATCACCGGCCCGCCGCCGTACTCGCCCTTCGGAATCACCCCTTCGAAGCGGTTGTATTCGATCGGGTGATCCTCGACGTGCACCGCGAGGCGGCGCACCTTGGGGTCGAGGCTCGGCCCTTTCGGGATGGCCCACGATTTCATGACACCGTCGAGCTCGAGACGGAAATCGAAGTGCAGGCGGGTCGCATCGTGCTTCTGGATGACGTAGGCGAGTCCGCCGCGCCGCCGGCGCGGGCGCGGCCGGCCGCGCGGCTCGGGCGTGCGTGCGAAGCGGCGCTTGCGTCGGTAGGTGCGGAGCGCCACGGCGCCTCAGTGCGCGTGGCGCCGTCGCGACGCCGCCGCGTGATGCCCGGAGCCTCGGGCCGGAGCATGGGCCCGCGTCGTGCGGTGTTGGTGCCCGCCGCGGCCCGGAGCGCGGCCCCGGCCGCCCGCCTCGAGGCTCCTCTTGAGGAGCGGCATCAGGTCCACGACCCTGCCGCCGCGCTTCGGCGCCGGGGGCTCGTTCTCGTCGATCTCGCTGGTCTTTCCGGAGGCGATCCGCTTCTTGATCAGGGCCATCAGGTCGTCGGTGAAAGTGTCCTTGTAACGGCGCGGATCCCAGTCCACCTCCATGCCCTTCACCAGCTGCGTCGCCATGTCGGCTTCCTGTTTCGTGACCCGCGCCTTGCGATCGTCCGGGACCTCGAGCCCTTTCGTCGTGCGCAGCTCGTGGTCCCAGCGCAGCAGTTCGAGGACGAGCACGCCGTCCCGCTCGAGGAGCGCCGCCAGGTGCTGCTTCGAGCGGATGACGACGGTCGCCAGGCCCACCCGGCCGGTCCGCCGCAGCGTCTCGCGCAGCAGCGCGTAGGCCTTGGCGCCCCCCGGCCCCGGCTCCACGTAGTACGGGCGTTCGAAGTACAGCGGCGAGATCCTGTCCGCCTCGACGAACCCGACGATGTCGATCGTCCGGGTCGCCTCGACGTTGGCGCGCTTGATGTCCTGGTCGGTGACGACGACGAAGCGGCCGCGCTCGTACTCGTAGCCGCGGACGATCTGCTCCCACGGCACTTCCTCGTCGGTCTTCTTGTTGACGCGCTTGATGCCGACGGGGTTGAGGTCGCGGCGGTCGAGCTGGTGGAACGACAGCTCGTCCGGGCTCTCGGCGCTGACCAGCGCGACGGGGATGCTGACCAGGCCGAAACTGATGCTTCCTGTCCAGAAGGCGCGTGGCATGTGTGGCCTCGATGATCGCGTTTCGAGAATACGCCGCGCGTGGTGGAGCGGCAATGCCGCGCGCGCGCTTCGCGGCGAGGTCGCGTTCGATCGACGGCTCCGTGGCAGGGGATTTGCGATCCTCCGTGCAGGATGCAATCGAAAAGCATCCGTATTCCAAGGAGGAACGCTATGAGGAATCGTATGAGTCGCAGTTCCACCGGACGTGTCTCGGCAGGTGGCCGTCGCTCCGCGGGCCGCCGTCGTGGCGGCAACCGCCGCACCGGTGGGCGTGGCCGCAGCATGGGCGCCCGGCGTGCCGGCAGCCGTCGCATGGGCACGCGGTCCCGCAGCCGCCGCAACCAGCCCCGCGGCGCCAACGGACGGTTCACCAGCCGCGGCCGCGGCGGCCGTCGCAGCGGTCGCCGCTCCTCGAGCCGGTCGGCCGGGCGTTCGTCCAGCCGTCCCCGCGGCCGTTCCGGAAGGCGCTCCCGGGGCGGCCGGCGCTACGGGCCGGGCGCCAGCCGCATGGTGGAAAGCGCGATGCGGCGCCGTAAGCGCGGCACTCTGAAGAGCGGCCGCGGAGGCCGCGGAGGCCGCGTGACCAATCCGAGGCAGGCCATCGCGATCGGATTGTCCGAGGCGCGCGACAAGGGGGACAAGGTTCCACCGCCCCCGCGCGGCAGCGGCTCCCACGAGAGCAGCGCCTCGAGCTAGTTCGACCGGCAGGACCGGGGCGGGGCCCTGCGGGGCCCCGCCGGTCCCGTGTCCGACACCGACAGGCAGGAAGGAGAGACTCCGATGCGACCCGCAAGAACCCTCGTCATCACCGCGTTCTGCGCGGCCCTGGCCATCCCGTCCGGCGCCGCCGCGAAGGACAAGTGGGACGGTTACCTGGACTTCAAGAAGCCGACCTACCTCATCGTCGACGGACAGCGGATGGAGGTGACCGGCAAGACCCGGGTGTCGGCCGGCAAGGTGAAGCGCGCCATGGACATCCCGCTCGGCTGGCACATCAAGGCCCAGGGAAACCGCGCCAAGGACGGCACCATCGTGGCCACGAAGATCCAGGCCGAGAAGAACGGCTCGGAGTTCATGGAAGGCGAAGTCATGCAGGCCACCAACGAGGAAGAGAAGAAGTACGTGCAGCAGAAGAAGGTGTCGGACACGGGACCCAACGGAGAGGAGAAGGTGATCGGGAAGCTCATCGACAGCGGTCCCGACGTCGATCGCTGCCGCCGGATCGTCATGCGGCTGCTCCCCGCCTACATCCCGAAAGACCAGGTGCGCGTCTACGTGGTGGACAATAACGCGTGGAACGCCATGGCCATGGCGAATTTCTCGGTCTACGTTTTCAAGGGGCTCCTTCCGGACCTGGATGACGACGAGCTGGCGATCGTGCTCGGGCACGAGCTGACGCACGCCACCTACGAGCACAGCCGCCGCCAGGCGAAGGGAGGCGTGATCCAGGGCATCGCCGGGGTCGTCGGCACCATCGCCGCCCAGCAGATCGGCAACGAGGGCGGCCGGGTCGCCGCCGCCGGCGCGACCGCCCTGGGCGTGACCACCGTCGGCAACGTCTACAGCCGCGATTACGAAGACCAGGCCGACCGCGTCGGATTGCGTTATGTCTACGAGGCCGGCTACGACGAGACCAAGGCGCCGGCGCTCTGGAAACGCTTCGCCGAGAAGTACGGCGACGGGAACAAGGTCACCAACTTCTTCTTCGGCGACCACTCCCTGGCGCTCGAGCGTGCGAAAAACCTCCAGACGGAGATCGCCCGCAACTACAGCGACCCGGCCAAGGATCCGCCGACCTCCGAAGGCGTCGCGAGCCTCGGCCCTGCGAACACCGGAACGGGCTCCTGAAGCCCGTTCCGGCCGGCGAAGTGCAGGCTAGAGCGACTTCAGGTACTCGACGAGATCGCGCCGCTCCTGATCGTTGAGGGTCAGGCCGCGCGTCGTCACGTAGTGGCTCACGACCGCCTCGAGAGTCGGGAAGCGGCCGTCGTGATAGAAGCCGCCCTTCGTGTGCGTCCACAATCCCTTCAAAGGCGAAGTCCGGTAACGACCGTCGGGCGACCGCGACGCCTGGAAGTCGTCGATGTGGATCTCCTCCGCCGTGTGCATGTTCCAGCCGGGCTCGGTGAACAGCGGCGGAACGTGGCAGGTGGCGCAGGTGCCCGGGCCATTGAAGACCGCGCGGCCCCGCTGGGCCGCGGCGGCGTCGTAGGAGCCGGCGGGCGCCGGCGGCGCCGGGATGGCGAGCTGGTAGAAGTGCAGAGCCGCCAGCTTCGGCGTGATGCGATCGACGGGATTGCGGACATCCGCGAAGCCGGCGCGCGCCGCGATGGGGAACTTGACCGGATCGTTCAGCCGCGGGTCGTAGAAAGTCCCCAGGCCGTGCATCTCGAGATGGGCCACGAAGGCGTTCCAGTAGGTCACCGATCCCCAGCCGGTCCACGTGTGCAGGTTGACGCCGGCCAGCCCGAACGCCGGCGGCAGGAGGGTCGCGGCGGACTTGCCATCGGGGCGGAACGCCTTGCCGTCGAGGACGAGCTCGGCGTCGAACTTGCCGGGCCCCCAGCTGTTCAGGACCGTCCGCACCGTGGCCTGGTCGACGTTTAGCAGGTTCGCGAAGGCGGAGAGGTCGGGCGCCAGCGCGACGATCGCGCCGACGTTCAGGTCGCGGTTGGCCCAGCCGTCGAGCCGGTGGCCGATCCCCGGGGCGAACGAGTTGTCCACCGTCGAGTGGCACAGGGCGCACTGGATGCCCATGGATCTCAGCCGCCCGGACTGGTCGAAGAACCCGGTCACGCCGACGACCGCGTTCGCTTTCAGCAGCGCCATCGTCGACGCTGGAGAATCGAGCGGCACCTGCCCCTTGCGCAGCGATTCGATCAGCGGCTGGGGCAGGGCGTCGATATCGACCTTCAACCCCACCGCGAGCGCCGTGCGGGGGGACACGCCCGGACCGACGCCGCCGAGATCGGCGCCGGCGATCGCCTCGTGCAGCCTCAGTGTCTGGCCCCAGAACGCCTCGTCGCCGAACGTGTCGAACCGGAAGGTGCGTTGTCCTTCCACCATCATCTGGGTTGCGTTGTCGGTCGTCGTTGCATCGATCCTGCGCACGTCCTTCTTGTCACCGGCGGTCACGACGAGACCCGCGCACACCAGCACCAGCGCGGCCGTCGTGCCCGCACGGACTCCTTTCAAGGTCATGTGACCTCCGTCACGGAAGAATGGACTGCGTTCACACGGATAGAGTCAGGGACGGACCCGGCGTGACTACCGATTTCTCCGGAGAGATGACCGCGCGACCCGTCGATACAATGCGCGCGCACTCGGAAACTACGGAGGACGTCATGCCGACACCGCCGCCCGATCCCACCGCAGCGCTCACCGACGAAGACATCGTCGACCGGGTGCGCGCCGGCCACACGGCCCTGTTCGAAGTCCTGATGCGCCGCTACAACCAGCGGCTCTACCGCATCGCGCGCGCCATCCTGCACAGCGACGCCGAGGTCGAGGACGTGATGCAGGAGACCTACCTGCGCGCCTTCGCGCACCTCGACCAGTTCGCCGGCCGGGCGCGCTTCGCGACGTGGCTGACCCGCATCGCGGTGAACGAGGCGGCGGCCCGTGCCCGGCGCGCGCCGATCCCGGTCGGCATCCCGCTGGTCTACGAAATCGAGCCGCAGCCCTCCGAAGAGACCCCGGAGCAGGGCGCCGTGCGGGGCGAGGCGCAGGCGCTCCTCGACCGGGCGATCGAGGCCCTGTCCCCCGACGACCGGGCGGTCTTCGTGCTGCGCGAAGTCGAGGAGCTCAGCACCACGGAGACGGCCGAAGCGCTCGGAATGAACGAGGCGGTGGTCCGGATGCGCCTCTTCCGGGCGCGCACCCGGCTGCGCCTGAACCTGCACCGCCGGACGGGGGCGACCACCTCCGGCGCCTTCCGCCTGCATCTCTCCATCTGCGACCGGGTCGTCCGGGGCGTCCTGCCGCGCCTCCTGCCGGGCGCCTGACCCCGGCCGCCGGCCTCGGACCTCATCTCGCGGCCCAGGCAGGCGATCCCGTCGGCACGGTGCCGGCTCCCTTTCCTCCATTCGGCTGAAAAACCCGGGAACGCCGGTTCCGGGGCTTCCGTATGCTTCGACCGGAGGCCGTGGACATGGGGATCTCTACGTTCGTGCAGGACGTCCGGGTCGGGATGCGCGCGCTTTTGCGCGACAAGGGGTTCTGCGCCACCGCCATCCTGGTGCTGGCGCTCGGGATCTGCGGCGTCACCACCACCTTCAGCGTGGTCAACGGGATCCTGATCCGCGGCTTCTCGTTCCCCAACGCCGGCCGCCTCGTCAGCGTCAACTTCATCGACCCCGCCAGCCGGACCCCGTTCGGGGTGAACGGCCAGATCCATTCGCTGGATTTCGAGGACATGCAGCGGCAGCAGCGCTCCTTCGAGGCGATGACCGCCTACATCAGCGGCTCGACGGTCAACTGCACGGTGGACGGGAACCCGCGCCGCTACACCGGCGGCTACATCACCGACCCGTTCTTCCGCGTCCTCGGCGTCGCCCCCATCATGGGCCGCGACCTGCGCCCCGAGGACAACGTCCCGGGCGCCGCGAAAGTGGCGATCCTCGGTTACGGCATCTGGCAGCGGGACTTCGGCGGGGCCCAGGACATCGTCGGGAAGGGGTTCCGGGTCAACGGCACGCCGACGACCGTCGTCGGGGTCATGCCCAAGGGCTTCGCCTTCCCGCAGAACGAGGAGCTGTGGGTCCCCCTCTACACCGAGTTCCCGCCGCGCGAGCGGAGCGACCCGCGCGCCCTGACCCCCGCCGTCATGGCACTGCTCAAACAGGGGACGACCCTCGAGCAGGCCAACGCGGAAGTGAGCGCCTTCGCCAAGGCCTCGGCGGAAGCCCACCCCGACACCAGCAAGCTGTTCGCGAGTGGAGAGGTCGAGCCGCTCCTCAAGACCTTCACGCCGCTGCCGCTGCGCGGCACGATCCTGACGATGCTGGCCTTCTGCGCCGGGCTCTTGCTCATCGGCTGCGTCAACGTCATGAACATGCAGTTCGCGCGATCGACGCTGCGCGCGCGGGACCTCGCGATCCGCTCGTCGCTGGGCGCCAGCCGG
Organism: Verrucomicrobiia bacterium; assembly: GCA_035638075.1. Classification (GTDB taxonomy): domain Bacteria; phylum Acidobacteriota; class Polarisedimenticolia; order Gp22-AA2; family Gp22-AA2; genus DASRAU01. The sequence continues at coordinate 165,254 of DASRAU010000021.1, forward strand.
TCGCGCCTCGTGGTGCAGATGCTGACGGAGAACCTGCTGGTCGCCGCCGCGGGGGCGGGGATCGGCGTGGCGCTGGCGGCGTACTGCATCGATCTCCTGCAGGCGACCATTCGCAACTTCGACAATCCGCCTCCCGCCTGGATCACCTTCCAGCTCGACCCGCCGGTCCTGATCTTCAGCGTCGGCGCCATGGTCCTGGCGGCGGTCATCTCCGGGCTGCCGCCCGCGTGGATGGGGTCGCGCGCCAGCGTCGTCTCCCTGCTCAAGGAAGGGGGACGGGGAAGCACGAGCCGCAAGACGCGCGTGCTGATGCGCGGCCTGGTCGTGGTGCAGGTGCTGGTGACCTGCGTCCTGCTCATCGGGTCGCTTTTGCAGCTGCGCTCGATCGTCGCGCAGCAGACCATCGACTATGGCTACGACACCGGCGGCCTCATGTCGGCCCGCATGGGACTGATGGAGGGGGCCTACCCGACGCGGGAGGACCGCGCCGCCTTCTTCGACCGGCTGGTGCGCGAGCTGAAGCAGAGCCCCGAATACGAGACGGTGGCGCTCACCAACCGCTTCCGCATGGTGTTCGCCGGCAGCGGGCCGATCGAGCTCGAAGGGAAGGAGTACAAGGAGCGGCGCGACCGCCCGAATGCCAACTTCGAGCAGGTGACGCCCGACTTCTTCCAGGCCCTCGGCCAGTCGATCGTCGCCGGTCGCGGCATCCAGGAGGACGACAGCGACGACAAGCTGCCGGTGGCGGTCGTCAACGAGGCGTTCGCGCGCCGCCACTTCGGCTCCGACAGCCCCCTCGGCCGGCGATTCCGCGGCCTCGACGGCAACCAGCAGGCCGGCCCGTGGCGCACCATCGTCGGCGTGGTCACGACGGTGCGGATGATGCCGCCGTTCAACATCCCCAACGTGGACGAGACCGGCTTCTACGTCCCGTTCTACGCCACTCCCTCGGGCCCGGCGCAGCCGGGACCGAACGTCACCCAGTTCGCCACGGTCCTCGTGAAGCCGCGCGGCGGGGTCGCCGCCGCGAGCCTCGCCAACGGCCTGCGGCGCGAGGTGGCGAAGGTCGACGCGGACCTGCCGCTCTACTACGTCGACACGCCGGCCCGCCACATCCAGGGGTTCGTCAGCCAGAACCGCATCGTCGCGGTGATGTTCACCATCTTCGGCGTGGTGGCGATGGTCATCGCCGCGGCCGGCATCTACGGGATCATGTCGTTCTCGGTCAGCCAGCGTGTGCAGGAGCTGGGAGTCCGCATGGCCCTCGGCGCCGACCGGCGCCGCATCCTGAGGATGGTGCTCGGCCAGGGATCCGTGCAGACCGGCGTCGGCCTCGGCCTCGGCCTGCTCCTGACGCTCGGCCTGGCGACGATGATCGGCGACGGCATCCAGACGGTGCTCTTCGGCGTCAGCCCGCGCGATCCGTTCGTTTACGCCACGGTCGCCGCGCTCCTGGCACTGGCGTCCTTGCTTGCCACCCTGGTTCCTGCGAGGCGGGCGACGCGGGTCGATCCGATGATCGCCCTGCGCGCCGAGTAAACCGGAACCGGCTCCTCGGCCACCGTGGCTGCGACTCGTGCCGCTACTTCTTCGTGTAGGTCATCTCCATCATCTTCATCTCCTTGCCGTCGGGGCCGGGGCCCCACATCTCGAACATCTCGACGGTCGGAGAGGTCCACTTCGTCGTCATCCGTAGCTTCGATTGCGTCTTCTTGACCGGGTCGTTCATGGTGCCGGTGAAAGAACAGGTCTTGCCGGTGGCGTCGCACGTCCCTTCGGAGACGAACAGGCCGGTGGACATGCTGTCGTTCCAGGTGGACCAGTACTTGCCGGTGACATTGTCGAAGCCCATCATCCCGTGGCCGCTGAACGGCATGCCCATCATCGAGGCGCTGACGTCCTCGACCCGGACGCGGCCGCCGAGCGCCATCGAGCGGGTCGCCGTGCCGGTATCTTCGGCCGGCGGCTGGCCCGGCGCGTGCCACGCCTTGATCTTCATGTCGTAGGTCCCCGCCGTCCCGGCCAGCGCCTGGTGCTGCGGCCCCGGCGTCCCGGCCTTCGCATAGGCCTCCATCTCCGCCTTCTGCTGCGGCGTCATGGCCGGCGGCGCCTGCCCCGCCGGCTTCTGCTGCGTCCCCTGCGCCACCGCCAGAGTGGCGGCGAGCCCCGTAGCCGACAGGACGAGAATCCAGTTCTTCCTGCGATGAAGCATGGGTTCTTCCTCCGAGATTGAGGGCGATTGGGAACGAATTCCGATTTGAGGCGGGGAGTCTAGACGCCCGCCCGCGTGGATGGCAAGACGGGTCCAGCATCGGGAGGGATCGATCGCGGACCCACAGCGCTGGGAACGATTGGCGGTGGGCGGCGGTGGCCAGGGAGATCGTTAGGACCGCAACGAAGGTTGTGACAGGATCACGCCCCCCATGATCTCGTTCACCAATGTCAGCAAGCAGTACGGCCAGCAGGTCCTCTTCGTGGAAGCATCTTTCCAGCTCAACCCGGGAGAGCGAGCTGGGCTCGTGGGCCCCAACGGCGCCGGCAAGACCACCGTCTTCCGGATGATCACCGGCGACGAGTCCCCCGACGAGGGGGACGTGACGGTCCCGAAGCGCCTGACCTTAGGCTACTTCCGCCAGGACGTCGAGGAGATGTCGGGGCGATCGGTGCTCGACGAGGCGATCGCCGGCAGCGGCCGGGTCGGCGACCTGCACCACGAGCTGGAATCCCTGCAGCGCGCCATGGCCGATCCGGCCAGAGCCGACGACATGGACGCGATCCTGGCCCGCTTCGGCGAAGTGCAGGAGTCCTACGAGCACCTGGGCGGCTATGCGCTCGAGAGCCGGGCGCGCGAGGTGCTGCACGGCCTGGGCTTCGAGGACGAGCGCATCGACGGTGACGTCGGGGCGCTGTCGGGCGGCTGGAAGATGCGCGTGGCGATGGCCCGCGTCCTGCTCGGCTCGCCCGACGTCCTGCTGATGGACGAGCCGACGAACCACCTCGACATCGAGTCGATCGTCTGGCTCGAGTCGTTCCTGAAGCAGTACCCGGGGACGCTCCTGTTGACGTCGCACGATCGATCGTTCCTGAACCGCGTGATCTCGAAGATCGTCGAGATCGACGGCGGCGAGATCACCATGTACTCGGGGAACTATGACTTCTACGACCGGGAGCGGCGGCTGCGCGAGGCGAACCGCGAGGCCGCCTACGCGCGGCAGCAGGCGATGCTCGCGAAGGAGCAGCGCTTCATCGATCGCTTCCGCACCCACGCCGCCAAGGCGGCGCAGGTGCAGAGCCGCATCAAGGCGCTCGACAAGATCGAGAAGGTCACCCTCCCGAAGCGCCGCGCCGTCGTCACCTTCGACTTTCCCACGCCGCCGCGGTCGGGAGACCAGGTGGCGGTGCTCGAGCACGTCGGCAAGAACTACGGGCGCCGCGCCGTCCACGACGACCTGAGCCTGACCATCCGGCGCGGCGAGCGCTGGGCGGTGATGGGCAAGAACGGCGCCGGCAAGACCACGCTCCTGAGGCTGGTGGCGGGGGTGCTCGATCCCGACGGCGGCTCGGTGCGGCTCGGCGCGGCCGTGCGGATGGGTTACTTCGCGCAGCAGTCGCTCGATGTGCTCAAGGCCGACCTCACAGTCGAGGAGCAGCTCCAGTCCGATTTCCCGCGCGAAGGGACCGGCGTCCTGCGCAATCTCGCGGGGGCGTTCCAGTTCAGCGGCGAGGACGTGGACAAGAAGGTGCGGTCGCTCTCCGGCGGCGAGCGCTCGCGCCTGGCGATGGCGCGGCTGCTCTTCACGTCGCCGAACTTCCTCGTCCTCGACGAGCCGACCAACCACCTCGATCTCGCCACCAAGGAGATGCTGGTGGAAGCGCTCGGCTCCTTCGAGGGGACGATGCTGTTCGTGTCGCACGACCGCACCTTCCTGCGCGGCCTCGCCACGCGTGTCCTCGAGCTGGGAGGGGAGAGCGGGCGCGACGCGAAGCCGCTGCTCTTTCCCGGCACTTACGTCGAGTACGTCGAGCGCACCGGCCACGAGGCGCCGGGGATCCGCGCCTGAACCCCGGCACGCCGCCCGCGGCCGGGCCGCTGCAGGCGCTGCTGCGATCGCTCCGGCACCGGAACTTCAGGCTCTTCCTGTCGGGGCAGATGGTGTCGCTCGTCGGCACCTGGATGCAGAACGTGGCGCAGTCGTGGCTGGTGTACCGGCTGACCGGCTCGGCCCTCCTGCTCGGGGTGATCGGCTTCCTGTCGCAGTTCCCGGTGTTCCTCCTCGGACCGGTCGCGGGGACCGTCGCCGATCGCCGGGCGCGCCACCGGCTGGTCGTCGCCACCCAGACCGCGGCGATGCTCCTCGCCTTCGCGCTGGCGGCGCTGACGCTGAGCGGCCAGGTGCGCGTGTGGCACGTCGGGGTCCTGGCGGCGCTCGGAGGCGTCGTCAGCGCCTTCGACATCCCGGCCCGGCAGTCGTTCCTCGTCGAGATGGTGGGCCGCGACGATCTCGCCAACGCCATCGCGCTCAACTCGTCGATGTTCAACGGCGCGCGCGCCATCGGCCCGGCGCTGGCGGGCATCCTGGTGGCGACGCTCGGCGAGGGGTGGTGCTTCTTCCTCAACGGCGTCAGCTTCCTCGCGGTCATCGCGTCGCTCCTGCTGATGCGCCTGCCGCCGCGCGCGGTGCGCGTCTCCGCGGGCTCCCCGTGGCGCGACTTCGTCGAAGGCGTGGGGTTCGCGTGGACGAGCGCCCCGATCCGTGCGCTGCTCCTGCTCGTCGGCGCCGTCAGTCTCTTCGGCGCGCCGTACACGACCCTGATGCCGGTCTTCGCGGATCACATGGTCCCGGGAGGGCCGCGCACGCTCGGCGTGCTGATGGGCGCGGTCGGCATCGGGGCGCTCCTCGGTGCGATCAGCCTGGCGATGCGCTCCACGGTGCGCGGGCTGGGACGGCGCGCGGCGCGGGCGGCGGCCCTGCTCGGCGTGCTGCTCGGCGTGTTCGTGGCGACCCGCTCGGTCCGGCTGGCGGCGCCGGTTCTCGTCGGCGTCGGGTTCGCCATGATGGTGCACATGGCGGCGGTCAACACGCTGCTGCAGTCGATGGTGCCGGACGCGCTGCGCGGGCGGGTGATGTCGCTCTACACCGCGATGAACATGGGGATGGCGCCGTTCGGGGCGCTCCTGGCCGGGGCGGTGGCGCACCGCGCGGGGGCGGGGCCCGCCGTCGCAGCGGGGGGCTTCGTGTGCCTGGTCACCGCGCTGTTCTTCCGCTCCCGCCTGCCGGCCCTGCGCGAAGAAGCCCGCCGCCTGCTGGACGAATCCGGGGAAGCCGGTAGCGGCCTCTCCGGCTCCACCTGACGGTCAGGGCCGCGAAGCGTCAGGTTGGACCGGGCACCGGACAGCTGTCCCTTCACGGTGACCGGGGATTCTCCGTACGCCGCCGCCCGTCCGCCTTGCGGGCAGAAGAACCACGCTCCTTTGCGACGAATTCCTGACGATGGCATTTCGCTTGCTGTTCACGGCGAACCGGAATGCGATGTGACAAGCGGTCAAGAACAAAGGAGACGGCTTCCATGAAGAAAGCTCTTTTGATGTTCATCGTCCTGATGGCGCTGCCGATGACCGCCTTGCTGGCGCAGAGCGACCCGGCGACCGCCCCCGCGAATGATCCGCCGGCGGTCCAGTCCGACCCGGCGGACCCGAACCAGCCGGCGCCGGCCGACCAGGCCGCTCCTCCGGCCTACGCCCCGGCGCACGACGATGCCGCCGCCGATCCGGACGCGGCGAGCGCCGACCCCGATGCCAGCCAGAACCTGCCGGCGACGGCGAGCCATGGGCCGCTGATCCTGCTGATGGGCATCCTGGCCATTGGAATGTTCCTCGTCCTGAAGGTTTTTCGCCGTCGCAGCGTTGACGTGTCCTGACGCCTCCGTCCTCCCCCCGTTCCCCGCGCGGCGCCGTGGCTCGGCGCCGCGCGTTTTTTTTTCCCGCAGCGGGGCCCTGACTCCGGCCGCGTCGGGAATCCGACGATCGGCGGTCCTCTGTGCGGCCGGTGGTCAGTGAACGAAGGCGAAGGCGTCAGCGGTCCGGAGACGGGGCCGGTTCTGGCGTGCCGTGCGGGAGGGACCTAGATTCCGTGCGGGAGGTGTCTGATGACCAAGCGTGCCAAGAACAAGCTCCAGTCGAAGATGCGCCGCACGTGGAAGAAGGCCGTTCAGGCCCGCCGCAAGCACGAGCGCATGCTCAAGTCGTACAAGCGCATGCAGCGGCAGTATCGCGCGGCGTAAGAGCCTCGCCGACAACGGGACATCGAGACGGGCCCCCGGAACGTCTCCGGCGCGAAGGAACGCCGGAGCGCGTCCGGGGGCCCGTTCTCTTTCAGATCGACGCCTGCCGGCGCGCGTGGGTCCCCGAGTCGATCTCGACGGGGCCGTTGACCGTGGTGATGTGGATCACGGGGTGGCTCGAGCCGAAGAGCAGGTTCTGCGAACGGCCCGGCTGCCAGGCTCCCTCGCACCCCGCGCTGCAGTGGATCGGGCTGTTCCCCGACATCTTGAGACTCACCCCGGACTCGTAGCGCTCCGGGATCGTGAGACTCAGCGGACCGTTGGTGGCGTCCGCCTCGATGCCGTCGCCGTCCCAGCGCGTCCCGCGCAGCTCGATCGCCAGGGGTCCGTTGACGACGCTCACCTTCTGCCGGCCGCCGCCGGCGCGCAGGCTGACCGGGCCGTTCTCCGCCGCCACGTCGATCTCCCCCTCGCAGCCGTCGAGCTCCAGCGGCCCGTTGTGCGTGCGGGCGCGGATGGTCCCGGAGACGTCGCGCAGGCCGATCGGTCCGTTGTCGGCCTTCAGATCGAGCGTGGCGTCGGACGGGACCTGCACCAGAAAGTAGACCATCCAGTCGTCCCCGGAGGGGCCGCTCATCGACAGGCGACCCGCGTCGAAGGCCACCTGGACCTCGTCGAGGGCGGCGCGGGCCTTCTCATGCGTCGATCCGGCGGCGGCGAGGCACGCCGTGACGGCGTAATCCGATCCCTTCCAGCCGCGCAGCGCCATGCCCGCCGAGCCCTCGAGGTGCATCTGGAGCGTCCGCGTCTCCGAACCCCTCAGCGTGAAGCTGCGCTCGTCCCGCGCCGTGGGACGCGGCTGGCGCTTGCTCCCGAAGAAGACCTTCACCTGGTCGCAGCTCTCCAGCGGCGTCTCGTCCGCCGTGGAGATCGAGACGTTGTGGTCGGAGGCGAACGTCGTGGGCGCGGTGACCGCCACCCCGGGAAGCATTGCGACTGCCCCCGCAGCGGCGAGCGCGCGCCTGAGACCCGTCCATCCGGAAAGCATGGCCACCCTCCTCTCGTGTGAGACGGCTCCGCGGGGAGCCCTGGAATCGACGACGGTTCTTTCTACGCAGCGGGGGGAGGCAGAGTTCGCATGGACCATGGCAGCCACCGGGTCTCACGACGGGGGCACGAGGCTTGCAATCGCGTGCACGCGCCGTCCGCTGACAGTCAACAGATGGGGGAGGAGGTCCGCCATGAAACGTTCATCCACGAGCCAGTCCCGCCGCCGGGCCGGGGGTCGCAGGAAGGGGTCCCGGACCCCGGTGCCGCAGGGCCGGCGCCGGCGCATGCGCACCACCCGCCGCAAGCGGACCTCCCAGGCACCCCGGATACCGATCCAGCAGGGCGCGCAGGAAAAGCGGACGCCCCGGCGGGCAGGCTCCGCCTCCGCCGCCGGACGCAAGGGCGCGACGCCGCGGGTCCACAAGGTCCTGGTGAGCGCCGTCGGCGGGGCCAGCGAGGTGGCCGGCGCGACCGTCGAGGGGATCAGCCGGACGGTGTCCCGGGCAATCGCCGGGCTCGGGGGGATCGCCGATTCCTTCGTGCAGGCCCTGTCCTCGGTCAGCCACGGGACCATCCAGGCGGCCATGGAGGTCGGCGGCGACCTGGCCCAGGCGACGCGCGGCATCGCCATGGGGGTGATGCGCGATCACGGCCGCGGCTCCGACCTGCGCTCGCTCGACCAGGCGGCCGAGTCGGTGATCCGCACTACCGCGAAGCTCTCGGGAGACCTGGGCCATGCAGCGCGCGGTCTCGTCGAGGGGGCCATCCAGGGAGCGAAGGAACTGGGGATCGATGCGACCGAGGCGGCCGCGACAGCGGCGACGGCGGCGACCCGGGCTGCGGCGGAGCTCGGCGCCACCGCCGGCGAGAAGGTCCGCGAAGCGGTCGTCGGCACCATCCAGGGGGTGAAGGTCATTCTCAAGGAGCCGTTCGAGAAGAGTCCCCGCCCCGGTCGCGGCCCCATCGATCGCCGCCGCTAGCAGTCCGGTCCGCAGCCCTCAGTCCTGGCCGAGCAGCTCGGCGATCGGGACCATGCGCTCGTCGTGCGAGCAGAGGATCTTGAAGACCGCCAGGACCGGCACGGCGATCAGGAGTCCCACCACTCCCCACATCCAGTCGCCGATGAGCAGGGCCACGACGATCACCATCGGTGACAGCGACATGCGGCGCCCGACGATGATCGGGGTGACGAACTGTCCCTCGATCGTGGCCAGCCCCAGGAAGACCATCGGCACGAGCAGAGCCTGCGTCAGCGTCTCGTAGGAGAGCAGCGCCACGAGCGCCAGCACCACCAGCGTGACGGCGCTTCCCAGGTACGGGACGAAGTTGAACACCGTCGCCATCACCCCCCACAGCATCGGGTTCGGCATCCCGAGGAAGCGCATCGCCAGGGCCGTGGCGGCGCCGAGACCGATGTTGATGGCCGTCACCGTCATGAGATAGATCGAGATCTCCCTCTGGATCTCGGTGGTGATCTGCACCACGCGCAGCTTGCTGCGCAGGGTCTCGGGGATGCGGATGAGCCTGCGGTAGAACGCCCCGCCGAACGCCAGGAGGAAATAGACGAGCAGCAGCACCTCCAGCGCGCGGAACAGCAGCAGGCGCGCCATGCCGGCCACGCGCGCGGCGAGGGACGGCTCCTTCACCGTGACCAGGGGCGGGGCGGAGTCCCCGCCGACCGTGGCCATCTTCTCCACCGTCTCCGCGGCCGCCTGCGCCTCCTCGACCGACGCCTTCACCGAGCGCAGTCGTTTCTCCACCTCGCGCAGGGTCTGGGGCGCCCGCTCGAGCCAGCCGAACGCCGGCTCGGACAGCGCATAAGCGCCGAAGCCGATGCCAAAGGCGAACAGGCCCACGACCAGCGCGGCGCCGGCCGGGTCGGGAAGTCGGAGGTGACCGAGCCCGCGCACGAGCGGCGCCAGCACCATGGCGATGAGCCCGGCCAGGACAATAGGCAGGAGGACCGGCCGCGCCAGCTGCATCGCCCAGGCCCCGGCGAAGACGGCGAGCACGCCGAGCCCGAACCGTCCGGGGCGCGTGTCCCACCAGGGAACAGGCGCGGCCTGGGTCTCCGACGGAGGAAGCGTCTCGTTCACCTGGTTCCGTCTCCCTGTTGCGAGTCCAGTTTCCGCGCAGCAGCCGATCCCGCCGGCGTCGGGGAATCGACGCCCGGTGCGCGCGGTTGTGCCCCGGAATCATGCACCTATATTCGGGTCGATGGCGACCATCGGCCGCTACATCATCGAGCGCGAGCTGGGCCGCGGGGCCATGGGCGTCGTCTCTCTCGCGACCGACCCGCACCTCGGGCGCAAGGTCGCAGTGAAGACCTACACGCTGCCGGATGGCGTTGCGGCGGACCTCGCGGCGGAATTCCACGAGCGCTTCCTGCGCGAGGCGCGCGCCGCCGCGTCGCTGTCGCACCCGGGACTCGTGACCGTCTACGACGCGGGCGAGGACGCGGAGCGCCGCCTGCCGTTCATCGCCATGGAGTTCGTCTCCGGATGCACCCTGAAGCAGAAGCTCGAGGCGGAAGGACGGCTCGACGCGGCCTGGGTCCTGCGCGCCGGCGCCGTGCTCGCCGAGGCGCTCGGGGTCGCGCACCGGGCCGGCATCGTGCACCGCGACATCAAGCCGGCCAACATCCTGATCCGCGACGAGGACGGCGCCGCGAAGATCGCCGACTTCGGCGTCGCGCACCTGAAGTCGTCGGAGCTGACCCAGACCGGCACCGCCCCCGGATCGCCGGGCTACATGTCTCCCGAGCAGATCACCAGCGGCGACGTGGACGGCCGCAGCGACCTGTTCTCGCTCGCGGTCGTGCTCTACGAAGCGCTCTGCGGCCGCCGCCCGTTCAAGGGCAACGACCTGGTGGCGCTGACCTATTCCATCGCCCACGAAACCCAGGTGCCGCTGGCGCGCCAGATGAAGGACTGTCCCCTGGCGCTCGACCGGTTCTTCGACCGCGCCCTGTCGAAGGATCCGGCGAAGCGGTTCCCGGACGCCCGGTCGTTCCGCGACGGACTGATCGAAGCGGCGCAGGCGAAGCCCCCGGACCCGTCCGAGGGCACCGTCGTCGAGCCGGTGCAAGGCCGTGCCGCGGCCGCCCCGGCCCCGACGACACCGCTCGGGCGCACCGTGCCCCTGCCGCCGGGTGCGTCGCTTCCCGGAGAGAAGGCGCGCGCCGCTGCGCTGCGTTCGGGAGAAGTTGCCCGCGTTGCCGCACCGCGTCCGGGGGAGAGCGCCCGCGCTGACGCTCCGCCGCCGCTGCCTGGGCCGCGTCGACGTCGCATCCTGCCGTGGGCGGTCGGATCGGTGGCCCTCGCCGGCGCCTGCGCCGCCGCGTGGCTGCTTTTCGCCCGGCCGGACTCGTTGCGTGCCATGAGCCATTCCATGCCGCCGCAGCCGCCACCCGCGGCCGACCAGGCTTCGGGAACGCCTTTGCCGCGGCGCGAAGACATCCTGCTCGAGGTGAAGCCGGTGCCCGATCCCGCGCCGAAGCCTCCGGCTCCGGCGGCCAAGACTCCGGCTACGAGGACGCCAGAGCCCCCGCGCACGCCGCCGACGATGCGCGTCACGCTGGCCGAAGGGACTGCGCTCGAGGTGACGCTCGACGCGCCGGTTTCGTCCGGCACGAGCCAGGTCGGACAGGCGGTCACGGCGCACGTCGCCCAGCCGGTGCTCGACGGCGGGCGCGTGGTCGTCCCGGCCGGCAGCACGATCTCCGGCCGGGTGAGCGCCGTCCTTCCCGCCAAGAGGGGGTTCGGAGACAAGGCCGGCTCGCTCAGCCTCGCCTTCGATCGGCTGCGCACCGCGGACGGCGCCGAGGCGCCGCTCTCGGCGACGGTGACCCGCGAAGGCGCGTCCTCGGGCGGCAGGACCGCCGGAGCGATCGGGGGCGGCGCGGCCGGCGGAGCGGCCCTGGGAAAGATCCTCGGCCGCTCCTCGAAAGGCACCGTCAGGGGATCGATTCTCGGCGCGGCGATCGGCACCGGCGTCGCCGCCGGCATGCGCGGTCACGACGTCGACCTCGCGGCCGGGGAGCCGATGACCATCCGGCTCAACCTGCCGCTCACCCGCACGATCCGCCGCTAAAGCCGCTCCATCCGAAGCGCGCCGCGCGCGCGCGAATTCAGGCTGGAGATTTCAGTGTGGCGGAGCCGCGCCCTGGCCCGCAGCGCCCGTGGTCGCGCCCTGGGCCGGTGCCGCGCCCGGAGCCGGGGCTGTGCCGGGGGCGGCTTCGCCCGCGCCCGGCGCCACCTGGGGCGGCGGGGCCGTGTCCACGAGCTTGCCGTCGGCGAAGTGGAACTTGCGCGTGGTGTTCTGCGTCGGGCAGCAGGCGGGGTCGCCGGGTCCCTGTTGCGTCACGTCGACCAGGATGTCGGTGCCTTCGATGCGGATCTCGTGCACCTGGACGCGATCGCCGAGCGGGGCCGAGGCGGCGTGCACCGGGACGCCGTTGCGATCGAGGACGACCGCCAGGTCGACGAACACCCCGCTCCCACCGCCTGAACCGAGCAGGATGACCGCGGCGTCCTCGCGCCCGTCGCCGTCGAGATCGCCGCGCGCCCGCGGCGGCCCGAGATCGAGCGTCTGCTTTCCTTCCGCATCCTCGGCGCTCCACGAGCCGCCCGCGAGGTGCACCGGGCCTTCGGCGACGACATCGGAAGCGCAGTAGATGCCGCTCCCGAGCGCGGCGTCGTCGAGCGACGAGCCGGGACGCGGGTGCGGGACGGCGGTGCCCGCCGACTGGTCGCTCTTGCCGCAGCCGGCGACGGCGATCAGCAGCAGAACCGTGGAGACCACACCGAGGAACGCGTGTTTCATGTCGAGGCCCCGGCGAGAATAGCACGCGCCGACGTGGTAGAAGGCGGTCATGTCCATATCGTCCTGGCCCGATCGCGACCGCCTGCGCCAGGCGCTCGAGCGCGAGACCACCCGCTTCGTCGAGACGCATCCGCGCTCGCGGGCGCTGTTCGAGCGCGCGCGGCGGTCGCTGCTCGCCGGCGTGCCGATGCACTGGATGGTGCGCTGGCCCGGCGGCTTCCCGGTCGTCGTGGAGGAGGGCTCGGGGGGACGGTTCCGCGACGTGGACGGGCACGACTACGTCGATTTCTGCCTCGGCGACACCGGCGCGATGACCGGGCACGCGCCGCCCGCCGTGGCCGACGCCGTCGCCGACCGGATGCGGCGCGGCGCCACCTTCATGCTGCCGGTGGAGGAGGCGATGGTCGTGGCCGAGGAGCTGCAGCGCCGCTTCGGCCTGCCGTCGTGGCAGTACGCGGTGAGCGCCACCGACGCGAACCGTTTCGCCATCCGCATCGCCCGGCACCTGACCGGGCGCGCGAAGATCCTGGTTTTCAACTGGGCGTATCACGGCACGGTGGACGAGGCCTTCATCGTCCTCGACGAAGAGGGGCGCGGCGTGGCGCGCCCGGGAAACATCGGCCCGCCCGTCGATCCGGCGGTGACGACGCGCGTCGTCGAGTTCAACGACGTGGCCGCCCTCGAGTCCGCCCTCGCGCCGCAGGATGTCGCGTGCGTCCTCGCCGAGCCCGCGATGACCAACATCGGCATCATCCTTCCCGAGCCCGGCTTCCACCGGACGCTTCGGGAGCTGACGCGGCGGACGGGGACGCTCCTCGTCCTCGACGAGACGCACACGCTGTCGGCGGGCCCCGGCGGGTGCACGAAAGCCTGGGGGCTCGAGCCCGACCTGCTGACGCTCGGCAAGGCGATCGCGGGCGGCGTGCCCGGGGCCGTGTACGGCCTGTCGGCCCACGTGGCGGAGAGGATCCGGCCGCGCATCAAGGACGACGAGTCCGACGCCGGCGGCATCGGCGGCACCCTCGCCGGGAACGCCCTGTCGATCGCCGCGATGCGGGCGACGCTCGCCTCGGTCCTCACGCCGGAGCGGTTCGACGAGACGACCCGCCTGGCGGCGCGCTGGGCCGGGGGCGTTGAATCGGTCATCCGCGAGCGCCGCCTGCCGTGGCACGTGGTCACGCTCGGCTGCCGCGCCGAATACTGGTTCCGTCCGACGCCGCCGAAAAACGGCGGCGAGGCGGCCGCGTCGGTCGATCCCGAGCTCGATCGCTACATGCACCTGGCGGCGCTGAATCGCGGCTTCCTCATCACTCCTTTCCACAACATGGCCCTCGTCGCCCCCGGCACCACCACGACGGACGTCGATGGTCACACCGCCGCCTTCCGCGACAGCGTCGAGGCCCTCCTGTGAGCCCGCGCGACCGATCGGCGTGGCCATGAGCGGACGCTTCAAGGTGCTGGTGCTCGGCGCGGGCGCGCAGGGGAACGTCGTGGCGACGCTCCTGTCGCGGGAGCCGGACATCGAGCGCATCGTCCTCGCCGATCTCGACCGCGAGCGCGCCGAGGAGACGGCCCGAAGCGTCGGCAGCGCCCGGGTGTCGACGGCGCGCGCCGACGTCACGCGCGTCGAGGAGACCGCGGCGCTCATGCGCGACGGGGCGTTCGACCTCGTCGTCAACGTGGCGCCGCCGCAGTTCATCCCGCAGGCGATGCACGCGGCCCTCCTCGCGAAGCGCAACTACCTCGACCTGTCGTCGGTGGCGCTCTACGAGATCGACGGCCTGCCGTACGAACAGCGGCAGGAGGCGGACGCCTGGGAGCGCTCCGGCCGCATCGCGCTCGTCAACGCGGGCAGCGCCCCGGGTCTGACCAACATCATGGCGCGCGAGGCGGCCGACCGCCTCGACGACGTCGAGCGCATCGCCATCAAGGACTACGCCCTGACGGAAGGGGACGGCTACGTCCCGCTCTGGATCCCCTCGGTCTACGCCATCGACTGCGCCACCGAGCCGTACGTCTGGGAGGACGGGGCGCCGAAGCGCGTGCCCATCTTCAGCGGCGAGGAGATCTACGACTTCCCGGAGCCGCTCGGCGTGAAGGGGAAGCTGTACCTGCACGCGCACGAAGAGCCGGTGACCATCCCGCTCCACCTCGGAAGGCCGGTGCGGCACTGCGACTACAAGATCGGCGAGCCCGACATCGACGCGTGGCGCTTCATGGTCGAGCGCCTGCGCCTGATGGACGAGCGCAAGGTGAAAGTGCGCGGCGGCGTCGAGGTGGCGCCGCGTGACGTGCTGCTGGCGATGCTGCCGCCCACGCCCTCGCCGCAGCGCCTGGCGCAGCTCGTCCGGGAAGGACGCCTCACCAGCCGCTCGATGCTCGTGGTCGAAGTCACCGGCACCCGCGACGGCCGTCCGACCCGCCTGCAGTCCTACACGGAGGCGCCGGATCTCGCCGAGTCCGGCCGCATCGTCCCCGGCTCGAGCGACATCTCCCTCGTCACCTCCGCCCCCGCCGCCGTCTTCTCGCTCATGATCCTCCGCAACGAAATCGCCGGCCGCGGCGTCATTCTGCCGGAGACGCTTTCGCACGCCGAAAGGGATCGACTCAAGATGGGCATCGCGGCGTGCGACATCCGCATCCACCTGCGCGAGTTGCCCTGATTCGCGCGCGTCAAACCGATCTCGCTTTGTGGCTTGGGTCAGTACCGGATGCGTCGATCGACCGCAGTGGGTTTCGGAACCTCGACCCTGACCCGCGCATCGAGCGCTCGTGTCCCATGCGGGAGCACCGCGAGAGGATTGATCTCGATTTCGCGGATCTCGGGACAGAAGCCGGCCAGCGCGGAGAGACGGAGAAGGACGTCCGCCAGGGCCGCTTCGTCGGCCGGGGCGGCGCCGCGGGCGCCGCGCAGGAGCGCCGCGCCCCGCAGGCCGCCGATCATCTCGCGCGCCTCCTCCTCCCCGAGAGGAGTCAGGCGGAACTGCGCGTCGGCGAGGATCTCGGTCAGGATGCCGCCGCTGGCGCAGGCGACCACCGGGCCGAAGTTGGGATCCTCGATCATGCCGGCCAGCATCTCGATCCCGCCTGACACCATCTCCTGCACCAGTCCC
Source organism: Verrucomicrobiia bacterium (assembly GCA_035638075.1). Taxonomy (GTDB): domain Bacteria; phylum Acidobacteriota; class Polarisedimenticolia; order Gp22-AA2; family Gp22-AA2; genus DASRAU01. The sequence goes on from DASRAU010000021.1 coordinate 180,523, forward strand.
CGCACCATGCGCGCGCCGAGGCGGGCGGCGAGATCGCGCCACGCGGCGCGCAGCGACGCCTCGTCGGCGAGGCCCAGCCGCACGGCGCCCGCTTCGGTCTTGTGCAGCAGCTCGGGGCCGGAGGCCTTCAGCACCACGGGATACCCGAGGCCCGCGGCGGCGCGGACCGCTTCGTCTTCCGTGGCGACGGCCGCCGCGCGCGCCGCCGGGATGCCGATGGCGGCGAGCAGCTCCTGCGCCTCCGCGGCCGTCAGCCAGCCCCCGCCGCGCCGGAGCGCCGCCTCGACGACGGTGCGCGACGCGTCGCGCAGCGCGTCCGGCCAGGCGGGCGGGACGCTTTCGGGGCGGCGGCGCCACTCGCCGTACGAGGCGACGCGCGCCAGAGCGGCGGCCGCGGCCTCCGGGAAGCGGAAGCAGGGGACCGGCCCCACCAGGCGCGAGGCTCCCTGCGCGGACATGAAGACGCCGAGCACCGGCTTCGGCCCCGCCGTGGCGGCCGCGCGCCGCACGGCCGCCGCGACATCCTCGAGCCGGGTGATGAGCGGCGGGATGAAGATGACCAGGACGCTGTCCACCGCCTCGTCCTGAAGCAGGAGCGTCAGCGCGGCCTCGTACTGCTCCGCCGAGGCCGAGGCGATCATGTCCACCGGGTTCGCGACCGAGGCCTCCGGCGGCAGCCGCTTCTTCAGCTCGGCCACCGTCGCGTCGCCGAGCGACGGCAGCGACAGCCCGCGCGCTTCGCAGGCGTCGGCCGCGAGGATCCCGGGTCCCCCGGCGTTGGTCAGGATCGCCACGCGCCGCCCGGCCGGCACCGGCTGCTGCGCGAGAAGCGTCGCGGCGTCGAACATCTCCTCGATGGTGTCGGTGCGGATGACGCCGGATTGCCGGAAGAGCGCGTCCACGATGGCGTCGCGCGAGGCGAGGGCGCCCGTGTGGGACGAGGCGGCCCGGGCGCCGGCGGCCGATCGTCCCGCCTTCACCGCGACGATGGGCTTGCGTCGCCCGACGCGGCGGGCGATCAGGCTGAAGTTGCGCGGGTTCCCGAAGCTCTCGACATAAAGAAGGATGACGCGGGTGCGCGGGTCGCCCGACCAGAAGACCAGGAGGTCGTTGGTCGAGACGTCGGCCGCGTTGCCGATCGACACGAAGCTGGACAGGCCGAGGTCGATCGAACGGGCGTAGTCGAGGATCACGAGCCCCAATGCGCCGCTCTGCGTGGACATGGCGACACCGCCGGCAGGAGGCGAGACCGGCGCGAAGGTGGCATTGAGCGGCGCTTTCGGATCGGTGCTCAGGAGCCCCATGCAGTTCGGTCCGACCATGCGCATGCCGGCGCGCCGCACCTGGTCGAGGAGCGCCGCCTCGCGCGCGCGCCCGGCGGCGCCGGTCTCGCCGAACCCGGCCGTGATGAGGGTCAGCGCCTGGACCCCTTTCGCGGCGCAGTCCTCCACGACCGCGGGGACCGCGTCCGACGGCACCGAGATCACCGCCAGGTCGATCGGCCCCGGGATGTCGCTCACGCGCGGGACCGCCGGAACGCCGCCGATGTTTTTGGCCGTCGGGTGGACGGCGTGGATGGGTCCTGGAAAGCGGTGCTCGAGCAGGTTCTGCAGGATGGCGCGGCCGATGCCGCGCGGCTCGTGGCTGGCGCCGACGATGGCGACGCCGCGTGGCGAGAAGAACGCGCGCATCGAGGCGGTCGCGGCCGAGTCGGATCGCTCCCCGGCGAGATCGCGCGACGCGGCCGTCGGCTCGAGAGACAGGCGCAGGCGGATCCCGTCCGTGTCGCGGCTCTCGGCGACGGCGAAGCCCGAGTCGAGGAAGATCCGCAGGCGCCCCTCCTGGTCGCGGGGCACGCGCGTGAGGAAGAAGCGCAGGCCGTGCTCCCAGGCGGCCGCGGCCAGGAGCTCGAGCGCCCGTGTTCCGAGTCCGCGTCCGCGCAGGGGCGCGGCCACCGCGAGCCCGACGAATGCCTCTTCGGATCCGGCCGAGGCGCGCGTGTAGCGCGCGATGCCCACCAGCCGCGCTCCCGCTTCGGCGACGAGCGTCAGCTGCTGCGCCGGGTCCTCGGGCGCGTCGTTCGCAGGGGGTTCGGGCGGCCAGCCCGGCCCCCGCTCGACGGGGCTCAGCGGCGCGAGACGAGCGGCGAGATCGCGCAGCCCCGCCGCGTCGTCGGGTGACAGGGCGCGCAGCCGCAAGGTCGTTCCGTCCCTCAGGACGACGTCGGTGTCGAACGCTTCCGCGGGGCTCACGCGGGCGTATGGTACCGCGCTCTTCGGAGACTCCCGAGGGGGTGGTCGGGAGGTGGATCGACCCGTCGGGCGATACCCCTGAACTCCCTGTCACCAAAGGGTTTTGCGGCGATCGAGCGCGTGGCATCGACCTTGCTGGATGAACGGCGGAAGGAGGACATACCTCAATGACACGTTCGTCTCTTTTTTCGCTGATGCTGGTCGCCGGCCTTGCGATGGCGGGGACCGCCCGGGCGCAGGACACGCCGCCGCCCGCGGGCGACCCCGATCCGATGCTGCAGGCGGCCACGGGCGATCCGGCCACGCCGGGCTCGCGCCCGACGTACGACCCGAATCGTCCTTCGGCCGATCCGAGCCAGCCCTCGACGGGGCCGGCGGCCGACCCGTACCGCTCGACCCCCGATCCGACCCGCGATACCGATGACCAGCGCAACCTGCCCGCGACCGCCAGCAACGCTCCCGTGCTTCTGTTGATTGGCGCCGTGGCGCTTGGTACGCTGGCTGCGTTCCTGGTGCTCCGCCGGCGGGGAGTGACTCATACCTAGGACCGGTCGTGAAGAGGCTCCGCGGCTCATGGCTTGGCGCCGCGGGGCCTCTCTCGATCGCCGGGCGCGCGGCCGGGAGCATGGAAGGCTCGACGGTGCGGCGACTCCTGGCGATCGGACTGCTTCTGACAGGCCTCACCTTCCTCGGGGCCTGGACCTGGGAGCAGCTCGACACGCGGTGGTTCCAGGAAACCCAGAACCGCCGCCTGGCCGAGCTGCAGCACACGCGGTCCTCGTCGCCGAAGGCGAAGACCTCTTCCACCTCTTCCGCCAGGCGGAAGGAGAAGCCGGCCTCCACCGTCCCGCCTCGCACCGGCGAGTTGATCGGGAAGATCGACATCGACCGGGTGGGGCTCTCGGCGATCATCGCGGAGGGGACCGACAACCGCACGCTCCGCCGCGCCGTCGGCCACGTCCCTTCCACGCCCCTGCCCGGGGATGACGGCAACGTGGTCCTCGCCGGGCACCGCGATTCGTTCTTCCGGGCGCTGCGGACGGTGGTGGAAGGAGACCGGATCGAGCTGACCACGCCGGGCGCGACGCTGGCCTACGAGATCACCTCGATCGAAGTGGTCGGAGCCGAGGACACCGACGTGCTCTGGCCGACGAAGGAGAAGTCGCTGACGTTGATCACCTGCTACCCGTTCCACTACATCGGTCCCGCCCCCGACCGATACGTCGTCCGCGCCCGCCAGCTCGACTGAAGACGGCCGCGGCGGTCCCGCGAGGCGCCTCCCCAGACGGCGCCGACGCTCCCTCCCCGAAGGAGGTCCGGTTCCATGGTGCGGAAATCGATGCTCGTTCTGATGGCGCTCGCCGCGGCTGGTACGATCGCGGTCTGGCCGCACGCCGCGGGCGCGAACGACAAGAAGGAGAAGCGCGAAGCGGAGGCGAACGAGATGATGCGCGAGGCCGACGCCGTGCTGAAGACCGCCGTCACCGCCCCCGACAAGGGGATTCCGAAGGAGCTGCTGGAGCGCGCCGAGTGCATCGGCGTGTTCCCCGGCGTCAAGAAGGGGGCGTTCGTCCTCGGCGGCGAGTACGGCCGCGGCGTCTTCACCTGCCGCAAGGAGAGCGACGGCACGATGGGTCCGCCGGCGCTGTTCACCATGGGCGGCGGCAGCATCGGCTGGCAGTTCGGCGGCAAGAAGGTGGACGCGGTGCTGCTGATCATGAACCAGGACGGGGTGCGGCGCCTCCTCCAGGATCAGTTCACGCTGGGCGGCGAGGTCGCGGCGGTGGCCGGCCCGGTGGGACGCACGGCCCAGGCGTCGACCGACGCGCAGATGAAGGCCGAGATCCTCTCCTGGTCGCACGCGCGCGGCGTGTTCCTGGGGGCCGCCTTCAAGGGGGCGGTGATCAAGCCGGACGGCTCGGGGATCGACGCGCTCTACGGCAAGCCGATGACCGCCTCGGAGATCCTCATCGCGGCGAGCGTGGATCCCCCGGATTCCGCGAAGCCGTTCGTCGAGACGGCAACCGAGTACTCGCGCCGCAGCGCGTCGTAGCTCAGCAGCCCTCGTCGACGGCGCCGTCGCAGTCGTCGTCGATGCCGTTGCCGCAGAGCTCCGGGTTGTTGCCGCTGTTGTCGTTGCAGCCGAGCGCGCCGCCGGAGCAGAAGTAGATTCCTTCCTTGCACAGATCCGAGTCGGGACCGTCGCACGGCGTCCCGACGAGCGGATCCTCCGAGCCGTCGGGGCTGGAGAGGTCGCAGTCGTCCTCGATCCCGTTGCACAGGTCGAGGTTGTCCCCGGTGTTGTCGTCGCAGGTGATGACGCCGTTGACGCACAGGTTGTGCCCTTCGACGCATTTGTCGCTGTCCGGACCGTCGCAGGCGCCCACGCGCGTGTCCTGCGACCCGTCGGGGGTGGAGGGGTTGCAGTCGTCGTCGATCCCATTGCAGATCTCGCGGTTATCGCCCGTCGTGTCGTTGCAGACGAGCGTGTGGCTGGTGGGGGAGCAGGCGCGCACTCCCTCCGGACAAAAATCCGCGTCGGGCCCATCGCAGGCGGCGCCGGCTTGCGGATCCTGCGAACCATCGGTCGTCGCGGGGTTGCAATCGTTGTCGAAGCCGTCGCAGAGCTCGGTGCCGCCGGGGTGGACCGTGGGGTTGGTGTCGAGACAGTCGCCGTTGCAGACGCGGAAGCCATCCCCGTCCTGGTCGGCCTCGTTCGCGGGGACCACCCCGTCGCAGTCGTCATCCACGCCGTTGCACACCTCCGGGTTCGTCGGCGTCGTGTCGTTGCAGGCGAGCGTCCCTCCGGTGCAGAAGCGGATCCCCTCGATGCAGTGATCGCCGTCGGCGCCGTCGCAGGGGGCGCCGATCCCGGGATCGGCCGATCCGTCGTTCGTCTGCGGGTTGCAGTCGTCATCGAGACCGTTGCAGAGCTCCGGCTGCCCCGGATGGATGGCCGGGTTCTGATCGTTGCAGTCGGTCCCGCCGGTGCAGGCCGCATCCGGGGAACCGTCCTGGTCGGCGTCGGGGCAGGGAGGACAGACGTTCTCCTCGTCCACGCTGCCGTCGCAGTCGTTGTCCTTCGCGTCACAGACCTCGGTCGCCGGCAGCGTCTGCCCGGCGCATCCCTCGAACGCCGTGCCCGCGGCATTGCAGGCGCTGGCGCCGGCCTTGCAGGTCCCGACGCCTTGCGTCCCCGCCGGTCCGGTGTAGCAGGTGACGTAGCTCCCCGGGACGCAGATCGCGCCCCCCGGGGCGGGACGACAGGTCCAGCCGGTCGTGTCGCGGATCAGGATCTCCCCGGTCTGGCAGGGGATGCCGAGCTTGGGGGCGGTGACCGCGCCGTCGGCCAGGCCGCTCGTTCCGACGGCGCCGGCGGCGACGTTCATCGCCACGGCGGCCGTGCTCGAGGACGAAGCGGTCGCCGCCTGGTCCGAGACCAGCGCGTAGGGAGCGCTGGTGAGGCGGACGCGCGGCGTCAGGGTCTCTCCGCCCACGGTGATCTGCAGATAGCGATCCGGCAGCTGGAACTGGCCCGTGCTCAAAGGCAGGTCGACCTGGAAGCGGCCCTGCTGCACGTCGACGGAGAGCGGCCCGATGGTCGTGATCGGCAGGCCGCCGAACTCCGCGTCGAACAGGGCGAAGGTCATGTTGTACGCCCCCTGCGCGGGGAGCGGGTTGCCGGAGGCGCGGTCGGTGAGCGACCCCTGGACCTTGATCGTCTGCGGCGTCGCCGCCGACGGATCCGGCGCGGGCGTCAGCACCAGGGCCGCGAGGGCGAGAAGACACGGCGCGAGGCGCCGGAGCGAGCGTGACATGCAACCTCCCCCGGGCGTCACGTGGGGCGCCCTGATGCCGTTAGTTTCCCGCCGGGACGACGGTGTAATAGACGATGGGACCGGTGAACGGATCGGTGTCGACCACGAGGCATCCCGAGGATGTCGTCAGGTAATTCGACGGACTGGTCAGGCTCGAGGAGGACGTGCTGCGATAGACGTCATAGGACGCGGCCGCTCCCGACCAGGACAGGTCCACGTGGCCCGGATCGACGGCATTGCGCAGGACGATGAGATGGTTGGGGACCGGCAGGTCGGGCGTGAACGGCGCCGCCCCGAGGACGACGCCGAAACCGGCGTTACAGAAGGAGGCCGCGCCGGACGGCTCCAGCTCCGCCACCGTGACCGCGAGATCGAAGCGTGCCGAGGCGGCATCCGCCACGCCGGCGGTGACGGACACCCCATCCAGCGAGAAACGGGCGGACTCCTGCGCGAAGGCGCGCGGAGCGCCCAGGAACGCCAGCACTGCGAAGCATCCCGAAAGAACGATCGGCGTGCGACACCGGGACGGCTGCATCCGTCTCCTCCGATCGGTTGTTGGATCGGAGGCTCATGTACGCCCCCCGGCCCGCCCTGTCAAGCAACATTCGGGGGCCGCCGGCCGCGGTCGCTCTCAACCCGGGATGGGCCCCCCGACGGCGCGTCGCAGCCGTCCGAGGAAGGTTTCCAGGTCGACGCCATGCATGCGGCAGGCCTGGGACACGCTGACCCCGCGGGCCAGCGTGCGCCGCATCATGCAATTGGCGAGCGGCGCGAAGCCGCTGCCGACGAAGATCGGCAGGAGCGCCGGGTACGCGTCGAGCAGGTCCCCGACCCGCGCCCCGGGGCCGATCGCGGGGGCGGCTGCCGCGGCGCGATCGTCGGCGTTCTGCGTGTCCATCGTCTTCCAGAGATTCACCGCGAAGAGGATGAGCGCCGCCAGCTCGAGGATCCCGGACACGCCGGCGACCCGCAGCCATGCGGGATTGGATGCCGACAGCGCCTGGAACAGGACGCGGATGGTGTTGCCGATCAGAAGGAGCCAGAAGGTCCAGTCGCGCATGCGTGGGGAATAGAGAGAAACGCCCCGGAAGATCGGCACGATGCGCAGCGCCATCCCGGCCATGAGCGTGGTGATGAACCCGACCGTGAGCGCGTGGCGGTAGGCGCCGACCAGGGCGTGATCGAGCCCGGCGCCGGCGAAGATCGCGCGGGAGAAGACGAGCAGCATCGCGCCCGAGACGAGCAGCCACGCGTAGGCGAGGCGGATGAACTTCTCGGAGCCGCGATCCACGCCCGGCTCGGGCGGGGCGGTCGAGGGTGCGAGCACACCGAGCGCGAAGACGAACAGCCCCAGGAGCACGCCGACCGCGGCGCTGCCGATTCCGAAGGCGAGGCGCGCCGCCTCGGAGCCATCGCGCAGGAACAGCCCCTCGGCGATGGCCAGCGTCGCCACCGCGACGGAGAGCGGCACGGGGAGGCGCGCCGCGAGGCGGGGGCGATCCCGGAGACCCATGAACACGGGCAGGGTCCGCAGCGACACGCCGAAGATCCAGAAGGTGACGAACCCGACGAGGAAGACCGTCAGGTAGGGGACATTGAGCCAGGGCGCGATCTCGAAGCGGCCGCTGCTCAGCAGATCGAAGGCGTGCGCCGCATTCAGGAGGGACGCGGCGACCAGCCACCCGGTGCCATGCGCGCAGCAGCGCTGCCAGGCCGGGCGCGGGCGCGGCGTGGCGCCGAGGATCTTCGCGACCGTCCAGGCGAACAACGCGACACCGCCGATCTCCAGTGCCGCGCTCAGCGGCAGGAGGACGTTGCGCGCAACGCCGGGATCGATCGACTGTGCGAAACGCAGCACGATCCCCGCCGCGAGCAGGCCATAGGACCAGGCGGCGGCGCGCAGCGACGGCAGCGGCACGCCCGTCAGGCGCGGCAGAATGTGGTACGCGACGCCGACGACGAACAGGCCCACCCAGCCGAACAGCTGCCAGTGGCCGTGCACCTGGATGACGCCCCGATCGACGCCTCCCAGCCGCTCCCGCAGCGCCATCACCGTGAGCGCCCAGGCCCCGAGCGCGGTCCCGCCGGTGAGGGTGAAGAGGATGGCGGTCTTGAGGAAGCGGCGGTAGAGATTCTCGCGGACGAGCTCCTCGCGCGAAGGCTCCGCCGCGGCAGGCGTCCCAGCGCCCGCGGCGCCTGAGGCGGCCGCCGCCTCGAGCTCTTCGACCAGCTGCCCCGCCGGGACGCCGTGCACCCGCGCGAACCAGGAGAGCGGCTCGTCCGGCCCCTCGCGCCCGCCGCACCCCGTCAGCCCATGCCGCGACAAAACGTCGGCCGCCGCCGGGGAAGCCGCGAGGATGTCGCGCACCGACGACTGAGGATCGAGACGCGCTTTCTTGCGACCTCCGCAGCCGCATCCTGGCACGGCGTCGATCGCCCGCAGCACCTCGGCGAGATCCACCTTGTGCGCCCGTGCAGCCATCTCCAGCGGGTGTTTGCCCCCGCAGCAGGTGTCGAGGCCGAAGCCGGCCAGCACGGGGCCGGCCGCCGGATGTTCGTTGACGATCTCCGCCACGCTCTTGCGCGGATCGATGCTCATGCTCTTTCTCCTTCCGCCGGCTGGTATCCACAGAGGGGGTCCTCGGCGAGCGGATCACCGGTCGCCGCATAGGCGCGCGCCCGCGAGCCGCCGCAGATGCGGCGGAACTCGCAGCGTCCGCAACGTCCCTGCAGCCGGTCCGGGTCGCGCAGCGCCGTGAAGATCGGGTGATTCCGGTACACCTCCAAAGGCGAAATGGTCCGGACGTTTCCGGCTGTCAGCGGCAGGAAGCCGCTCGGCTGGATGTCGCCGCGCGCGCTGATGAACAGAAAGCCGTTGCCGTCGTTGAGACCCGGGACGAAGCGGCCCCCGCCCGACCCGCCCGGCCGATCCACCGCGGTCGTCGCGGCCGTCGGGTCCATGGCCGGCTCGGGAGCGGTCGCGGCCCGGTGCTGCAGCACGACGCGGCGGTAGTGCGGCCCCTCGGTCGTCTTGATCTTGAACGGCGCCGTCACGGACAGCTCGTACAGCCAGTCGAACACCCGCTCGGACTCGGCCGCGGTGATCTGCTGGTCGTCGGTGGCGCGCCCGGTCGGCACCAGCAGGAACAGCGTCCAGCGCCGCGCCTCGAGCGCGGCGACGAGCGACGCGATGGCGGGGAGATCGGCCAGGTTGTGACGGGTGATCGTGGTGTTGATCTGAAGGCGCAGCCCGAGGGCGATGGCCGCCCCGGCTCCCTGGAGAGAGGTCTCGAACGATCCCGGGACGCGGCGGAAGGCGTCGTGCACCCGGGCGGAGGACCCATCCAGGCTGATCGACACGCTGCCCAGGCCGACATCGCGCAGCCGGCGCAGCCGCGCGTGCGACAGGAGCGGCGTCCCCGCCGGGCTCAAGCCGATGGGAAGGTGCGCCTCCGCCGCGGCGGACACCAGCGCCTCGAGATCGGGCCGCAGCAGCGGGTCGCCGCCGGTGAGCACGAAGACCGGGTGCCCGAAGCCGCGCAGCTCGCGGATGAGCCGCCGTCCCTCGTCGGTCGACAGCTCCAGAGGGTCGCGCTTCGGGACCGCGGAAGCGCGGCAATGGACGCAGGCCAGGTCGCAGGCCCGGGTGACCTCCCAGATGACGACCAGCGGGGAAGCCTCGAAGCCGCCGCGCCATGCCGCCTTGCCGGTGATGTCCATCGGGTCCATGCGTCGCCTCCCGGATTCGTTCTCCGAGCCCCGGCCTGCGTCGCGCGCCGCCGCCGCTGCAGCCCCGTCGCGCGAGGGAAGGATCGGTCCGAAGCGGCGCTGCGGCTATGATCCGGATCATGAGTGGCGACAACCGTTCCGATCGGCCCATCCCCTGGGCGGTCATCCCCCTGTTCCAGGCGCTCAAGCCGGCGGAGCGCGAGTCGCTCCGGCCGCTCGTTCGCATCAAGGCCTACGAGGAGGGGGAGGTGATCTTCCGCGAGGGGGATCCGGGGGCCGTGTTCCACTTCGTGCTCGGGGGGCGGGTGAAGGTGCAGAAGGCGGCCCCCGACGGCCGCGACGTCATTCTCGAGATCATGGGTCCCGGGGACCCGGTCGGGGCGCTCGCCGCCTATGAGGAGCGGGACTTCCCGGCGACCGCCATCGCCCTCGAGGCGACCAGCCTGTTCTCGCTGCCGCGGCAGGAGTTCTTCGCCGTCATCGCTTCGAACCCGCTCCTGGCGCGCGGGCTCCTGGCGGGGCTGACGCGGCGGATGATCGAGCTGACGCGCCGGCTCGCCGATCGCACGGCGCGCGTCGAGTACCGCATCGCCCGGCTCATGCTGACGCTGGCCGACCGCGTCGGCCGCATGGAAGGCGGTCGGTTGATCGTGCCGGTGGTGCTCCACCGGCAGGAGATCGCCGACATGGTCGGGACGACGCAGGAGACCGCCATCCGCGTCATGAGCCGCTGGAGCAAGGACGGCGTCGTCGAGACGACCGACGACGGCTTCGTCATCCCGCGGCGTGCGACCCTCGAGGCGATTCCGCCGGTCGACTGACGCGGCGGGCCCGGCGCATGTCGCGCCGCAGCCTCCATCCCAGCCCGGCGCGCAGCGCGCGGTTGCGCAGCGCGGTGCGCCAGTGGCGCCGCGGCTCCGACGAGAACCAGCGGCACTCCTCCGGCAGCAGCACCAGGCTGACCCGCACGTTGGGCGCCGCGCCGATCGGCAGCCCGCGCTCCATGCAGGCGTCGTAGAGGCGGCGGAAGACCGGCACCAGCTCCCCGGGATCCGGCGGCGCCGCGTCCTCCATGTCGGTGCCGGCGAGCGGGCGGAACACGCACACCGTCGGAATGCCTCCCACCGAGGTGATCCAGTCGATCGCCGCGATTGATGAAGCCGCGGGCTCGAGGCCGGCGATGATCTCGCCGTTCGACACCCACGGCACCGCGCGGGGTCCTTTGGGCCCGAGCGTCGCGCAGTAGCGCACCGCCTCGAGGTAGCGCCGCAGGCCGTACTCGCGGTCCTTGCCGGGGCAGACGCGCTTGAAGATCGTCTCGTCGAAGATCTCGAAGCAGAACGACACCCGGTTGACCCCCATCTTCCTCAGGGCGTCGTAGCGCTTCAGATCGCCGTGCGGCGGCGACTGCACCCCGACGAGCAGGCCGGTCTCCCGCTTCACCCGCTTCAGATAGGGCTCGAGGATGTCGAGGTAGGTCTCGCCTTCGTAGTGCCCGGTGTTGAAGTCCACGTAGGTGATCCCCGACTCCTCGATCGCCGCGTGCACCACCTCCATCACCTCGTCCACCGATTTCTCGGGGGCGTCGTCGGCGCCGAGATTCAGCCCGACCGAGCAGAAGTGGCAGTTGCTGCGCTCCGGCTTCTCGGTCCAGTACTCGCACACCCGCGCCGGGTAGATGCCGAGATAGGTCCCCTGCAGCGTCCCGACGCGCGTCATCGCCTTGCCGGACGAGGTGGTCCGGTCGTACCAGGCCGGGCGCGGCGCCAGCCGCACCGCCGCGATGACGTCGGCGGAGCGCCCCGCGTGCCGGCGGATCTCGTAGTGGTCCAGGGTGCGGTGCAGGACATAGGGCGAGGATCGGGCGAACGCCTCGCTCACGGGGACGTTGGTCCACAGCCCTCCGGGCAGCACCAGCTCGAGCCCGCTTCCCAGGCCGGCGCGGGTGCGCAGCACCGCCCGCCCGCCGTCCTCGGCCACGTGGCACGAGTCGTCGATTCTCATTCCGCGGCAGTACAGCTCGAGTTTCAGCAGGGCCGGATTGCGCCGGACATCCGTTTCCATGGGTTCCCCCCGGACGGAGACAAGGGTACGGCGACACCCGGCCGATGCCGCGGATTTGCAATCCCGATTCCTGATCTGGATCAGATCCGCCGCGATGCTCCGCAGTCCGTGGTCTTCATGCGGCCTTCATCTTCGATCGTTCACGGCGTGCTCTTCGTCACCATGAAATCGCGCGAATTCGATTCGCCGCGGTGGGCGCGCCGATTTGCCGGTGCTAGCGTGGACGCTTCTCACATCCGGGAGGTGTCCGATGAAATCTGCGAAGACGTGGGTGGTGGCGCTGAGCGCCGTCGCGCTGTGCGCCGCGGCCGGACTTGCGATGGCGGGGGATCGGCATCACGGCGATCCATCTCTGCCGAACATCCTGACGTTCGACACCATGTACGGAGTGGACGGTCCGTTCCTCGGCGAGGCGAACGCCATCCGCGGCGTCGTCGGCGACGAGGCGCCGTGGACCATCGATCACTTCATCAAGGGACGGCTGACGAAGGGGGGACGGCTGCAGATCCTGGTGCGTGGCCTCGTGTTCGGCGACGATCCCGAGCTCGTGCCGCCGGAGCTCATCGGCAAGAACGACGAGGAGACCTTCCGCGGCCTCGTCTCCTGCCTGACCGAGGACAGCGAAACCACCGTGGGTCGCAAGAACGTCATGACCGAGGGCTTCCCGGCGGACACGGACGGCAACTCCTACATCGACGCGAAGCTTGATCTTCCGAACCCGTGCGTCGCGCCGATCGTGTTCGTGATGGCCGGCTCGGAAGACAAGTGGTTCGCCGTCACCGGCTTCGAGCGCGAATCCGAGGACGAGGACGCGACCAGTACCCGCCGCTAGATCCAGATCGATCGCACTCCGGCCGCCCGCCGCCCCCCCGGGTGCGCCGGAGCGTCAGAGCATCCGGTACAGGGTGCGTCGATCGATCCCGAGCGCCCGCGCCGCCTTCGCCTTGTTGCCGCCGTAGGCCTCGACCACCGAGCGCGCGTAGGCGCGCGTGAGATCGGCCAGCGGCAGGGTGCGCGCCGAGGCGTCCCGCAGCATCTTCCCGACGCCGTCCTCGCTCCGCAGCATCATCAGGTCCTCCGGCGTGATCGTGTCGAAGTCGGTCATCGCGACGGCGCGCTCGATCAGGTTCATCAGCTCGCGCACGTTGCCGGGCCAGTCGTGCTGCATCAGGATGCGCAGCGCCGGCGCCGACACGCCGCGGATGTTCCGGGTCAGCCGCGCGCAGGCGCGCTGCAGGAAGTGATCGACGAGCGGCAGGATGTCGTCGCGCCGCTCGCGCAAAGGCGGGATCTCGATGCGGATGACGTTCAGGCGGTAGTAGAGGTCGGGCCGGAAGCGGCGCTCCGAGAGGAGCGTCTCGAGCGGCTGGTTGGTGGCGGCGACGACGCGCGTGTCCACGGCGACCTCGGCGGTGGCGCCGACCGGGCGCACCCGGCCGGATTCGAGGACGTGCAGGAGCTTCGCCTGCGTGTCGGGGGACAGCTCGCCGATCTCGTCGAGGAACAGCGTCCCGCCGCTGGCCGCCGCGAAGAGGCCGGGGCGATCCTGCCGCGCGTCGGTGTAGGCGCCGCGGCGCGCCCCGAACAGCTCGCTCTCGACCAGGGTCGACGGCAGCGCCGCGCAGTTGAGCTGCAGGAAGGAGGCCGCGGCGCGCGCTCCGCCGTCGTGGATGCGGCGCGCCACCGCGCCCTTGCCGGTGCCGCTCTCGCCGGTCAGGAGCACGGTCGCCTCGCTCAGCGCCGCGCGCTGCGCCAGGTCGATCACCTTCCGCATAGCGGCGCTCTTCGCCACCAGCGCATCGGTCGCGGCCTCCGGCACGCTCCGCCGCAGCCGGATGATCTCGCGGCGCATCTGGCGCTCGCGGAAGACGCGCTCGATGGCGAGCCCGAGCACCTCGATGGTGAACGGCTTGGTGACGAAGTCGCACGCACCGGCGCGCACCGCCTGCACCGCCAGGTCGATGCTGCCGAAGGCGGTCATCAGGAGGACCAGCTGCTCCGGCTTGAGGGCCTGCACCGCGGACAGGAACTCGAGCCCGCGCATCTCCGGCATCTCGACGTCGGAGACCACCAGGTCGAAGGTCTCGTCGCGCACGCGGTCGAGCGCCTCGCGCGGCGCGTTCGCGCCCGTGACCGTGTAGCCCTGCTCCTGCAGCTCCTCGCGCAGCCAGTCCACCACCCCGGCGTCGTCGTCGAGGATCAGGATCCGTTCCCGTTTCTCTTTCAAAGCGAAGCCTCCTGGACCGAGTCGGCCGCGTGCGGGCCCTGCAGCGGCAGGTCCACGGTGACGCGGCTGCCGCGGCCGGACACCGAGGCGGCGGTCACCTGGCCGCCGTGCGCGGTGACGATCGACTTCACCACCGCCAGGCCGAGGCCGGTCCCGCCCTCGGTGGCGCGGGTGGTGAAGAAGGGATCGAAGAGCCGGGCCAGCACCTCCTCCGACATGCCGCGCCCGTCGTCCTCCACCTCGAGACGGACGGCCGGCACGCGGCGCGTGCCTCCCGGGACGGACAGCTCCCAGGGCGAGAGGCGCAGCACGATGTGGCCGCCGGGGGCGCTCGCCTCGAGCGCGTTCTTCGCGAGGTTCAGAACGATCTGCTGGATCTGATCGACGTCGGCGATGACCTTCGGCAGGTCGCCGTCGCAGACCAGGTCGATCGTCACGCCGCGCCGCCGCGCCGCGTGATCGAGCAGGTCGAGGACCGCCTGCACCGGCTCCTCCATGCTCGCGGTCGTGAAGTGGGCCGGGCGGCGCCGGGCGAACTGCAGGAGCTGCTCGACGATGCGCGTGATGCGATCGGTCTGCTCCGCCAGGATGCGGGCGTGCTTGCGCGTCTCCTCCGCCGAGTGGTCGCGCGCCAAAAGCGCCCGCGCCCGCCCGCTCAGGATCTGCAGCGGCGAGCCGATCTCGTGCGCCAGCCCGGCGGAGATCTGTCCGACGGTGACCAGCTTGTCGACACGCTGCAGCCCCGACTCGAGGGTGGTGCGCGATTCGACCTCGCGCACGATGCGCTGCCGCGCCTCGTCGAGCGCGGCCACCATGGCGTCGAACTCCCGGCCGAGCATCCCGACCTCGTCCCTGCGGTCGTAGCCGAGGCGCGAGGTCCAGGCGTCGGTGCGCATCTGCTGCATGGCGCCGGCCATCTTGGTGAGCGGGCGGGTGACGTAGATGGTCCCGAGCGCGAACTGCAGCGCCGTCGCCACCACGACGAGCAGCACGACCGAGAGGATGATGCCGCGGCGCGTGTCGGCGAGATCGCGGTGCATCTCCGTCAGCGGGCGGACCAGCACGAGCGTGCCGGCCGGCTGCTCGGCGCCCGGCGGGCCGCCGGCGAGCACCAGCGACAGGATGACCCGCCCCGGCGGCGCCGCTTCGTCGAAGCGCAGCCCCGGCTGGAGCGCGTCGGGGCGCGCATCGAGCAGCGGGGGCACGAGCTCCGCCGCGTCGCTCCCCGCCGACGCCGCGCGCAGCGTGTGATCGCGATCGAACACGAAGATGTCGACGGTGGGGTCGATCGCCTCGGTCGCGTCGAGGAGTCCCTGGATGTCCTGCATCTGCCGGTCGCGCAGCGACGCCTCGACCGCCACGCGCACCGCATCGCCGAGCAGGCGCATCTCGCGCTCGACGGCGGTGTGCAGATCGCGATCCTCGTCGCGCAGCTGGTTGTACCCGTGCAGACCCATGATGACGAGGCAGGCGGCGCTCAGCGCCAGCGTCATCCTCGTTGAAACCCGCATCCGCACCGACCCTCGATGTGTGGCAAGAATGTACCACCTGTCGCGGAAATGTCGATAAAAACCGCCCAAAGTCCACCCCCGAGGGGCCCCATGCATGACGGAAGCCATTGCTCATCAATGGGTTCCTGACCGCCGGGGAATCCGGCACGCGGGTTGCCTTTCCGGGACCCGCATGTGCGAGGGTCGGATGAAGACAGCGGTGCGACTCGGGGTCGTCGTGGGGGTTCTGGGCCTTGCGGTCGGGTGCGGCCGATCGGAAGGGAGTGGCTTCGATCCCGCTCCGTCGGCCGGCGATGCGACATCCGCCCCAGCGAAGGCGGACGGATTCGTGCACCTGTCGCAGGAATCGGCTCGCTACCTCGGCACCGAGCCGGTCGCCTCTGAATCCGAATCGCTGCCCCTCCACCTGCCCGCCCGGCTGGAGTTCAAGGACGGAGCCGTGTCGGAAATCGGCGCACCTCTGGCCGGGCGGGTCAACGAGGTTCTGGTGCACAGCGGGGATCGCGTCCGGGCGGGCGCCCCGCTCTTCCTCCTCTCTTGCCCGGACGCCGCCTCGGCGCGGACTGGCCTGGCCACCGCCGAGGCGGCGCTCAAGGAGGCGAGCGCCACCGCCGAGCGCCAGGCCCGGATGCTGGAGGAAGGGGTCGGCAACGCCCGCGACAAGCTCGCCGCCGACATGCACCTCGAGGCGGCCCGCGCCGAGGCGGAGCGGGCCCGCGCCACGACGAAGTTCATCGGCGAAGGCGAAGGAGCGGACACCACCGTGCGCGCTCCGATGACCGGCGTCGTCCTGGCGGTGAAGGCGACGACCGGCGCCACCGTCGAGCCGGGAGGCGAAGCGCTCGTCACCGTCGGCGATCCGTCGTCGGTCTGGGTGGTGGTGGACGTGCCGGAGCACGACCTGCCGTCGATCGTCGAGGGGGGACGCGCGACCGTCGAGCTGGCGACGATGCCGTCGCCGGTCCCCGCGAAGGTGATCTCGGTCGGCGCGGTGGTCGAGAGAGGATTGAGGACCGCCCCCGTGCGCATGACGCTCGAGGAGGATCCCCCCGGTCTCCGACCCGGCATGTTCGGCTGGGCCCGACTCGACACCACCGAGTCGAGCCCGACGCTGCCGGTCGAGGCGGTCCTCATCAAGGATGGCAAGGAGTCGATCGTCTACGTCGCGAGGGACGACGTGACCTTCGAGCGCCGGCCGGTGGTCGTCGGGCGGCCGGTCGAAGGACGCGTGCCGGTGGTCTCCGGACTGCAGGCGGGCGAGCGCGTCGTGGTGCGCGGCGCGCTGCTCCTCGACGGCTCGGCGGAGCAGCTCCTATAAACAGAGGATACGTACCCTTCTTGGTTCACCTCCCGTAGATCCGTGCTCGAAGCCCTCGTCGAACTGTGCGTGCGGCGCCGCGCCGCCGTGATGGTCCTCGCCCTGGGCGTGGCCGTCCTGGGGATCCAGGCGTACCGCGGGACCTCCATCGAGGCCTACCCGGACGTCACCAACATCCAGGTCAACGTCATCGCCCAGATGCCGGGACAGGCGCCCGAGGAGATCGAGCGCCAGGTCACGGTGCCGCTCGAGCGCGTCCTCAACGGCGTGCCGGGCATGCTCACCATGCGCAGCGAGAGCCTGTTCGGGCTGTCGCTCATCTGGCTGGTGTTCCAGGACGACGCCGACGGCTTCAAGTCCCGCAATCTCGTCAACGAGCGCCTGACCGAGGCGGAGCTCCCGGAGGGCGTGCAGCCGCGCCTCGCCCCGGACGACACGCCGCTCGGCGAGATCTACCAGTACACGCTGAAGAGCGATCGCCACACGCCGGCGGAGATCCGCGCCGAGCAGGAGTGGACCGTCTCGCGCCTGCTGCGGCAGGTGCCCGGGGTCGCCGACGTCGTCAACTTCGGCGGCTATCTCGAGGAGGTCCACGTCCTCGTCGATCCGGCGCGCCTGGTGGCGCACGACCTGACGCTCGGCGACGTGGCGGCGACGCTCGAGGCCTCGAACCGCAACGTCGGCGGCGGCTTCCTGCGGAGCGGCGACCAGGAGCTGGTGATCCGGGGCATCGGCTACCTGCGCGATCCGCGCGAGGTGGGGGAGACGGTGCTGCGCAGCGAGCGCGGCACGCCGGTCACCGTCGCCGACGTCGCCACCATCGTGCGCTCGCACATGCCGCGGCGCGGCGACGTCGGCGCCGGGCTGGATCCGGACGTCACCGAGGGATTCGTCCTGCTGCGGCGCGGCGAGAATCCGTCGCGCGTCCTCGAGGGCGTGCACGCCCAGGTGGACGAGATCAACGCGCACATCCTCCCCGAGGGGATGACGATCGTGCCCTTCTACGATCGCACCACGCTCGTGGACCTGACCCTCGCGACGGTGCACCACAGCCTGATCTTCGGGGCGCTGCTCGTCGGCGGGGTCATCTGGCTGTTCCTCCGCAGCCTGCGCTGCTCGCTCATCGTCACGGCGATCATCCCGCTGGCGCTCCTGACCGCCTTCATCGGGCTGTCGATCCTGAGGCTCCCGGCGAACCTGATCTCGATGGGGGCGATCGACTTCGGCATCCTCGTGGACGGGGCGGTCGTCCTGGTCGAGAACGTGCTGCGCGCCATCGAGGAGAAAAGGCCCGCCGGCCGCGCCGCGCTGCTCGGCCTGGTCACCCGCTCGGCGCTCGATGTGTCGCGTCCGACGCTGTTCGCCATGGCCATCATCATCGCGGCCCTCATCCCGGTGTTCACGCTGGAGCGGGTGGAGGGGCGCATCTTCCGGCCGCTGGCCCTCACCTACACCTTCGCCCTCATCGGCGGCCTGGTGTTCGCGCTGACGCTGGTGCCGGCGCTGTGCGCCGCCTTCCTGCGCCTCAAGGACGGCGAGATGGGCGAGCCGAAGGGGCTGGTGCGGGCGCGCGACTGGTACCGCGCCCGGCTGCGCCGGCTGCTCGCGCGTCGCCCGCTCGTCCTGGGCAGCGCCTTCGTCCTGCTGGCGCTCGCCGGTCTCGCCGCCTGGGGGCTCGGCAGCGAGTTCCTGCCCGAGCTCGACGAAGGAGACTTCGTCATCTTCGTGGAGATGCCGCCGAGCATCGCGCTCGACAAGGGGACCGAGGTGCTCACCGAGGTCCGTCGCCGCCTGCTGCAGTTTCCCGAGGTGCTGGCGGTCTTGAGCGAGCACGGCCGTCCCGAGGACGGCACCGACGACGAGGGCGTCAACATGAGCGAGACGTTCGTCCGCCTCAAGCCGCGCGGCGACTGGCCCCGCGGCATGAGCAAGGATCGCCTCATCGAGGCGATGCGGGCTTCGCTCGAGCTCATCCCCGGGGTCGAGTACAACTTCTCGCAGCCGATCAAGGACAACGTCGAGGAGGCGGTGAGCGGCGTGCGCGGCAAGATCGTCCTCAAGATCTTCGGTTACGACCTGCAGGCGATGCGCTCGACGCTGCTCAAGGCGTCCGCGGTGCTCGCGAAGGTGCCCGGGATCGTGGACCTCGATCTCTACCGCGACGCCACCGTGCCGCAGCTCCAGGTCGAGCTCGACCGGGCGGCGCTGGCGCGCTCGGGCATCACCGTCTCGGCGGCGCAGGACGTCGTCGAGACGGCGCTCGAGGGCCGGGTCACGACGCGCCTCTGGTCGGGAGAGCGGCCGGTGCCGGTGCGGCTGATGCTGCCGCTCCAGGAGCGGCAGGACCCGTCGCGCATTGCGGCGATCCAGGTCCCGGCGGGGGACGCGCGCGTCCCGCTCGGCAGCCTGGCCAACATCGGCGTCGTCTCCGGGCGCGCCATGATCGCCCGCGAGGGCGGCAGCCGCTTCCTGGCGCTCAAGTTCAACGTCGAAGGGCGCGACATGGGATCGGTGGTGAAGGACGCCATCGCCGCGGTCGCGAAGGAGGTGCCTCCGCCCGCCGGACACTACTTCGTCTGGGGCGGCGAGTTCGAAAGCCAGGCGCGCGCCATGAGCCGCCTGGCGGTGATCGTGCCGATCTCCTTCCTCGTCGTCTTCGCACTCTTGTCCATGTCGCTGCAGTCGGTGTGGAGCGCGGCGGCCGTCGCCCTGTCGTCGCCGTTCGCCATGACGGGCGGGGTGTTCGCCCTGAGGCTGTGCGGCATCCCGCTGTCGGTGAGCGCGGCCGTCGGGTTCGTGGCGCTCCTCGGCCAGGTGTCGCTGGCGTCGCTTTTGGTCATCAGCGCCGTGGACGCGGCGCGCGCCTCCGGCGCGGGGTTCGAAGAGTCGATCCTGGAGGGCGCCTCCGCGCGCTTCCGGGCCGTGCTGATGACCGCCTCCCTCGCCATCCTCGGGTTGACCCCGATGGCGGTGTCGCAGGGAGTCGGAAGCGAGATCCAGCGCCCGTTCGCCGTGGTCATCATCGGCGGCCTCGCGACCTCGATCGCCGTGACCCTCTTCGTCCTGCCGGTCATCCACTCGCTCCTCGTGCGCCGCGCCACCGCCCCGCCCGCCGGGCTCGACGAGACGACCGCGTGATCGCGTTCCTCGTCTTCGCGCTCGCCCTCGCCACCGCCGCGCCGGCCGCGGCGACCGTGCCGCCGGGCGGGGCCGCGGTGGAAGGAGAACCGGTCGGCCTCGCCGAGGTGCTGCGGCTGGTGCGGGAGAGGAGCCCGCGCAGCGATGCGGAGCGGGCGCGCGTCGGCATCGCGGCGGCGGAGCAGACGGCGGCGCGCGTCTATCCCAACCCCGGGCTCGATTTCTCGAACACGCACCTGACCAGCGGCACCAACACCGGGGCGGCCGAGGAGCGCACCTTCGTCCTCGGCCAGCCGCTCCTGATCTTCGGGCAGCGCAAGGAGCGGCGCCGCACGGCCGACCTCGAGGTCGCCGCGGCGCAGGCGACCAGCGACGCGGCGATCGCCGAGCGGCTGCACCAGGCGCGCTCGGCCTTCACGGGGCTGCTCGCCGCCCAGGAGCGCGTGCGCATCCTCGACGAGGAGCGCGCGGATCTGGAGAGCGTGTCGCGCATCGTCACGGGGCGCGCGGCGGCGGGGGACAAGAGCACGTACGACGCGCTGCGCATCGATCTCGAGCGGCGCGCGCGCGAAGCCGAGCTGGCGGCGGCGCGCGCCGAAGTCCAGGAGGCTTCGGGCGCGCTGGCGACCATCGTCGGCGTTCCCGGCTGGCATCCGGCCGCGACCGGGGAGCTGGCCCCGGAAGGGATCGACGCACAGGACGAAGAGACGCTCTGGCAGGCCGCGAGCCAGCAGCTGCCGGCGCTCCAGGCGGCGCGGCGCGAATCGGAGGCGGCGCGCGCCGGCATCGACCTGGCGAAGAAGGAGCGGCTGCCGGTCCCGGTGCTCCAGGCCGGGGGCCAGTTCACCCAGGACGCGGCGAGTGACTCGTTCGTCGCCGGCCTGTCGCTCGGCCTGCCGGTGTTCGACCGCGGCCAGGGGGAGATCGCCCGCGCCTCGGCGCGATCGGGCGCCGCCGAGCTCGAATCCGCCGCGCTCGCGGCGGAGACCCGCGCCGACCTCGATCGCGCCCTTGCCGTCCTGCGCGAGCGCCGCGGCGCCCTCGATCAGCTCGATCGAGACGTGATGGGGCGCCTGCCCGACCTGCGCCGGATGTCGGAGGACGCCTACCGCGAAGGGGCGTCCGACATCCTCGACCTGCTCGATGCCTCGCGCACGCGGGCGGCCGCGCGCCAGGCTCGTCTCGACGCTGTCGAGGCCCTCGTCCAGTCGGAGATCGACGTGCTGGCTCTGACCGGGCAGGTCGATCGCATCGGTCCCGCCCCGGAAGCTGCCTCCCCGGCTGCTCCCCCCGCCCATTGACCCACTGACGGGTGGGACCCCCGGCGGTTGCGTGACGACCGCTTCAGGACTCTTTCTGTAGGATGAAGACGGGATGAGTGCCTCGCGAACGAGACGGCCGGTGCTTGCGGGCCTGGCGGCGGCGTTGCTGCGGACGGCCTCAGCCGCCCGCGAGGTCCGATGAGCCTGATCCCGAAGGTCGTCAGCCGCATCCTGATCGCCGCCATCGTCGGCGAGTGTGTGGTGCTTGGCGCCATCCAGCTGCGGCGATGGCTCGCGGACGGCGAGCCCGGTCATGCGACCGACCTGTCCGGCAGCGATGGGATCGCGAACGCCACGCGGGCTCCGGGTCAGGCGACGTCGGCTCCGGCGCCTTCCGCGGCGGGGACAGGCGGTCAGACGGCGTCAGGGCCCGGTTCCTCGATGCCGGGTGCAGCGCCCCTGGCGGCTCCGCGCACGACACAGGAGGACAACCGGTTGGGCGGGGCGGCGATTCCGGGCATGGCCTCCGCCGGCCGCGGCTCCGCGGCAGCCGGGTCGGCGAACGCGGGCGCAGGATCGGCGAGCGCGCCCGGAGAAAAATTTCGGGAGCCTCCGGCCGGACTGGGTCGTACGCCGGCGGGCGCCGTCCCCGGCACCTCTCCGTCCCCGCTCTCAGCAGCGGGCGCGCCCGATCCGGATGGGTTCGTCATGGGATCCCAGGCGGTGCGCGTGCCTGGAACCCCGCCGCCGGGATCGCCGGCCGGGGCAGACGGGCACGCGACGGCCCCGCCGAAGCATGCGGACGAGTCTCCCGGCGACCATCCGGACACCGACGACGATGAATCGGATGGAGACGATGGCACGGCGGACAACACGCCCCCGGTGCTCGACGGTCTGCGCTTCGACCCCGCGCAGGTCGAGGGAGGGAGCGTCACCACGCTGACGATCCAGGCGAGCGACGCCAAGTCGGGGATCAAGACGCTGTGGGGAGAAGTTCGCAGCCCCAACCGGTCGGCCGCCCTGAGCTTCGGCTCGGCGAACCTGGGGCCCGGACCCGTCTACCAGTTCCCGATCGCCTTGCCCGCCCTAGCCCAGACGGGAACCTGGTACGTCGCCTGGATTTCGATGACCGACGGGGCGGGCAATACCAAGCTCATCCAGGCGGCGACGGCCGAGGCCGCCCCTCCCGGTGGGACCTTCGCAGCGTTCTCCAGTCAGTCCGACTCGACCCCGCCGGAGATCGTGCAGGTCTGGTTCGACAGGAGTGCCGTCTCCCCCGGCGACAAGAACACCATCGAGGTGCAGGCGCGGGATGATCTCTCCGGTGTCGCTTCGGTGACCGGCGCCTGCCAGAGCCCGTCGAAATCCGCCCTCCTCTGGTTCAATGCGGTCCTGAACGCCGATGGGACCGCATGGGTGGGGGACATCGCCCTTCCCGCGACCGCCGATTGCGGCGAATGGATCGTGCAGCAGCTCGCGGTCAAGGACGGAGCGGGGAACACCGCACTGCTGCACTCCGACGCGCCCGTGCTGGCGCGCGCCGGGTTCGGGGTTTCCTCCGGCAGCGGCTGCGATTTCACGGCTCCGACGCTCGACGCCTTCGACCTGTCCCTCGCGGTCATTCCGAGCGGGACCGGGGGGCGGATTGTCGTCACCGCGAGGGTCTCCGACGAGGGGAGCGGCGCCGTCGCGATGACCGGGTGGTTCGAAGGGCCCCCCTCCGCCGGCGGCCAGGGTCCCAAGAACTACTTCAGCTGCTCCTCCGATCCCCGGAACCCGGGGGTCTGGACCGGCACCCTGGATGTCCCCCCGGCCGCGGCCCGGGGCACCTGGAGGGTCGGGTCGATCCGCCTCGAGGACAAGGCCAGGAATGCCCGCAACTACGGTTCCGCGGATCCGGTCGTCTCCGGCAGGGTTTTTCAGGTCCAGTGAGGAAGAAAGTCATCTCACCGGGGGTTATTTGGTTCCATATTCTGCGGTCACGAGTCGCCGCCCACATTCGAGTCCAGGGGGAATCATGTCGCGATCCAATCGCCGCCTCGGCGGGCGCCTGTCCCTGACATAATCCGTTCCCTGGCACGAAGGAGGAAAGCGGATGCAAACATCGTGGAGGATGTCCGGTCTGGTCGCCGGGGCGCTGGCGTTGTCGTTGGCGGCGCCGGCGCGGGCCGCTGAGAAATCGAACGACGACCTGGCCAGGGAGATCGAGTCCCTGAAGACGATGATCCAGGGGATTCAGAAGGACCTCGCGGACGTCAAGGGCATGCTGGCGCGGCAGGCGCAGGCCGTGCCGGCCCAGCCCGGCATCGGCACCGTCATCGATCTCGGCGGGGCCATGGCGAAAGGGGAGAAGACGGCGAAGCTGACGCTCGTCGAAGTCTCCGACTACCAGTGACCCTTCTGCGCCAAGTACGTCCGTGAGACGTACCCGCAGATCGACACCGAATACATCAAGACCGGCAAGGTCAAGAGCGTCTTCCTGAACATGCCCCTCGAGAGCATCCACAAGTTCGCCTTCAAGGCGGCGCAGGCGACGGAGTGCGCGGCGGCGGAGGGCAAGTACTGGGAGATGCACGATCGCCTCTTCGCGAACCAGCAGGCGTTCGAGCCGTGGAACGCGCACGCCGAGGCCGTCGGGATCGACACCGCGAAGTTCGAATCGTGCCTTGCCGGCGGCAAGTACGACGCGGAGATCCGTCGGCAGGCGGCCGAGGCCGGCAAGGCCGGTGTCACCGGCACGCCCGGCTTCCTGATCGGCCGCACCGAGCCGAACTCGAACAAGATGAAGATCCTGGCGGTCCTCAAGGGCGCCAGGCCGTTCGCCGACTTCAAGGCCGAGCTCGATCGGCAGCTCGCCGACGCGGACAAGCCCGCGCCTGCGGCCGCGGCCGGCGGCCCCGCCGCCGCCCCCGGCGCGGGCACACCCTCCGGAGCCGCCGCGGCGGCAGCTGCTCCGGCGCGCCCGGCGACCGCGGCCGACGGCAAGCTGGACCAGACGACGCGCGCCAGTCTCGCCGCCTATGTGCAGACGGTCGCTCAGGCCTCGCGGGCGACTCCTTCGCGCCCGAGCAGACCTTCCTGGTGGTGATCGGCCGCACGCCATGACCCGGCGGCGCCTCCCGCGGCCGGCTTTTTCTTGAACGATCGTTTCGCGCGCCCGCGGGCGCTCCGCCGGCCCTTGTCGCTCGCGCTTCTGCTCGCGCTCGCCGCGGGCGTATCCCCGGCACTCGCCCGGCGCGCCCCCGACGCCTCGCCTGCGCGCCTCACGGCGCTTCTCCTCAACGGCGGCGGCACGCCCGCTTCGAACTACCAGTCCCACCTCAACCATCTGAAGCTCCTGGTGAAGGTGCTGCACGAGGCGGGTGTGGCCCCCGGCCGGATCACCGTGCTGTCGGGCGACGGGGCGAACCCGACGGCCGACCTGGCGCTGCGCGAGGCGCAGCCGGAGGAGGACTTCTGGAGGCTCGGCGGCACGCGGCTCGAGGAGCCCTTCCGGACCCCCATCACCTTCGCGAACTCCGCTCTTCCCGGCTTCGCGCTGAAGCCGGCGACCGTCGCGGAGATCGATCGCTGGTTCGGGGCGGTCGGCGCGCGGCTGCGCGACGGGGACACGCTGCTCCTCTACGTCACCGACCACGGCACGAAGAACGCCGCGGACACCACCGACAACCGCATCACGCTGTGGGGAAAAAACCAGGGGCTGTCGGTGTCGGAGCTGCGGGCGCGGCTGGCGAAGCTCGACCCGCGCGTCCGGGTCGTCCTGCTGATGTCGCAGTGCTACTCGGGCTCGTTCGCGAACGCCGCGCCGCGCGACGCCTCGGGTCTGCCGTCGGGCAACGTCTGCGGCTACTTCTCGACCACGGCCGAGAGGCCCGCCTACGGCTGCTACGCCGAAGTCCGCGACCGTGACGAGACCGGGCACTCCTTCGACTTCATCGCAGAGCTGGCCCAGGAGGGGCTCTTCCCGGCGGCGCACGCGCGGGTCCTCCAGAACGACGCCACCCCCGACGCGCCGTTGCGCACCTCGGATGCCTTCCTCGAAGAACTCCTGCGCAGGAAGGCCGGGGCGCAGGGCGTGACGCTCGACGCGCTCGTCGACGCGCTGCTGGCGCAGGCCTGGAAACGCAAGGACGCCTGGGAGCCCGAGATCCGGCTGCTCGACGCCATCGGCCGCAACTTCGGCACCTTCAGCCCCCGGTCGCTGGCCGAGATCCGGCAGCAGCAGGCCAGCCTCCCGGAGGTGGGAGACCAGCTCGAGGCCCAGGGGAAGGCGTGGCAGGCCTCCCTCGAGGCCGCCAACCGCGCCAACCTCGAGCGCTTCCTCGGAGGGAAGCCGGGGTGGCGGGATTTCGTCGACCGGGCGGGCCGCAGCGCGGGCGCGGTCCGCGAGATGAGCGGCGCGCTGGTGTACGAGCTGGCGGACTTCACCCGGGCGGACCGCACGATGACCGGCCGCCTGGCCACGCTCAAGGACAAGGCGGATGCGGCGCGGGCCCTGGCGTATCGCATGGCGGTGCGCGAAGGCGTGATGCTGCGGATGCGCGCCATCCTCGTGAGCCTCGCCGGCCGCGAAGACCTGGCGCGCGACGGCTCACACGACGAGCGCGCCGCGGCCGAGGCGCTTCTGTCCTGCGAGTCGCTGCGGCTGCCGCTCGCGGGGGCCGTGCCCGGGATGCACCCGACCGATCGTCCCCCGTTCCCCGCGATGGAGGACGACATCGCGGCGTCGCGCGACGTGCTGCCGGCCTGGCTCGGGATCCGCTTCGCCGACGTTCCGGCCGTCCTGCGGCAGACACACGAGATCGCGCCGGGCGCTTCATCTGTCCTGGCGGTGTTCCCGAACTCTCCAGCCGCGGCGGCCGACCTGCAGGCGGGGGACGTGATCCTGGGCCCCCCGGGCGCGCGCTTCGAGGATCCGCAGCAGATCCGCGAATGGACGATGCTCGCCCACGTGGACGAGCCGCGCACCCTCTCCGTGCTGCGCGGCGCCGACACCATCGAGAAGACCATCGTCCCGAAGCCCGCTCCCATGAAGTGGCCGGCGCTCCCCGGGCCTCCGCGTGTGTCGACGGCCGCCCCCGCGTGGGCCCCGCTGCAGCTGGCGGGGTACCGGGGCGATCTGCCCTCCGACCTGCGCGGCTCGGGCGCGCACCTGCTGTTCTTCTGGGCGACGTGGTGCGGCCCGTGCAAGGCGTCGCTGCCGGAGGTCCTGGCGTTCGAGAGCGAGCGCGGCATCCCGGTCGTGGCGATCACCGACGAGCCGGGGGAGGCGCTCGACGCGTTCTTCAGGAAGTTCACGACGCCGTTCCCGCAGCGCGTGGCGACCGACGAGCAGCGCCGGGCGTTCCTGGCCTACGGCGTGAGCGGCACGCCGACGTTCGTCCTGGTCGACGGAGACGGTCTCATCCGCTCGTACTCGGTCGGGTACACCCGCGCGACGGGTCTGCCGATCGACGGCTGGACCTGGTCCGGGCGTCCGGGCTCCGGGCCCTGAACATCTCCCGTTCCGGTGCGACGGAATCGAAATTTCCGGCTCCGGCCCGTCGAAGACCGGAACCCCATGCGCCATCTTGCCGTGTTGACATAAACTCCGCGGACTTTCTCTGGTCGGCGCCATCCGGCGCGTGGGGTTCACGGGAGTTTCGGGACGTTCGGGGGGTTCTCGGATGATGGGGATGGGGAAGGGTCTGTCCGTTCTGGTCTTCACCGCGGCGGCCGCGGCGGCCACGACGGGGATGGCGCGCGCTGCGAAGGTCGAGCACACCAACATCGTCCCGCCGAAGACGACGATGCCGACGCCCGACGGGCTCAAGGCGATCGGCGAGCCGACCCGGTTCCTCCAGCACGGCGATCGCCTCTACATCGCGGGGAAGGATGGCATCGCGGCGCTCTCGGCCGACGGCCAGGTGATCTGGGCGACGCCGCTCGACTTCGCCGGGATCCGGGAGATCGAGGTGGACGACGCCGGCATCGCGTATTCCGGCTTCACCGTCACCGGGGAGAAGGCGGGCGCGTTCACCTGGTGGGGGAACGACATCCACAAGCTCGCCTTCGCCCCGAGCATCGTCGGCATGCTGACTCTCGACGGGACGAAGACCTGGCAGGTCGCGGGCCCCGCGTCGCGCATCTCGGCCCCGTGCCTGACGCCCAGTCACATCGGCATCCTGACCGGGGAGAAATTCCACATCTACGCGCGCGGCACAGGCTCGCTCACGGTCGCCGAATCCGACCTGGAGCCGGCGGCGCTCCCGAACGAGTACGCCACCCGGAGTTCCGGCCGCGGCCCCTGTTCCTCAACAACGAGTTCGTCGGCGCGTACTACTACAACTTCTACCGCATCACCCCCGAAGGGAAGGAGCTCTTCAGGGATCACAAGATGAGCACCAACATCGTCGCCGGCCCGTTCCTCTACCAGGGGAACATGCTCATCGGCTCGTACAACGTCGATCCCCAGAACAACCCGAACAAGAGCCTGGTCACGATCGTCCAGCCGACCGGCGACATCAAGAAGGTGTGGCGCGAGGACATCGCCGATGATCACTCCGCCACGGGGGACATCGTGCTCGACGGCGACACCATCTACGCGTCGTCCAACTTCACCGTCACCGCCCTCACCTCCAAGGGCAAGAAGATCTGGCAGCAGGAGGGGAAGGATGGAGGGGTGTCGGCCGGGTCGATGCGCGGCGTCCGCTTCGAGAAGGAGTTCGGGTACCGCTATTTCGGCGGCCAGGGGATGGTGATGGGCGGCGACCGCCTGTACCTGGCGACCCATCGGAAAATCATGGGTCCCGATCCGACCGGCAAGAAGAAGAAAGAGGTCGAGCTCTGGACCGACGTCGTCACCGTCCTGAACAAGGCGGACGGCAGCTACGTCCGGACCATCGACGTGCAGCAGAACATCGTCGACCTGAACGTCTGGAACGGACGGCTCGCGGTCGCCACGCCGCTGGGGGTTCACTTCCTGGCGCTCGACTGAGGCGGAGGCCGCCGGTGTAGCGCAGCCGTCTCCTACTCGGCGCGCAGCGCGATGATCGGATCGACGCGCGTGGCGCGCAGCGCCGGGATCAGGCTCGCGAGAAGCGCGACCGCGGTCAGGAGCAGCGGCACGCCGACGAAGGTCGCCGGATCGGAGGGTGGGACGCCGAAGAGGATTCCCTGCATGAGGCGGCCGGCGAACAGCGCCGCGACCAGACCGACGCCGACGCCGAGGAGCGACAACAGAAGCCCGCGACCGAGCACGAGACGCATGACCTCGGAGCGCCGCGCGCCGATGGCGATGCGCAGGCCGATCTCGCGCGTCCGCTGCGTGACCAGGTACGACAGCACGCCGTAGATGCCGATGGCCGCCAGCGTCAGCGCCGTGGCGGCGAACAGGCCGAGCAGCCAGCCGGTGAAGCGCGGCGCGGCGATGGCCCCCGACACGACGTCGGTCATGCGGCGCACGCTCGCGACCGGCAGCGCCGGGTCGATGCGGGCGATCGCGTCGCGCACCGCCGGCAGCAGGCCGAGCGGATCCGCCTGCGAGCGCACCACGAGGGTCATGTCGCGCGGCGCGAACAGGGCGCCGTTCATGGCGAACTGGGCGTGCGGCCGGTAGAACTTCTCCTTGACCGACTCGCCGACGGCGTTGTGCTGCTCGTCGCCGACGATGCCGACGACGGTGATCCAGGGACGCGCCTGGTCGCTCCCCATGCGGAGGCGCCCGCCGAGCGCCTCCCCGGGCTTCCAGTACTTCTTCGCCATGGTCTCGTTGACGATCGCCACCGGCATCGCGTCGGCCCGGTCGGCGGCGGAGAAGAAGCGGCCGGCGACCAGCCGCTCACCGAGCGCCTCGAAGGCGCCGTCGCTCACCACCTGCCAGTCCCCCTTGGCGTTGTTCCCGGGCGTCTCGACGTAGCCGTCGACGTCGAGCCCCCAGTCGCCGATGGTCGTCGCCAGCGGCAGCGAGCGCACGACACCGGCGTGCGCGACCCCGGGCAGCGATCGCACCCGGTCCACGAGGTCGTGGTAGAAGGCCTCGACCTGCGCGTCCTGCGGATAGGAGGCCTGCGGCAGCGCCAGCCGCATGGTCAGCACGCGCTCGGGATCGAAGCCGAGGTGCACCTGGCGCAGCGCCCAGAGGCTGCGCATCGCGAGACCCGCCGAGACCAGCAGCACCACGGCCAGCGCCATCTCGGCGACGACGAGGGCGCTGCGGCTGCGCTGGCGCTCGCGGCCGATGGTGACGCTGCCGGCGCCGTCCTTGAGCGAGTCGGTGAGGTCGACGCGCGACGCGCGCAGCGCCGGCACGACGCTGCACACGAGCGCCGTCAGGATCGCGGCGGCCGCGGCGAAGCCGAGGACGACGCCGTCCACGCGCGCCTCCTGGGCGCGCGGGATCGCCGCCAGGCTCGATCCGGCCATCAGGCGCACGCCGACGGCGGCGATCAGGAGGCCGAGCAGTCCGCCGCCGCACGACAGGAGCAGCGTCTCGGCGAGCAGCGGCCGCAGCAGCCGGAACCGGCCGGCGCCGAGCGCCGACCGCACCGCCAGCTCGCGGCGGCGCGACTCGGCCCGCGCCAGCAGCAGATTGGCGACGTTGGCGCACGCGATGAGCAGGAGGAACAGCGTCGCGGCGCTGACGAGCACCAG
>DASRAU010000022.1:0-39942 GCA_035638075.1 Verrucomicrobiia bacterium
CCCGGGACCCGGAACACCCCTTCGGCCGGCCGCGGCAGGCGATAGAGCCCGGCGACCGTCAGGCCCAGGAACACCACCGTGATGAAGACGAAGTACCCGAGGATCGCGTCGTAGTTCGCGAGCCCGACGACGAGGCAGGCGAGCAGGGCCTGGAGCGCGATGGCCCGCACCGGGGTCCCGAGGCGCGGATGGAGCCGCCCGATCGAGGCCGGAAGGTAGCCGTCCCGCGCCATGGCGTAGGACACGCGCGGCGCCGTGACGATGACCGCCGAAAGGCTCCCGGCGATGGCGATCATCACGATGACGGCGAAGACACGGCCGCCGCTCTCGCCGAAGAGCGCCGCCCCCGCCTGCGCGGCGAACGCGGGCCCCGAGGCGGCAGTCTCCATCGGCACGAGGCGGATGAAGGCGCCGCTCACCAGCAGGTAGACGAGGGTGGCGACCGCGACGCCGATGGCCAGCGCCCGCGGCAGGGTCCGCGCCGGGTCCTTGATCTCTCCGCCGATCTTGGCGATGTCCCAGAAGCCGGCGAAGGCGAAGAAGGCGCCGAGGACGCCGCCGGCCAGCCCGGCGACGAGCGGCGCCGTCCCGGGGCGCGGCGCCGCGAACGGCAGGAAGTTCGACCACGTCCCGTGCGCCGACACGAACCCCAGCACGATGATCGCCGCGAGCAGCAGCAGCTTCACCGCCGCGAACAGCCGCATGACGTTTCCCGCGACGCGCATTCCCAGGACGCTCATCGCCGCGAGGACGACGACGATCCCGATCGCGACGGCTTTCTCGCCCGCGGCGCCGAGCGGGACGACCGCGGCGGTGTACTTCCCCAGGCCGGCCGCGAGTGCCGCGGTGAGACCGGGGTCCATGACGAGCAGGCTCTTCCAGCCGTAGAGGAAGGCGACGGCCGGCCCCCACGCCTCGCGCAGGTAGACATAGCCGCCCCCCGCCTGGGGAAAACGCGACGCCAGCTCGCCGTAGCAGAGCGATCCGGACAGCGCCGCCGCACCCACCAGGAGCCACACGACGAGCACGAGCAGAGGCGAGCCGAGGTCGCGCGCCATGCCGGCCGGAGTGAGGAAGATGCCGATGCCGATGATCTCGGCGACGACGAGCGCTACGGCGGCATCGAGCCCGAGCTTCTGCGGTCCCGCCCCGTTCGATGCGGCGCGTTTCGGTGCGTCTCGTTTCGAGCCCCAGGCGAGCATGGTCCGGGGCGACTCCGCAAGAGTCATTCCATGGTGGTGGGCAGCTTGTGGATCGGATCCCGGGTTGCGAGGCGAGGCTGGGACTAAACCCATGTCAGGTCAATGGCTTGCCTGGGCCAACGGGCGCGCGATCCACAGGCTTCGCACCACCATGCCGGGGGCGCCCTGAACATAGGGGGAATGCTCCGTCCAGGGCGCCTCGTACGGATTACGGGCTACGGCTGGCGGTCGAACTCCATGACGCGGCCGATCCAGGCGAGCGTCCGGGGCGCATTGTCGATCTTCACGTGCTTGCGGAAGAAGCCCCACGCCGGCATGCGCTTCACGGCCGTGTCGGTGCACGCCCCGAGGAAGAGCATCGTGCCGACGGTGAAATCCGCCGCGCTGGGGCCTGAGCCTCCGACGAGCCACTCGCCTTTCTCCGAGAGTGTCTCCTCGACGCGCGAGGTGGCGCGGCCGAGCAGGTCGTTGGCCCGCTTGATCACCTCGGGATCGGGCGTCTCCGCGCGCAGCTGGCCGAAGGCCGCCGAGATGCCGGGACCGGCGTCGGTGCGCGCGAACAGCTCCCATTGCTCGATCGACTTCAGCGTGGCGCGGTCGGAGCTGAACAGGGGCGCGGTGTCGCGAAAGTTGGCGTCGAGGTAGCGCAGGATGGCGTACGAGTCGAAGACCACCGTGTCGCCGTGCAGCAGCACCGGCGTCAGCGGCTGGCCCGAGACCTTCACCACCGCTTCACGGTTGGCCGGGTCGACGGCGACCCGCTCGTACGGCAGCTTCTTGTATGCCAGCGCGCAGCGCACCTTGATGTTGTTCGGGGACGGACCGAGGTCGTAGAGCTTGAGGGACAGGGACATTCATGCCTCCTTCAGGGATGCCTTGGCTGCGAGGCTGGAGCGGAGCCCGATGTTAGCACGCCCCCCGCGAGGGTCTTCTGGACGAACGCGGCGACCTCGTCGGCGATGACGTCGTAGTCGCCGCCGAAGTGATGCCCGCCGCCGAGAGCGCGCACGAGCCGCGTCTCGCCCGGGGTCAGGCCGGAGCAGGCTGATTCCCGGTCCTCGGCGCCGTAGACGCACAGGGTCGGCAGCTTCAAGGCCTCGATCTGCGGCCGCACCTTGTCGGGGCTCGGCTTCTCGCTGTGGCGGAACCAGTCGAGCGGGCTCACCTCCCAGGTGGCGAATGGCCCCGGCGACACGATCACCACCGCCGAGAACACCGGGTCGGCGGCGCCGGCGCCGTACTCCGGACGGTCGACGAGGAAGGGCGCCACCTCGGCCCCGAACGAGTAGCCGCCGAAGAGGATCGGCTTCCCCTGCGGCCGCAGCAGGTCGAGGACGAGCTTGAGGTCCGCGGCGGTGCGCGGCGCCGGCTTCTCCTTCCAGAAATACTGCAGCGCGCTGATGCCGACGGTGTCCACGTGGTCGCGCGCCAGGCGCGCCGCGAGGGTGCGATCGAGGCTCGACCAGCCGCCGTCGCCGGAGATGAACAGGAGATAGGCGCGCGGCCTGTCGGAGAGATGCAGCATCAGCGGCAGGTCGAGCTTCTCGAGGCCCGCGCGCAGCGCCTCGGCGTTGGACGCCGCTCCCTTGCCGCCACGCGCGCCGCCTCCCGCATCCCCGCGGCCCGGCGAGGCGCTCTCTTCCGGGGCACCGGCCTCGGCGTCACCGTCGGCGAACACGCCGCCCGAATCGGCGACCTCCTCCCCCGCCGCGGCGCCGGCGCGGCCGGCGACGATCGCCGGCTGCGCCGCGGCGCTCTCCATGAGCAGGCGCACGCCGTTGTCGAACGCCGGCCCCCAGCGTTTCTCGTTGCCGTAGCCGTGACCGACGCCGTCGAGCGCCTCGAGCTTCGCCCCGTTCACGGCATGGACGAAGCGGCCGGTCGCCTCGGCGCCGCACACCTTGTCCACGTTCCCCTGCAGCACCACCCAGGGGCGCTGGAGATCGGCCGGCGGGAAGTCGATCCGCTTCTTCGCCGCGTCGTATTCCGGCCGGAAGCCCCGATGGCTGCAGATCGACGGCGCCCCCTCGAGATCGGGACAGAAGCCGAGGCTCATCCCGCCCGCGAAGGTCTCCGGCGGCCCTCCCGCGAGCGCCGCGTACACGAGCGTCGCGCCGCTCGAATAGCCGAGCAGGATCGGCGGGCTCGGCGCGTCGAACCCCGCCTGCTTCTCGATGGACTTGCCGATCTCCTCCAGGTCGCAGGCGGGACACCAGCACGGCACACGCTCGCTGTTCGCCGCCTTGAGGTACGCCGGCAGCGACAGCCCGGCGACGGCGGCGCCGCTCTCGCGTGCCGCGCGGCGCGCCATCTCGACGACGCCGAGGTTCCACCCGCCGTCGCCGCTCAGGAAGAGAATCGCCCGGCTCGGCTTCCTGGCGGGGTTGCCCGACGACCTGGGCGGGAGATACAGGGTGGCGCTGCCGGCGAACGGAACCCGCACGTTGAGCTCGGTGAGGCCCTCCTGCGCCGTCGCGGCGGCCGACGACTTCGACGCCGACGACGCGTGCGGCTTCGCGGGTGCCGCGGCGGTCGAACGCTCCCCCGCGGCGGTCGTTCGTCCCGCCGCGATGCCCAGCGCGAGCGCCAGGACCAGCGCCGTCACGCCTGGGCCTTGCCGGGGCGCAGGACCGCGCGCCAGCCGCCGGCGATCAGGACGGACACCTGCACCACCGCGAACGGCCACTCCCACGATTCGCCATACGCCATGTAACGGGGCACCCACCGGGGCTGGAACTTCGCCTTGTACGACCGCAGGCCCTGGAAATGATACAGCCCTTCACCGTGCCGGAAGAGCAGGTGCGCCATCCGTTCCCACAGGCGCGCGCCGCTGAGATCCCCGACCGCCGCCAGCGGCGCGACGCCGAAGTTGAAGGTGGCGAAGCCTTCCTTGTGTCCCCATTCGAGGAGGCTTGCGAACAGGTAGTCCATGACGCCGTCCGGAGCCTCGCGCCCGTGGCGCATGAGATCGATCGACAGCTCCCCCTTGTTCGGGCCGCACAGGAGGTTCGCGAAGGCGACGACGCGCTCGCGCTCGTCGAGGACGACGGCGCACGGGAAGCGCTTCAGGTACTCCTCGCTGAACGCGCCGACCGAGAACTGCTTCTCGCGGCCGACCTGGCGCTCGAGCCATTCGTCGGAAACACGCCGCAGCTCGGGAAGACGAGCCGCGACTTCCTCGGGCGGCAGCACCGCGAAGCCGCCGCCTTCCTTCTCCTCGACGCGGCGCACCGCGTGGCGGAAGGGCTTCCAGCGGCCGCCGGCGAGCGAGAAGTCGGTGAGGGGCAGGATGGCCTCCTCCCCCAGCTTGAAGAAGGAGAAGCCCCGGTCGTGCAGGCTCGGCAGCCACGCTGCGGAGAGCTGGTAGAACATCAGCCGTCGATCGAGCGCGTCGGCGTGCTCGATGAGCGCGTCGAGGAACGGCCGCTCGTCGCCCTGGGGCGTGGTCGGGTCGCCGAACACCACGAGATAGGAACCGACGACGCGGTACGAGCAGAACGCGTCGCCGTCCTGGAAGAAGATCGCCTTGTCCCCCGCCGCCACCATCATGGCGGTGGTCCCCTGTCCGGTCCGCGCGTGCGAGGCGAGCGCCCGGTCGATTTCGGCCGCGTCGGGCGCGTGGAACTTCGACGCCGCTCGCAGACCGCCCAGCAGCAGCACGCCCGCCCCGGCGATCGACAGGAGCGCCAGCCCGCGCAGGACGCGGGCCATCTGGTCGGCGTGCGCGCCGAACCCGAAGCGTCCCCACGTGGCATGCTCGTACGCCGAGGCGGAGAACGACCCGAAGCCGACCGCCGCGTAGATGAAGATGGCCAGGCCGACGAGCAGGATCGCCGTCCAGCCGACCCACGGCGCGCGTCCGGAGCGGCGGAACTGCGCCGCCTGCGAGCCGACGATGGCGGCGATCGCCAGGAGCACGATCGCCTCCTCGTAATCGAGCCCCTTCAGCGCCGCCGCCAGCGCCGCGGCGAGCAGGATGCCGACCGTCAGGTGGTGCGCTTCGCGATAGCCGCGCATCACGCCGCGCGCCAGGAAGAGCAGCCCGAGCCCCGCCAGCGCTCCGAAGAGGTGCGACACCTCGACGACGCCGATCGGCACCCAGTGCGACAGCGTCTTCATGCGGTGCTCCACCGCCGGCGAGGCGGTCGAGACCAGCATCACCGCCCCGGCGCCGGCGACGAGAAGCCCGAGCACCGCCGGGATCGGACTCAGCCAGCGGGCCCCCGTGCGCGCGCCCCGGGCCAGGAGGATCAGGCAGGCGATGAGCCACGGGATGACGTAATAGATGATGCGGTACGCGACGAGGGCCGCGGCCAGCATCGACTGCTCGACGGGCAGGCGCAGCAGCCAGTAGGCGTCGGCGCTGCCGAGGCCTCCCGGCATCAGGGACACGACACCGACCGCCTGCCCGTTGAAGAAGCCCCGCAGGGCGTCGGTGAAGGGCAGCGCCGCGCCGCAGGCATTGAGCGCCGCCGCGAACACGAGCGCCGCGAGGATCCAGTCGGCCAGCGCCACGGCGAGAAGGGCCCGCCAGCCTCCGCTGCCGCGTCGCAGCCACACGGGCACCATGCCGGCTTTCTCGAGAGCGCCGAGCAGCTGAGCCACGATGGCGAGGAGCACCGCTGCGGCGGCGAACGCGGCGAGCGGCGGGAAGGCGGCGACGCTGACGAGGACCGCCCCCAGCGCCGTGGCGAAGGAAATCATCGTGGCGATGACGGCGCCACGCAGCGCCCCCGCCTCGAGGTCGTACGGCGCATAGAGCCAGATGCGGATCGCCGGCCCGGCGAGCGGCCCGAGCGTCAGGAAATTGCTCCACGCGAAAGCGAGCGTTCCGAAACGCCAGCGGGCGATCGGCGGCACGGACGTGCGCGTCAGCGCGACCATGTCATAGAGGCCGAAGAGGACGAGGTTGACGACGGTCAGGCCGGCGGCGATGCCGAGCCAGCGGCGGTCCAGAAAGTGCAGCGCCGATCGCACGGCGGCCAGGTCGAGCTTCTTGAGGTCCTCCCAGCCGAGAAACGCGATGGCGGCGAGGAGGAGGAACGGCCAGAAGCGCCCGACGCTCGCGAGGACCCGCAGCCCGAGCGGCGGTCTCGAGGAACCGGTCTTGTCGTCGGTCACTTGCGGAGGAACGGCTCGATCTGCTCGGCGAGCTGGTCGAGCTTCTCGTGCAGCGCCTTGATCTCGACCTCCGCCTGGAGATTGATCTCGTAGTCCGCCTCGGCCCGCTCGCGGTCGCGCTTCGCCTGCCGGTTCTGGCTCATCAGGATGACCGGCGCCTGCAGTGACGCCAGGCAGGAGAGGAGGAGATTCAGCAGGATGTACGGGTACGGGTCGAAGGCACGCTCAAAGAGAATCCACGAGTTCAGGGCGATCCAGGCGATCAGCGTGGCGACGAAGAGCCCGATGAACGTCCAGGAGCCGCCGAACTCCGCGACCTCGTCGGCGATGCGCTCGCCGAAGGTGCGCTCCTCGACCTTCCCGGGCGCCTCGCGGCGCCGGCCGATCTGCTCGGCCATGGCCAGGAGGACCCGGCGCTCGTGTTCGTCCGCCTGGTCCCAGGCCTTGCCCAGGAAGCGCAGCGCGAGCTGGTGGGCCCGGTGCTTCATCGAGGCCGATCCTCCGACCCTTTCCGGGCGATCAGAAGATGTAGACCGCGCCGAAGAGGACCTGGTAGTCCGGGGTCGCGTCCGTCAGCGGGATCGCGAAGGCGCCGCGGAAGCCGAATCCCGGCCGCGTGGCCACGCCCTGCAGCCCGAAGGTCAGGCGCGCGTCGTTGCCGACACCGTCGAGGCGCTCGCTCTCCCAGGTCGCCTCGATGACGGCCGACCACTCGTTGCCGAACGGGAAGATGACGGCGCCACCGGCCAGGATCGACACCTCCGAGTCGGGAAGGGGCGCGTCCGGCTGGCCGTTGTAGCGGCCTCCGATGTTGCCGGTGAAGGTGGCGGCGTGCGTGTCGGCGCGGCAGGCGGCGAAGAACTCGAGGTCGGTCTTGCCGGTGCCCAGGCCCTCGTCGGCGTCGGCGAATCCGAGCTTCATGAGCCCGCCGAGCGCGCAGTGCGACTCACCGTTGAGCAGGCGGTGCTTGAAATACACGTCCGCGTCGTCGATGCCCGAGCCGTCGGGATCCGGCGAGTTGGCGTTGAGCTTCTCGAACCCGAGCCGGAACCCGACCTCGTTGGTGTGTCCGACCGCGAAGGCGAAGAGGCCGCTCAGGTTCATGCGCTCGACGCCGCTGTCGATGTGCTCGAAGTTGAACTGGCCTTCGATCCATCCGCCCGGGATGATCGCCGCGTCCTCGGCGAAGCGCTGGAACAGTCGGCGCGAGTCGCGGTCGGCCTGCGACGGCCGGACCGACTGCTTCTGCTCCGGCGGCGGGTTCTCGGTCCCCGTGTCCTCGCGCGGCGGCTCCTGGCCGAAGGGCTGCGTCTCCTGCGCCCGCAGCGCCGACGGCGTGAGCGCCGTGGCTGCGACCGCAAGGCAGGCAAGTGCAAGCAAATGGAATGGTTTCGTCGTGAGCATACCGTCGGCATTATGGCCACTTCCCCACTGTTGACAAGTCCTCTGCGCCGGTCCCCGATGCTAGACTCCGCAACCGAACGGACCCCGGCCTGGCGCCGGCGACCCGGCTCGATCCGTACTCTCCCGGGGGGGGAACGATGAAAACGACGCGACGCAGGTTCGTGCTCGGTTCGATGGCCGCGGCGGGGGCCGGAGCCATCGCCGCCACGGGGGCCGGCAGCCTCGCCGAGGCGGCGGAGGCCGCCTCGAAGAAAAGCTCGGCCATCCCCGAGATGCCGCCGCCCGCGCCGAGGCCGGGCTCCTCCGAAGCGCTGCTCGTCCCCAACCCGGATCACCCGAAGCCTTCGAAGATCGACCGGCTCGACCAGATGTGGCACCTGGGGCGCGTCAAGCTCCTCAAGCAGCGGCTCAACGAGGAGGGGCTCGCCGGGATCCTGCTGGCCGACCGCTGGAACATCATCTATTTCAGCGGGCTCTGGTTCACCTCGACCGAGCGGCCGTTCACCCTGTTCGTGCCGGCTTCATCCGACGCGCCGCCGACCTTCTTCCACCCGAGCCTCGACCGCGACCTCGTCGGCTCGTGGTGGATCAAGGACACCGAGTCGTACTTCGATTTCCTGCACGGCGAAGGGGCCTTCCCGAACCTCGGCAAGGTGCAGATGGGCGCGACCGTTGACCTGAACCGCTGGCTCCTGAAGGGGCTCAGGAAGCGCGGCCAGGGAGGCAAGCCGCTCGGGGTCGACTTCCCCATCACCGCCGAGTGGACCGGCGCGGTCGAGGAGATTCTTCCCGGGACGACGCTGCGCAAGGCGGGAGCCATCGGCGAGAAGATGCGGATGGTCAAGACACCGGAGGAGATCGCGCTGACGCAGCGCGCGATGAACTACTGGAGCCGCATCCACGCCTTCGCCCGCGACTACATCCTCGAGCACGGCACCGACGCCACCGACTTCGAGGTGCAGTCGGCCGCCGTCCGCTACGGCACCGACCTCATCCTGCGCGACATCAAGCGCGACGGGAAGCCGCACACCGCCGTCGGGGTGCAGGTGGACATCGGCGTGCGCACCGGCATCGGCACCGCCTACCCCCACCCGAATCAGTTCCACCACAACAGGATCAAGAAGGGGGACGCGCTCCAGGTCGCGGGCGTCGTGACCATCGGCGGCTGCGGCGGTGAGCTGTACCGCGGCTACCAGATCGAGCCGTGGACCAGCGAGCGCGAGAAGATGTGGCAGGTGCACACCAACTCGTGCCTCATCCAGGCCGAGGAGTCAGCCGCCGGCGTGACCTGCTCCCTGGTCGCGAAGAAGGTGCACGACTACCAGGTCAAGAACGGCATGCAGAAATTCATCTACCACCGCCCCGCCCACGGCCAGGGCTGGGAAGGCCACCAGCCGCCCTACATCTCCCTCGGCGACCACACCATGCTCGAGGAAGGGATGATGTTCAGCAACGAGCCGGGCCTGTACGCCCCCGACCTCGGGTTCGGGTACAACCACTCCGACGTCGTGCTCGTCGGGGCGAAGAAGGGAATGCAGCTCGGGAGCGTTCCGTACAGCAAGGAGTGGTGCACGCTCAAAATCTAGGCGCCCCTCCGACGCTTCCCTTCCTGATGGAGATGCTGCGCTTCAGGCTGACAACGGTTGCGGTCCTCGCAACGGCTCTGATCACCGGCCTGTCCTGTGCAGCGGATCATCCTTCGATCCCTCCGGGCACGGCAGAATCCGTGAATCGCGACACTCCAGGCGATACGCCGGCCCCGCTTCCCGAGCTCAACAACATCACCGTCGAGAACAACGTGGCCGTGCCGATGCGGGACGGCGTCGTGCTCCGGGCCGACGTCTACCGGCCGGCAGAGCCCGGTCACTACCCGGTCCTCATCATGCGCACGCCGTACGGCAAGGACGGCGTCATCGCGGACGGCTCCGAGCCGACGGTGCTGCGGGGCGCACGCGAGGGCTACGCGGTCGTGGTCCAGGACGTGCGCGGGCGCTATCACTCCGACGGCGACTTCAACCCGTACCGCAACGAGGGGAAGGACGGGTACGACACCATCGAGTGGGCGGCGGCGCAGCCGTGGAGCAACGGCAAGGTCGGCACGTTCGGGCTGTCGTACCCGGGGGCGGTGCAGTGGCTGGCGGCGATGGAAGCCCCGCCGCATCTCGTCTCCATGTCCCCGGCCATGACCTTCGCCACCGCGCGCCACTTCTTCTACTTCGGCGGCGCCTTCAACCACGACTGGATGCGCTGGATCCTGAACTACATCGCCCCGGAGGAGCGTCGCCGGCGCGGCCTCAAGGACGGCCCCCTCGACGAGAAGGAAGCCGAGGCGCTGTGGGCGAAGCGGAGGTGGGAGCTCGAGAAGTACCTGCCGACGGCGGGGCTCCCCGAGCTGAAGACACTCGCCCCCTGGTACGCCGACTGGCTCGAGCACCCGGACGACGGACCCGCCTGGGCCTTCGCCGACGTGACGTCCGCCTACCCCCGCATGAACGTGCCGGCGCTTAGCTTCTCCGCGTGGCACGACAGCAACTACGGTCCGCTGGGCGCGACGACGAACTTCACCGGCATGCGGGCGCACGCCGCCACGGCGGAAGCGCGCTCCGGCCAGCGCCTCGTCATGGGGCCGTGGGACCACGGCGACCCCGGCATCGCCGAAACCAAGGTCGGCGAGCTCGACTTCGGCGAGAACGCCCCCATCGACTACTACGGCCTCATCCTCCGCTGGCACGACCGCTGGCTCAAGGGGATGCGCAACGGCGTGGACGAGGGCCCGCCGATCCGCCTCTTCGTCATGGGCGAGAACGTCTGGCGCGACGAGAACGAATGGCCACTGCAGCGGGCGAAGGAGACGGCGTTCTACCTGCGCGCGCCGGGCGGCCGCCTGGCCGCGGAGGCGCCGCCCGCCAACGAGTCCGCCGACCAGTACGCCTACGATCCGAAAGACCCTGTCGTCATCGAGAACTTCGAGGTGATGGGGCCGCGCGACCGGTCGGGACTCGAGAAGCGCCGTGACCTGCTCGTCTACTCGACGCCACCGCTCGAGGAGGATGTCGAGGTCACGGGCCCGGTGTCGGTCCGCCTGTGGATCTCATCGAGCGCCGTGGACACCGACTTCATGGTGATGCTGCTCGACGTCTTCCCCGACGGCAAGGCGTACAACGTGATGCCGCTCGAGGCGGGCGTGCTGCGCGCCCGCTATCGCGAATCGCAGGCGGCGCCGAAGCCGCTGACGCCGGGGCAGCCGGTCGAGCTGGTCATCGGCGACATGGCGACGAGCAACCTGTTCCGCCGCGGCCACCGCATCCGCCTGCACGTCACCTCGAGCCGCTTCCCGGTCTTCGACCGCAACCTCAACACCGGCGAGCCGCCGGCGCACGCGACACGCATGGTGGTCGCGAACCAGGCCATCCTGCACGACGCCGCGCACCCGTCGCGGCTGATTCTTCCCATCGTGCCGCATCACTCGGTAGCTGGTCCGCGCTAAGGCTTACGGTGCCAGGACTCGCCTAGCCGGTTGCACCGCCTGACACAGAGCCAGGCTGCGGTTCTGCGTAAGCCGGAGGTCCGAGCACGGGACTGAAATCGTTCCGGATCTTCCAAATCGTCTCCGGGTCCAGATCGATCTGAATCGGCTTTTCCGGCTTCAGTCCATCGTGGATCACGACTGAGACGTGAGAGGTTTCCTTCACGTCCTTGAGGAATTCGATGCCGAACGTGTACACGCCAGCAAAGGCTTCATCGTTCGCGAAGCCGTTCGCCGAAGCGAACTTGGCCGACCGTGTGAATCGATTCTTGCGGATCGGAGTCACGCTCTTTCCATCGACAAGCAGCTCAGCCTTGTCGAAATCGCTCTTGTAGCGGTAGTGTAGAACGCTGGAGTCCCCCACCATCATTGCCCCGAAGATCGAGCCTCCCGTCGCCTTGAGCCGCGGGAGCATGTAGACCTCAACAACAGGCCGAAACTCACCGAGAGAAGAGCGCCATGTCCTGAGGTTGGTGTACGGATCGGCATCTGGGTTGTCCGCCACAGCCTCTGCATGCTTCTGCTTCTTCGCCCGATTCTGAACCCTTTCCACTTCTTCCTTGGTTTCGAGGTAGTACTTCAAAGCAGGTGTCATGACCTGAACGTCGAATGTCGACCGGCGCGCGCTGTAGTCGTTGGGGTCGACGACATGGTCTGTTAACTGTTTCTTCAGGTCAGCAAGAGGGAACTCTCCCGCCGGGACGGCAGGCAAGGGATCCGCCGATGGCGGCGTCTTGCTCTGTGCCATCTCGCGCGCCTTCTGAATCAACGGCTCTGCAACCTCGATCCTCACGATGCCCGAGACACCCCCACCGGTGGGATCAAGATCCTTGAAGGTCGTGATGCCGATGACAACGCCTGATCCATTCAGCAGCGGGCCACCGGAATTACCGTGGTTGATATTGACGTCGGAGAGAATGACGCCTTCATCGACTTTGCTCACGATTCCCTTGGTGATGATCTTGTCCTGATTCAGCGGACTCCCGATAGCGATGACCGGGTCCCCCACGCGGACGGGCTGCGCGTCTTTCAGCGCGTATCGCAAAGTCACGGCTTCCGGGAATGCGCCGGGGTTGTAACGCAAGACGGCAATATCGTGAGCACTGTCCACCACCATCACGTCGGCGAGGAATCTGTGGGCAGGGTCGAAAGCGGCGATCATCTCTCTCGATTGCTCGACGACGTGCGCGTTGGTGACGACGAGCCCCATTGGATCCACGACAAAGCCGGACCCATGCCCCGTCTCCGACTCTACGGTCAGGACACCGTCTCTTGAGCTGTTGAAGACCTGACCTTCGGTCGTCAAGGGCGCGCTGGGTTCAGTGGGCGCCGACACTGGAGAGGCGTTGTCGTTGCTCAGTTCGAGGAGGATCTCTGTTGCCTTGCCATCGATGGCAAGAGGGACATCCCATGAATACATTCGGCCCTCGAAGGAGACCGGCTCGGACACCACCACCCGATAGGAACCTGGTGAGAGCTGAGCCTCGACCCGTCCCTCCAGATTGGTAACGAGCCTGACCTCAGGAGAGGCCCCGGGCGGAGACGACTGAACGACAACTGCTTTTCGTGGAACCGGTCGAAGTAACAAGTCCTGCATCACCAGTGCGATCCGGATTTCGATTCGAACAGTTCGTAGTTGGTCCTCTGAACTGATCGCCGGCCTGGCAAGGAGACCGAACAGGAGCACGGACACGATCGGGATGACTTTCCATCGGCTGCCCATCGAGATCCCCCCTGGTTTCAGAAAGACGAGGCGGCGTTTCCAGTTTTATATCGCGCAGCGATTTTTTCTGTCAACGAGCGCCACGAACGGCTGGGGGAGCGGAAGGTTATGGATGCCCGGATGAGACCGGCCGAGTTGGCGTCGTCATCCGGGCATCAGGGCTCGACGGGGGCTGACCAGGGGTCGGTCAGGTTTTGTCGAGATCCCTTGGTGGGGAATTAGTACCACTGCAGGACCGCGCGTGGCAAGGTCTCCCCGGATGCTGCGATGCCCGGACACGCTCGGCGGGGAGCCAATCGTGCCCGGGCATCAAGGCTTGATCAGAACGGGATAGGGGGGTTCGGGGGTTCCGTCCTGATCGCAAGCAACTTCAAGCCCACCTAAATACGCACAGCGACCTTTCCGAACAATACGAAAATCTACGCAGAGACCCCGCAAAAGTGTGGACGTTTCGGTGGAAACCCTTGGCAACCGGGCATTTGCGGCCTGTGGATGGCCTCGTGGCCGCAATGGGATTTCCGCTTGTCAGAGGCGGAAGGGCCCGGATGCCGGCGGCCGAGAAGATGCCGGCATCCGGGTGGTGTGGACGACCGGGGGGTCAGGGGGACACGGCCCGGTCGATGTTCGCCGCGGCTGCAGCCGCCGCTTCAGGACGGCGGGCCTGCAAGCCACTGTGAAGCTGGCCGAACTCTAGGCTCGACGCGACGAGCGCGACAATTGGGGAAACACCCGAGAGCACGAACGGACCTGGGGATCGAAACCGGCCCCGGGATCGTCGCGCCGGAACCCGGCGCGCGCTATTTCGAGCGGGAGAAGAGGCGCTTGAGGGGGTCGAAGAAGCGGTCCACCACCCGCTCCTTGAGCGGGATGATGGCGTTGTCGGTGATGGTGATGTGCTCGGGGCAGACCTTGGTGCAGCACTTGGTGATGTTGCACAGGCCGATGCCGTCACGCTCGCGCAGCTCGCTCACGCGATCCTCCGTGTCGAGCGGGTGCATCTCGAGGGCCGCAGCGTAGACCAGGAAGCGCGGGCCGATGAACTGCTCGTGCATGTGGTGGTCGCGCAGGACGTGGCAGACGTCCTGGCACAGGAAGCACTCGATGCACTTGCGGAATTCCTGCACGCGATCGACGTCGGCCTGCGCCATGCGCCACGTGCCGTCGGGCGCGTCGGGCGGACGCGGCTTGAACTTCTTGATCGCCTTCTTGACCCGGTAGTTCCACGACACGTCGGTGACGAGATCGCGGATGGATGGGAAGGCCTTCATCGGCTCGACGGTCACCGGCTGATCGAGCGGAATGCTGTCGAGCCGCGTCATGCACATCAGGCGCGGCTTGCCGTTGATCTCGGCCGAGCACGAGCCGCACTTCCCCGCCTTGCAGTTCCAGCGCACCGCGAGGTCGTTCGCCTGCTTCGCCTGGATGTCGAGCACCGCGTCGAGGACGACCCAGCCTTCGCCCGCCTCGCAGGGATAGTCCTTGAAGCCGCCGCCAGACGCCGAGCCGCGCCAGATCCGGAACAGAGCCCTCGTCCCGCTCACTTGTTGTCCTCGACGATCTGCTTCAGCTCGGGGGGCATCGGCGCCAGCGGCTGGCGCACCAGCTCCATCCCGCCGTCGGGCTGCTTGCGGATGACGATGTTGAAGGTGGCGCAGGCCGGATCCTTGTCGGGATGGTCGTCGCGGAAGTGTCCGCCCCGGCTTTCCTTCCGCTCGATGGCCGAGCGGGTGATCGCCTCGCTGACCGTGAGCAGGTTGCCGAGATCGAGCGACGCGTGCCAGCCCGGGTTGTACTCGCGGTTGCCGGGGGCGGCGACCTTCTTCGCCCGCTGCCACAGCCCGCCGATGGCGCCGAGCGCCTTTTTCATTTCTTCTTCGCGCCGCACGATGCCGACGAGGTCCTGCATCGTGTCCTGCAGCTCGTGCTGCACGGC
This sequence comes from Verrucomicrobiia bacterium, assembly GCA_035638075.1. Classification (GTDB taxonomy): domain Bacteria; phylum Acidobacteriota; class Polarisedimenticolia; order Gp22-AA2; family Gp22-AA2; genus DASRAU01. Next base: position 14,910 of record DASRAU010000022.1, read on the forward strand.
GTAGGGACCCTCGCCGCCTTGGCCCTGGCGCTCGAGCGGCTCCAGCGCCCGGCGCTCGGCCTCCTGCGCCTGGGCGGCGTCGATCTGCGGGGCGCGTGCGCCCTCGCCCCTGGCGAACTTCGCGGCGTACTCCCCCGCCCGCTTGCCGAAGACCAGCAGGTCGGAGAGCGAGTTGCCGCCGAGCCGGTTGGCGCCGTTGATCCCGGCGGCGCACTCGCCGGCGGCAAAGAGGCCGGGCACGCGCGACATCTGCGAATCGCCGTCCACGCGCACGCCGCCCATGATGTAGTGCGTCGTCGGGCCGACCTCCATCGGGGTCGTGGTGATGTCGAGGCCGGCCAGCTCCTTGAACTGGTGGTACATGCTCGGGAGCTTCTTCCTGATGTGCTCCGGCGCGTTCGGGATGTGCTTCTTGATCCAGGCGATGTCGAGGTAGACGCCACCGTGCTCGGAGCCGCGTCCCGCCTTCACCTCGCGCATGATGCAGCGCGACACGTGGTCGCGGGTCAAAAGCTCCGGCGGCCGGCGGCAGGACTTGTCCCCCTGCGTGTAGCGCCAGCCTTCGTCCTCGTTGTCGGCGGTCGAGGAGCGGTAGTTGTCCGGGATGTCGTCGAACATGAACCGCTTGCCCTGCTTGTTGAGCAGGACCCCGCCCTCGCCACGCACCCCTTCGGTCACGAGGATGCCGCGCACGCTCGGCGGCCACACCATGCCGGTCGGGTGGAACTGGACGAACTCCATGTCCATCAGCTCGGCCCCGGCGTGGTACGCGAGGGCGTGCCCGTCGCCGGTGTACTCCCAGGAATTGGAGGTGATCCGGTAGGCGCGGCCGACGCCGCCGGTGGCCAGCACGATGGCCTTCGCCTTGAACAGGCGGAAGCGCCCGCGCTCGCGGTCGTAGGCGAAGGCGCCGGCGACCCGTGGGCCGTCCTTGAGCAGGGCGATCGTGGTGACCTCCATGTGCACGTCGATCCCCTGGTGGATGCCGTGGTCCTGGAGCGTGCGGATGATCTCGAGACCGGTGCGATCGCCGACGTGCGCCAGCCGCGGGTACTTGTGCCCGCCGAAGTTGCGCTGCAGGATGCGGCCGTCCTTCGTGCGGTCGAAGACCGCCCCCCACGCTTCCAGCTCGCGGACGCGCGCCGGGGCTTCCCTGGCGTGCAGCTCGGCCATGCGCCAGTTGTTGACGTACTGGCCGCCGCGCATGGTGTCGGCGAAGTGGACTTTCCACGAGTCGCGGTCGTCCACGTTCGCGAGCGCCGCCGCCACGCCGCCTTCGGCCATGACGGTGTGCGCCTTGCCGAGAAGCGACTTGCAGACGAGGCCGACCTTGCACCCCGAGGCCGACGCCTCGATGGCGGCACGCAGCCCCGCGCCGCCGGCGCCGATCACCAGGACGTCGTGCTCGTATGTTTCGTAGCTCACAGGAGCCTCAGGTCGTGCCAGATGCCCATGGAGCAGAGGCGGATGTAGGCATCGGTGAAGCCGACCCAGAAGAGGCTCATCCAGGCGAACAGCATGTGCCGCGGGTTGAGCGCGTTCGTGCACTGCCAGGCCTTGTACCGGATGGGTGATTTCGACGGGCAGTCGAGACAACCGCCGACCAGGTGGCGCAGGCTGTGGCAGGAGAAGGTGTAACCGCCGAGCAGGATGACGTTCACCACCAGGATCAACGACCCGACGCCGATGCCGAAATGCGTCCCGCCGCCCCCTTCCTCCGCGAACCAGAACCCCTTCCACGCGTCCCAGGCGAGGATCACGATGAACAGGGCCGCCAGGTAGAAGAAGTAGCGATGGATGTTCTGCAGGATCAGCGGGAAGGATCGCTCCCCCCAGTAGGACTGGCGCGGCTCGCCGACGGCGCACGAGGGCGGGTCGGCCCAGAACGCCTTGTAGTAGGCGCCGCGGTAGTAGTAGCAAGTGAAGCGGAAGCCCCCCGGCGCCCAGAGGATCAGGAGGGCCGGAGAGAACGGCAGCCAGGCCGGCCAGAAGGCGGGCATCGTCCCGAACCACGCGTGCTGCGACTCGCCGAACAGGAGCGGCGAGTACATCGGCGACAGATACGGCCCGAACTCGTAGTGGGCGTTCTGGAAGGCGGCCCAGGTGCTGTAGACGAGAAAGGCGCCGAGCCCGAGAAACGTCGCGACCGGCTGCAGCCACCAGAGGTCGCGCCGCAACGTCCCGCCGAAGCCGCGGCGCGTCAGTGTGGCGCTGAGGTCTGCCAAGGAACCGCTCCCTCCCCTGTTCCGGCCGCGAAATATATCCGAAAAGGGCCGCGGCGCGATCCCGGGCCCGCCTCGCCGCCCGGCCCCTGAGCGGTCAGCGGCGCCGGCGCTTCTCGCGCTGCGCCGCACCGGCCTCGGCGGCCGATTCGTGGGCCGCGCGGATGCGGGCGCCGACCTCCGGATCGCTCAAGCCGCGGTCGAGCCGGACGCCGATCCAGCCCGACGGGCCGACGTACGGCGGGATGAAGTAGCTGTCTGGGTCGCTCGCCACGAAGGCCTCCTGCGCCCCCGCCGCCGCATGGCACCAGATCGCCACCCGTCCGTCGCCGTGGTGGTTGTCCATGAACATGACGAAGAGCCGGCCGTTCACCCGGAACGTCGGCGATCCCCAGGCCACCTTCTCGGTCGTGTCCGGAAGCTCCAGGCACGCGCGGCGCACCTGCGCCAGGGCCGCTTGCGCGACGGCTCCGCCGCGCACGGGAGTTTCGTTGCGGGCGGCCCGCTTCGGCGGGCGCTTCGTCCGTTCTTTTCGCGAACGAGGACCCTTCGCGGCCGTCGTTCTCCGGGTTGAAGTTCTTCTTCGCGCCGGCACGGAGGGATCTTCTCACGGCAGCAGGCGCAGGGGGCCTTTCCTGATCCGGGCCTCCGCGGCCACCGCATCCTTTTGATCGCGGCCCAGCGTGGCCGGGGCGAACAGGAAGCGCTCGCGCAGGTCGTCGCCGCGGGTGCGCGCCTCCTGCGCGCCCGGCTCGCGCAGCGTCAGCGCCGAGCGGTAGTCGTCCAGCCGGTAGTTGCGCTCGAGCGGGATGTTGATGCGCTCGTACTGGCCCGGCGTGAGCAGGCGGCGGGCGATCTCGTGCGCGCCGCGCGCCTGGGCGCCGAGGATGTGCTCGTACAGGGCGCTGCGCCACTGCCAGAGCCCCATGCGCACGGCGTGGCTCTGGGGGATACGCTCGGCCCGCTCGCCGGCGCCGATCGACAGCACGCGGATGCGGTCGAGCGGCTGGGCGAAGACGTGCACCGCCTCGGTCAGCCCGACGAGGACCGGATTGTTGGCGTACAGCCCGCCGTCCACGTGGCTGTCCCCTTCGAGCACCTGCATCGCCGGGAAATACAGCGGCGCCGCCGCGCTGGCCAGTGCGATGCGCCACGCCGGCTGATCCCCCCACCAGTGCAGGTGCGCGGCGTGCTCATCCTTCCAGATGCGCGGGTAGGCGTTGGTCAGCTCGTACGACGGGATGCAGACGGGGACGCGGGAGTCGTTGATCGTCCGGTCGCCGAAAATCTCCCGCACCGCCCGCTCCAGGTGCCGGCTGCCGTAGCGCGGCCGCAGGATCCACCCGAGCAGGCGCGGATGCCGGAAGATGCGCGCGCCGCGCTCGACGTACAGGTCGAGAACGGTCCTGGCGGGGATGCCGAGCGCCACCGCCAGCCCGATGATGGCGCCGGTCGAGGTGCCGACGATGAGGTCGAAGAAATCCCCCGCGCGCCGTCCGGCCATCTCTTCGAGCGTGGCCAGGAACGACGCCGTGAAGATGCCCCGGATGCCGCCCCCGTCGAGGGACAGGATCCGGAAGACCGGTTCGCGGGTCTCCGTCTTCGGAAGCATGTTGCGCCTGCTTCGAGAGCCATTGTGCGGATGCCTTGCGAGGGAAACCGTGGGAGGCGGCCACGAGTCCTGGCGGGCCTCCCGCTCTCCGGGATCAGATTGAACTGATCTCTTCCCGCCGACAATGTCGGGAATTTGACGCCTTCCATGGTGCGTCTGAGAATGTGGGGAGTCATCAGACGTCCAGGGCCGAGGAGGAATCGATGATCGACGTCACCGTGAAGCGCTTCGAAGAGCTCGACAGCTACCAGGGGCAGGGCGTTCCCAAGGGGCAGTTCGCCTATGCGGGGCGCGGGCTCGGGGTCACCGCCTGGGGAATGAACCTGCTCAACCTTCCCGCTTCATGGCCCGGGTATCCGGCCCACGACCATGCGAAGGACGGACAGGAGGAGGTCTACATCGTCCTCGAAGGGACCGCGACCCTCGAGGCTGGCGGGAAGGCATGGGCGCTCGAGCGCGGGACGCTGGCCCGCGTCGGGGCGCAACAGAAACGGAAGATCCTCCCCGGTCCGCACGGGGTGACCATCCTCGCGATCGGCGGGACGCCCGGCAAGCCCTACGAGCCGCGCCGCTGACCTGAAAACCCGACAGCCACCGCGCGTTCGCCGGCGAACACTCGGGCTGTCCCGCCAGCCGCCTGAACTCCCCACAATCTCGCGCGCACCTTGGACGTTGCGGGGGAGGGGATCGATCCCTAGATTGACGCTGGATTGGGCCGCGTCCCGCCCGACGGCGATCACAGGATCGTGATCGCCGCGCGCGCGTCGCGTTCCCTTCATGGCGGAGCGATGCCGCAGAGCTTTTTCGACAAGACCCTCATCACCGAGCGCCCGGAGGAGGACACCCAGCGCTGGAAGAAGCACCACGCCTGCCTCGTGGTGATGCAGGGAGCGGAGATCGGCCGCGACTTCCGCCTGCGCCGCGGCTCGATGACCATCGGCCGCGGCCTCGACGTGGACATCCGCATCCCGGACGATCTCGCCTCGCGGCGGCACGCGCGCGTCGACTTCAACTGGGATCCGTTCAAGGAGACCGCTTCGTTCGTGCTGGTCGATCTCGACAGCACCAACCACACCTTCGTCAACTCGCGCCAGGTCGATCGCACCGACCTGCAGGACGGCGACAAGATCCAGATCGGCGACACGGTGCTGAAGTTCGTGGTGCTCGACGAGATCGAGGTGAAGTTCCACGCCGAGGTGCGCAACCGCATCACCTTCGACCAGCTCACGGGCCTCCTCACCAAGGAGTCGCTCTACCTGGCGCTGGAGATGGAGCTGAAGCGCTGTCACCGCTACACGGTGCCGCTCGGCGTCCTGATGATGGACGTCGATCACTTCAAGCAGGTGAACGACACCCACGGCCACCTGATGGGGAGCCACGTGCTGAGCGAGGTCGGTCGGCTCATCTCCCGGTCGATCCGCGGCGCCGACGTGGCGGCGCGCTACGGCGGCGAGGAGTTCATCGCCTACCTGCCGGAGGCGGACGGCGCCGGCGCGGTCCAGGTGGCGGAGCGCATCCGCATGGCCATCGAATCGAACGAGTTCACGCTCGACGGGAAGACGGCGCGCGCGACCATCAGCGTCGGCATCGGCCTTTTCCCGGCGCACGGCGGCGAGCTGAAGGCGCTCGTGGCCCGGGCCGACCAGGCGCTCTACCGCGCCAAGGAAGACGGCCGCAACCGCGTCTGCCTCGACGTCAACTAGCGCGGTTGACGAGGGTGAGGATCTCCTGCTCCTGCAGGACGCGGTCGCTCTTCTTGGCGGCTTCGTAGACGCGGGTCACGGTCGCGTCGTCGGACGGGTAGCCGTGGGCCTCGAGCCAGAAGACGACGTTCGATTTCCCCGACATCGGACCGATGACGATGCTCTGCTGCCGGCCGACCTCCGTCGCCGGCACGCCCGAATAGACGCGATCCGCCAGCCAGGTGTCATTGCGCTTCAGCGCCTTGATGACCGCCGCGGCGTGCACGCCGGTGCCGGTCTCGAATGCGTCGTGGCCGACCACCGGGTAGTTGTGCGGGATCGGTAGCCCGACTCCTTCCGACACCAGCCGGCAGTATTCCGGCAGCGCCGACAGGTCCTGGTCGCTCCAGCCGAGGAGGCGCAGGTTGACCAGCATCAGCTCCATCGGGGCGTTGCCCGCCCGCTCGCCGATGCCGAGGCCGCAGCCGTGCACGCGCGTCGCGCCGGCCCGCACCGCGGCCAGGACGTTCGGGATGTCGAGGCCGCGATCGCGGTGGCCGTGCCAGTCGATGCCGGCGGCGGGGCTGCCGTGCTCCTCGGCGATGCCCTTCACGAACGCCACCACCGCGGCGGCTCCCGCGGGCGTGGCGTGGCCGACCGTGTCGGTGACGCACAGACGCTTCGCCCCGCACTCCAGCGCTCTGGTATAAAGCCTGCGGAGCGTCTCGGGGTTGGCGCGGCTGGTGTCCTCGGTCACGTACATGACCGGCAGCCCCTGACGCACGGCGAAGGTGACCGCCTCTCCGGTCCGCTCGAGGAGGGTCTCCAGGGTCCAATCCTCGGCATACTGGCGGATGGCCGAGGACCCGATGAAGAGGCAGGCTTCGATCGGAATCCCCACGGAGGATGAGATGCTGACGATCGGCTCGATGTCGCGGATGAGGGTGCGGGCGGCGCAGTTGGGACGGATCTTCAGACGGCTGTCGGCGATCTCGCGGCACAGCGCGGTGACGTCGGCCACGGCGCGCGGCCCCGCACCCGGGAGCCCCACGTCGGCGGTGTCGATCCCGAGCCGGTCCATGGCGCGCAGGATTGCCCGCTTGGTCTCGATCGGTGGATCGACGACGCTCGGGCCCTGCAGCCCGTCACGCAGCGTCTCGTCGTCGAGCATCACCCGGAACGGCGGGCGCCAGCCGTCGCCGTCGCGGTTCCAGTCGTGGATGAGGGCGTCCTTGTCGTTGTTCTGCGGCATGAAACGGATGATACAACGTGTCGTCTCTCCCGCCGCGGCGCTGCGCGGCGTGGCGGTGGGCGCCGTCTTCGCGGTGCTCCTGTTCGGCGCGCCGCGGCCGGCGTTCGCGCTCGCCGACTGGTTCGGGATCGAGCTGTCGGCCCTCCAGAACCATCCCGACGGGACGGCGGCCATCGAAGACAACAACGTGCCCGGCACGACCTTCGACGTCCGGGACACCCTCGGCGTCACCGACGACGACACCTCGACCCAGGCGCGCGCCTGGTTCCGCTGGGGCAAGCGCAACCGCCTGTTCTTCGACTACTTCGACGCGAACCACGAGGGGAACGCCGGTCTGTCGCAGCCGCTGGTCTTCCACGGCACCACCTTCAACGCCGGGGAAGAGGTGGACACGAAGATGCAGATGGAGCTGATCCAGGCGCGCTACCGCTACCACTTCATCAACCTCAAGGTCTTCGAGTTCGGACTCGGGTTCGGCGTGAACCAGGCGTCGCTGACGATGGACCTGACCGGCACGACGACGGCGACCGAGTCGCTCGACGAGAAGGTTCCCTTTCCGAGCGTGGCCGGGGGGCTGGTGATCAAGCCGCTGCCGGGGCTGCACATCCGCGCCGAAGCCGACTGGTTCTCCGGCAGCGAGGGTGGGGACAAGGCGGACTTCCTCGATTACCGGGCGCAGATCGAGTGGTACTTCTTCCACTTCTTCGGCCTCTTCGGCGGCTACCGCAACGTGCACTTCGACGTCACGACCGAGGACTTCGGCCAGGCCGACCTGACCTATGCCGGACCGTACGCCGGCCTGGGCGTGAAGTTCTGAAGCGGCGCGTCCTGTTCCTCGCCGCGGGGGAAGCCGCCTCGCGGGCGGCGGTGGACTGGGTCGTCGAGCACCAGGCCGACTGCGAGGTCATCGTGGCGCCGCGCGCCCTGCCGGGCCGCCCGATGGGCCGCCTCGATCACCCGCCCTTCTGCGCCGCGTTTCCCGGCGACGCCGCGCTCGCGGAGGAGACGGTGGCGCACCTGCCGGCCCCGGCCACACCCGGGCACCTCGAGCCGCGTGCGGCGCGGCAGGCGGCGGTGCTGGCGATCCTGGCGCGCGCGCCGCTCCTGGTCTCGGGCCAGGAGGCCTTCCGCGATCTCATTCCGCTGTCCTCCTGGTCGATGAACGTGCCGTCGCCGCCGGCCGACATGCAGCTCGTGCGGACGCTGACCACGGCGGGGGATGCGGTCGCGATCTCGCCTCCGCCCGCCGCAGACCTGCTCGATCGCCTGCTCGAAGGGAACGAGGAGAAGGACCAGCGCCTCGCCCTGGTGAACGAGAAGCGGCGCCTCAATCTGGTGCGCGAGCGCCGGCGCGAAGCGCGCAACCTCGGTCCGGATCTCTTCCGCCGCATCGCGCCCCGAAGCGCCGGGCTGCGCGGCTTCGCGGTGTCGCTCGATCTCCTCCCGGCCTTTGCCGCCTCCGCCGGGGCGCGAGAGTGGCTCGCGGGAGTGCCGCGCGACCGCGCCGCGGCGCTCCTCGGCGGCGCACCCGCCATCTTCATCTAGGAGGCCAGCCCCGGCCAGGTGTGTCCCGGTGATCGGGGCGGCCGGAAGACAACGCGGCCCGGCGCCCCACGATTGGAGCGCCGGGCCGGACGTGCCTGGGCGGGATCAGCGTATCAGGCACGCACTTCCTGGCCGGACGGGAGGAGGAGGAACAGGTCCGCGCTGGTCGGACCCGCTCCGGTCCGGCTAACGATCGCTGCTCTGTCCTTCGAGGCGGGCGCGGCGGGCCTCTTCGACCGCGCGGCGAATCTCCGCCCGCTGCTCCTCGGTGCCCTGGGCCGAATCGGTGCTCTGGCCCGAGTCCACGTAGGTGGCGCCGCGGTCGGAATCGTCGGAGTCCGGCGCCTCGTACTGCCGGCCGTCCTCGTCGTCCTGGCCGCCTTCCACGCCTTCCTCGATGCCCTGCTCGACGGCGTCGTCGTACGCATCCGAGCCGGACTCGACCGAGCCCGTCTGCTCGTGGAGGCGCTGCAGCGCGTCGTGGATGGCGTCGCGGATCTGCTGCCGCTGCTCTTCGTTGAGCTGCGTCGCCTGGTGCACGGCGCGCATCGCCTCGGCGTAGGCGGCGCGCTGGCTGGCGAGAACATCCTTGCGCACCTGATCGCTGTCGAGCATGGCCCGCTGCGCGTCGCGCATGGCGCGGTCCACCTGGCGCTGGATGTCCGCGGGCTTGGCGCCCTTGTGCGCCGACGGCGTGCCCGGCGCCGGGGTCTCGTCCTCGGGCGGCGCGGCGACCTTGATCGTCGTCTCGCGCCGTTCGCGCACCACGGTCAGGGTCAGCGCCTTGTCGCGGCGATGGCGCATCGCCATGTGGAGATCGCCGGCGTCGGACACGCTCTCGTCGTCCACCTTGACGATGACGTCCCCCGCCTTGATCCCGGCCGCTTCGGCGGCGCTGCCCTTGCCGACCGAGGTGACCAGCACGCCGCTTCCCTGCTTGACGCCGAAGTAGTCGGCCAGCTGCTTGCCGACGCTGTCCACGGTGACGCCGAGGCGCGGGCGCCCGCCCGGGAGCCCCATGATGGCGAGCTTGTCCTGGAGCCCCTCGAGCTCCTGGAGGTTGATGTCCGGAGGCTCGGGCGGGGTCGGCGTGTGGAACCAGGTCATCTTGCCGTCGCCGTCGCCATCGTCGCTCCAGATCTGCATGTGACCGGGCAGGTCCTCGTCGTCCCCGTCGTGCTCGCGCTCCTTCATCTGCACGGTGAGGTCCTTGCTCGACCCGTTGCGGAACACCTCGACTCTGGCGGTGCGGCCGGCGGGGGTCTCGCGCACCAGCCGCGTCAGCTGCGCCACGCCCTCGATGCGGGTCCCCTGGTACTCGGTGATGACGTCCCCTTCCTTGATGCCCGCCTCTTCGGCGGGGCTGCCCTCGGAGACCGACTGCACCTCGGCGCCGTGCACATCCTTCAGGCCGAGCTCCTTGCCCCGGTCCATGTCCACATCGGCGATCTGCACGCCAAGCCACGAGCCGCCCGAGCGGAAGATCACCACCTTCTTGTGAACGTCCTTCTTTCCGTCGTCCCCCGCGCTCGCGGCCGTGAACCAGGCGCCCGCGAGCACCAGGGCGGCCGCCAGGGCCGTCGCTCCCCAGATGCGACTGCGTGTCATGCGTCCTCCTCCTCCGTTACTCGAACTCCGGTTTGCTTTCGTCCCGCTTCGGCAAAGGCTCCGGGGTCGGTTGCGGCGTCCCCGGCACCAGCTTGACCTTCTGGATCACGATGCGCCCGCCGAGCGTGCGCAGCTTCAGGAGCGGCCCGCCGCCGCCGATGCGCATCTCGCCCATCTCGAGCGGCCTTCCGGTCGTCTCCGCTTCGCGCAGCACGGTCAGCGGGAACTCGCTCTCGATGGCCCGGCCCACCGGGTTGTCCACCAGCGCCCGCACCGTGAGCGGAAGGCTGTCGGGGATCGTGACGATGACGTCGCCGTGCCACGTCTGCAGGTCCGAATCCCCCGGCAGGTTGCCGTTGAGCAGCGCCCGGATGCTGCCGGCCGACGTCAGGGCCCGCAGCGGCCCGTTGACCCCGTCGAGCACGATGGACCCGGCGCCGGTCTCGCAGCGCACCCCTCCGACCGCGCGACCGACCCGGATGCCACCGCCGCCCGTGGACGCGGCCACCTCGCCCCCCGACTCCCCGACCTGGATGTCGCCGCCGTTGCTCGCGACGCGCACGCCGCCGGAGGCCTGCTCGATGGCGACGCTGCCGCCGCCGGTCTCGGCTTCGACCTTGCCGCCGATGCGGCCGATGTGCACGTCGCCGCCGGAGGTGCGCACGAACAGGTCCCCGTCGCCCGGCCCGACCAGGATGTCACCGCCGGCGGTGATGAGACGCGCCCCGTGCTTCATCCCCGAGACGGTGATGGTGCCGGCGCGCGTCTCGGCCTGCAGCGGCCCGCTGAGATCGCGCGCCACGATGGCCCCGGCGCGGCTCATCAGGGTCACCTTGCCCGGAGCGCCGAGGCAGCGGATGTCGCCGGCGCCGGTGGTGATCGCCACCTCCGACAGCGAGTCGGGGATCTCGAGGTCGAAGTCGGCGCCCAGGCCCCGGCTGTCGGCCTCGGGCTTCGGCAGCGCGCCCACGAAAGAGAGCAGGTCGCCTTCGCGGCTGGCGCCGACCACCATCCGGTCGAGCCGGCGGCGCGCTTCGTCCATGTCGGGGCCGAGGGCGCGGACGCGCACGCGGTAGGCGATGTCGCCGCCGGGCCGCTTCACGATGCGCACGGCGCCGAGCTGCGTGTCCACTTTCAGGCGGGCGGCGTCGGCCGGGATCGTCCCGGTGATCTCGTGGATCATGTTGCGCCCTTCCTGGTAGTAGGCGACGTGCGGGTCGCGCACCGGTGCCGTGGTCACCGAGAGCCCCAGCCGCACCGTGAACAGGGCGACGAGGAGGCCGGCCAGCGCCGTCATCAGCCGCGACGGCACCATCGGGCGCCGCGAGGGCGCATCGAGTGCGGCGCGGGCCGGAAGCGACAGTCGGGTCGGCGTCACTGGCCGTTCCCCGTGCTGTTGCTGGCGTAGAGGGCGTCCACGAAGGCGCCGGAGCGCATGCGGACGTAGGCGTCGGGGTCGTCGCGCGACAGCCGCTCCATCACGGGCAGCAGGCGCCGGTCGCGGCGGCTCGCGAGGGTGTCGATGGCGCGCACGCGCACGCCCGGGTTGGTGTCCTTCTGCATGGCATCGACGATGGCGCCGCGCACCTGCGAGTCTTCCGGAGCGCGGGCGGCGAGCGCGTCGAGCGCCTTGAGCCGCGCGCCGGCGTTCTCGTCGCGCCGCAGCGCGTCGAGAAGCGCCTGGCGGACGTCGGCCTGGTCGGCGTGCGAGGCGAGGGCGTCGATGGCCTCGAGCCTCAGCCCCGAGTTGAGACTGTCGCGCAGCGTCGTGACCAGCATCGCCCGGATCGCCGGGTCGGCCGCGGTTCCTTCCATCGACCCGCGCTGCAGGGTGTCGTAGCCCACCCGCACTTTCCCTCCTTCCGCGGAGGCGGACTCGAGGCTGCGGACGCTCTTCACCGGCAGGCTCTCCGGCCGCCGCGACGACGCAAGGCGATCCTCCGCGACGCGCGCAGAGGCAAACGGCGCGTCCCCGGTCTTGCGCGCCAGGAGATTGGCCGGTGCGGTGCGCAGCGTGAGCGCTCCGGCCAGGAACCCGGCCGCGAGCATCGCGAAGCCGTACGCCGGGGACAGGCGCACCTGCCGCCAGATCTCGAAGAAGCGCAGCCGCAGCGGCAGGGGCGCCGGCGGCGCCTCGGCATCGAGGGCCCGCGCCAGCGCATCGCGGCAGCCGTCGACCAGGTCGTCCGATGGCTCGATTGCGGCATCGACCTGGAGCATCGCGTGCAGCCGCCGCTCGGACGCCATCGCGTCGGCGCAGGCCGCGCAACCGGCCAGGTGCGTATCCATCTTGAAGCGCTCGCGCGCGTCGGTCTCCCCGTAAAGGTGAAGGAGGATGGCGCGGCGGGCGGATTCGCAGTTCATCTCAGACCTCCGCCGGGGCCGGGTCGCCGGCCGGGCGCACGAACCCCGGGGTCATGTCACCGAGGTCGCCGAGCGCCTCGCGCAGGTTGCGGTGGGCGCGGAACAGGCAGTTCTTCACCGTGTCCTCCGTGGTGCCGAGGAGGTCGGCGATGGCGCGCAGGCGCAGGCCGTGGTCGTGCCGCAGGACGAAGACCATGCGCTCGCGGGCCGGAAGCGCGGCCAGGGCCGCGGCGATGCGGCGGCGGATCTCCCGGCGGGCCAGCGCCCGCTCCGGGTCGCGATCCGGGTGATCGTCCGGCGGCTCGAAGGACGGGAGGGTTCCGAACGACGCAGCGCGCGCCTCGCGGCCGCCGGGCGCCGCGCCGTCGAGCGGCACCGCCTCGGGCTGGCCGGCGCGACGTCGGAGGTGATCGAGACAGACCGTCGTGACGATGCGCTGCAGCCAGGTCCCGAAGGACGCCTCGCCCCGGAACTGGCCGAGGCTGCGATACGCCTTGAGGAAGCTCTCCTGGTAGATGTCACGCGCCTCGTCCTCCGTCCGCATCAGCCTGAGGGCCAGCCTCAGGACGCTCCGGTCGTGCATCCGGACGAGAGTCTCGAAAGCGGCCCGGTCACCGGCCTGGGCCTGGGCAATCAGCGTGGCTTCGTCGGGTGGCGGCACGAAGTGGTCATCCTTGCCTGGGGCCCAATCTCGTCCTGACATCTTCGATAGACGGAGTCCTGCCCGGAAGGTGAGCAGACGAAAAGGTTTTACCCGCCTTTTTCGGGGCGGTTCCTGTTTTCCGGGTTGGCTTTCGAAGGCGGAATCCCCGTCCGCCGGTGGGACCACCGCCCCCTGATTACCCCGGCCGGGCCCCCCGGGTCAAGCCTTTCGGGGCCTGGGAGGTCAGCGGCCGGGGTCCCGGGCGCCGGCGCCCACATTGAAGAGGTAGATCGTCCCGCCCAGGACCGCCCTGGGGTGCTGTTGTCTCGCCGCCTCGTAGAAGCGCTCGAGCCAGGGGTCCCAGACGTAGATCCCCTGCAGCTGGGTGGCGGAGATGGCGAGCGTGGCCCGCTCTCCCGGGGCCGGCAGCGACGTTCCCGGCTCGGAGGGGGACGATGTGGGCAGCTTTCTGGCCCGGATGCCGTAGTGGGCCGGGTCGGCCTGCCCGAAGTAGGCCAGGTACAGGTTCTCGTCCGGATGGGATCGCTGCCAGGCGGCCAGGATCGGCAGGTCCTGCCCCCAGTCGAGGTTCGAATCGCCGAGCAACCTGAGCCGGTGCGGGCGCGAGGGCAGGTTGAAGAAGGCGATGTCGTCCGGCCACGCCGAAAGCGATTCCGTTGCCAGGCCGGCCAGGAGCAGCACGAGCACGGCCGTCGTCGCACGTCTCCAGCGCCGGCTCAGGTTTGCCGCCGCCACCCCGGCGCCCAGGAACAGAAAAGGATAGAGAACGAAGGCGTGCCGCACTCCCAGGCTGACTCTGGACGTGAGCGACGCGAGCCCGAACACGGCCGCCGGCAGCACGAGACACGCCGCCGCCCAGAGAAGGGCCGGATCGATCCGGCCGGCGTTCTGTGATCGCCCGGTGTCGGGCGGCGCTTCATCCCGGGCCAGTCGCGCGGCGCGCCGGAATCCCCAGAGCCGCTCGGCGAGCCAGCCCTTCGTCGCGACGACTGCGGCGATGGTCGCCAGCGGCGCTTTGAAGAGGAAGGCCAGCGGCAGGTAGTACCACCAGCCGCCGAGGCGCCGCTCCCCTGCGAGGAAACCCTCGCGCCGCTGCATCCCTTCGGCCGTGTAGACGATGCCGTAGAGCCACGCCTGCGGAAACAACCGCTGCGCTTCCGCGAAACGGACGGCGCGTAGCAGCAGCCCCGGCTCCCAGCGCGGAATCGGCGCGTCGAGAGTCCCATCAGGACGACCGGTGGCGGCGAAGCGAACCACGTCCTCGTGGTTGCGCTCCATCCTCTTGAAGAGGGCATCGAGGTCGAGCCGCTTCGAAGGGTCGGGCGTCGGCAGGAACCGGAAGCCGCTCGTCACCCAGATGGACCCCCACGCCGCCGCAAAGCAGACGACGGTGATCCCCGCCGCCGCGATGACCCGATCGCGGCGTGAGGTGAGTGTCGAACCTTGGCCGCGCGCCCAGGGCCACGGGAGCAAAGCGCGCAAGGCGAGCAGCAGCGGCACCAGAGGCAGGAAGAGAAGCGCGGAGAACTTCACGCCGAAGCCGGCGGCGAACGCCAGCACGACCAGCGCGACGCGCCAGGCGGTGATCCGCTCCCCGAGCCGCCACACCGCGAAAGCCAGAAGGAGCGTGACGAACGCCAGCGCGATGTCGTTCTTCACGAGCGAGGCGTGACCGATGAGCCCGGGGTCGAGCGCGAACAGTGCCGTCGCCACGAGCGCGGCGACCGGCCCGCCGAGCCGCCATCCAAAGAGGACGACGAGCCCTCCGAGAGCGACCGCGACGACGAGCATCATGAGCCGCGCCCGCGCCACGACCCGGTCCGGGTCCGTCGCCGCCGCGGCTCCGCCGGGAGCGGATGCCGCATCGGTCGTCGGGTGATAGAGGGTGTCGGCGGAGAACAGGTAGCAGGACCAGTAGTTCGAGAACATCCGGTCCCAGTGCGGGCTGCGCGTGTCCGGATGGAGCGCATCCGGCCCGTTCAGGAGCGCCGACCAGCGCAGCCACAGCGACGGATGATCCGGATCGACCCGGAAATCATCCGCGTTGCGGATCAGCCAGCCGCCGACTGTGTGGAGCGGCTCGTCATAGACCGGCGACTTGCGCGCCGCCGCCGACCACGACAACAGCGCGAAGACCGCGAGGAGCAGAACGCACGCGACGACCCCGCCCCGAGCGCGCCCCCCCGCGTCCGTCATCGCCGCGGAGTATAAGTTGCCGGAACCGCCTGAGGTCAGCGGATGAGCGTGCGGCTCTGCTCGCGCATGAACTGTTCGACGTAGTACGGACCGCCGGAGGACTTGCCGGAGGAGCCGCTTCCCTTCCAGCCGCCGAACGGGTTGATGCCGGGCCAGGCGCCGGTGGTGGCGCCGGCGCGCCGGTTGACGTAGACGACGCCGGCCTCGATCCGGTCGAGGAACTTCTGGACGTCGCCGTCGTCCTTGGTGAAGAGGCCGGCGGTCAGGCCGAACTCGGTGCGGTTCGCCAGCGTCAGCGCCTCGTCGAGCGAGTCCGTCTCCCACACCGCCGTGATCGGCAGGAACATCTCCTCCTGCGACAGGTGGTGATCCTTCGGCAGGCCGCCGAGGATGGTCGGCTGCACGAACCAGCCGTGGGCGTGCGGCTCCTCCTTGAGCTGCGCGCCGCCGGTCAGCACCTTGCCGTCCTTGCGCCCCATCTCGACGAAGCGGGCGTAGCTCTCGTACGCCGAGCGATTGATGACCGGCCCGAGCCAGTTCTCCCGCTTCGACGGATCGCCGATGGCGAGCTTCTTCGTCTTCTCCACCAGCAGCTCGGTGAAGCTCTTCGCGATCTTCTTGTCGACGTAGATGCGCGAGCAGGCGGAGCACTTCTGCCCCTGCAGGCCGAAGGCCGACTTCAGCACGCCCTCGCTCGCCTCGTCGATGTCGGCGCTGGCGGCGACGATCGCCGGGTTCTTGCCGCCCATCTCGGTGATGCAGGGCTTCGGGTAGCGGGTGGAGAACTTGCGGTGGATCGAGAAGCCGACGTCGCGGGAGCCCGTGAAGAGGATGCCGTCCACGTCGGGGTTGGTGACCAGCTCCTCGCCGACGGTCGAGCCGGGGCCGGTGACGTAGTTGAAGACGCCTTCCGGAAGGCCGGCCTCGCGGGCGCAGTCGTTGAGGAGCGCGCCGCTCCACGGCGTGTCGGTCGCGGGCTTGAAGACGACGGTGTTGCCGCCGAGGAGCGCCCCGCCCGTGGGCCCGCCGGCGAGCGCCATCGGGAAGTTGAACGGCGCGATGATGACCCACACGCCGTACGGACGCAGGACGTCGCGGTTCTGCTCCTTGTCCGACAGCGTCTCCATCGGCTGCTCGTAGCCCTGGTGCTTCTCCACCTGGTCGCAGTAATAGGAGATGAGGTCGGCGGTCTCCTGCGCGTCGCCCATCGCCTCGAGCCGGTTCTTGCCGACCTCGAGGCTCAGCGCCGCGGCGATCTCGAACCGGCGCTTTTCGATCACGGAGGCGAGGCGCCGCACGTGGGTCACCCGCTCCTTCCACGCCATGCGCCGCCAGGTCCCCTCGTAGGCCTTGCGGGCGGCCGCGATGGCGTTGCGCGCGTCCTCGCGCGTGCCGCTCTGGAACCGGCCGAGCACCACGCGGGTGTCGCTCGGGCTGGTGTCGCCGAAGGTCTCCTTCGCCTGCACCTCCTTGCCGCCGATGAACATCGGCCAGCTGCGGCCGAGGCTCTTGCGGGCGTTGTCGAGCGCCTCGTCGAAGGCACGGGTGAACTCGGGCGTCTGGCCGGCGGCGAGGGTGGCGTAGGTGACCTTGGGTGCGGCGGGGTTCGACATCGTTTCTCCTTTGGGGTCGGGCGGAGCGCCGATTGTACCGCAGCCCGGAGACAGCCCGGCACGGCGCCTACTGGAACAGCTCGGCGAAGGCGCGCCAGAGCAGCGACGCGGTGCGCGGGCCCGGGGAGCGCTCCTCACCGCGCGGCGCCGACGCCAGGCCGTAGCCGAACGGGGGGCGGGCGTCCCACTCCGAGGCGGGAAGAAGGTCCCCCAGGTCGTCGCCGCAGGCCGCCGCGATGAGCTTGATCGGCGCCGGCATGAGGGAGCGCAGCGGAGCCTCGGCCGGAGCACCGGGCAGATCGGCGGCGCTCTCCTGCGGCGACTCGATGCCGCCGTTGACCAGCTCCGGGAAGGGAGCGCCGGGAATGCAAGCCAGGTCGAGGACGGGCGCACCGCCTGCCGCGATCCGCAGGGCGGCGACCTCGGTGCCGCGCTCGGTTCCGGTTTCGGAGGCGCGCCGGACGCCGCGCGCCACCGCGTCCCGCCACTCGGCTGTCTCGATTGGCACCGACAGCGACCGGGTGCGCAGCACGATCCGGCCGGTCGTCAGGTCGGCCGGCATCGGCGCCGCTCCTTCCGCGCGTCCGGACCAGGCGACCACCAGGCCGCGGGCCACCGCGGCGCCGAACGCCTCGGGCCCCGCCGGCTCGCGGGCCGGCTGCATGCGTCCCGCCTGCGCGCCCGGCAGGATCATGCCGACGCCGCCGAACGCCCCTTCGAGAGTGGCGGCGGCGCCGCCGGGCCACTCGGCGGAGATCTCCCGTCCGCCGCGCGGCAGCGTCTCCGGCACGGCGGAGAACTCGGCGACCGCCGCGATGCCGACGCGGCTCTGCGCGTTCTCGACACGCAGCAGCCAGGCCTGGTCGTCCAGCCGCAGCGGACGGCGATCGTCCTCGAGCAGGCGCGGCAGCCGCGTCGTCGCGAACGACAGCCGCGCCGGTTTGCGATCGCGCCACGCCTCGGCGATCGCCGCCGCCGTCTCGGACACGAGGCGGTTGCGCCAGGCCGGGTCCACGCGCTCCCCCGGGCCGGAAAACACACCCTGAAGGTCGGGGCCCCACCGGGTGCCGGTCGCCGCCACGAGGAGCCCCGACAGGTCCTTCCCTTCCAGGCGGCTGCGCGCCTCGCGACGGATCGCCTCGACCTCCTCGCGGTCGATCGCGAACAGATCGAGCGTGACCAGTGCGAACGCGGCGCCGCCGTTCTCGAGCACGAGCGCGCGGGCGAAGATCGGATCGCGCACCCCGGTGGCCACGCGTCCCTCGCCGAACCCGGCGAGCGTCACGGTGGCGGCGGTGCCGCCGACCGCCGGCGTGATGTCGTGCGCCGCCGCCCCGGCCAGGATGGGCCCATCACCTGTGGCCGCCTTGCGGGCGGCCTCCTCGGCCGCTTTCTTCGTCGCCCCCGCGGCGGCCGGAAGGATGGTGATCGCCGGCGCGAGCACCAGGATGCCCAGGATGGAGCGCGCCATCCACGCAAAACCCGGGTTCACGGGCCCTCCAGCAGCGCGAGGAGAGCCTTGCGCACTGCCGCGTCGGGCTCGGCGGACAGCCGCGCCTGGAGCACCGGCCGCGAAGCCGCCCCGCCGATGGCGAGCAGCCCCTCCGCCGCCGCCCGGCGGACATCCGGGGATCGATCCTCGAGCGCCCGGCGCAGCGGCGCCAGCCCCTCGGCCAGACCGAGAGCGCGCAGCGCGCGGGCGGCTGCGAGGCGCGACTCGGCCGGGTGCGCGACGAGCAGCGCGCTCAGCGGCGCAATCGCCCGGTCGTCGCCGAGACGGCCGAGCGCCGCGGCGGCGCCGGCCATCGATCGCGGCGCCCACCGCCGGGATGCAGCCGCTTCGACCGCGCGGGCCAGCGGCTCGATCGCGTCCGGACCGAACCCCTCGAGACCGGACGCGGCGGCGCTGCGCACACCTTCGTCTTCGTCACCGAGCCGCTCGACCATGGCGTCCAGGCCCCGCGTCTCGTGGAGCCGGGCCAGTCCCTCGATGGCGAGGGCGCGCACGCCGGGATCCTCGTCGTCGAGCGCCGCGCGCAGCGCCAGGCGGGCGCGCGGGTCGTCCACGAAGCCGAGATCCGCGGCCGCGTCCTGCCGCAGGCGCTCGTCGCGGTCCTCGATGTCGTGCAGGAGCCCGGCGAGACGATCGCGCGGCGTGAAGTAGCCGTCGATGGCGTGCACCACGAGGTCTCCGCGCGTCACCGCGACCCGCAGCCGGCGCCAGCCTTTCGCGTCCTTGTTCGGGTCGATGTCCCAGGCGAGGTAGTACTGGCTGCGGAACTCCTCGCCCAGACGCGCGAACAGCCGCGGCAGGTCGCCGCCGGTGTAGAGCAGGCGCCCGCCGGTGGCCTCGACGAAGCCTTCGAACGCCTGCCACGAGGAGGGCATGCCGGGGCGCACGCCGTACACCACGGTCTGCGTCCGCAGGCACAGCCGCAGGAGGTCCTGCATGTACAGGGACTGGGTCACCGGCTGCGTCCGGTCGAGCGTGTTGTCCACGCCATCGCTCACGACCAGCACCACCTTGCGCCCGGGCCGCCCGCGGACGTCCTTGAGAATCGACTCGATGGACTGGAACAGCGCGGTGCCGCCACGCGCCCTCCCGATCGCACGGAGGCTCTGCTCGAGAGGCGCGCTGTCACCCGTGAACGGCTGCAGGACGGTGACCTGGTCGTTGAACTTGGCGACCAGGATCTCATCGTCCGGACGCAGCCCGGCGAGCAGCGCCCGCGCCGCCTCCTCCACCTCGTGGATCTGGCTGCCCATGCTCTGCGACAGATCGAGCAGGACCGCGACCGACAGCGGGCGCTCCGCCCTTCCCTCCTCGGGGCCGCACTCGGCCAGGGCGATCGGCTCGCCGCTTTCGAGGACGCGGAAGTCTTCGCAGGTCAGGTCCCGGACCGGATG
Organism: Verrucomicrobiia bacterium; assembly: GCA_035638075.1. Taxonomy (GTDB): domain Bacteria; phylum Acidobacteriota; class Polarisedimenticolia; order Gp22-AA2; family Gp22-AA2; genus DASRAU01. Next base: position 34,575 of record DASRAU010000022.1, read on the forward strand.
CCCCTGGCGATCGGTGACGGTCACGGTGACGCCGATCCGCTCCCAGGGGCGATCGACCACCCGCACGGTCTCCTGGTAGGCGTTGGTCGCAGGCGGCGCGGCCGGGGCGGCCTTCCCGGCCGACTCCGCGGCCACCGCAGGGAGGGCAGCGGCAGCTGACGCCAGGAGAATGAAGACGAGCCGCCGGAGAGCGCTTCTCATGCGCGGCATTCTAGAATCGGCGGCGTCCGCCGGCACGCCCCGCTCGGCTAGAATCCACGGCCGTGATGCAGCGCCTGACCTCTCCGCTTCTCGCCGCGACTCTCCTCGCCGTTTTCGGCTGCGGCGCCGGGGACGAGGCCTCGCCTCTCCAGGCGGCCCCGACTCCCCCGCCTTCCCCGTCCTCCGGTGCGACGAAAGCGACGGGCCCGCCGAAAGCGGCCGCTGCACCGAAAGAGACCGGCGGCGCGACAGGGGCGCCCGCCGCGGCGGCGGTGGAAGCCGGCTGGGAGCGCCTCGAGCCGGGGCTGGAGTTCGCGGCCTTCCGTTCGCGGCTCGCGGCGGCGGGAGATCGGCTGATCCGCGTGCTGCGCATCGACCCGGCCCGCTATCGCCTGCGGCTGCTCAACGCCTCTTCCGAGCCGGGCGGACACCCGCGCACGGCGCGCGACTGGGCCGAGAGGAACCACCTGACCGCCGCCATCAACGCCAGCATGTACCAGGCCGACATGCGCTCGAGCGTGTCGTTGATGCTGACACAGGGGCACGTCAACAACCCGCGCCTCTCCAAGGACAAGGCGGTCCTGGCATTCGACCCGCTCGAGGCCGGCCTGCCGCCGGCGCAGATCATCGACCGCGAGTGCCAGGACTTCGCGGCGCTGCGCGACCATTACGCCACGCTCGTGCAGAGCATCCGCATGATCTCGTGCGACGGTCGCAACGTCTGGGAGCCGCGGCAGGGAGCCTGGAGCACCGCCGCCATCGGCATCGACAAGTCCGGGCGGATCCTGTTCATCCACGCGCGCGCACCGCACACGACGCACGATCTGATCGAGGTGCTGCTCGAGCTGCCCATCGAGCTGAAGAACGCCATGTACGTCGAGGGCGGGAGCGAAGCGCAACTGTTCGTTCAGGCCGGCGGCAGGACGCTCGAATTCGCCGGCTCGCTCGAGGACGACGACACGGCGCCGGCCCGCCTCATCTGGCCGATTCCCAACGCCGTCGGGATCGAGAAGATCCGCTAGCCGGGGCGCCGGTAGACTTCGCGGCCGCCGACCCAGGTGCTGCGCACCTTCATCGCGCCGTCGGCCTCGGGCGGCGCGGCGAGCAGGACGAAGTCGGCCTTCTCGCCCGCGGTCAGCGCGCGCCCGGCATCCGCCTCGCGGCGCGGCGCGGCCCACTGATCGGCCACGGCCGGCGCCGGCGGCAGGACCTGGGGGGGCCCGGCCCCGCCGGTGCGGCACGCCGCCTCGGCCGCCTGCAGCGCGGCCGGATCGGCGCCGGAGGCGAACACCACGTCGATCGCGGCGGCCTTCGCACGGCCGCACCAGCCGCCCGCCGCGGCCCCGAGCGCCGGATCGAGGAGCAGGCGGATCGTGACGCGGGCGGGATCGCCGTCGGCCACGGCGCCGTGCGACAGGATCGCGTCGGCCGCCGCTCCCGGAGCCGGCACGAGGAGCACGACGCGCATCGGCAGGCGGCCGCTCCGGGCGAGGGCACGCCACGGACCGAGCACCGCCTCCTCCCCGGCCTGCGGATCGCGCAGCCCGAGGCGGCCGGAGGATGCGATCGCCTGCACCTCGGTGATGCCGAGTCCCGCCGCCTGTTCGAGCGCCGCCAGCAGGCTTTTCTGCCGCTCCTCGCTGGTCAGCGGCGTGACCCGGCGCAGCACCGCCAGGAGCGCCTCTCCCTCGACGATCCCCTCCCCCTGCAGTCCCGCCCGATCGAGCGCCGTCTTGTTGACCCAGCCGGTCCGTCCGCCGCGCCGCACGAAGAGCACCGGGTTCGCGCCGACGATGTCGCTGATGAGGCGCTTGTCCGGGAGGCGCGCCTGCACCCAGCGCGTCTCGTCCCAGTCGCGGCCGAGGACCCAGCCACCCGGCTCCAGCGTCCGCGCGCGCGCCCGGGCGCGCTGCACCGCGTCCTCCTCGCTCTGCGCGTCGCCGAGATCGAGGTAGTCGTCGCCGCCGCTCGCCTCGTTGAGCAACCGCTCGCCGATGAGGGCGGGATCGGCCAGGGACACGCGCAACCCGGGGACGACGGCGGCCCCGCCGAGATCGAACTCCATCGTCTTCGGGCCCCGGTGGACGTCGACCGCGTCTCCGCTCCCGGCCGCGAGGACCAGCCCGTCCTTCACCGCCAGCGCCTCCACCGTGCCGGCGCCGGTCTGGATCGAACCGTGTCGGAGGATCACCTCGGCTTCGACCGGCGGCTTGCCGCCGCACGCCGCCGCGGCGAGCGCGATTCCCATTGCCGCCGCCGCGACCGCAGCAGGCGGCCTCACGAACGCCCGCCGAACAGGCCGCGCCGGCGGAAGTGCCAGGTCATCGCCGCCACGATCAGGAGCATCACCACCCACACGCCGAGATAGCCGTAGCGCCAGTGCAGCTCGGGCATGTGGTCGAAGTTCATGCCGTAGACGCCGACGACGAACGTCAGCGGGATGAAGATGGTCGCGATGACCGTGAGCACCCGCATGATCTCGTTGGTGCGGTTGGAGACGATCGACAGGTGCGCGGCGAGCGCGTCGGAGACCTGCTCGCGGTAGGTGTCCGACAGGTCGGTGATGCGCACCAGGTGATCGGCGACGTCGCGCAGCCCGAAGATCGCCTTCTCGTCGATCACCGCGAACTCCCGGCGCACCAGCCGCAGCAGGATGTCGCGCTGGTGCCCGGAGATGCGCCGCAGCCGCATCAGCGCCTTCTTGAAGTCCATGACCTCCGTCAGCACCGCCTCGGTGGGCGCGGTGAAGATGCGGCCCTCGACGTCGTCGATCTTCTTCTCGAAGTTCTCCAGCACCGGGAGGTACTGGTCCACCTGGTAGTCGAGGACGTTGTAGAGGACCGCATCGGGCCCGTCGCTCATCACCTTCGGGTTGTGCCGGGCGCTCTCCATGGCGTGCTGCACGCTGCGGGACGCGTCCCGGTGGAAGGTCACGATGTACGACCGTCCCACGAACGCCGAGAGCGGCCGCGTCTTGAACTCGCGGATCGACGTGTCCGGGTGGACGCCGTGGGTCAGGAGGAACAGGTAGTCCTTGAAGTCCTCGACCTTGGGGTTCTGCCGCCTGGAGGTGCAGTCGTCGACGGCGAGCGGGTGGAAATGGAACACGCTCGTCAGGATCGCCGTCTCCTCCTTGCCCGGCGCCGCCAGGTCGACCCAGACGACACGGTCGGCGCGCCCGAGGAGCGCCGGGAGATCGGCGGCGGCGTGCCCTTCGCGCAACCCTTCGTCGGGACTCCAGGACAGGATGCTGATCACGCCGCCCTCCCGCGGTGGGGCGGCATCTTAGCGCAGGGTCAGCCGAGCAGGGGCGACGGGACGAAGAGCCGGCCCTGGTGGATGGCGACGAAATCGCTGAGCATCCCGTAGGCGGTCTGCGCCACGGTCGAGTCGGTGCTCGCGACGCGCAGCGTGCCGGCCAGCTCGGTTTCGAACGAGGCGCCCAGCGCCCCAGCCCCGAGCGTGGCGAGGAAATCGCCGGGCGAGTACGCGACCGGAGCGACCCGGATCTTCTCACCGCGCCCACCGGTGACGGTAAGGCGGACGCTCTTGCCCCTCTCCTGTTCGTGCCGCAGCCAGTCGAGATCGACGGCCGAGACGGGGATGCGCTCGACGTCGCCGGGGCGGAGGTTCTCGCCGCACAGCACGTTCGCCACGATGACCCCCTTGACCGCGTGGTCCCAGCCGTCGAGGTCGTGCGACGGGTTCGCCTCCGCCACGCCGAGGCGCTGCGCCTCGCGCACCGCCTCGTCGAGCGGGATCCCCTGCGCCACGGCGTGCAGCACGCGGTTGCTCGTGGAATTCAGCACCGCCTCGAAGCGCACGAGACGCCCCACGGGGAGCACCGACTCGAACAGGTCGAAGACCGGCAGGCAGTCGGCCACGGTCGACTCGAAACGGAAGCCGCACTTCCTGTCGCGGGCCAGGCGCAGGAGGTCCGCGGCGCCGAACGCGAGCGGTCCCTTGTTGGCGCTGACGACGGAGACGCCGCGGCCGAGGGCGCGCCGCAGGCGCGTCAGCGCCGGCTCCCCTGTCTTCGGGTCGAGCGGCGTCGCCTCGAACAACAGATCGATCGGCGCCTCCTCGAGCGCGTCGTCGAGCGCCGGCCCCTGCGTCCAGCCGTCGCGCAGCGCCGCGGCCAGGTCGAGCCCGTCCGCGCTCACCATCGCGCCGCGCCGTCGGTCGGCCACGAGCGTCGGAATGAAAGCGAGGCCGTGCCGCGCCTGCAGCTCGTCGCGCCGCTCGAGGAGCAGCGCGGCGAGCGCGCGATGAACGTGTCCGAACCCCGCGAAGCCGATCCGCCACGTGCGCGTTGCGCTCATGACGCGGATGATACGATGCCCGGGAGAGGCCATGACGGCATCTCATCACGCGCATATTCTTCGAGGGGGGGGGACGATGGCGGATCGTTTCAGCATCCGGTTCGGCGAAGCGATGGGAGCGGGCAGCGAGGACTGGCTCTGGACCGAGCCGGAGATCGCCATCGGTCCGATGGACGGTCCGGTCGGGCAGGCGATCGCCAACCTCATGGGCCAGACCGCCGGCTTCTCGCGCTTCTTCTGCCTCGTCGACGGCGGCAAGCAGGTCAAGCCGGTCACCCTCATGGTTCCGAAGGTGCAGCTGAAGAAGATGGTGGACGTGTCGATCTACGGCGGCCCGGTGCAGGCCGGCATCGCCGACGGCGTGCTGGATGCCGTGCAGGCGGGCATCATCCCGAAGGCGAAGGCCGACTCGTGGGCCATCATCGCGATGGTCTGGGTGGATCCGCGCCTGTCGGACATGAAGGACGCCGACTGGGACGAGCTGTACCGCAACAACCGCAGCGCCATGAAGGAAGCGATCGAGAAGGCGCTCAAGGGCAAGCCGACGGCCGCCGAGCTCCTCAAGGAGGACCGTCGCAAGCCCCGCCACATGTACTTCAACGCCTCCAAGAGCAAGTGGGAGTTCTAGAAGCCCGGAAGGAGTTTCCGATGCCCGAGAAACTGCCGGTCCTCGACGCCGCCGCGATCGACGCGCGGCTCGCTGACATGCCCGGATGGAAGGTGGAAAACGGCTGACTGCGCCGCAAGTACAACACCGACGGCTGGCCGACGACCCTGATGCTCGTCAACGCCGTCGGCTTCCTGTGCGAGGCGGCGTACCACCACGCCGACCTCGAGGTCACCTG
>DASRAU010000023.1:0-69854 GCA_035638075.1 Verrucomicrobiia bacterium
AGCGCTCGAACGGCCCGTAGGCGATCTCGAGCTGGTGCCAGCGCAGGCAGGCGGTGCCGACCGGCTCCGGCCGCACCCCGGAGAGGCGCAGCGCCTGCCCCTCGACCACGATGTCGATCGCTTCGCGGCTGACGCCGGGGAGATCGACGGTGATCAGAAGCCCTTCCGGGTTCTCGTGGATGTCGGCGCGCGGCACGAACCCCTTCGGTCCGTACGCCGGCCCCAGCCCGTGGAGCAGGCTGTCCATCACCTGCTCCATGCGCCGGTGCAGGTCGCTCACTTCCTGCGGTACGACTCGGCGGATGCGAATCACGTCGCCGTCCTTTCCGACCGGACGGCCAGGGAGCCTGTCCGATTCAGGATCCTAGCTGGCTTTCTCCAGGGAGGCGACGTGGCGCGTCAGCCGCGACTTGTGCCGGGCCGCCGCGTTGCGGTGCATGACGCCCTTGCTGACGGCGCGGTCGATGGTCGAAAGCGCGGTCGGAAGGGCCTGGCGCGCCGAGGCGCCGTCCTTCTTGTCGAGCAGGAGCCGCACCTTCTTGATCTGGGTGCGGAGGGCGGAGCGCCGGGCGCGGTTGATGACCTGGCGCTTGCGGCTCTTGCGGATGTTCTTGACGGCCGACTGGATGCGTGCCACGACGTTCTCCTCTTTTTTCCGTTCTCAGTCTGCGATGAAGACGAATTCGGCGCGCCGGTTCTGCGCCCAGGCCGCTTCCGTGTGCCCCGGGTCCACCGGCCGCTCCTTGCCGTACGAGATGGTGCGCAGGCGGTTGGCGGGGATGCCGAGCGAGACGATGTAGTCGCGCGCGGCGCGGGCCCGCCGATCCCCCAGCGCCAGGTTGTACTCGGTCGTGCCGCGCTCGTCGCAGTGCCCCTCGATGCGCACCGCGAGCGGAGCGTGCTGCCGGATCTGGGCGGCGTTGTCGTTCAGGATCGTCTTGGCCTCTCCGCCCAGATCGGCGCTGTCGAAGTCGAAGAGGACCTCCTTGAGGATCCCCTGCGCGTTCAGCTTGTCCGCCAGCCCGGACGGGAGCTCCTCGAAGCTCTTCTCGCCCGCGTTCGCCTGCCCGAAGCCGCCGGTCTCCTCGACCTTCTCGGCCGGTTTCGATTCAAAGTTCGGCGCCTGTGTCACCGGAGCTTCCTGCTGCGGCTGGGCCGACTTGCACGCCGTCACCACGAACACACCACACAGTGCGAGCACCATCGCCGGGAGCGCGCGAAGGGTACGACGTTGCATCAGGTCACCTCCAATGGGACATCGATTGTGATCGGACGCATGGACCTCGAAGGACTCACGAGGGAGCGAGAGTATAGCACGCCGAATGAAGCACTTCCGATGACAAACCCGTGAGAGGAAGGACGCCTCCACCTCCCGGTCGCCCGCAGGGAGGGCTCAAAGACCCGCCGGCGCCAGCCGGCGGCCCGCCCGACCGAGGGTCGAGCGGCGCCGCGCACAAGGTCCATAGGGCCTCGCTGCTCCATAGGCCACCCACACGTGCGCGCGCGACCGCCGCCGGCCTCGCTCCCGTTCCCGCCCCGATGGTGATCAAGCAGGGTTCATCGGGCCCACGAGGGAGAGGTGTTGTTCCCCCCCTTGGTCAGCCGCCGCACGTGATCCCCACTGGCATCCATCGTGTAGATGTCGAACCCGCCGCTGCGATTCGAGGAGAACACGATGTGCCGGCCGTCGGGGGACCAGCGGGGCCACTCGTTGATGCCGCCGCCGTCGGTCACGCGCTTGATGTTGCGCTCCTTGAGGTCGTACACGTAGATGTCGAACCCGCCGGGGACGCGCGCCGTGAAGGCGATCGACTCGTCTTCGTCCGGGACCGGGTTCCACGACGGCGCATCGCAGTAGTTCAGCTCGGTGTTGAGGCGCCTCGGGTTGCCGCCGTCGGCGTCCATCAGCCAGATCTGCGGCGAGCCGGAGCGGTCGCTCGTGAACGCCAGCGACCGGCCGTCGGGGGACCAGGTGGGCGAGGTGTCGATGGCGCCGTCACGGGTCAGCCGCGTCAGCGCCCCGTCCGTCGGCCGCAGGGTGTAGATCTCGGCGTTGCCATCGCGGGCACTGGAGAAGGCGAGCAGGCGACCGTCGGGAGACCACGAGGGGGCGCTGTTCAGCTCCCCTTTCTGCGGGAAGGCGGTGCGCAACTCTCCCTTGCTGCTGAGGATCTTGAGCTCGGGCGAGCCGCTGCGGTACGAGCTGAAGGCGATCCACTGGCCGTCGGGCGACCAGGAAGGGGAGAGGTTGATGGAGTTGTTGGCGGTGATCTTTTTCACCCGTGCGCCGTCGTAGTCCATGACGAAGATCTCTTTCGCCTTGCCGACCTGCGAGACGTAGGTGATGCGCGACTGCGCGATGCCCGGCCTGCCGGTGTAGCGCTGGATGATCTCGTCGGCCATCTTGTGGGCCAGCAGGCGCCCCTGGTCGAGACCGGCACGGTATTTCTTGCCGAGGGCGAGGCGCTGCTCCGTCATGTCGTACACGCGCCCCTCGAAGATCAGCTCGGCCCCTTCCGGATGCGCCGCCCCCACCATGACGGCGTCGGCGCCGATCCCCTGCCATTCCTTGTAGTCGGTCTTGCGGCCCGCGAAGGGGGAGACCATCTTGAGGTACTCATCCGGGACCAGCTTGAAGTAGTTCGAGAACACCAGGTCGTCGCGCACCACGTCGTACAGGAGCGACGCCGACTCGTCCCCCTTCGGCGTGCCGCCGCCGTCGAAGCGCGGGATGGCGATCGGGACCTTCGACGCCGCCGAGCCGGTGATCTTGATGATCGGCGCATCGGACGGACGGTCCTGCTGGGCGAACGTGAACAACGGGACGGAGACCACGGCGAGGACGCCGGCGGCGACCAGGGAGACCGCGGCGGCTCGATTGCGCTCACGAAATGTCACGAGAGGTTCTCCGGGGACGTCGTCAGGGAGGCGAGCCGCCACCGTCGAGGGGGGTCAGCTCGAACTCCAGGGTCGGGGCCAGTTTGTCGAGCTTGAGCGCCAGCGGAAAAGCCGGGAAGGGCTCCGCGTCCTTCACCGCCTGCACGATCGAACGATCGAACGGGACATAGCCGCTGGGGTTCCTCAGCTCCAGCTTCAGAAGACGGCCGGTCGGGCTCAGCTCGAAATAGACGGCGGCCGTGCGGGTCTCGCGGGATGTCGAGACGGGCCGCTTCCATGCCGCCTCGATCTTTCTCTTGAGGAGGGCGATGTAGAAGTCGTACTCGTCGCCGCTGCCGGTGCCGGTTCCTTCGCCTCCACCCCCCGTGCCGGTCGCTCCCGGCGCCCCGGTCGCGCCCGGCTTGCCCGGCGCCGTGGAGGGCGCGGGATTCGTTGCCGGCGGCGTGGCGGCCGCGGCAGCCTCGTTGGCGGCCGTCTCTTCGGCGGCGGACTCCTCGCTCTCCTTCGCGTCGTCCTTCTTGTCGTCCTTTTTCTCCGGCTCGGGCGGCTTCGTGGGCACGGGCGTCTTCACCGGCGGTGTCTTGGTGTTCTTCTTCGTGTCCTTGTCGGGAAGGACGATCGGCTTCGCGATCTTCTTCGGCGGCTCCTTCGGAGTCTCGGGCTTCTTGACCTCCGGCGGCTTGACCGGGGCCGGCTTGGGAAGCTCGGGGGCCGGGGCTGCCGCCGCGGGAGCGGGAGCCGGCGCGGCCGCCGCCGGACCGCCGGGCATGGTGACGAGGTCGACGACGTAGACCTTGTTGCCGGACGGACCCGAGGACAGGAAACGCGGCACTCCGACGATGAAGAAGAACGCCGCCAGGTGCAGGATGACCGAAACGACGACGAACGGGCGGGCCACCCGGCCGCCGGCGTTCTGCTGCGCCGCGGCTCCGGGGCTCACCGCTTCTTGTCCCGTCCGGCCGCCGGCTTCGCCGGCAACGCCTTGGCCGCGGCGGTCGCCTTCGCCGGGGTTTCGGGGCGGGTGACCATCCCGACCTTGTCCGCGCCGGACTTCTTGATCTGATCCATGACCGCCATGACGCGGCCGTACGGCACGTCCTGGTCGGCCTTCAGGAAGACGAAGTCGGTGCCGGTGCGGTCCATCTCCGATTTCAGCTTCTCGGTCAAAAGCGCCAGGTTCACCGGCCGCTCGTTCAGGTAGATGGTGCTGTCCTGGTCGACGCTGACGATCAGGCGATCTTCCTGCGTGTCGGTCCCCGACTCCGTGCGCGGCAGCCGGATGTCGATGCCGCGGCTCATCATCGGCGCCGTGACCATGAAGATGATGAGGAGGACGAGGACCACGTCCACCAGCGGCGTGACGTTGATGTCGGAGAGGGCCGGGCCGAAGCGGCCGCCTCCGCGCTCGCCGACGCTCATGCTCATGCGTGCCTCGCTCGGCGCATCGCGATCGTGAATCGGAGCGCCGGCCGCGTCATGGTCAGATCCGGAATTTTCCGGCCTCGGCCGTCGCTGCGGCGGGGCGGGCGGAATCGAGCTGCGCCTCGGCCTGCGAGAGGAACTGCGGCACGAAGCGGTCGATGCGCGCGCCGAGCCGGCGGGCGCGCGCGAGCAGCAGGTTGTAGCCGCACACCGCCGGGATGGCGGCCGCGAGGCCGGCGGCGGTGGTCACGAGCGCTTCCGAGATGCCGGGCGCCACGGCGGCGAGGCTGGCCGATCCGGTCAGCCCGATCCCCTGGAAGGCGTCCATGATCCCCCACACCGTCCCGAACAGCCCGATGAAGGGGGCGACGCTTCCGGTCGTCGCGAGCAGGCCGAGGTTGCGGTCGAGCGTGTCGGCCTCCATTCCCGCCGCCTCTTCCACGCGGCGGCGCAGGCGGTTCATGACGCGCTGGCGGCCCTCGTCGGTCGGCACGGCGCCGCGGGCGCCGCCGACTCCTTCGTTGACCGCGGCGATCAGCTCGCGGAAGCCGGCCTGCAGGATCGGCGCGAGCGGGCTGGCGGTGTGGCGCGCCGCCCGGTCGTACATCTCGGAGAGACGCTTGTCGCCCTGCATGTCGGCGAGCAGCCGCTTCGACTCGGCTTCGGCGCGCTTGAGGAAGCGCCAGCGCTCGAGCATGACGGCCCACGACATGACGGAGAAGGCGAGCAGCGTCAGGAGGACTCCCTGCGCCACCCAGCCGGATTCGGTGATGAGGCGCAGCGGATCGGCGTGCAGTCCGGGGGTCGTTGCGGCCGCGGCGAGCGGAACCGGAATCATCAGGGGCATGCGGGGGCGGGTCTCCTATCCAGGACTTGCCCTGGGGGCGCGACGACCCGGGGAAAAAACGCGCCGACGCGCGAAGTCGCAAGCGGTCCGTAAGTTAGCACACGCCCGATTCATTGACAACGAAAGATCCGCTCTGTTACCGTGCCGCCCGGCGGAAATGATTCGCTGCCTGCACGTCAGGAACCTCGCCATCGTCAAAGAGGCGACCCTCGATCTCGGACCGGGGCTGAACCTCCTCACCGGCGAAACCGGCGCCGGCAAGTCGATCCTGGTGGATGCGCTGCTCCTCGGCCTCGGCGGACGCGCCGAGAGCGAGGCGGTGCGCACCGGCGAAGAGCGCGGCACGGTCGCGCTCGAGTTCGAAGTGACCTCTCCCGCCGCGCGCGCCTTCCTCGAGGAGCACGGCTACCCGCTGGAGCAGGGGCACGTCGTGGTGCAGCGGGAGATCGCCGCCGGGGGGCGTGGGCGCTCCTTCATCGGCGGCGTGCCGGCCCCCGTCGCCGATCTGAAAGCCTTCGGAGCGCTGGCGGTCTCGGTCCACGGCCAGCACCAGCACCAGACACTGCTCGATCCGGCGTCGCACCTGCCGCTGCTCGATCGCGAAGGCGCCGCGGCCGAATTGCTGCCGGCGATGGCGGAGGCGGCCCGGGCCCTCGCCGAGGCGACGGCGCGTCTCGGCTCGCTGCGCGACGGCGCGCAGCGGCTGGCGCAGCGGGTCGATCTGCTGCGCTGGCAGGTGCAGGAGATCGACGCGGCGTCGCTCGAAGCGGGGGAGCGCGAGACGCTGCGCACCGAGCGGGAGCGACTGCGCCACGCCGAGCAGATCCTGCGCTCGGGGCGCGAGGCCCTCGAGGCGCTCTACGAAGGCGAAGGGGCGGCCCTGGCCCGCGTCGCCGAAGGCATCCGCGCCGCGCGCGACGTGGCCCGCTTCGAGCCGGGGCTCGATTCGGATCTCGATCGGGCCGAGGCGGCTGCGTCGGAGATCGAAGAGGTGGCGTTCCGGCTGCGCGACCTGACGACGCGCCTGCAGCCCGACCCGCAGCGCCTGCAGGCGGCCGACGACCGCATCCTCTTGATCGACGGGCTGTTGCGCAAGTACGCGCCCGGCGCGGACGAGACCGCCATCGCGGCCTATCGCGACGCGGCCGCGGAGGAGCTCCGGAGCCTCACCGACGGCGGCGCGACCGTGGCGGAGCTGGAGGAGAAGGTGGACCGGCTGCGCGCCGCCGCCCTTGCCGCCGCGCAGGGGCTGTCGCGCCGCCGGAAGAGCGCCGCCCAGGCCCTCGAGCGCAAGGTGGAGCAGGAGCTCGGGAACCTGGCGATGGAGGGCACCCGCTTCGCCGTCGATCTGCGGCCGCGCCCCGGACCGGGAAGCGGACTGTGGGTCGAGGGAGAAGAAGTGGCCGTTGACGCCCTGGGATACGACGTGGTGGAATTCCTTCTGTCCGCGAATCGCGGTGAGGCGCTGCGGCCGCTTCACGCGGTCGCCTCGGGCGGGGAGCTGTCGCGGATCATGCTCGCCCTCGAGGTGGTCCGGCTCCGGCACGGGACGCCGCGCACGCTGGTGTTCGACGAAGTGGACGCGGGGGTCGGCGGAGCGGTGGCGGAAGTGCTCGGACGGAAACTGCGCGCGCTCGCCGCCACCCACCAGGTTCTGTGCGTGACGCACCTCGCGCCGATCGCCTCGCAGGCGGATCGGCACGCGCGGGTGGCCAAGCGCACGGTCAAGGGGCGCACGGAAGCGTGGGTCGAGCCGCTCGACGCGCGCGGCCGGGTGCAGGAGCTGGCGCGCATGCTGGCCGGAGAATCGATCACGCCGTCGGCCCTCAAACATGCTGCTGCGATGCTGAAGGGCGCGGCACGATAGTGGCGATGCAGGTCACCGCGATCTACCCGGGCACCTTCGACCCGATCACCAACGGGCACCTCGACATCATCGAGCGGGGCGTCCGTCTCTTCGATCGCGTCATCGTGGCGCTGCTGCGCAACGCCGACAAGGAGCCGCTGCTGCCGCTCGACGAGCGGCAGGAGATCGTCCGGGCGGTGGTGGCCCGGTTCCCCAACGTCACGGTGGAGAGCTTCGACGGTCTCCTGGTGGACTACTGCCGCGCGCGCGGAGCGCGCGCCATCGTGCGGGGGCTGCGGGCCCTCTCCGATTTCGAGTACGAGCTGCAGATGGCCCTGATGAACCGCCGGCTCGAGCCGGGTGTGGAGACCGTGTTCATGATGCCGAGCGAGGCGTGGTCGTACGTCAGCAGTCGCCTGGTCAAGGAAGTGGCGCGCCTGGGAGGCGACGTCTCGGGGCTGGTGCCGAAAGAGGCGCTGCCGGCCCTCGCGGCGCTCGCCGCAAAGGCTCGCGCGGAGCGGGAGCGATGAGCGCGCCCGTCCCGCCGCCGCTGGCGCGCCGTCTCGACGTCATCAGCGTCTCGCCGACGCTCCAGGTGATGATGGAGGCGAAGCGCCTGCGCGAGCGGGGCGTGGACGTCGTCGACTTCGGCCCCGGCGAGCCGGACTTCAACACGCCGGAGAACATCAAGCGGGCCGGGCAGCAGGCGATCGCGCAGGACATGAGCCACTACGTCGAGACCGCCGGCATCCCCGAGCTGCGCCGCGCCATCGTCGAGCGCTATCGCCGGACTTACGGCGCCGCGTGGGACGACGGCGACGTCGTCACCGGCGTCGGCGGCAAGAACGTCCTGTTCGTGCTCGCCATGGCCCTGTTCGACCCGGGCGATCGGGTGGCGATCTACGCGCTGTACTGGGTGTCGTTCCCCGAGCAGGTGAAGCTGTGCGGCGCCGAGCCGGTCATCCTGCCGTGCGAGGAGACCGACGCCGGGCCGATCCCGCGCGCCAGCGCGCTCGAGCCGCACCGCGGGCGCCTGAAGGCGATCCTGCTCAACTCGCCGTGCAATCCGAGCGGCGCCGTCATCCCGGCCGACGAGGTGCAGCGCTTCGCCGCCTTCGCCGCGGCGGAATCGACGTACCTCGTGAGCGACGAGACCTACGACGCGTTCACGTACAGCGGCGCGTACGCCTCCTTCGCGGCGCACAAGGAACGGCTCGCCGACCGGCTGGTGCTGGTGAACTCGCTGTCGAAGACCTACGCCATGACCGGCTGGCGCGTCGGCTACGCCCTGGCGCCGCGTCCGATCGCCGACGCCATGAAGAAGGTGCAGTCGCACGACGCCACCCACACTGCGGTCGTGGCCCAGGCGGCGGCGCGCGAGGCGCTCTCCGGCGCGCAGGACTCGGTCGCCTCGATGCGCGAGGAGTACCGGCGGCGGCGCGACGAGCTGGTGCCGGCCCTCAACCGCCTGCGCGGCATCCGGTGCCCCCTTCCGGGCGGCGCGTTCTACGTCTTTCCCGACGTGCGCGGCGCCATGGAGACGCTCGGCTGCGCCACCTCGATCGACTTCGCGAAGCGCCTGATGACCGATGCGGCGATCGCCGTCGTTCCCGGGGAGGCGTTCGGCGTCCCCGGGCGCGTCCGGATGTCCTACGCCCTGGCTCCCGAGCGGATGCGCGAAGGGCTGACGCGGCTGCGGAAGCTCCTCGGAGAAACCACGGCGTGATCCGCCGCGCCCCCTCGCGCGCCTGGACGCGCGGCGCCGCGGGTCTGCTCGCGGTTTTCTGCGCTTGCGTCGCGGCCGGACCGGCAACGCCCGCGGCGACCGCCGCCCCGCACGCCGCGACGGGCGGCCCGGCGGTGTACACGGTGACACTCGACGACGTCATCCATCCACTGTCGGCCCGCTATTTCCGGGATTCGCTGCAGCGGGCGGAGCACGAAGGGGCGGCCCTCTTCATCCTGAAGCTCGACACGCCGGGCGGTCTCATGGACTCGATGGAGGACATGATCAACCGCATGACCCACGCCCGCGTGCCGGTGGTCGTCTTCGTGCACGGCACCAAGGCGGCGTCGGCCGGATTCTTCCTGACCATCGCGGCGGACGTGGCGGTGATGGCGCCTGGGACGCGCTTCGGCGCGGCGCACCCGGTCCTCGCCATCGGCGACATCCCCGCCGACTCGCCGATGGCGGCGAAGGTCGAGAACGACGCGGCCGCCTACGTGCGCTCGATCGCGACCAACCGGCATCGCAACGCGGTCGAGGCGGAGAAGGCGGTGCGCGAGAGCCGGGCCTTCACCGAGCAGGAGGCGCTCAAGCTCGGGCTCATCGATTTCATCGCGAAGGATGAAGCGGAGATCGTCGCGAAGCTCGACGGGCGCCCCATCCGGCGCTTCTCGGGAGACACCGTCACCATCGACCTGAAGGACGCGCGCGTCGTGTCGCTCGACATGAGCCGCCGCGACCGGTTCCTGAAGGTGCTGGCCAACCCGACGCTCGCGGCGCTGCTGCTGTTCGCCGGGATCCTCGGGCTTTACATCGAGTTCACCCACCCGGGGCTCATCGCGCCGGGGCTCATCGGCGCCATCTGCCTGGTGCTGTTCGTCTTCGCCAGCCAGATGCTGCCGATCAACTGGATCGGCGTGGCGCTGGTGGTGCTCGGGTGCGTGCTGTTCCTGCTCGAGCTCAAGGTGATCAGCCACGGGGCCCTGGCGGGAGGCGGCATCGTCTGTCTCGTCCTCGGCGCGCTCATCCTCTTCCCGAACTCGCCCGAGGTGCCGGGGTGGCGGGCGGCGCGGCTGCTCATCCTGGCGGTCGCGGCCGGCGTCGGGTCGATCATGGCGATCCTGTCGATCCTCGTCACCCGCATCTGGCGGCTCAAGCCGCTGACCGGGGCGAGCGGGCTCATGGACGAGCGCGGCACGGCGCTGACCGATCTCGAGCCCGACGGGCGGGTGTTCGTGCACGGCGAGTCCTGGAACGCGCGCGCCGCGACGCGCATCGCCAAGGGGGCCAGGGTGCGGGTGACGGGCGTGCACGACCTGGTGCTGGATGTGGACGAGGTCCGCGGCTCGTGAGGCGGACGGGCGCTTCGGTTCAAGAGAGGGAGGCGTGATGCCGATCCTGGGTGGCGTTCCGGTGGTGATCCTGGCGGTCGCCTTCTGGCTGTTCCTGAGCGTCAAGATCCTCAACGAGTACGAGCGGGGCGTCGTCTTCCGCCTCGGGCGCCTGCTGCCGCAGCCGGCCGGGCCGGGGATCGTCATCGTCGCCTTTCCCATCGACCGGATGGTGCGCATCTCGCAGCGGGTGGTGGTGCACGACGTTCCGCCGCAGGATGTCATCACCCGCGACAACGTCTCGGTGAAGGTGAACGCGGTCGTCTATTACCGCGTCGTGGACTCGCGCCGGGCGGTCGTCGAGGTCGAGCAGTACCACTACGCCACGTCCCAGCTGGCGCAGACGACCCTGCGATCGGTGCTCGGCCAGGTCGAGCTGGACGACCTGCTGAGCAAGCGCGAGCACCTCAACGCGGAGCTGCAGCAGATCCTCGACCGGCACACCGATCCCTGGGGGATCAAGGTCTCGGCGGTCGAGGTCAAGCACGTCGACCTGCCTCCGGAGATGCAGCGCGCCATGGCGAAGCAGGCGGAGGCGGAGCGCGAGAAGCGCGCCAAGATCATCCACGCCGACGGCGAGCTGCAGGCGTCGGCGTCGCTCGCCAAGGCGGCGAACATCTTCTCGGAGAACCCGACGACGCTGCAGCTGCGGTACCTGCAGACGCTCACCGAGATCGCCACCGAGAAGAACTCCACCATCATCTTCCCGATGCCGATCGACATCTTCGACGTGCTGCGCCGCGCCGTGTCGTCGCGAGGAGGCGCGTGAGCGACGACCCGGCCGCTCTCGCCGAGCAGCTCGAGACGGCGCGGCGGGCCCTCGAGGTGTGCCGGTGCATCGACACGGCGGCCGCGGCCGACGCGTTCCTGCGCGGCGCCGTGGCGCAGAGCCGCCTCCCGGTCGGATTGCTGTACCTCTACGACGCCGAGAGCGACATGTTCCGCCTGGCGGTGAGCACCCTCCCGGAGGGATCGCCGCAGCGGGACGAGCTGGCCGCGCTCGATCTCGCGGCGCTGCGGCGGCCCGGACCGGCCGAGGCCTGGGATTCGCTGGTCGCGCCGCCGCCGGCGCCGCTCGATGTCCTGCGCTGCGATCCGATCCTGGCGGTGCCGCTGCACGGCGGCGGGCGGCTCCTCGGCATGCTGCTGCTCGGGGGGCCGGGGGGAGGCGCGGCCCGGCCCGAGCCGCTGGTGCGGCTGCGGCGGCTCCTCCCCGAGATGCTCCCCGGCCTGGTCAACGCGCACCGCGTGCAGCAGTACCGCGACCTCGTCATCAAGGACGACCAGAGCGACTGCTACAACCGGCGCTTCTTCGATCGTTGCCTGTCGGAGGAGGTGTACCGCGCGCAGCGTTACGGCCAGGCGCTGTCGCTGGTGTTCCTCGATCTCGACAACCTGAAGCAGGTGAACGCGCGTCACGGGCACGGCGCCGGCTCGCGCACGGTGCGCGAGGTGTCGCGGCGCCTGCTCGGGACCATCCGCGGCAGCGACCGGGCGTTCCGCTACGGCGGCGACGAGTTCTGCCTCGTGCTGCCGGCGACCGACCTGGCCGGCGCGCGCGAGCTGTGTGAGCGCCTGCGCACCGCCATCGGCGACAAGCCGTTCGTCGTGGACAGCGCGACGCACCTGAAGGTGACCGCCTCGTTCGGCATCGCCACCTACCCTCTGCACGCCCGCACCAGTCTCGGTCTCATCAAGTGCGCCGACGAGGCCATGCAGACCGCCAAAGGCGCGGGAAAGAACCTGGTCTTCGTCGCCGGCGAGCGTCTCCCGTCGCCGAGCCCGCGCGCCCAGGCGGTCGGGGAGGGAAGCTGATGGCGCGCCGGGTGCGCGGCCCGATTCTCGCCGTGCTCGTGACGAGCGGACTGCTGCTCGCGGGCGCCCGCTACGTCGGCGGCGTGGCCGCGAAGCGCGTCGCCTCCGGACGCGGAGCGACCGCGGTGCAGAAGGCGACGGCCGTCCCGGATCTCACGTTCTACAGCAAGCTGGGGGACGCGCCGCCCGCGAAGGGGCCGGCGCCGGAGAACGCCCTGCGTCCCGCGCCGGGGGACCTGGTTCCGGCCTCGGGGATCTTCGTGGTCCAGGTGCTCGGCAGCGCCGACGAGACCAGGGCCAGGCAGGTGCGCGATCGCCTCGCGTCACACGGCTTCCCCGCCGCCGCGATCCAGGACGACGGTGGAAGGTGGAAGGTGCGCGTCGGGCGCTGGAAGGAGCGCGGTCCCGCCGACGCCATGGCCGATCGCATCCGCAAGTCCCTCGGCCTCCAGACCTGGGTGCTCCGCGAAGGCGAGCGATAGCGTCGATGACAGAAGGAGAGAGATGAGCCAGACCATGCGCCGTCACGACACGCCGCGCCTCCTGGGGGAGCTCCTGCTCGAGGCGGGGGTCGTGAACGGCGCCGGATTGCGGGCGGGGCTCGAAGCGCAGCGCCTCGGCGGGGGACGACTCGGCTGGCATCTCATGCGGTTGGGCGAAGTGGTGCCGGTCGGGTTCCATCTCTTCCTCGACACGCACCTCGAGGGGATGCGCCCCGACCTGATGGAGTCGCTGCGATCGGGCGAGGCGGCGGGAATGATCCCCGCGCCGCTGGCGCATCATTACCGGATGATGCCGGTGCGCGACGACGGCGGGACGCTCGAGATCGCGCTCGGGCACGCCGACCACCGCGGTCTCCTGCCGGCGGTCGAGGCGCTGACCGGGCGGCGCGTCGAGCCGATCATCTGCCCTCCGTCGTTCCTCGCCGAATCGATCGCGCGTCATTATCCGGCGGAGGTCGAACCCGGCGTGCTGTTCCGTGCCGCCGGCGAGGCCGAGCTCGTGGTGCGCGCGGCGCGCCGCGGCATCGCCCCTGCCGACATCGAGGCGCTGCGGCCGTCCGCCCCCGCGTCGGAATGGCTGCGCGCGCTTCTCGCGCTCGGGCTGCGGCGCCGGGCGCGCCTGCTGGCGATCGAGCCGGCTCGCCAGGGCGGCCGCCTGCGTCTCGAGACCGACGAAGGAGAAGACGGCCTCGATCTTCCCGAGGGCCCGCTCGCATCCGTCGCCGCGCTCGTGGACGGCCTGTCGGGGGCCGCGGCGCGCGGCCAGCTCCTGCCGCGTGAAGGCCGCTTCACGGCGTTCGACGAAGGGCGCCGGGTCGTCGTCAGCGCCCTGTCGCTGCCGGGGCTGCACGGCCGGACGACGCTCCTGCACCTGCGGGAAGAGAAGATCCTCGACCCGACACCGCTGCAGCACGCGCGCGCCCTGCCGGCGCTGGTGAGCGCCGTCGAGACCCTGGCATCGGAGCGCCGGGGACTGCTCGTCCTCGCCGGGACCGGGCCGTCGGAATGGAACTCGGCGCTCCTCGCGGTGCTCGGACTCCTGGGCGATCGGCTGCCGCGCCGCGATGTGCGCGGCGGCTGGGACGAGCCGGCCCCGGTCTCCCTCGAGAGCGCGGCCGACCTGCTGGTGGTCGCCACGCCCTGGGACGAGTCGCTGGCGCCGGCGCTCGAGGCGGAGGCTTCGAAGCGCGTCGTGCTGGCCGCCTGCGATGCGGGCAACGCCTTCCGCGCCGCGGGTGCCCTGGCCCAGGGTCGGGTCGGCCGCATGGCGCGCAGCGCCCCGGCGGGGATCCTCGCCGCTCGCCACCTCGAGTCAGTCTGCGCAGTCTGCCGCCGCCCGTTCGACTTCGGCGACCTGCTCGACCTCGTGCCGGAGGCGGGCGCGGCGCGGTCCGGCTCCTACGCCACCGCTCCCGGATGCGACGCCTGCCGCGGCTCGGGCCGGCTCGAACGGGTGCGCGTCCTCGAGTACCTGCCGCTCGACCGCCAGGATCTCCTGCGTCCGGGCCGGCGCGCAGCTCTGCGCGACCGGCAGGCGGAGGCGCGCCGGCCGACGCTGCTCGACGCGGTCCTCAGCGAAGCGGCGGACGGCCGCGTCGACGTGCGCGAGGTGATGCGCCTGCTCGTGCACGAGCCGCGCTAGGAGCACGACACTGCTGGCGCGGTCGACGGCCGCGGTCGCCTCGGGGATCCTGCTCGTCCTGTCCTTCCCGCTCACCGACCAGGGCTGGCTGGCGTTCCTTGCGCTCGTGCCCCTGCTCCTGGCGCTGCGGGGCGCGGGCTCACGCGACGCGGCCCGCATGGGATTCCTGACCGGGCTGGTCTTCTTCGGCGGGCTCCTCTCCTGGCTCATCGGTGTGATGGTGCGCTACGGCGGCCTGCCGCACGTCGTCGGCGGCGCCATCCTGCTGCTCCTCGTCGCGTACCTGGCGATCTACGTGATGCTGTTCACGGCGATCCTCGCCGCCGGGCTGGCGCGCTCGGGGCCGGTCGCCTACCTGGCCGCCCCGTTCGTCTGGGTCGGACTCGAGCTCCTGCGCGGACGGCTCCTCACCGGTTTTCCCTGGGGCGTGCTCGGCGCGACGCAGTGGCGGCACGCCGCGATTCTCCAGGCGTCCTCGATCGGAGGCGTGGCGCTCGTCTCCGGGATGGTCGTCGCCGTCAATGCGGCTCTGGCCCTCCTGGTGACGCGCGGGGCGCGCCGCGCCGAGCGACTTGCCGGCATCGTGCCGCTGGCGCTCGTCGGTGTGGCGGCGCTCTGGGGCCGGGGCGTCGTGGCGCGCCTGCCGCAGGGCGACGGCGAGTCGATCCGCGTCGCAGCGATCCAGGCCAACGTCCCGCAGGATCGCAAGTGGCACCCGGAAGAAGAGGACGGCATCGTCACCCGCCTGCTCGACCTGAGCGGGCGCGCCACACGCGACGGAGCGCGGCTCCTTCTGTGGCCGGAGTCGTCGAGCCCCCTCTCGTACTACCGGCCGGCGGGGGAGGGCGCGCTGCCGATGCCGCTCGAGCCGCAGCGCGCCGAGGCGGAGCGGGTGGCGACCTTCGTGCGCGAAAGCGGCGTCACGCTCGTCGCCGGAGCCGTCCAGTACCGCCAGGTCGGCGGGCGGATGCGCGCCTACAACAGCGCCTTCGTGTCGCGTCCCGACGGCGGTCCCGGGGAGTCATACGACAAGGTGCACCTCGTGCCGTTCGGGGAATACGTCCCGCTGCAGCGCCTGCTGTTCTTCGTCAACCGGATGGTGCAGGGAGCGGTGGCGGAGTTCGAGGCGGGCGAGAGCCTCGAGCCTCTCCACACGCCGTTCGGAGACGCCGGGACGCTCATCTGCTACGAGGTGATCTTCCCGGGCCAGGTCCGGCGCGTCGCCCGCGCCGGCTTCCTCGTCAATCTCACCAACGACGCCTGGTTCGGTCACAGCGCCGCGCCGCAACAGCACCTGGCGCTCGCCGTCGCGCGCGCCGCGGAGAACCACCGCTGGATGGCCCGCGCCGCCAACACCGGCATCTCGGCGATCGTCGACCCCGCCGGTCGGGTCATCGACGCCACACCGCTCGAGGTGGAGCGCGTGCTGCAGGGGACGATCCACGCGCGCGCCGACGTGACTCCGTACGCCGCGCACGGCGATGTCTTCGCCTGGGCGTGTGCTATATTCGCGGGGTTCGCCGGCCTCGGTTGGCGCGCGTGGTCGCGGCGCCGGGGCGACTGAGCGGAGCCGCCGACACGGCCGGCGCGGAGGCGGACACCTTCCCCATGGCACGATCCTTCGAAGTCGACGAGCTGGCGCGGCGCGTCGACGCGCTGCGCGCGCGCTACGCCGAGCTCAAGGTGCATCTTTGAGAAGGCCGCACCGGAAGGCCGTCTCCACGAGCTCGAAGCCCGCGCCGCCGACCCCGATCTCTTCAAGGATCCGCAGAAAGCCCAGCAGGTCCTGAGGGACCGCGCCCGCCTGACCGAGGCGATCGAGGCGCAGCGCGCCCTCGCCGCAAAGGCCGACGACGCCGCGACCCTGGTCGAGCTGGTGCGCGAAGGGGAGCCGGCCGGCGACGATCTGCAGGCCGCCGTCGACGCCCTGGGTGCGGCGCTCGACGCCACCGAGCTCGAGCTGATGCTCTCCGGCGAGCACGACGCCAACAACGCCATCCTGACCATCCACCCGGGCGCCGGCGGCACCGAGTCGCAGGACTGGGCCGAGATGCTCTACCGCATGTACCTGCGCTGGGCCGAGGCGCACCGCTACCGCGTCGAGGCGCTCGACTACCAGAAGGGGGATGAGGCGGGCATCAAGAGCGCGACCCTGATGATCAAGGGCTCCAACGCCTACGGGCGGCTGCGCGCCGAGAACGGCGTGCACCGCCTGGTGCGCATCTCGCCGTTCGATTCGTCCGGGCGACGGCACACCTCGTTCGCGAGCGTCTATGCCGTCCCCGAGCTGGACGACTCGATCGACGTCAAGATCGAGGAGAAGGACCTGCGCGTCGACACCTACCGCAGCAGCGGCGCCGGCGGCCAGCACGTCAACGTCACCGACTCGGCGGTTCGTGTCACCCACCTGCCGAGCGGCATCGTCGTGTCGTGCCAGAACGAGCGCTCGCAGCATCGGAATCGCGACATGGCGATGCGCGTCCTCAAGGCGCGCCTCTATGAAGTGGAGCAGCGCAAGCGGGACGAGAAGCGCAAGGCGGACGAGGGGGACAAGAAGGACATCGACTTCGGCAGCCAGATCCGCTCCTACGTCCTGCAGCCGTACCAGCTCATCAAGGACCACCGCACCGGCTTCGAGCGCGGCGATGTCGACCGGGTCCTCGACGGCGACCTCGATCCCTTCATCCGGGCATTCCTGCTCAAGAAGGTCGCTCCTTCGGGCGCGGCGGCGTCCTCGCCGAACTAGGCTCCCCCAGCCTGCGCTCACCTTTTCGTCATGCCTGCGTCTAACGGGAGAGTCGGGATTCTCCCGGGAGGCGGACTCATGGTCGTGCGCGCGAAGACGTTCGTCGCTTTTCTTGCCATCGCCTGCGCCGTGGGCGCGGGGCCACGTTCCTTCACGGCGGAGAACCCGCCTCGGCACTTCGGGGAGTCGCCGGTGCCGGCGCACGTCGAGGTGCGCTCGAAGGACGGCAGGGTCTCCGTCCCGTTCAACCTGAGCAACAACCACGTCATCGTCCAGGCTTCGATCGGCGGCAAGCCGGTGAACCTGATCGTCGACACCGGCATGCCGATGGAAGGATTGATGCTCTACAAGAACCCGCGGGTCACGGCTCTCGATCTCCCGTACGAGGAGGGGATGCGGGCCCGCGTCGCCGGCGCGGGAGGAGAGGAAAGAGGGATCGACGCCGAGATCGTGAACGGCCTGACGGTCGATCTCGGCGACCTCCGGCTGACGCAGGTGCGCGCCATCGTGGCGCCGCCGCTCCCCGGCCTGGCCGACTACCACGACGGGGTCATCGGCGCTTCGCTGTTCAAGAACTTCGTGGTGGCGATCGACTACGAGGCGAAGCGCCTCACGCTCGACGACCCGAAGCGCTGGCAGCCGCCGGCCGGCGCCACCACGGTCCCGTTCAAGCTGCGGCACAACGCCCCGTTCATCGAGGTCGGCGTACTCGATGCGCAGGGGCGCTCCCTTCCCGCCACGGTCGTCGTGGATCTCGGCGCGGGGCACCCGATCTCCCTGAACCTCGGCGTCGTCGAAGGGCTGCAGGCGCCGGAGAAGACCATCAGCGCCGTCGTCGGCCTGGGCGTCGGCGGCCGCCTGTCCGGCCGGGTCGGCCGGATCGCCGGATTGCAGCTCGGGGGCATGACGCTCAAGGACGTCATCGCGACCTTCCCGGACGCCGACGTCCAGCGCCCCGGCGGCGAGGATTACGGCGGGGGCAACCTGGGCAACCAGGTCCTGCAGCGCTTCAAGGTCGCCTTCGACTACCAGAACAAGCGGATGGTGCTGTCACCCGGCAAGTCCTTCGATCGTCCGTTCGAATGGGACATGTCCGGCCTGTGGCTGCAGCCCGATGCGACCGGCGCGCTCAAGGTCGGCTTCGTCGTGGACAAGTCTCCCGCGAACGGCGCTGGCGCACTCGTGGGGGATGTGGTGACGCAGTGGAACGGCAAATCCATCTCCGCCGGCGACCTTCCCAGCCTGCGCGAGACGCTGCGCCTGCCCGGCCAGCAGCTCGACCTCACCGTCGTGCGCGACGGCAAGCCGGTCACGCTGAGCTTCAAGACCACGCGCCTCGTCTGACCCGGGTGAGCCGGCCCCGATAGACGCGCCTCCGGGAGCGCGTTATATTGGCACTCGCCGCCCATGAGTGCCAAGGAAACAGAACTCCCGCCCCGCGCCCAGGAAATTCTCCGGTGCGTGGTGTCCCACTACATCCTGACCGGCGAGCCGGTCGGGTCGCGCACCATCGCGAAGATGTCGTGGGAGGGGCTGAGCCCTGCCTCGATCCGCAACGTCATGTCGGATCTCGAGGAGGCCGGGTTCCTGGTGCAGCCGCACACCTCGGCGGGCCGGGTCCCGACCGACAAGGGCTATCGCTATTACGTCGACACTCTGCTGCCGGCCGGGCGGCTGGCGCCCCAGGATCGCGCTCTCATCGATCAGAGCCTGCGCGACCTCGGCGGCGAGCCGGGAACGACGATGGAGGCCATCCCCAAGCTCCTGTCGCGACTGACGAGCCAGGTCGCGTACCTGCTGGCGCCGCCGCCGGCGGAGGCGGTCCTCAAGCACATCGAGTTCGTCCGCCTCCATCCCAAGCGGGTGCTGGTCATTTTCGTGGACCGCAACGAAGTGGTGAGCCACCGCCTGCTCGACACCGAGGAGGACTACGAGGCCGACGTGCTCGAGAAAGCGGGCCGCTACCTCGTGGGCGAGTTCGGCGGCAAGACGCTGGGGGAAATCCGCCGCCGCCTCGTCTCCCTCATGGCCGAGGAGAAGGCGCGCTTCGACACGCTCATGCGCGACGCGGTGGCGCTCGGGACCCGCTACTTCGACGCCGAGGCGGGGGCGCGGCGCATCGTCGTGGAGGGGACGACCAACATCATCAACCACCCGGAGCTGGCCGACGTCGAGATCATGCGGGGCCTGTTCGCGACCTTCGAGGAGAAGCACCGGCTGGTGACGCTCCTCGACCGCTACCTTGACGCGGACCGGCCGCGCATCGTCATCGGATCGGAGGCAGGGGACCTGGCGGCCGGCCGGATGTCGCTCGTCGCCTCACCCTACCAGGCGGGGGAGGGGACCGGCTGGATCGGCGTGCTCGGGCCGACGCGGATGGAATACGACCGCGCGCTGGCGCTCGTCGAGTACATCTCCCGTCTTTTCTCCACTTTGTTGCGCCGTCCGATCCCGTAACCTATATTCCGGCGCCGGAGGATCCATGTCCGCGCGCCCGTCCGGCAGGCCGCACAAGCGCCACGAGCCGGCGTCCGAGAAGGAAGAGGATGCCAAAGGCTCGGGTCCGTCCTGCGACCTCCCCGCCACCGGCGACGACGACATCGAGATCCTCGAGGTCACCGGGATCAACGAGACGGAACCGCTCGCCGGCGAAGGCTCCTTCGGCGAGCTGGTGTCGCACGAATCCGACGCGCAGCACGATGTCCACGGAGGGCACGCCCAGGCCGGGCCGTCCCATGGTGCCGACGCACCGGACGACCTGCGCCGGCGTCTCGACGAGGCCGAGAAGGAAAAGGAGCGCCTGCACGACCTGTGGCTGCGCGCCCAGGCCGAGACCTCCAACGTCCGCAAGCAGCTCGATCGCGAGGCGACCGAGAGGCGCACCCGCGAGACGACGGAGCGCCTGCGGGCGCTGCTGCCGGTCCTCGACAGCCTCGAGCGCGCCATCCAGTCACCCGGGTGGGGCGACGACGGTCTGCGCCAGGGAATCGCGCTGACCCTGCAGCAGATGCTCGACGTCCTCGGACGGGACGGCCTCAAGCCGGTGGATTCGAAAGGGGAGAAGTTCGACCCGCAGGTGCACGAGGCGGTCGAGACGATCGCGACGAGCGAGGCGCCCGAGGGCACGGTGATCGAGGAGATGCAGCGCGGTTACCTGCTGCGCGACCGGCTCGTCCGGCCGGCGCTCGTGAAGGTGGCCGCCGCCGAGGGAACGGAATCGGCGCCCGCGCCTGAGCGCCGGCGCGCCGCGGGATAGAGGAGACGGAGGGGACACGATGGGCAGGGTGATCGGCATCGATCTCGGGACCACCAACTGCTGCGTGGCGATCATGGAGGGGGGCGTCCCCAAGGTGATCCCGAACAAGGAGGGGGCCCGCACGACCCCGTCGGTCGTGGCCTTCACCGAGCGCGGCGAGAAGCTCGTCGGCCAGATCGCCCGGCGCCAGGCGGTCACCAATCCCAAGAACACCGTCTATGCCGTCAAGCGCCTCATCGGGCGCAAGTACTCGAGCCCGGAGGTGCAGCACGCCCGCCAGTTCGTGCCGTACCAGATCTCGGAGGCGGCCAACGGCGACGTGCGGGTGCGCGTGCGCGACAAGGACTACAGCCCGCAGGAGATCTCGGCGATGATCCTCGGACGCCTCAAGGAGACGTCCGAGGAGTTCCTGCAGACCGACGTCGCCGAGGCGATCATCACCGTCCCGGCCTACTTCGACGACAGCCAGCGCCAGGCGACCAAGGACGCCGGCCGCATCGCCGGGCTCAAGGTGCTGCGCATCCTCAACGAGCCGACCGCCGCGTCGCTGGCCTACCGGCTCAACGAGACGAGCGAGAAGAAGATCGCGGTCTACGACCTCGGCGGCGGCACCTTCGACGTGTCGATCCTGCAGCTCGGCCAGGGCGTCTTCGAGGTGCGCGCCACCTCCGGCGACACCTTCCTCGGCGGCGAGGACTTCGACCAGCGCATCCTCGAGTGGCTCCTGCAGGAATTCGAGAAGAAGGAGGGGATCTCGCTGCGCGAGGATCGCCTCGCCCTGCAGCGCCTCAAGGAGGCGTCCGAAAAAGCCAAGTGCGAGCTGTCGGTCGAGGAGCGCGCGGAGATCAACCTGCCGTTCATCTCCGCCGACGCCAAGGGGCCGAAGCACCTCAACGTCGCCCTGACGCGCGACAAGTTCAACGAGATGACCGCGGACCTCGTCGAGCGGACGAGAAAGCCGTGCCTCGAGGCGCTGTCGCTCGCCGGGCTCAAGAACACCGACGTGGACGAGGTGCTCCTGGTCGGCGGCATGACGCGCGTGCCCAGGGTCATCGACACGGTCCGCGAAATCTTCGGGCGCGAGGCGAGCCGCGACCGCAACCCGGAAGAGGTGGTCGGCGTCGGCGCCGCGGTGCAGGCCGGCATCCTGCAGGGTGAGGTCAAGGACATGGTCCTCCTCGACGTCACCCCGCTGTCGCTCGGCATCGAGACGCGCGGCGCCATGTTCACCAAGCTCATCGACCGCAACACCACCGTGCCGACCCGCAAGTCGAAGATCTTCACCACCGTCGTGGACAACCAGGCGAAGGTCGAGATCAACGTCCTGCAGGGGGAGCGCGAGGTCGCCTCCTACAACAAGTCGCTGGGCCGCTTCGAGCTGATCGGCATCCCGCCGGCCCCGAAGGGCGTGCCCCAGGTCGAGGTCACCTTCGACATCGACAGCAACGGCATCGTGCACGTCGGGGCGCGCGACATGGCCACGAAGAAGGAGCAGAAGATCGTGGTCACGCCCGCCGGGGGCTTGACGGATCGGGAGATCGCGGAGATCATCGAGGACGCCGAACGGCACGCCGAGGACGACAAGAAGAGGGCGGAGCTGTTCCGGATCCAGGCGCGCCTCGAGGGTCTCCTGGAGTCGAACATGCGCTCGTTCGCGGAGTTCGGGAGCATGCTCGACGAGGAGAAGCGCGTCACGGTCAAGAAGATCATCGACGCCGCCCGCAAGGCGCTGGCCTCGGCGAGCATCAGCGAGTGCACCGAGTCGCTGGAGAAGCTCGGCGAGGCGTCGCAGATCCTGACCGAGGTCATCCTCTACCAGCCGTCGGCCGGCGCGCCCGGGGGGAACAACCCCGGCGGCGGCAAGACGGGGGCGGGGGAGGCTTCCGGAACCGGTTCCGCCGCCGCCTGATCGTCCCCGCCGCCGTTCGCAACGCGTGAAGCGGAGCGGAAGCGGGCGTTGAAGAAGAAGCGCGACTACTACGAGATCCTCGGCGTCGAGCGCGGCGCGGACGACGGGACCATCAAGAAGGCCTACCGCGCCCTCGCCCTCAAGCACCATCCCGACCGCAACCCCGGCGACAAGCAGGCGGAGGAGAAGTTCAAGGAGGCGGCCGAGGCCTACTCGGTCCTCGCCGACTCCGACAAGCGCGCCCGTTACGACCGCTTCGGCCATGCCGGCGTCGGCGGCGCCGCGGGCGATCCGTTCGGCGGCGGCTTCAACGCCGACGTCTTCGCCGGGTTCGAGGACATCCTCGGCAGCATGTTCGGGTTCTCGATGGGGGACATTTTCGGCGGCGGCCGGGCGTCACGAGGGTCCGTCGCGGGACCGCAGCGCGGCTCCGACCTGCGCATCGACGTGGGCATCGATCTCATCGACGCGGCGCGCGGCGTCGAGAAGGAGATCACCGTGCCGCGCCTGGAGACCTGCGAGACCTGCAAAGGCAGCGGCTCGAAGGACGGCAAGCGCTCCACCTGCCGCGCCTGCGGCGGTCGCGGCCAGCTGCACCGCCAGCAGGGGTTCTTCACCCTGAGCCAGTCGTGCCCGGACTGCCGCGGAATCGGAGAGACGATCCAGAACCCGTGCGCCGACTGTCGCGGGGACGGCCGCCGGCGCGCGACCCGGACCCTCAAGATGCGCATCCCGCCGGGTGTCGAGACGGGCGTGCGTCTGCGCATGACCGGCGAAGGGGAGGGAGGACTGCGGGGCGGCCGTGCCGGCGACCTGTATGTCGTGGTCAGCGTCGAGGAGCACCCCGACTTCCGGCGCGAGGGACCGCACCTCTTCAGCGCCGCGGCGATCACCGTCACCCAGGCGGTGCTCGGCGCCGAGGTCACGGTGCCGACCCTGGAAGGGACGGCGCGCATCACCGTTCCCGGCGGGACGCAGAGCGGCACCACCTTCGCGCTCAAGGGGAAGGGACTGCCGAGCCTCGACGGCGGCCCGCGCGGCGACCTCTACGTCACCGTCGCCCTGCGCGTCCCCGCGCGGCTGAGCCGCAAGCAGCGCGAGCTGTACGAGGCGCTGCGCGAGGGAGAGGAGCCCGCCGATGCGGCGCCGCGCGATCTCTTCGGACGGGTCAAAGACATCTTCAGTTGATCCCCGTGTGAGTCGGCCCCGGCTCCGTTCCGCGCCCCCACCCCGGCTCCGATCGACCCGCACCTGGTGGCAGGTGTCGCTCGAGGTCCCCGCGCGCCTCGAGGAAACCCTCGTGGCGGCGCTCTGGGAGCAGGGCTGTCTCGGCGTCGAAACGCGCGGCATGCCGCCGCCTCGTCAGTCGCGCGAGACCTGGAGCAATGAAGGTCCGCAAGCGCCGAAGCGTTCGCGCGTTCCGCTCGCGGTCTTTTTCCCCGGCACGTTGAAGACGGGAGAAGCACAGGCGCGCGTCCGCCGCGCCCTCGCCGCCGCCGGTCTCCGGCCCGGTGCCGTGCGGGTGCGACGCGTGGCGGATCGCGCCTGGGTTGAAGAGTGGCAGAAGACGCTTCGCCCGATGCCGATCGGCCGGCGCCTCCTGGCGCTCCCCGAAGGACTCCATCCGCCCACGGGAAACGGCCGCATCGTCCTGAGAATCCCGTTCGGGCAGGCGTTCGGAACCGGAGAGCACGCCTCGACCCGCCTGTCGCTCGGGCTCCTCGAGGAGTCCCTCCGCCCGGGGGACGAGGTCCTCGATCTCGGGACCGGCACCGGCATCCTGGCCCTGGCCGCGGTGCGGCTGGGCGCGCGCCGGGCCCATGCCGTGGACGCCGACCCGGTGGCGGTCGCCGTGGCCCGGCGCACCCTCCGGATGAACCGTCCCCCGCGGTCCGCGCGTGCCGCGTCGCGATCGAGGACCGCCGCTTCCCGTACGGACCCGGTGACCGTGCGGCGAGCCGACGCGGCACGGGCCCTCGCAGGCCGCCGATTCGACTTCGCCCTCGTCAACATCGGCGCGCGCGTCATCCGCGAGCTGCTGCCGGCGCTGGCGAAGCGCGCACGCCCGGGCGCCCGCATCGTGCTGGCCGGCCTGCTCATCGAGGACGAGCGGGATCTCGTCCGCCGCGCCCGCGCGGCCGGACTGCGCTTCGAAGCGCGCCGCCGCGCGCGCCCCTGGTCGGCCCTCCTCCTCAGTGCTCCCGGGAGGCGTTCCGCCCGGCGCTGACGCCGGTCCCTTCCGGCATCGGCGTGAAGACCGCGCCGGACAGAGAAGGCGCAAGCCGCCCGCCAAACCAGGGACGAACCGCAGAATGGCTTCGCCGGAATTGCTTTTGTAGTGTGCGCCCCGACAGGTCCTGTTTTATACTGCGCGTCGATCGCTCCTCCCCGCCGCGAGGTGAAGAGATGGGCTTCGCCAAGACCGACAAAGTCTGGATGAACGGCAAGCTGGTCCCGTGGGACCAGGCCACGGTGCACGTCTGCTCGCACGTCATCCACTACGGCTCCTGCATCTTCGAGGGAGTTCGCGCCTACAAGACACCGCAGGGGCCGGCCATCTTCCGGCTCAAGGAGCACATCGAGCGGCTCTTCGACGGCTGCGCCATCTACCGCATGGAGATCCCGTTCACCCGCGAGCAGATCGAGCAGGCCGTGGTCGAGACGGTGCGCGTGAACAAGATGGAGGCGTGCTACATCCGCCCGCTGGCGTACCGCGGTTATGAGTCGCTCGGGGTCGATCCGTTCCCGTGCCCCATCGACGTCGCGGTGGCGGTCTGGCCGTGGGGCGCCTACCTCGGCAAGGACGCGACCGAGAAGGGCGTGGACGCCATGGTCTCCTCGTGGCGCCGGCAGGCGCCGGACACCCTTCCCGCCATGGCGAAGGCGAGCGCGAACTACATGAACTCCCAGCTCATCAAGATGGAGGCGCTGGCCAACGGCTACGTCGAGGGGATCGCCCTCGACAGTTACGGTTTCGTCAGCGAGGGCAGCGGCGAGAACCTGTTCGTGGTGAAGCGCGGCACCCTCTACACGCCTCCGCTCACCGCCTCGATCCTCCCCGGCATCACGCGGGCGAGCATCCTGACCATCGCCAACGACCTGGGAATTCCGGTGGTCGAGCGCAGCGTGCCGCGCGAGATGCTGTACATCGCCGACGAGTGCTTCTTCGTCGGCACCGCCACCGAGGTGACGCCGATCCGCAGCGTCGACCGGCACACCATCGGCAGCGGCCGCCGGGGCGAAGTCACCGGCCGCATCCAGGCCGAGTACATGGCCCTCATCCAGGGCCAGAAGCCGGATCGCCACGGGTGGCTGACGCACGTCCCCGCCATGGCCGCCGCCGGCACCAGCCGCCCGCGCGGCTGACCGAACCCGCGCCCGGTCAAGTCCTTACGGCACATTACGTTCCTTGACTCCCCCGGGGGCGGACCCTAGATTTCCCCCCGACCGCGCCGGTCGTGTGTCCGAGGGTCGCCGGTCCGAGGAGCCTGAGACGCGATGCACATCAACGACCTGCTGAAGATCGCCACGGAGCGCAAGGCCTCCGACCTCCATCTCAAGGTCGGCTCGTACCCGGTGATCCGCGTGAGCGGCCACCTCCTGGCGCTGACCGAGCTCGCCCGGCTGTCGCAGGAAGACACCATCGCGATGGCCTTCAGCATCATGAGCGGCCGGCAGAAGCAGAAGTTCAAGGACCACTTCGAGATCGACCTCGCGTACTCGGTCCCCGGGCTCGGCCGCTTCCGCGTCAACATCTTCCAGCAGCGCGGCACCGTGGGGCTGGTCCTGCGCGTCATCCCCTCGAAGATCCTCACGGTCGAAGAGCTGGTCCTGCCGCCGGTGCTCAAGACCATCGCCGACGAGCGGCGCGGGCTGATCCTGGTCACCGGCACGACCGGGTCGGGCAAGTCGACGTCGCTCGCCGCGATGATCGACTACATCAACACCACCCGCACCGAGCACATCATGACCATCGAGGACCCGATCGAGTTCCTGCACCGCGACAAGAAGAGCCTGGTGAACCAGCGCGAGGTCGAAGTCGACACCAAGTCGTTCGCCTCGGCGCTGCGCTCCGCCCTGCGGCAGGACCCCGACGTCATCCTGGTCGGCGAGATGCGCGACTACGAGACGATCGAGACGGCGCTCAACGCCGCCGAGACCGGCCACCTGGTCCTCTCGACCCTGCACACCCTCGACGCCACCGAGACCATCAACCGCATCATCTCGGTCTTCCCGCCGCACCAGCAGAAGCAGATCCGTCTGCAGCTCGCGGCGGTGCTCAAGGCGGCCATCTCGCAGCGCCTGATGCCGAAGGCCGACGGCAACGGCCGCGTCCCCGCCGTCGAGGTCATGCGCACCACGAACTTCATCCGCGACTGCGTCGAGAACAAGGACAAGACCAAGCTCATCCACGATGCCATCGCGCAGGGGACCTCGCAGTACGGCATGCAGACCTTCGACCAGTCGATCTACCAGCTGTACAAGAAGGACCTGATCACCATGGAAGAGGCCCTGCGGCGCGCCACCAACCCGGACGAGTTCAAGCTCAAGCTCGCCGGCATCGAGTCGACCGCCGACATGGCGCAGCGGGAGATGGAGAGCACGCTGCGCACCGGCTTCGAGTCGGGGGGCGGCGCGACGGGGGCGCCGGTCATCGAGATGTCGCGCGCCCACGCCGGGAAGAAGAAATAGGTCCGCGCGGACGCGCCGGATGCCCGCGGGCCTCTTGTTATACTGGCCGGCCCGCGGCGCCTTCCGCGCCCCGGGTTCCTGGGACCACGCGACATGATCACGGCGACGGAAATCCGCAGGCGCTTTCTCTCTTTCTTCGAGGAGCACGGCCACCAGGTCGTCTCCTCGTCGCCGCTGGTCCCCGCCCAGGACCCGACGCTGCTGTTCACCAACGCCGGGATGAACCAGTTCAAGGACACGTTCCTCGGGCGTGAGCCGCGGCCGTACGTCCGCGCCGCCACGTCCCAGAAGTGCATGCGCGTGTCGGGGAAGCACAACGACCTCGAGCAGGTCGGCCGCACGCCGCGTCACCACACTTTCTTCGAGATGCTGGGGAACTTCTCCTTCGGCGACTATTTCAAGAAGGATGCGATCGCCTTCGGCTGGGATCTCCTGACGTCGCCG
Organism: Verrucomicrobiia bacterium; assembly: GCA_035638075.1. Classification (GTDB taxonomy): domain Bacteria; phylum Acidobacteriota; class Polarisedimenticolia; order Gp22-AA2; family Gp22-AA2; genus DASRAU01. The sequence goes on from DASRAU010000023.1 coordinate 27,138, forward strand.
TCGCATTACGGCCTGCCGAAGGACAAGCTCTTCGTCACCGTCTTCCGCGAGGACGACGAGGCGTACGACCTGTGGCGCAAGGGGCCGGGCGTGCCCGAGGCGCGGCTGGCCCGGCTCGGTGAGGCGGACAACTTCTGGTCGATGGGAGAGACGGGCCCCTGCGGTCCCTGTTCGGAGATCTACGTCGACCGCGGGAAGCAGCCGATCGCCTGCACCGTCTCGCCGTGCGCTCCCGGCTGCGACTGCGGACGTTTCATGGAGATCTGGAACCTCGTCTTCATGCAGTACGACCGCCAGGCGGACGGGAAGCTCGTGCCGCTGGCCCGCACCGGCGTGGACACCGGCATGGGACTGGAGCGGCTGTCCGCCGTCCTGCAGGGCGTCGAGAGCAACTACGACACCGACCTGTTCACGCCCATCGTCGCCGCCGCGGCGCGGCTCGCCGAGGAGGCCTCCGGCCGCCGCCCCGACCCGTCGCAAGGCGACGACCGCGTCGGCCTCCAGGTCATCGCCGACCACGTGCGCGCCCTCACCTTCCTGATCGGCGACGGGGTCGTTCCCGGCAACGACGGGCGCGGCTACGTGCTGCGCCGGATCCTCCGGCGCGCCATCCGCTTCGGACGCGCTCTCGGCATGGAGCGGCCGTTCCTCGGCACGCTCTCCGGAACCGTCATCGAGCTCATGGAGCCGGCCTATCCCGACCTCTCGGCGCACCGCACCGCCATCGCCGCGACGCTCCTGCGCGAAGAAGAGCGCTTCGCCGGCACCCTCGCCATCGGCCTCGCCAAGGTCGAGGCGCTCGCCGCCGCGCTGCGCAAGGACGGGAAGGGAACGATTCCCGGACCCGAGGCCTTCCGCCTGTACGACACCTTCGGCGTGCCGTTCGATCTCGTGAAGGACGTCGCCCAGGCGTGGAAGCTCGACGTGGACGAGCCCGGCTTCGAGCGCGAGATGGAGGAGCAGCGCTCCCGCTCGCGCAAGGGGATGAAGGAGATCGCCGCGCCCCTGGCCGGAGCGCTGGCGACATCACCGATCGCCTCGAGCGAGTTCACCGGCTACGTGAACCACGTCGTCGAGGAGGCGCGCGTCGTCGCGCTCCTGCGCGGCGAAGCCCTGGTCGAGGAGCTGCGGCAGGGCGAAAAGGGCGGCGTGCTCCTCAGCCACACGCCGTTCTACGCCGAGTCGGGCGGTCAGATCGGCGACGCCGGCACACTGACCGCTTCGGGCGGCGCCGCCGCCGTGAGCGACACCCAGGCGGTGCGCCGCGGGCTGCCGCTGCACCAGGTGACCGTGCTCGAGGGCCGGCTGCGCGTCGGCGATCTCGTGCGCGCCGAGGTGGACAAGTCCCGCCGGCTGGCGACCACGCGGGCCCACGACGCGACGCACCTCGTGCACGCGGCGCTGCGCGAGGTGGTGGGGACGCACGTCAAGCAGGCCGGCTCGCTCGTCGAGGCCGATCGCCTGCGCTTCGACTTCACGCACTATGCCTCGCTCCCGGAGGAGATCCAGCGCCAGGTCGAGGACCTGGTGAACGACGTGGTGCGCCAGGACCTGCCGATCCGCTCCGCCGTGATGCCGCTCGACGAGGCGCTGCGCAAAGGCGCCCTGGCGTTCTTCGGCGACAAGTACGCCGACATCGTGCGGGTCGTCGAGATTCCCGGGTTCAGCATGGAGCTGTGCGGCGGGACGCATGCCTCGACCACCGGATCCATCGGCGTCGTCCGGCTCGCGCCCGAGCGCGGCATCGCCGCCGGCACGCGCCGCGTCGAGGCCCTGACCGGGGCGCTCGCCCTGGACGAGGCGCGCGACGAGCGCCGGGCTTTGGCGGGTGTCACCGCCGCGCTCCACGTGGACCGGTCCGCCGCGCCCGAAGCGCTGGCGCGCCTGGTCGAGCAGAACCGCGCGCTGCAGCGGGAGATCGAGCGCCTCAAGGTCGCCATCGCCTCGGGCGAGGGAGGCGGCGGAGTCGAGGAGGTGCGCGAGGTGGCCGGCGTGCGGGTTCTCGTCCCGAAGGTGCAGCGCGGCCTCGACAAGGGAGCCCTGCGCGCGCTCGTGGACCGCAATCGCGAGCGCCTGCCGTCGGGCGTCATCGTGCAGTGGGCGGCGCAGGAGGAGGATCGTGTGCAGGTCACCACCTCCGTCAGCAAGGACCTCATTCCGCCGCTCCATGCCGGGGAGATCGTCAAGGCGCTCGCGCCGCTGGTGGAAGGCCGCGGCGGCGGGCGGGCCGACATGGCGGAAGCCGGGGGACGGCGCACCGGCGACCTCGAAGGCGTGCGCGAGAAATCGATTTCGATCCTCGAGAACCTGATCCGCGAGGCGCGGGGCCAGTGAGCCTCCACGGAGGTTCCCTGACCGGGCGCGCCGCGGCCGCGGGACTCCTGCTGGCCGTCGTGGGGGCGATCTTCGCCCCGGTGGCGGCCGGGGATGCGATCTACTACCGGCGCGATGCCGACGGAAACCTGGTGATCACCAACGTGCCGGACAGCCGCGATCTGCGCGTCATGGTTCCCGAGAGGCGCGCGGTGCGCCCCGGCTCGGGCGCGCAGTACCGCGACATCATCGAGCGGGCCGCGCGCGAGCACGGCATCCACCCCGACCTGGTCTATGCGGTGGCGGCGGTCGAGTCCTCGTTCGATCCGCTGGCGCGCTCGGTGAAGGGGGCGCAGGGCCTGATGCAGCTCATGCCCGACACCGCCGATCGCTTCGGCGTGCGCGATGCGTGGAACCCGGACGACAACGTCCGCGGCGGGGCCGGCTACCTGAGATACCTGCTGGACCTGTTCCAGGGCGACGTGCGGCTGGCGCTGGCGGCCTACAACGCCGGCGAGAACGTGGTCCTGAACCTGAAGCGCATTCCGCCGTACGCCGAGACCCGCACCTACGTCGCCAAGATCATGAAGCGCTTCGGCACCGGCCGCGATCCGTACCTGCCCGACACGTCCGAGGCGGACGCGCAGCCCGAGACCGTCGCCGAGCAGCCGACGCACTAGATCGCGAAATCGGGACCGGCCCCCAGCGCAACGATAGGCTCCTATAATCCCCACGATGAGCGCGCCTCCTCCCCCCTTCGCGGAGATGCCCAAGGCGGAGATCCATCTCCACCTCGAAGGGTCGATCGACCTCGACACGCTCGTGGCGATCCGCGCCCGCCGGAAGAAGCTGACCAGCGACGGCGAGCGGCGGCGCCTCGAGGCGCTCTATCGCCACGCCGGGTTCGTCGATTTCCTGAAGCATTTCGCCGCCCTGTGCGAGGACCTGACCGACGCCGAGGACTTCGCCCTCGCCACCACGCGCCTCTCGGAACGCCTCGGCGCGCAGCGGGTGCGCTACGCGGAGGTGATGTGCTCGCCGGGGATCTTCGTGCGGCGCGGCATCCCGCCGAAGGAGATCCTCGACGCGGTCACCTCCGCGGGGACGGCGGCCGCGAGGAACGGCGGCCCGCGCCTGCAGTGGATCCTCGACAGCGTGCGGCAATGGGGACCGGCGGCGTTCGAGCCGCTCGTCGAGCACGCCGCCGCATTCCTTCCGCGCGGCGTCGTCGGTGTCGGCATCGGAGGCGACGAATCGGCGTGGAAGGCGAAGGATTTCGCCATGGCCTACCGCGAGGCGCGCCGGCTCGGGCTCCGGACCACGGCGCACGCCGGCGAGTTCTCCGGCCCCGAGTCGGTGTGGGAGGCGATCGAAGTCCTCCAGGTGGACCGCATCGGTCACGGCGTCCGCGCCGTCGAGGACACAACACTCGTCGGCCTGCTGGCGGAGAGACGCATCCCGCTCGAATGCTGCCCGACCAGCAACATCGCCACCGGCATCGTGAAGGACTGGGACGCGCACCCCATCCCGACGCTCGTCCGGGCCGACGTGTTCGTCACCGTGGGAAGCGACGACCCGGCGATGTTCGGAACCACGCTGCTCCAGGAGTGGGAGACCCTGCACCAGGAGCTCGGGCTTTCGCAGGAAGAAGTGCTGCGCGTCGGACGGAACACCATCGAGGCGACCTTCCTGAAGGCCGAGGAGAAGAAGGTCCTGCTTTCCGAGTTCGACCGGTCGGCGGAGCATCACACTTCGTGAATCCGAGGCGGCTCGCCTGGGGGGCGGCCGCCGTCGCCGCCGCCATCCTGCTGCTCGCCGGGTCGCTCCTCCGCGGCGGCGGGGGACTCGCCGGCGTCTACGCCATCACCGGGGCCGACGGGCGGGAAGTCGAGGTCAGCCGCCGCGTCGATCCGCGTCTCGATTTCCCGGTGCCGCAGCGGCTCGATGCGGCCTACATCTTCCACTGGAATTACCAGGCCTTCGGCTTCCCGTCGCAGATGCCGCCGTACGTCATCCACTGGCGCGGCGTGCTCGCCGTGCCGGAGACGGGGACGTACGGCTTCTCCGTGGACGCGCAGGGGTCGGCGGCGCTCGCGATTGACGGGGAGCCGATCGAGGTTCGTCCCGATGCCACGACCGACCGGCCGCTCTCGGCGGGCTTCCATCCGATCGCGGTTGACTACCGGCTCGATTCGGGTGAGGCGCGCCTGGTCCTGTCGTGGCAGCCTCCGGGGCGGCGGCTGCAGCCGATCCCCGAGGCCTTCCTCGCCCCGGACAGCGACGCCTATGCGGCGGCGCGCGGCAGCCACGGGATCGGCTGGGGACTTCTCGCGGCGAGCCTCATCGCGGCGGCGGTCCTGTGGCGCCGCGGCCGGGCGGCGCCGCAATCGTTCGCCGGCCGCCTGCGCGAGGGCACCATCGCGGAGCGGCCGCGTCTCGCCCTCGGGGCGATCGTCATGCTCGCCGCGCTCCTGCGCTTCCACGACTACGCCTTCGTGCCGTTCCACCACGAGACGGCCGACGAGTACCAGCACGCGTGGGAAGGCTGGCACCTGCTGCACCAGCTGGAGCCGGCCGCGTGGACCACCTTCCCGGACGCCTACCCGCCCGACCAGGCGCACGACTTCAGGTGGTTCGGCGATCGCTACATCGTGGTGCGGCCCTACTTCGACCACCCGCCGCTGTTCTCGATCCCGGTCGGCATCTTCTGCTCGCTCGCCGGGGCGCGCTCGTTCCTCGAGTGCACGCTGCCGGTGATGCGCCTGGTGCCGATTCTCCTGAGCCTCGCGGGACTCCTGCTCCTCGAGCGGCTGGCGCGCGCCTACGGCTTTTCCGAGGCGACGACGCTGCTGGCGGCCCTCGTCTATGCCACCACACCGGTCCTGATCCTCGGCCAGAGGCTGGTGAAGGCGGAGAGCCTGCTGGCCCTGTTCTTCATGGCGGCGCTCCTGGCCGTGCGGCCGGATCGGCCGGGAGGGGAGCGGCGCGGCGCCGTCACGGCCGGCCTCATCGGGGCGCTGTCGATCTGGACCAAGGCGACGGGTGTCGCCCTCGTCGCGGTGGTGGCGCTGGCGCTCCTGGCGCAGCGGCGGCGGCGCGATGCGCTCGTCGCCTGCGGCATCGCCGCGGCGGGGCTGGTCCTCTACCTGCTCTACGCGGCGGCCTACGACTTCGGCATCTTCCTCAAGGTCATGCAGGGGCAGGGGTCTTCGAAATGGGTCTCGTCCGAGTCGTTCCACGACCTCCTGGGCGGCAAGGCGGTGGTGAAGTGGTTCGGCGGCGGCACCTACCTGTGGCTCTGGGTGGCGTTCGCCATCGCCGCGTTCCGCGGCCGCGACGACCGCGGCGGCGCGGCGCCCATCTCGGGAGACACATCCGGCCGCCTCTCGAGGCTGACGCTGATCGTCCTGCCGGTGGCCGTGTATGCCACGCTCCTCGCGCTGACCGCCGATCACCGGGTGGTGTACGGCTGGTACCGCGTGCCGCTGTATCCCTTTCTGTGTCTCGCCGCCGGGATGTACCTGGAGGAGATGCTGGAGCACGGCGATCTCCTGCGCACCTTTCCCTTCGCGCTGACCGCCGTGGTGTCGGCGGTGCTCTACGCCCTGCCGGAGCCTCTTGGGCAGTCGCGCCCGATCCTGTATCTCCTCGCCGCGGCGGTGCTGCTGCCGTTCGTTCCGCGCGTGCTGAGCGACCGGCCATGGGCGCGCCGGGCCGCCGCCGGCGGCGCCATCCTGCTGCTCGTCGTGTTCATCGTGGCGAACGTCGCCACGGTCGGCGACCTGCTGGAGATCTATTCACGCACGCGCGGCACGCAGTGATGATGCCCCATTCCCCGGGACGCATCAGCGCTGATTCCGCAACGGATCAGCCGGCGAAACGCCGGATGAGCCCGACGCCGGCGCGCAGCAGCCGCCGGACCAGCGGCTTCGTGGACGCCTCGCAGTAGACGCGCAGGACCGGCTCGGTCCCCGAAGCGCGGAAGAGGATCCAGCCCGCGTCGCCGAGCAGGAGCTTGGCGCCGTCGAGATTGTCGCGCCCCGCGACCTTGAGTCCCCCGAGACGGGCCGGTGGATCCGCCTTGAGCGTGTCGACGGCGCGCCGCCCGGCTCCCGGCGGCAGGTGCAGGTCGACGCGCTCGTATTCGTAGGCCCCGAACTCGGCCTGCATGGCCGCGATGCGGCGGCTCAGGCGCCGCTCGCCGGTCGCCAGCATTTCCGCCATCAGCAGCCCGATGAGGATGCCGTCGCGCTCCGGCAGGAAGCGCTTGACGCCGATGCCGCCGCTCTCCTCGCCGCCGATGAGGATGTCGTCCTCGAGCATCAGGCGCGCGATGTGCTTGAAGCCGATTGGCAGGTCGTGGAATGCCACGCCGTGCGCCTTCGCGATGCGCTCGGCGAGCAGCGTGTTGGCGAAGGTGCGGGCGATGCCGCCGCGCCATCCCTTGGTGCGCAGCAGGTGCAGGGCCAGGAGCGCGAAGGTCTGCAGCGCCGGGACATCGCGCCCGCGCTCGTCGATCACCCCGAGGCGGTCGCCGTCCCCGTCCAGGGCGAGCCCGAGGTGCGCCCTCTGCGCCACGACGCTGCGGCGCAGCAAATCGAGGTTCTCGGGCCGCGGCTCGGGCGCGGCCCCGCCGAACAGGATGTCGGCATCGCCGCGAATCGTGCGCACTCTCGTGCGCCCGCCGCGCACCAGGTCCTCGAGGATGCGCCCTCCGGCCCCGTGCATGCTGTCCACGACGATGCGCAGCGGGGCACGGCGGATCGCCGGCAGGTCGACCACCGAAACCAGCCGGGGAACGTAGGAGGGGAGGAAGGGATGGCGGCGCACGGGAACGCGGCCCACGCGCGGGGCGCGCCGGTCGAGGAGCGCCTCGACCCGCTCGGTCATCTCCGGCGGCGCGCTGCCGCCGAACGGGGCCTTGAGCTTGAAGCCGTTCCACTCCGGCGGATTGTGGCTGGCGGTGATGGCGATCCCGAGCGGGGCGGCCGAGGCCACCACCTGGCAGGAGACCATCGGCGTCGTCGTCGCGGTCTCGGGCAGGAGCGCCGTCAGGCCGTTGCCTTCGAGCACCGCCGCGGCGCACTCGGCGAACGGCCGGCTCAGGAAGCGGACGTCGTGACCCACCGGGACCGGTGAGGCAGTCCCCCCTTCCTCGTGAATCAGGTCCGCGACCGCCTGCGTCACGCGGCGCACGCCGTCGAAGGTGAACTCCTCGGCGATGATGCCGCGCCAGCCGTCGGTCCCGAAACGAATCGGCACGTTGATCCCCCCGGGGGCGTGTGCTATGTTCCGCGCCGTCGCGATCCGGCGGCGCATTCTACCGAAGCGACGCGCCCTTCCGCTCATTTCTCAAACGCGCCGAGGGATGATCAACCTTCCGACCTGGATCACCATCGGCCGCATCTTCCTGACCCCGGTCCTGGTCGTGGTCCTGATGACCCGTACCACGGCCCTCGAACATCTCAACGTCTCCTGGCAGATCATCGGGGTCTGCGTGTTCCTGCTCGCCTCGCTCACCGACTGGCTCGACGGCTGGCTGGCGCGGCGCCGCGACGAGGTGACGACCCTCGGCATCCTGCTCGACCCGATCGCCGACAAGCTCCTGACCTCCGCCGCCTTCGTGTCGCTGGTGGAGATCGGCGCCGCCAAGGCGTGGATGGTCTGGATCATTCTCGGGCGGGAGTTCGCCGTGGACGGCCTCCGGATGATCGCCTCGTCCCAGGGCGTGACCATCGGGGCGAGCGTCTGGGGGAAGTACAAGATGATCAGCCAGATCGTGGCCATCGTCCTCCTGATGTTCGGCAACCGCTACCTGGGACAGTGGGACCTGGCGGGCGACGTGGCCATCTGGGTGGTCGTCGCGGTCGCGGTCCTGTCGGCGACCGACTACTTCCTGAGGTTCTCGCGCCGGCTCGGGGTGGTGGACGGCCGCGAGGGATCGCGTGCCGGCTGATCGACCGCGGCCGCGCGGCTTCGCCCGGCTGCGGCAGTGGTTCTTCACCGGCCTCATCCTGGTGCTGCCGATGATGATCACCGTGTGGCTGCTGGCCGTGCTCGTGCGCCTCGTCGAGGGGGTGTCGTCGCCCGTGCTCCTCGCCGTCCTCAGGTTCGCGTGGCCGGTCTTCGGGCACGACCCGGTGGTCGTCGCCTGGGTGGTCCCCATACTCGGGGTGATCCTGACCTTCGGGCTCATCCTCGCCGTCGGGGCGTTCGCCAGCAACTTCGTCGGCCGCAAGGTGGTGGAGGAGTTCGAGCGCCTGGTGCTGCGGCTGCCGGTCGTGAAGGGGATCTACGGATCGGCGCGCCAGCTCATCGACGCCTTCAGCAGCACCAACGCCGCCTTCCGGCGTGTCGTGGCGGTCGAGTACCCGCGTCCCGGCGTCTACACCATCGGCTTCCTGACCCGGAGCGACACGCAGATGGCGCGGGAAGGGGAGCCGCCGCTGCGCGACGTGTCGCTGGTGTTCCTGCCGACATCGCCGAACCCGACTTCGGGCTGGCTCGCAGTCGTGCCGAATGCCCAGGTGGTGCCGCTCGACATGTCCATCGAGGAAGGCGTGAAGCTCATCGTCAGCGGCGGGCTCGTCACCCCCGGCGAGCCGGGGCGCGCCGCGACCCCGCCCGCCGGCGTGACGGCGCCCCCGGTCGGAGCGCCCTGATGTTCTACTGGTTCGTGAAGGGGATCTTCTACCCGTTCGTGCGGCTCTACCTGGGGCTGACGCGCGACGGTCTCGAGCACCTGCCGCCGCGCGGCGCGGCCATCGTCGCGTCGAACCACGTGTCGTACATGGACGCGATCCTGCTCGGTTCGGCGGCGCCTCGGCCGATCCATTTCATCGTGCTGCAGTGGATGTACGACCTGCTCTTCCTGCGCTGGTTCTACTGGGGGATGGGGACCATTCCGGTGCGCGCCGGCCGCGACGCGCACGGCCTGAGGCAGGCGGTGCGCACCCTCCAGAGCGGGCGGATCGTCGGCCTCTTCCCCGAGGGCTCGCGCAGCGAGGACGGGCGCTTCGGCGACACCCAGCCGGGGGCGGCGCTCCTCGCCGCCCTCAGCAAGGTCCCGGTCGTGCCGGTGTTCATCGACGGCGCGGCCGACTCGATGCCGGTCGGCGGGGCGATCCCGCGGCCGGCGCGTGTGCACGTGCGCTTCGGGCCGCCGCTGCGCTTCCCGGAAGGGAAGGCCGGACGCGACCGCGAAGCGCTGCAGCTCTTCGGTCGGCGGCTCGAGGAAGCGATCCGCGCGCTGGGGCCCGCGGCATGAGCGGCCACTCGACCCTGCCCGGAGGAGGCGCCCCGCGCACCGGCCCGCGGCGGGCGGAGACCATCGCCATCGGGACGGAGCTCCTGGGGCCCGACCGCATCGACAGCAATGGCGCCTTCCTGTCGCGGGCACTCGGCGCGCACGGCTACGAGGTCCGCTTCCGGACCGTGGTCGGCGACGATGTGCACGAGCTGGAGGACGCGCTGCGCCTGGCGATCACGCGGGTGGACCTCGTGGTCGCCACGGGCGGCCTGGGTCCCACGGTGGACGACCTGACGCGCGAGGCCGTCGCCGCGGTGCTGCGCCTGCCGCTCGAGGAGGACGCGGCGCTGGTGCGCGAGCTCGAGGAGCGCTTCCGGCGGCACGGCCGGCCGATGCCCCCGTCGAACCTGCGTCAGGCGCAGGTGCCGCGCGGCGCCGAGGTGCTGCCCAACAAGCTCGGCACCGCCCCGGGCCTGCTCCTGCGCACCGACCGGGCCATCCTCGCGCTCCTCCCCGGTGTCCCGAGCGAGATGGAGCGCATGACCCTCGATGCCCTCCTGCCGCGGCTCGACAAGACCGGGCCCCGGCGGGTGCACCGCATCATCAAGATCGCCGGCACCAACGAATCGGATGTCGATCACCGGCTCGCCGCCGTTCACAAGACGGCGGGGAAGGTCGGCTGGACCATCCTCGCCGGCGCGGGACAGATCGAGATCCACCTGACCGAATGGACAACGCCCAGAGGGAAGGCCACCGAGATCGAGCGTCTCGACGCCGGGATCGCCGCGGTGCTCGGCGACGACGTCTTCGGCCGCAACGAGGACACGCTCGAAGAAGTCGTCGGCCGGCTGCTGGTGTCGCGCCGGCACACCGTCGCCGCGGCGGAGTCGATCACCGGCGGACGGATCGCGCGGCGCTTCACGGCGGTGCCCGGGGCCTCGAACTGGTTCGCCGGGGGCGGCGTCGTCTACACGGACGCGGCGAAGCGGGTGCTCGCTGATCTCGACGCCGCGATCCTCGAGCGCCACGGCGCCGTCTCCGCCGAGGCGGCGATCGGCCTGGCGGAGGGCATCCGCCGGCGGCTGGGCGCGGACTGGGGGATCGCGACCACCGGCTTCGCCGGGCCCGCGGGGCATCGAGATACACACCCACCCGGCACCGTCATCCTCGGCGTGGCCGGACCGGACGGCTCCTCGTCGCGGCGCCTGTTGCTTCCGGGAACGAGGACGGTGGTGCAGGCCCGCGCCGCGCAGGCGGCCCTCGATCTCCTGCGGCGCGAGTTGCTGCGGGCGGCGGGGAAGTGAGGCTGTTCGTGGCCGCGGAGATACCCGACGAGGTCCGCGAGCGGCTCGCCGACTGTCAGAAGCGGCTCCGGGATCTGCCGCTGCCGCTGCGCTGGACGCGCCCGGAGGGGATCCACGTGACGTTTTTCTTCCTGGGCGAAACGCCGGAGACGCGCGTGACCGCGGTCGTTGACGCGATCGCGCCGGTGGCCGCGGGCGCCGCTTCGTTCCGGCTCGAAGCGCTCGGGGTCCACACCTTTCCGGGTCACGGGCGCCCGCGCGTCCTCGTCTTCGGCCTGCGCGGCGACCTCGAGACCGCCGCCCGGCTCAAGCGCGGTCTCGACGGCGCGCTTCAGGAGATTGGCTTCACCCCCGACGATCGACCGTTCCGCCCGCATCTCACGCTGGCGCGCACCAGGGAGGGACGTGCCGGCGACTGGAAGACGCCGCTGGCGCGGGAGGCGGAGGCCGAGGGAGGCGCCTTCGAAGTGCACCATCTCGTCCTCTTCGAGAGCCGCCTCGGCCCCGGCGGTTCGCAGTATCGCGCCCTGCAGGAGTTCCCGCTGGGCCAGGAGCGCCGGACGGCATGAGCGGTGACGCGCTCGCCGCGGTGACGGGCTTCCTGCTCGGTTCGATTCCCTTCTCGTACCTCCTGGCGCGGGTGTTCGGAGGGCTCGACATCCGCGCCGTCGGCAGTGGCAATGTCGGAGCGACCAATGTCGCCCGCTTCGCCGGCTGGCGGCTCGGTGTCATCGCGCTGCTCCTCGACGCGGCGAAAGGGGCCGCGGCGGCGTTCGCCGGCCGCAGCTTCACGGATCCGGAGCACGCCACGACGGCCGGCGCCATCGCCGGCGGCGCCGCGATTCTCGGCCACGTCTTCACGCCGTGGCTCGGCTTCCGCGGCGGCAAAGGGGTCGCGACCGGCGCCGGGGCCTTCTCCGTCCTGGCTCCGATGGCGCTGGGGATCGCGCTGGCTTCCTTCGCCGCCGCCGTGGCGCTGAGCCGGATGATCTCGCTCGGCTCGGTGAGCGCCGCGGTCATGCTGCCGATCGCGGCCCTTGGACTGCGGCTTCCGGTGCCCGTCGTTGTTCTCGCGTTCGGCGCGGGCATCCTGATCCTGTTCACGCACCGAACCAACATCGGCCGCATGCTACAGAAGGCCGAGCCCCGGATCGGGAGCCGCGCGTGAGCGGGGCTTCGGGGTCCGGCGCCGGCCGCGCCGCCGTCCTGGGAGCGGGATCGTGGGGGACCGCGCTCGCGATCCATCTTGCGCGCTCCGGCGTCGACACGATCCTGTGGGCGCGGCGCGCCGCGTGCGCCGCCGACCTGAAGCGCGACCGCGTGAACACGGCGTACCTGTCCGGCTGTCCCTTCCCGGACGGCCTCCAGACCACGGCCGATCTCGCCGAGGCGCTCGCGGGATGCCGGCTGGTGATCTTCGTCGCGCCGGCGCAGGCGAGCCGGACTCTCTTCCGCGCTGCGGAGGCGCATCTCGACCCTGCAGCCGATCGTGTCGTGGCGTCCAAGGGGATCGAAGAGGGGAGCGGCCTGCGACTCGACGAGGTGATGCGGCAGGAAGCCCCGTCGGCCCCGCCCTGCGCCATTCTCTCCGGTCCCTCCTTCGCCCAGGAGCTGGCGCAGGGGCAGCCGACCGCCGTCGTGGTCGCCTCGTCGGACGAGGCGGTCGCCCTGCGGGTGCAGGAGCAGGTCACGGCCGGCTCGTTCCGCCTCTACCGCAACCGCGATCCCGTCGGCGTCGCCCTCGGGGGAGCGCTGAAGAACGTCATGGCGCTCGCCACCGGCATCGCCGAGGGCACCGGTCTCGGCCTGAACACGCGCGCGGCGCTCTTGACCCGTGGCCTCGCCGAGATGACGCGGCTCGGTGTCGCCGCCGGCGGCAGCGCCGGGACGTTTGCCGGCCTCGCCGGCCTGGGGGATCTGGTCCTGACCTGCACCGGGGGACTGAGCCGCAACCGATCGCTCGGCATCGAGATTGGCCGCGGCCGGCCGCTCAAGGAGCTGCTCGCCGAAAGACGCACCGTCGCCGAAGGCGTGGCGACGACGCGCGCCACCCTCGCCCTCGCGGCGCGCCACGGGGTCGAGATGCCGATCGCGTCGCAGGTGCGCGACGTCCTCGACGGCCGCCGATCCGCCGCCGAGGCGGTGCGGGACCTGCTGTCGCGACCTTTGAAGGAGGAGGCATGATCGACCTGCACAACCACCTGCTCCCCGGCATCGACGACGGGGCGAAGCAGCTCGAGGAGACGCTCGAGTTCCTCCGCATCGCCGGCCGCGACGGCATCACCGCCGTCACCGCCACGCCGCACATGAAGCCCGGCGTGTACGACAACACCCGGGCCGCCATCTTCGAGAGCATCGCGAAGGTGAAGCAGGCGGCGCGCGGCGACGAGGCGGAGAAGGTCGAGCTCCTGCCCGGCGCCGAGGTCTATTTCACCGCCGACGTCGTGCAGCGCGCGAAAGCAGGGGATCTGATGACGGTCGCCGACCGCGGCAAGTACATGCTCCTCGAGCTGCCGTACCAGCAGATACCGATGAAGGTGGACGACACCATCTTCCAGCTCCGCCTGCTCGGCATCACGCCGATCATGGCGCACCCCGAGCGCGTGGCGTATTACCTGGAGGACTTCGAGCGCGTCGCCGCGTCGGTGCGTCTCGGAGCCCTGACCCAGGTGACCGGCAATTCCATCACCGGCCGGTTCGGCAACAAGGCGCGCGATTTCGCCGTGCGCATGCTGGAGCGGAACCTCATCCACATCCTCGCCTCCGACAGCCACGACGTCCGCTACCGTCCCCCCACCCTCTCGGACGCCCGCGACGCCGTCGCCAGGCTCGTTGGCGCCCCCATCGCCCGGCGCCTCGTCGAAGACAACCCGGCCGCCATCCTGGCCGGCCAGGAAATCGCCTCCGACCCGGAGCCCCCGGCCCCCCCCACCCGCCGGGGCCTCTTCTCCCGCCTCTTCAAGCGGTCCTGAGGGAGGGGACCGGGCCCCGCAAGTCCCCGTTTACAAAAGCCTTACGGATCAATAAAATGGCGGGTCCTCAAGGGGGAAAAGTGTGCCCGTGATGCGGATCGGAAGGACAAGCGATGCGCGTGCAGACGTGCGGCCGCTTCTAGCGGCCCTCCTGGCCCTCGGCCTTCTGGCCGGAGGGACGGCGTGTTCTTCGTCGGGGACGCAGGCGGTGCAGGCGGACGAAAGCAACCGCTTCCTGCGTCTCGCGATGGTCCAGATGGAGCAGGGACAGACCTCCCAGGCCCTGGAATCGGCCAAGGAGGCCGTCAAGCGCGACCCGAAGAACGCCGAGGCGCACCACTACCTCGGGCTCATCCACATGAACCTCAGCGAGTACGACCAGGCGATCGACCACCTCCAGCAGGCGGTGAAGATCGATCCGCACTTCACCGACGCCCACAACGTCCTCGGCGTCCTGTACCGCGAGACCAAGCAGTACGACAAGGCGCTGAAGGAATTCCAGGCGGCGCTGACCGACAAGACGTACCGCACCCCCGAGAAGATCCAGCTGAACCTGGGCAACCTCTATCTCGACCAGGGGGTCCTCTCGGAGGCGCAGCGCTCCTTCCAGAAGGCGGTCGAGCTCAACCCGAAGTACCTGCTCGGCTACATCGGGCTCGGGACGGCCTACCAGAAGATGGGCAAGCCCGACCTCGCCAGCGCCCAGTTCAAGAAGGTGCTGGAGCTGTCGCCGACCGGTCCCGAGGCGGAGAAGGCGAAGCAGCTCCTCTCGACGAGCAGCGGAGCGCGGAGCGGCTCGTGACCGAGATGACCCCGAAGTCGGCCGGCCGTCTCGAGCGCTTCATGCACGGGTTGAAGCGCACGCGGGATGGTCTGCTCGGCAAGGTGTCGTCGCTCCTGCCTGGAGGCGCCGCGACCGGCACCGACTGGGGCGAGGCGCTGGAGAACGCTCTGATCGAGGCCGACCTCGGGCCCGAGACCGCGGCGCGCATCGTGGACGAGGTGCGCGGCACCAGCGGCACCCGCGCCCCTTCGTGGGGGCAGGTGCGCAGCGCCGCGCGCGGCGAGATCCTCCGGCTCCTGGCGGCACCAGGGGCGGGAGCGCCGTCCGTGCCCGCGGCGGCCGCGGCGCCCGCGGGACAACCTCGCGTGATCCTGATCGTCGGGGTCAACGGCGGAGGCAAGACGACCACCGCCGGCAAGCTGGCGCGCCGGCTGGTCGCCGCGGGAGCCAGGGTGATGCTGTGCCCCGCCGACACGTTCCGCGCCGGTGCCTCAGAGCAGCTGAAGATCTGGGCGACCCGGGCGGGAGCCGAGTTCAGCGGCGAGCGCCCCGGGGCCGACCCGTCCGCGGTGGCGTTCGACGCGGCCGCCGCCGCCGAGGCGCGCGGCATCGACGCGCTCATCGTGGACACGGCTGGCCGCCTGCACACGCAGGATCCGCTGATGCGGGAGCTCGAGAAGGTGAGGCGCACGCTCGGCCGCCGCATCGCCGGAGCGCCGCACGAGGTGCTGCTGGTGCTCGACGCGACGACGGGGCAGAACGGCCTGCCGCAGGCGCGCCGGTTCCTCGACGCGGCCGGTGTCGGCGGTCTCGTTCTGACCAAGATCGACGGCACGGCGCGCGGCGGCATTGCCGTGCGCATCGTCCAGGAACTGGGCCTGCCGCTGCGCTACCTCGGCGTCGGGGAAGGCCCCGACGACCTGATCGACTTCGACCCGGAGGCGTTCGTCGACGGACTCCTGCCGGCCGCCGCCTAGGAGCCTGGGGAGATCGAGGATGGCGGGGGGGAGCCGAGAGACCCGAAGGACGGAAGACCGGCGCTGGCTGCGCCTGGCCGTCGAGCTGGCGGAGCGCGGCCGTGGCCGCACCCGGCCGAACCCGATGGTGGGGGCGGTTCTCGTGAAGGAGGGCCGCGTCGTCGGGCGCGGCTGGCACGCGCGGGCCGGGTCGCCGCACGCCGAGGTGCGGGCGCTGCGCCAGGCCGGGCCCCAAGCGCGGGGCGCGCGACTGTACGTGAATCTCGAGCCGTGCTGCCACTTCGGCCGCACCCCGCCCTGCACCGACGCGATCCTGGCGGCGGGCGTGCGGGAGGTGATCGCCTGCATGCGCGATCCCGACCCGAGAGTGAATGGGCGTGGTTTTGCGGCCTTGAGGAAGGCGGGGGTGAGGGTGACAATGGGATCGCTGCGCAGCGAGGCGGAGAAGCTGAACGCCGCCTTCCTGCACCGCCAGCGCAGCGGTCTCCCGAGCGTCACGCTCAAGGCGGGCATGAGCCTGGACGGCCGCATCGCGACGCGCGCCGGCCGCTCCCAGTGGATCACCTCGGCGTCGGCGCGGCGGGACGCGCGGCGCCTGCGGGCGGAACACGACGCTGTTCTCGTGGGCGTCGGGACGCTGCTCGCCGACGATCCGCGGCTGAGCGCTCCGGGGGCCAACGGCCACGCGCGCGCCATCGATCCGGTGCGGGTGGTGCTCGACAGCCGGCTGCGGACCCCCGCCGCGTCGCGGATCCTCAGGACCGCGGGCGGGCCGGTCCTCCTGGTGACGCGGCGGAACGCTTCGCCTTTGCGCCGGCGGCGGCTCGAGCGGGCCGGGGCGACGGTGGTCGAAGTGGCCGCGCGCGGCGGTCGGGTCGACCTGCGCGCGGCGCTGCGGGCGCTCGGACGTCGCGGCATCGCCTCGGTGCTCATCGAGGGAGGCGGAGAGGTGCTGGGCGCGGCGCTCGATCAGAAGGTCGGCGACCGGCTCGTGCTCTACGTCGCGCCGCGGCTTTTCGGAGGATCCGCGGCCCGGCCGGCGTTCGCCGGGCGTGGCGCGGCGCCGGTGGCCGGCGCGGCGCAGCTCGTGTCGCCCCGCTGGCGCCGGGTCGGCTCGGACTGGGTGGTTTCGGCGCGGCTGCGCCACAGCCCGCGCCGACCGGCGCGCCGGCTCGACGCCGAAGCGTGAGAACGGGGCCAGAGGACATGTTCACCGGAATCGTGGAAGGACGGGGTCGGATCGAGGCGGCGGCCGAGGCGGGCGCGGAGCACCGCGTGCGCGTCGCCGTGCCGTTCTCCGATCCTCTGCCGCGCGGCGGCAGCGTCGCGGTGAACGGGGTCTGCTTGACCGTCGTCGCGTCCGGGGCCGGCTGGTTCGAGGCGGCGCTCGGGGACGAGACGCTGCGCCGCACGACACTCGCGGCGCTGCGCCCGGGGGACGAAGTGAATCTCGAGCGCCCGCTCCGCATGGGTGACCCGCTGGGCGGGCACCTCGTGCAGGGGCACGTGGACGGCGTGGTGCGCGTCCTCGAGCGGCGCGACGAAGGAGCGGGGGCGCGGCTGCGGCTGGCGCTGCCGGGGTCCCTCGCGCCGTTCGTCGTCGGGCAGGGCGCGGTCGCCCTCGACGGCGTGAGCCTCACGGTGGCGCAGCGCGCCTCCGACGCCTTCGAGGTGATGCTCATCCCGGAGACGCTGCGGGTCACGACGCTCGGGGCGCGCCGGGCGGGAGAGTCGGTGAACCTCGAGGTGGACCTGGTGGGGCGCTACGTGGTGGCGGCGATGGCGGGGCGGGAGGTGACGGCGTGAAGCGGCTTCGGTCGAAAGCAGGACAGGGGACGGCGCGTTCGGCGCGATCCGCGAACGGAAAGGTGCGATCGGTGCACGGGGCGGCACGGACCGCGACGCCGCGGCCGGCGGACGGCTATGCGACGGTGGAGGAGGCGATCGCCGACATCGCGGCCGGCCGCTTCGTCATCGTCGTGGACGACGAGGATCGCGAGAACGAAGGCGACCTCACCATGGCCGCCGAGAAGGTGACGCCCGAGGCGATCAACTTCATGGCCCGCTTCGGCCGCGGCCTGATCTGCATGCCGATGACCGAGGAGCGCCTGCGCGAGCTCGACATTCCCCTCATGGTGCAGAAGAACACGTCCCCCTACGGCACGGCGTTCTGCGTGTCCATCGAGGCGCGCGACGAGGTGTCGACCGGGATCTCCGCAGCGGATCGGGCCCGCACCGTGCTCGCGGCCATCCATCCGAAGACGCGGCCGTCCGACCTGACGCGCCCGGGCCACACGTTCCCGCTGCGCGCGGCGAACGGCGGCGTCCTGAAGCGGGCGGGGCAGACCGAGGCGGCCATCGACCTGGCGCGGCTCGCGGGTCTCTACCCGGCCGGGGTGATCTGCGAAATCATGAACGAGGACGGCACCATGGCTCGCCAGCCCGACCTCGAGGCCTTCTCGGCGCGGCACGGCATCAAGCGCATCACCATCGCCGACCTCATCTCGTACCGCATGCGGCACGAGCGCCTGGTGCGCCGCGTGGCGCAGCCGTGGCTGCCGACGAAGTACGGGCGCTTCCGCCTGATGGCCTACCGCAGCGACATCGAGCACAAAACCCACCTCGCGCTCGTCCTCGGGCAGATCAAGCCGGGGGATCGCGTGCTGGTGCGGGTCCACTCGGAGTGCATCACCGGCGACGTCTTCGGGTCGATGCGCTGCGACTGCGGCCCGCAGCTGCAGCGGGCGATGGAGATCATCGCCGCCGAGGGCAAGGGCGTCATCGTCTACCTCCGGCAGGAGGGCCGCGGCATCGGGCTCCTGAACAAGCTGAAGGCGTACGAGCTGCAGGAAGAGGGCAAGGACACGGTCGAGGCGAACCACAAGCTCGGATTCAAGGCGGACATGCGCGACTACGGCATCGGCGCGCAGATCCTCCGCGACCTCGGCTGCTGCCGCATCCGGGTGCTGAGCAACAACCCGGGGAAGTTCACGGCGCTGCGCGGCTACGGCCTGGAGATCGTCGAGCGGGTGCCGCTCGAGGTCGCCCCCACCGAGACGTCGCGCCAGTACCTCAAGACGAAGAAGGAGAAGCTGGGTCACCTGCTGTCGCTCGTCTGAGCGCGGCGTCGATCCCCCTGGCACCATGTTCGAAGCGCTGACCGGCCGCCTGCAGACCGTCTTCCGCACCCTGCGCGGGCACGGCCACCTCACCGAGGCCGAGCTGAAGGAGGGCCTGCGCGCGCTGCGGCTCGCCCTGCTCGAGGCGGACGTGCACGTGGACGTGGTGAAGACGATCATCGAGAACGTCCGCACCGCCGCGACCGACCAGGAGATCTTCAAGAGCCTCACGCCCGGGCAGCAGATCATCAAGCTGGTGCGCGACCAGATGCTGGCGACCCTCGAGCAGGGAACCGAAGCCCGCCTGCGCGAGGGTCAGCCGCCCACGGTCGTGCTGATGACCGGGCTGCAGGGATCGGGGAAGACCACGACCACCGGCAAGCTGGCCCTGTGGCTCAAGGGGAAGGGGCGATCGCCTCTTCTCGTGGCGGCCGACGTGCAGCGTCCGGCGGCGGTCGATCAGCTCCAGGTGCTCGGGAAGAAGGTCGAGGTGCCGGTGATCACCGCGCCGCCGGGCGGCAGCGCTCTCGACGCGGCGAAGGCGGGGCTGCGCGAGGCGCGCCTCACGGGCCGGTCGCCGATCCTCGTCGACACCGCCGGCCGGCTGCACATCGACGACGAGTTGATGCAGGAGCTCACGGCGCTCAAGGAGCAGACGAAGCCGGCGGAGATCCTCTACGTCGCCGACGCCATGACCGGCCAGGACGCGGTCCGATCGGCCGCGGCGTTCCACGCCCGGCTCGGCGTCACCGGCGCCATCCTGACCAAGGCGGACGGCGACGCGCGCGGCGGCGCGGCGCTGTCGCTCAAGCACGTCACCGGCGTGCCCATCAAGTTCGTCGGCATGGGGGAGCACCTCCCGGACCTCGAGGCCTTCGACCCGTCGCGGCTGGTGTCACGCCTCCTGGGCATGGGCGACGTGATTGGCCTCATCGAGAAGGCCGAGTCCGTGGTCACCGCCGAGGAGGCGGCCGAGACCGCCCGCAAGCTGAGGCGCAGCGAACTGACCTTCGACGATCTCGCCGACCAGATCGACCGCATGAAGCGCATGGGATCGCTCAAGCAGGTGATCGGCATGCTGCCGGGAGCGGCGGCGCTCGGCGCCGGGGACATCGACGAAGGGGCGCTGAAGCGCTCGCGGGCGATCATCTCGTCGATGACCGCCGAGGAGCGCGGCGCGCCCCAGATCCTCGACGGCCGCCGGCGGCTGCGCATCGCGCGCGGCTCGGGCACCTCGGTCGCCGAGGTGAACCGCCTGGTGAAGCAGTTCAAGACCATGAAACGCATGATGAAAACGCTCGCGAACCAGGGGGGGCGGAGACCGAACCTCCGCAACCTCATGAATTCGGGGCGTCCGTTTCCACGCTAGAGAAGACAGGGCGCTTCGAGGCGCCCGGAAGGAGGAGTGGTGCTGGCCATCAGGTTGTTCCGCGCGGGAAGCAAGAACCGGCCTTTCTATCGCATCGTCGTTTCGGAGTCGGCGCGCACGCCCGGCTCGCGGGTGACCGCGCAGCTCGGCGTCTACGATCCGACCAAGAACCCCGAGGTCCTCAAGCTCGACGTGGCGAAGGCCGAGGAGTGGATCAAGAAGGGGGCGCACGCCTCCGACACGGTCCGATCGATCCTCGCGCGGGCGCGCACGGCGCAGGCGTCGGCGTGAGCGAGCGGGGAAACAGGAACGCCCCGGACATCGCCGGCTGGGTGAAGCAGGTGACGCAGCGTCTGGTGGACAAGCCGGACGAGGTGGAGGTGGACACGGTGCGGGAGGACGACGCCGACATCTTCGAGGTGCACGTCGCGCCGGACGAGATGGGGCGGGTGATCGGGCGTCAGGGACGCACGGTCCAGGCGATGCGGGCGCTGCTCGACGCGGCGGCCGAGAAGCACGATGCGGCCTACGAGCTTGAGATCCTCGACGAGGAGTGAGATGACGGGCGCCGGGGCGCCCGTGGCCGCGCTGTGCGCGGTCGCGACCGGTCTGCGCCTGCGCGGCGCGGGGGGACGCCTGTCCGCGACCCTCGTCCCGGGCGGCATCGACCAGCTCGGCGGGCGGAGCGAGGTGATCGTCGGGCGGATCGGCGGCCCGCCGGGGCGGCGGCTCGAGATCGAGTCGGTGCAGACGTACGGCCGGCGGCTGGCGATCAAGTTCCGCGGCATCGACGACCCGAACGCGGCCGAGGCCCTGGTCGGGCTCGACCTGCTGCTGCCGGAGGACGGTCTGGCCGCGCTGCCGGAGGGCTCGTTCTACGTGCACGAGCTGGTCGGCATGCGGGCGCGCACGCGCGACGGGCGTGACCTCGGCACGGTGCGCCGCGTGGACGACACCGGCGCCGCCGCTCCGCTGCTCGTCGTGGCGCCGCGCCCGGACGCGCCCGAGGCCGAGGAGCTCCTCGTGCCGGCGGCGCAGTCGATCTGTGTCGCCATCGATCGCGACACCCGGACGATCACCGTCGATCCTCCCGAGGGGCTGCTGGAGAACGCATGATCTTCGACGTCGTCACCGCCTTTCCCGGCATGGTCGAGGGGCCGATCGGCTTCAGCATCCTGAAGCGCGCCATCGAGGCCGGGATCGTCACGGTGCGGGTGCACGATCTGAGGGCCTTCACCGAGGACAAGCACCACAAGGTGGACGACGCCCCGTTCGGCGGCGGCGACGGCATGGTGCTCATGCCCGGTCCGCTGTTCGCCGCGGTCGAAGGCATCCGCCGCGATCACCCGGTGGCCCCGGGGCGCGATCGCACCGTGCTCTTCTGCCCGCAGGGGGCCACCTACGACCAGGAGGCGGCGCGCCGGCTCGCCGGGTACGATCGGCTCATCCTGCTCTGCGGCCGCTACAAGGGGGTGGACGAGCGGGTGCGCGAGCACCTGGTGGACGAGACGATCTCCATCGGCGACTACGTCCTGACCGGCGGGGAGATCCCGGCGCTCGCGGTGATCGATTCGGTGACGCGCCTGAAGCCCGGGGCCCTGGGATTCGAGGAGGCGCCGCAGCGCGACTCGTTCTGGGCAGGCACGCTCGATCACCCGCACTACACGCGGCCGGCGGATTTCCGCGGCCACAAGGTGCCGGAGGTGCTGCTGTCGGGGGACCACGAGAGGATCGCCGCGTGGCGGCGGGAGGAGGCGCTCCGCAGGACCGCCGAGAGGCGGCCGGACCTGCTCGGGCGTGAGGGATCCGGCGACGCCGGGACGAAGCACTGAGGTTTTTCGAACACGAAGGAGAGCGAGGGAACCATGGACGTCATCAAGATGATCGAGGACAGGGAAATCAAGACCCAGCCGCCCGCCTTCCGGGTCGGGGATTCCGTGAAGGTGCACGTGAAGGTGCGCGAGGGGGAGAAGGACCGCATCCAGATCTTCAATGGCCTCGTCATCGCCATGAAGGGTGGCAGCGTCGGCAGCACCTTCACGGTGCGCAAGGTCTCCGACGGCATCGGCGTGGAGCGGATTTTCCCGCTCTACTCGCCGGTCATCGGCAAGATCGAGGTCACCAAGCACGGCCGCGTGCGGCGCGCGAAGCTCTACTACCTGCGCTCGCGGAAGGGGAAAGCGGCGCGCATCGAAGAGCGCGGCGGCGACAAGCAGTAGGAATCGATGCGCGGTCCGGCGGCGGGACTGCGGCGGCTGAAGGACCTCCACGGGCGCGGCTACCGCGCCGTGGCCGGCGTGGACGAGGTCGGGCGGGGGTGCCTGGCGGGGCCCGTGGTGGCCGCCGCGGTCATCCTCGACGACGCGCAGCCGGTGCGCGGGCTGCGTGACTCGAAGCTCTTGACCGCCGCCGACCGGGAGCGGCTGGCCCTGCGCCTGCGCTCGCGGGCGCGGGCCGTCGGCGTCGGGGTGGCCGACGAGCGGGAGATCGACGCCCTCAACATCCTGCGGGCCACCTTGCTGGCCATGCGCCGGGCCCTGGAGGCGCTCCGCGTCCGGCCCGATTACGTCATCGTGGACGCCCTCACCCTGCCCGGCCTGCCCATCCCCCAGGAGGGGGTGATCGGCGGGGACCGGACCTGCGCCCCCATCGCCGCCGCCTCCATCGTCGCCAAGGTCCACCGCGACGGTCTCATGCGCCGCCTGCACCAGTCGTGGCCCGCCTACGGCTTCGCATTACATAAAGGTTACGGGACGGATGCCCATCTGGAAGCCCTGCGAAAACATGGCGCATCACCCGTTCACCGCCTTACATTCCGGGGGGTGCGGCACCCGGACGAACTGACCGCTCTGCCCTTCCCTCGTCCGGAGGAAGCCGCCGAGGAGATCTGAGGCATGCCCGCGCTCGACCGCGCGAAGACGCTGCAGGCCGCCGAGAAATACGTGCGCGCCGGCAAGCTCCTCGAAGCGGTGAAGGAATACCAGAAGCTCGTCGACGACAACCCGCGGGACATGAACCTCGTGAACAAGCTCGGGGATCTGCTCCTGCGCGCGGGCAAGAACCAGGACGCCCTCAAGCAGTTCATGCGCATCGCGGACTTCTTCGCCAAGGACGGGTTCCACCTCAAGGCGATCGCGATGTACAAGAAGATCTCGAAGATCGACCCCAGCAACCTCGAGTGCCAGCAGCGCCTCGCGACGCTGTACCACGAGCAGGGCCTCGCGACCGAGGCGAAGAGCGCCTACAAGGCGATCGCCGACACGTACGTCAAGAGCGGCAAGACGCCCGGCGCGACCGAAGCGCTCAAGCGGCTGCTCGAGATCGACCCGGACGACGTGAAGAGCCGCATGACGCTCGCCGAGATGCTCGCGCGCAACAACCAGAACGAGGACGCGGCGCTGCAGTACGCCATGGTCGCCCGCGTCGCCGCCGCGCGCGGCGCCTCCGACGAGGCGGTGGCGGTGGTGCGCCGGGCGATCAAGCTCAGCCCGTCGCACGCCGAGCTGCCGGCGGTGCTCCTTTCGGTCGTGACGCGGCTCGACCACGCGCCCTCCGAGCTGGTGCAGGCCGCCGAGGAGATCGCCGGGCACGCGAAGCGCAGCTCCCGCGCCGTGGTCCTGATGGCCGAGGCGCTGCGCCGCGCCGGGCGCGAGGACGAGGCCGACGAGGCGCTGAAACGCCTGAACGGCGAGTCGCTCGACGACGATCTCGATCTCGAGGCGCTGGTGATCGTCGGCCGTTTCCACACGGCGCGCGGCCGCGTGGGCGAGGGCTACGTCTGGATCGAGAAGGCCGTCGATCGCCTGGCCGCCGGAGGCAAGGCGGCGGAGGCGGCCTCGATGGTGGACGTCTTCCTGCAGTCGCATGGCGACCACCCGGAGGCGCTGCAGAAGCTGTCCGACCTCGCGGCGAAGTCGCAGGACGCCGCCACGGAGTTCGACGCGCTGCAGCGGCTGGTCTCGTCGCTCATCGACTCCGGGCATGCCGAACGCGCCCGCGGGCCGATGGAGCGCCTGGCGTCGCTGCGTGCCGGCGACCCGGCCGTCCTGGAGCTGCAGGAGCGGCTGCGCGGCGGGGGCAAGCCCAAGGCGCCGGCCGCGCCCGCTCCGCCCCCGGTGCCCGCCCCCTCGCCGCCGCGTCCGGCGGCGTCCGCCGCCGCGCCCTCGCGCGCCGAGAGCGAAGACGAGGAAGCGAGCGAGATCTTCAACCTCGAGGGGGACGAGTCCCTTCCGGAGATCTCCCTGGCGGAAGAGGACGAGGACGACGGCGAGGTCATCGAGATCGACGCGGACGAGGAGGAGACGCCGGCGCCTGCCGCCGCCCCGGCCAGGCCGGCCGCGGTCCAGGCCAAGGCGCCGGCTGCATCGCACGCCCAGCCGCATGCCGCGCCGAAGGCCGTGGACCTGTCGCCGGACGACTCCGATGAGCCGGACTACGGCGGCCCCAAGAGCAAGATCCAGGAGATCCAGGACGCCGACGCCAGCGGCCAGCCGATCGACGAGGAGTTCATCAGCGAGCACCTCACCGAGGCCGAGGTGTTCGTCAAGTACGGTCTGATGGACAAGGCGCGCGAGCAGCTCCGATCCATCCTGAAGAAATACCCGCGGCACGACGCCGCCCACCTGCGCATGAAGGACCTGGCGCTGAGCGAGGGGAACACCGACGCCGCCGTGCGCGAATGCCTCGCCCTCGCGGAGATCCGCCGCGGCGAGGGGAAGAACGACGAGGCGCGCGAGCTGGTCAACGAGGCGGTGCGCATCGACCCGGACCATCCCGAGCTGCAGAAGCAGGGTGTCGCCGCCGAGCGTCCGGCCGCCCCCCGCGTGGTCCCTGCCGCCGCGGTCCCGGCTGCCGCGGCCGCGAAGCCGAAGAAGGCCGCGGCCCCGCCGCCTCCTCCGCCGTCGCTGAATCTCGACGACGACGACCTGGAGATCGACCTCGATCTTCCGGAGGAGCCGCCGGCCGCCGCGCCCGCCCGTCCGCAGAAGGCCGCCGCGCCCGCGCCGGCGCCGGCACCACCGGCCAGGGGCGCGAAGCCCGCGGCGCCGGACTTCGCGTCGACGACGGCGAAGACCGTCCTGCCGCTGGAGCCCGAGCCCGAGGAGTCCGACGATCTCGACATGCTGCGCGAGGCGCTCGCGGAGCCGGACAGCGAGAAGCTGGGCGAGGTGGATTTCTACATCGAGCAGGGTCTCGTGGACGAGGCGCGGCAGATCCTCTTCCAACTGCAGAAGCGCTTCCCCGGCAGCGAGGCGGTCGAGGAGCGGGTGCGACGCCTGGAAGCGCCGGCGGAGACGCCGGCGCACGCCGGTCCTCCGGCCGCCGGCGAGGACGACGTGGACTTCGAGGTCGAGCAGGCCCTCACCGGCAAGCATCGCCCGATCGCGACCGCCGCCGCCCCGAAGGCGCATCCGCCGGCAAGGGACAAGGAGCCTCCTCCGCCCGCGAAGGCGGAGGCGAAGAAAGCGGCGCCGGCGCCCGCGCCTCCGCCCGCGGCCGCGCCCAGGGCTGCTCCGGTCCGGCCGGTCTTCAAGGTGGAAAAGCACGTGGCCGACGCGTCGGGGGACTTCTTCGATCTCGCGGGCGAGCTCGATCGCTCGATGGACGAAGAGCAGGTGAAGAGCGACGCCACCGCCAAGGACGCGCTCGACGGGCAGGCGCACACCTTCGAGGACATCTTCGCCGCCTTTCGCAAAGGCGTGGAGCAGCAGGTCGGCTCGGACGACTTCGACACGCACTACAACCTCGGCATCGCCTACAAGGAGATGGGGCTGGTGGACGAGGCGATCGGCGAGTTCCAGTTCGCCGCCCGCGACCCGAGCCGCGCGCTCGAGTGCTGCGGCATCCTCGGCCTGTGTTTCCGCGACAAGGGCATGCCCGAGCTGGCGCTCAAGTGGTACAAGCGCGGGCTCGACATGCCGGGCCTCGACGAGCAGCAGGCGGTCGGCCTGCGCTACGACATGGCCGAGGTGCACCGGGAGCAGGGGGAGTTCGACCAGGCGCTCCGGATGTACACCGAGGTCTTCGGCATCGACTCGACCTACCGCGAAGTCGGCAGCCGGATCAAGGAGATGAGGTCCCAGCTCCCGTCTTCCGGCAGGCGCTGACCATCGGCGGACAGTCCGGACATGACCTTCATCCGATTTCCGCGCCAAATCGTCGCGCTGAAGGGTCCTCCTGACCCGCAACTCCGGGTTATGGTCCCGATACCGTGCTGGAAAAGCCATTACCGCACAGTGAGTTAGGCGCATGAGGCGCACTTCCTTCCGACTTTCGTTCCGGCGGGCATGTGAATTGCTTGAAGAGCGACGGAACCGAAGCCGTGAGCCAAGCGTTCACTGCATCGGGCACATGAAGAGGTTGCAAAGGATGCATTGGTCGGTCCGTCACGCAAGCCGGATGAGCAGTGACCCACGCAAGACCCCCTGCCATCCCAGGAGTACCCACCCTAATAGAGCGAGAGCAATAGATTCGGCGAATACGGCGATGCCGGCGGCGTGACGGACCGACCGAACCTCAGCCCAGGCGAAGTCAGACAGTAAGCCAGACGAGATCAAGACCCGGAGCGCTTCCCAGAGCCTCCGGGTCTTTCGCTTTGGAGCGTGCCTCCGTCGCGCTCTCCCGCCTTGACCGTGTGTTCCGGCCTCTGCTAGCATCGCGCTCCAACCAATTGGAGCCAAAGGACTTCCCGGGCCATCGCGGAGGCCGGGGAGCCGGGTCGAGATGACGACGGCGAAGACCTTCGGCAATCTCATCGACGGCGAGTGGGTCCCGTCGAAAAGCGGCCGCACCTTCACGGATCACAATCCCTCCGACACGCGCCAGATCGTCGCCACCTTCCCCGATTCGGGCGCCGAGGACATCGCCTCCGCGGTCGAGGCCGCGGCGCGCGCCTTCCGCTCGTGGCGCCTGGTTCCGGCGCCCAAGCGGGGCGAGATCGTCTTCCGCATGGGGGAGATCCTGGCGCGGCGCAAGGAGGAGCTGGCGCGCGCCATGGCGCTGGAGATGGGCAAGCCCCTGAGCGAGGCGCGCGGCGACGTCCAGGAAGGGATCGACGTCTGCTTCCACATCGGCGGCGAGGGCCGCCGGCTGCACGGCTTCACGACGCCCTCGGAGCTCCCGGACAAGACCTGCTACACCACGCGCCAGCCGGTGGGTGTCTGCGGGCTCATCGCGCCGTGGAACTTCCCGCTGGCGATCCCGTCCTGGAAGCTGATCCCGGCGCTGGTCTGCGGCAACACCGTCGTGCTCAAGCCGTCGAGCGACGCTCCGCTGCTGGCGTGGCACCTCGCGTCGATCGCGGTCGAGGCCGGGGTGCCGCGTGGCGTCGTCAACGTCGTGACCGGCACCGGTGCCGCGGCGGGGGAGGCGATCACGCGCCATCCCGGCGTGACGCTCGTGTCGTTCACCGGGTCGTCCGAGACCGGCCGGCGCGTGGCGATCGCCTGCGCCGAGGGTCACAAGCGCGTGTCGCTCGAGATGGGCGGGAAGAACGCCCTGCTGGTCTGCGACGACGCCGATCTCGATCTCGCCGTGGACGGCGCGCTGTGGGGTGCGTTCGGGACCGCGGGGCAGCGCTGCACCGCCACCAGCCGCGTCATCGTCGATGGCGCGGTGCACGACGAGTTCGTGCGGCGCCTGGTGGATCGCGCGCGCGCGCTGCGCGCCGGCGATCCGCTCGACGAGCGCAACGACCTGGGACCGCTGGTCAGCGAGGCGCAGCGCAGGAAGGTCGAGCAGTACGTCGCCATCGGCCGCGACGAAGGGGCGCGCCTCGCCTGCGGCGGGACGCGGCTCGAGGAGGGGGCGCTGCAGCACGGCTTCTTCTTCGCGCCGACCGTGTTCACCGGCGTGACGCCGTCGATGCGCATCGCGCGCGAGGAGATCTTCGGCCCGGTCGTGTCGGTGCTCGCGTGCGCCGGGTTCGACGAGGCGATCCGGATGGCCAACGACACGGTCTACGGCCTGTCCTCGGCGGTCTACACGCGCGACGTCAACCGCGCCTTCCGCGCGGCGCGCGACCTCGAGGCCGGGATCACCTACATCAACTCCTCCACCATCGGGGCGGAGACGCACCTGCCGTTCGGCGGCACCAAGCAGACCGGCAACGGCCACCGCGAGGGATCGGCGGCCACCGCCATCGAGATCTTCACCGAGTGGAAGACCGTCTACGTCGATCACTCGGGACGGCTGCAGAAGGCGCAGATCGACAACAATGGACCGGATCGCGGCGCCTCCGCGCCGCGGCGGGGGGACGCGGCGTCGTGACCATGCAGATCGGAGTGCCGAAGGAGATCAAGGACAACGAGTACCGCGTCAGCCTCGTGCCCGCGGGCGTGCGGGCGCTGGTCGAGCACGGCCACCAGGTGCTGGTCCAGGACGGCGCGGGGCTCGGCAGCGGCATCGAGAACGAGGCCTACGAGAAGGCCGGTGCGGTGATCGTGGCCGACGCGGCCGCCGTCTTCCGCCGCGCCGATCTCGTGGTCAAGGTCAAGGAGCCGCTGGCCGCCGAAACCAGGCTCCTGCGCCGCGGGCAGATCCTCTTCACCTACCTGCACCTCGCGCCGGCCCCCGAGCTGACGCGCGCGCTCATCGACGGCGGATCCACCGCCATCGCCTACGAGACCATCACCGACGCCGAAGGCACGCTGCCGCTGCTGACGCCGATGAGCGAAGTCGCGGGCCGCATGGCGATCCAGGTCGGCGCCTACTTCCTGACCCGGCCGATGGGCGGGCGCGGCGTGCTGCTCGCGGGCGTGCCCGGCGTGCCGCACGGCGACGTGGTCATCCTCGGCGGCGGGGTGGTCGGGATCAACGCCGCCTTCATGGCGCTCGGGCTCGGCGCCAAGGTGACGGTGCTCGACCGATCGCTGCCGCGGCTGCGCTACCTCGACGAGATCTTCCGCGGCCAGGTGACCACGGTCTATTCGACGACCGCCTACGTCCACGAGGCCGTGCGGCGCGCCGACCTGCTGGTGGGCGCGGTCCTGGTGCCGGGGGCCTCGGCGCCGCGCCTGGTGACGCGCGCGATGCTCGGCCACATGAAGAAAGGTTCGGTCATCGTCGACGTGGCCGTGGACCAGGGAGGCTGCATCGAGACGACGCACCCGACGACCCACAGCGACCCGACCTACGTCGTGGACGGCGTCGTGCACTACTGCGTCGCCAACATGCCGGGGGCGGTGCCGCGCACCTCGACCTTCGCGCTGACCAACGCCACGCTCCCGTACATCCTGAAGATCGCCGGGAAGGGATTGAAAGACTCCCTGCGTGAGGATGCGACCTTGCGCCCGGGCGTCAACGTCCATGCCGGCAAGGTGACCTGCGAGGCGGTCGCCAGCTCGCAGGGACTGACCTACACGCCCCTCGAAGCCGCGATCGACTAGTCGGGCTTGATGGGGACGATGGTCGCGGGGCGGCCGTCGATGCCGACGGGGACCTCGCCGGTGCCGCCGTCCTCGGCCCCGATCGGCTGCAGCACCTGGAGCCCGGCCTGCAGGTCCTTGCGCTCGCCGCGGCTCAGGTCGAGCTTCAGGTGGCGCTCGCTGCCGTCGTCGCCCTTGAGGATCAGCTCCCTGCCGTCGGGCGCCAGCTCGAGGTCCCCGGATCCCTCGCGCACGAGCCTGGCCACCACCTCCGGCTCGATGCGCAGCTCCAGGTCGCGGCTGATCTCGAATTTCTGCAGATAGTAGGGAAGTGAGGCGCGGAAGTGCTCCGCCTCGGAGCACGCCTCGGTCGGCTCGGTGCCCTCGATGAACGCCTCGAGGAACGGCGCCGGGCAGTGCGAATCCGAAGTGGCGAGCTTCCCCATCCGCCTGTCGATCGGCGTGTAGGCGACGTTGGCCGGCTTGGTGAACTTCTCCACCGGCTTCCCTTCGTGCGCCGCCTGCATGAACTCGATCCAGATCGGCAGGGCCGCCTTGGCGCCGGTCTCCCCCTCGCCGAGCGGCTTCTTCTGATCGAAGCCGACCCAGGCGCCGGCGATCAGGCTCGGGCTGAAGCCGACGAACCAGGCGTCCGCCAGGTCGTCGGTGGTGCCGGTCTTGCCCGCGACGACACGGTCGAGCGCCGATGCGGCGGCGGCGCCGGTCCCCACCTCGGTGACGCCTTCGAGCAGGTAGGTCATGAGATAAGCCACGTCGGCGCGGATCGCCTCGACGACGCGCGGCTTGGCCTCCTCGCGCACGCGCCCCTCGCGGTCGACCACCTGGCGGATGAAGTGCGGCTCGACGCGCACGCCCTGGTTGGCGAACACCGAGTAGGCGGTGACGAGGTCCCAGAGCGAGACCTCCATGGTGCCGAGCGCCATCGACGGATACGGGCGCAGCGCGCTGGAGATCCCCATGCGCCGCGCCGTGTCGATGGTGCGGCCGTAGCCGACCTCGTTGAGCAGCTTCACCGCCACGATGTTGCGCGATTCCTCCATCGCCTCGCGCAGGGTCGTGATGCCGTAGTACTTGCGGTAGTAGTTGTTCGGCTGGTACTGGTCGCCGGTCGCCTGGTCGACGAAGACCGTCGGCTCGTCGAAGATGGTCTGCGCCAGCGTGTAGCCCGACTCGAGCGCCGCGGCGTAGACGAACGGCTTGAAGGCCGAGCCCGCCTGCCGGTACGACTGGGTGGCGCGGTCGAACTGGCTGCGGTTGAAGTCCCACCCGCCGACCAGCGCCCGCACCTCGCCGTTGCTGGGATCGAGCACGAGCAGGGCGGACTCGGCGTCGGGCTCCTGGTCGAGCGCCACCGTCAGCGTCTTCTTCCCCTCGTCGATCTTCTGCACCAGGAACGGCGCCAGGTCGCCGACCTTGAACAGCTTCTCGATCGGCTTGTTGGTCCATTTCACGCCGGCGGCGTCCACGTGCGCCGTCCACTCGCCGAGGCGCACCGCCGCGTCCTTCTTGCCGACCTCGGTGATCACCCCCCAGCGCTGCCGCCCGACCATCGGGGGTTTCATCCAGGTGGCGTGCGTGAAGCGCGCCGGGTCCTCCTTCTCCTTGATCAGGTTGCGCGGCACGCCGCGCCAGCCGCGCCGCTTGTCGAGGGCGCGCAGGCCGTCGAAGACCGCCTGGTTGGCGGCCCGCTGCAGCGCCGGGTCGAGGGTGGTGTACACCTCGAGCCCCTCCTGGTAGAGCGCGACTTCGCCGTAGGTCGCGTCGAGGTAGCGCCGCACCTCCTCGACGAAATAGGGCGCGATGACGTCCTCGTCCTGGACCTTGGCCACCACGACCGGGCTCTTGATGGCGGCGGTGGCGGTGTCGCGATCGAGCTTCTTCTCCTCGACCATGCGGCGCAGCACGACGTTGCGGCGGTTGGTGGCGCGCTCCGGCGCGCGGATCGGCGAATACGCCTCGGGCCGCTGCACGAGGCCGGCCAGGAGCGCCGACTCGGGGAGCGTCATCTCCTTCGCCGGCTTGCCGAAATAGAATCGCGCCGCCGCCTCGATGCCGTAGCGGCCGTGCCCCATGTAGACCTGGTTGACGTAGAAGTTGAGGATCTCGCTCTTGGTGAACGATTTCTCGATCTGCAGCGCCAGCACCATCTCCTGGAGCTTGCGCCGCCAGGTCTTCTCCGGCTTCAGGAACAGCGAGCGCGCCAGCTGCTG
Source organism: Verrucomicrobiia bacterium (assembly GCA_035638075.1). Taxonomy (GTDB): domain Bacteria; phylum Acidobacteriota; class Polarisedimenticolia; order Gp22-AA2; family Gp22-AA2; genus DASRAU01. The sequence goes on from DASRAU010000023.1 coordinate 58,821, forward strand.
GGTCAGCGTGCTGCCCCCCTGCGCCTTGCGCATGTGGATGACGTCCTTGATGATGGCGCGCGCGATGCCCCACGGATCGACGCCGACGTGATCGTAGAAATGCGCGTCCTCGGTGGCGACCAGCCCGTCGAGGAACTGCTTCGGCACGGCGTCGAGATCGACGACGATGCGCTTCTCGGCGCCGAACTGGTACAGCGGCTTGCCGTCGGCGCTGTAGAGGGTGGTGACGACCGGCGGCTTCCAGTCCTGGAGGGACTTCACCTCCGGGATGTCGAAGGTCAGAAACCAGCCGAGCGTCGAGCCCGCGATCCCGGCGACGACGAGCGCGCCGAGGAGGATGCCGCCCCACAGCTTGCGCCGGCGGGTCACCCAGGAGAAGCGGCCGCCGGCGCCGCCTGCGCCCGAGCCACCGGCGCCGCCCGGGCCTGCCCCGGGCGGACCGCCGCCGGGGGGCGCTCCGCTCGTGAAGCCGCCGCCCGGGTTTCCGCCGCGCGGCGCGACGGGATCGGCCGAGGAGGATCCCGAAGTGGAAGAGGAAGTGGATTCCGGTGTGAAGGGGCTCACGTCACCTCACGCGCACGGCCGCGCGCGCCGGGGCCGGGAGTATAGATGATCTCGACCATCGTCCCCACGTGGGCGGCCGGGAAGGGGAGACCGCCGCAGTCGTTCTTCGAAGATCTGTGTTCTGCACGGTCGGCGCGCAAGGAAGGGACCGTGATCCCGCTTTCGTTCGCGGAACAGTCGCGCCAGAATCACCCCGATGTCGGATGATTTGGTCGTGCCTCCGCCTGCCGGATCGGCTGCGTCAGCCGCTCTGCCGGCGCCCTGGATGCAGGAATGCCCGCGCTCGCTGCGGCTGGAGCCGGGGGCGCTTCACGTCCCGGTCGGGACGATCCGGGCCCTGCTGAAGACGCGTCCCCGGCTGAGCCTGCGCTACGCCGGTTACGGATTCGAACCCGTGGTGCGAGACGGTGACGTCGTCATCGCGGAACCGGGCGTCGCGGCGACGGGGATGCTGGCCGTCTGCGACTGGGAAGGAGCCGCGGACCTCCTCCGTCTCCGCCGGGCGGGAACCGGCTGGATCGGATCCATCGACGCCTTCCCGGAGCGCCGTCCTTTCGCCCTGTCCGACAAGAACGTCGTCGCGATCGTCCGGCCGGCTTCACGACCCCGCGCAGAGCCGACCGCGGCCGACCGGCTGCGGCTGGTGTTGCGCTGGCCGGCGGCGCGCTGGATCTGGCGGCGCGTCGAGCGGGCGCCCTGCTTCGGAGACGAGGCCGATGGCTCGGTGCGGCGGAAGTACGACCTCCAGGTGGACGACTACCTGCGCATGCGATCGAACAATCTCACCGACGGGCAGCTCGCGGCGCTGCGCGTCCACGCGGCGCCGCCGGCCCGCATCCTGGTGGCCGGATGCGGCGCGGCGGGGGAGGCGATCCACCTGGCGCGCCTGGGCCATCGTGTCACCGGGTTCGACGTCCTGCCGTCCATGGTGACGGTGGCGCGGCGGGCCGCTGCCGAGGCCGGGGTCGAGCTGGACCTCGTCACCGCCTCGCTCGACGATTTCGACCCCAGCGGGACGCGCTTCGCCGCCATCTACTTCACGCCGGTCCTGTACTCCTTCCTCGCGGGACACGATCGGCGCATCGCCGTCCTCCGCCGGCTGGCGGGATGCCTCGAGCCCGGCGGAGCGCTGATGCTCAGCGCCGCGCACGCCCGCGACGCGGTGCGCCGGGCGCAGCTCGCCCTCGCCTGGGCCCGCCGCCGGATGCGCGGCGATCGCGCCGTCGAGCGGGGGGACTGGTACACCCTCTATCTCGCGGCCGACGGCACGGTGGCGACGTCCTTCCTGCACGTCTTTCGCCCGCGGCAGGTCGAGGCGGAGCTGCGCGCGGCGGGCTACGGCGGCATCCGCCGGCTGGGCGCGCACTACCTCGCGACGCTCAGCTGACGGCGCGGTAGGTCTGGTCGAGCAGGATGCGCGGCTCGGTGACCGTGTTCGAGGTGCCGCGGTGCAGGATGTTGCCGTCGCGCAGCATGGCGTCGCCGAGCCGGAAGAGCAGCCGGACCGCGTTCACCTGGGGCACGTCGTAGATGTGCTCGCGGCAGTCGTCGTGGTGCATGCGGTGCGAGCCCGGGATGACCTCCATCGGGCCGTTCGAGTCGTTCACGTCCACGAGCGGGATGTTGAACGTCAGGCGCACCGGGCGCACCGGCGTCGACGGGTCGCCCAGCGCCTCGCTCGGGACGTCCGGATGCCACGCCATGGTGTCGGACCCCTGCAGGGCGCACTCCGCCTTGGTCACGCCGTAGCGCCAGCGCCCGAGGACGTCGCCGACCAGTTCCTCGATGATCGGGTTGCGCCGGTAGCGCTCGTCGTTCAACGGCCCGCCGAGCCGATCCACGTAGGGGGCGATGTCGAAGCTGAGCCGCTCGCTGCCGCGCAGCATGGCGCCGTCGCCGCCGCGCACCTTCATGACCTCGCCACGCAGAATCGGCTCGAACTGCTCCTTCATGGCGTGCACGAAATCCTGCGGCAGGAAGTTCCTCAGTATGATGAAGCCGTTGAGCTTCAGCTCGTAGAGCCACAGGGACTTCTGACGCGGGTCGATGGACATGTTCGGCGCTCTGCGCGGGGATGATAGACCATGAGCGCACCCTCTGATTTCGGCCGGCGCCCGAGGCTCCACATCGGTTACAGGACCGACGTCCCCGCGGGGGGAGGCGGGGGAGGAGCGAACCAGCGCGCCGCCCGGGTGCTGTGGGACGCCTTCGACGTCCGCGACTCGCTCGACGAGGCGGACCTCCAGGTCCGATCGTTCTCCTGGGAGGCGCCGGAGAAGCCGGCGCGCGTGTTCCTCGACCACGGCTCGTTCGCCGACGCCTCCTTCTGGGCGTACACGATGCGCAAGCTGCGTTCCGGCGACACCATCGTGGTCACCTCGGAGGTCTGCGTCCGCGTCGCCGAACGGCTCCTGCGCCCGGGCAGCGTGCAGCTCCTGAAGGTGCCGCTGCCGATCGATCTCGAGCGCTTCCAGCCGGCCCGCGATCGGGCTGCCCTACGGCGGGAGATGGCCGAGGCTCACGGCATTCCGGCGGAGGGTCCTTTGCTCCTGGTCGTCGCGGCCTTCGTCCGGCGGAAGAATCACCATTACGCCGTCGATCTCCTGGAGGTGGTGCGCCGGAGTCGTCCCGACTGCCGCCTGGCGTTCGTCGGAACCGTGCCCGATCCCGATGCGAGCCGGCGCTACCGCGAGCAGGTCGAAGCGCGCGCGGCGCAGGCGGGCCTCGGGGATGCGGTGCATTTCCTCGAGGCGCTGCCCGCCGGGCCCGTCGCGCGCCTCATGGCGGCCTCCGATGCTCTGGTGCATCTCACCACCTGCCGGCTGGAGAACTTCGGCCTGGTCGTCGCCGAGGCGGCCGCCAGCGGACTGCCGGTGCTGGCCGCCGACTGGGGAGGCCTGCGCGACCTGGTGCGCGACGGCGTGACCGGTCACCTGGCTTCCACCTGGTTGTCGAATCGCGGGCCGCGGGTGGACTGGCGGGCCCTCGTCGCGCCGGCGCTCGACCTCCTCGAACGCCCGCAGGCGTGGCGCACGATGTCCGCCGCCGCGCGCGCCATGGCCGAAACCGAGCTCGGTGTCGACGTGCACGCGGCGCGGTTGCGTGCCGCCGTCGAGTCGGCGGTCGCCTGGTCGCGCGGGAACGCCGGTCCGGTGGCATGGACACCGGACGGCCAGGAGCTGGCATTCCGCACCATCGCGCTTAACGCGGCGCACCCGGAGATCAAGGACACCGGGGATGAATTCCGCCTGCTGGTGCCTCTCGAAGGCGGGCGGTATTACCGCCTGCTCGCCGGTCCGGCGGCGACATTCGAGCACGCGCCGAAGGTGCGCTCGGACGATCGGCTCGCCCCGCTCACGCGCTGGCGCGACACGCGCGACGGTATCGACGTCGAGGATCCTGTCTGGCCTTCGCGGCTCGATCTCGATCCGGCCGGTCGCCGGCTGCTCGGCAGGCTCGACGGCCGGGGCACGCTGCGATCGCGAATCGAGGAGATCTCCACCTCGCCCACCGAGGTCGCGACGCTCGAAGCCACCGCCCAGCGCCTCGCCGACGAAGGGATCGTCGGCCCCGGCTCACCGCTTCGCGCCTGAGGCGGTCAGACCGGGCCGCGATCGATCGCCGGCCAGAAATCCGCGTCCTTCTCGAAGTGCAGGTAGAAGAACGGCACGCCCTGCACGGCGGCGTGCGCGCGGTCGGCCAACTCCGGCTGCCGCGGCAGCTGGTCCACGACCCAGGGGAGATTGCCCAGGAGATCGGCGAAGCACGCGGCGTTCCCCGGGCGCACGAAGGTCCCGGTGTCCTTGCGCAGCCGGTAGAAGGCCGCGATCGGGAAGCGGCCGACGACCGGCTCACCGACGCGATACGTGCCGCGGAACGGGCTGCCGAAAACCTCCAACCCCGCCCCGGTCCGCAGCATCGGCGTCAGGTCGTCGCTGATCACGCGCCCCTGCCGGCTCATCGCGGACAAAGTCGACTTGCCGGCGCCCGACGGTCCGTAGAACACGTGCGCGCGCCCGTCCCTGACGATGCTCGCGCCGTGCAGGAGGAAGCCGCCGCGATCCATCGCCAGCCAGGCGAAGGCGCTGCGCAGGAAGTTCTCCATCGCCCGCGGCGCCGGGTCGAGGTCCCCGCACGAGAGCAGCAGCTGGCCGCGGCCGAGCGCCACGTCGTACCAGGCGGCGAAGCGGTACGACATCAGCCGGAAGACCCGGCCGTCGTGCTCGGTGAGAACCCTGTACACCTCCCACTCCTGGTGGAAGCGCGGTTCGATGAAGTACTCGCGCTCGTCACGGAGCACCTCGATCCGCAACAGGGGAGAGTCTTCGTTCCCGAGGTAGGGACCGTAAGCGGCCCGCATCGCGGCAGCCAGATCGGCGGGCAGCCCGTCGAGCCGGACGGTCAGTCCCTGGAGATCGACGGCGAGGCTTTCAGGCCCCGCCGGCGGGTCGACGCCGCGGAAGGCTTCGAGCCCGAGGGGGCGATCGGGCGGAGCAGCGCCGCCGCTCATGTCCGCGGCTCCGGACGCGCGGCGGCGCGGTACAAGCGCAGGGACTTGTGCTCGCCGGCGGGGGCGATGCGTCCGACCGCCTCGAGCGATCGCAGCACGACCGCGGTCCGGGCCGCGCCGGTCGAGCCGGCGTAAAAGAAAAGGAGGCCCGACGGCGTCAGGCGATCGAGGAACATCTGGATGACCGAGCGCACGGCCGGGATCAGGTCCGGGCGTTCGTCATCCTGCGCCTCGCAGAGGTGGAACAGCGTCGCGGCGTCGAAGCGCGGAAGCACCCGCGGCTCGAGATCGAAGAGATCGCCGAAAAGCACCCGGTAGCGCGCCGCCAGGGCCGGGTCGCCGAGGACCGCGTCGGCGTACGAATCCAGCTCCTCGCGATTGGCCGTCAGGCTGAGCACCTGGTTGCTCCGCGCCGGCGTGGCGAGCGCCCGGCCGACCTTGTGGTGCATCCCGCACCCGAGATGAAAAATCACCTGCGACCTCACGTCCTGCGTTTCGCACCAGTCCACGAAATCCTCGTCGCAGGGACAGCCCGGATCGTATTGCCAACCGCCGTGCCGGCGCAGCCGGTTCATGCGTGCGGCCTCAGCGACGGCGTGGGCGGCGCCTCGACCAGCGTGCTGCGCCAGTGCGTGCCGTCGAATCCGTCGGTCGCGACCACGCACCGTCCGGAATGCTCCGTGACCGCCACGTGGTGTGCGCCGCGCGACATCCAGGCTCGACGCGGGTCGGCGGCGAGGAGAGGGGTCGCATCGAAGCGCGTCCGGATCCGCTCGGGCGTGCGCTCGATGAGCTTGAGCAGCGTGACCGCGCCGCCATAGGTCTCGCCCGCCCAGCCGTGCTGCAGGGGCAGCGCCGGATCGCCGTCCACGAGCAGCGGCGTTCCGCCGAGCCTCCACGGACGCGGCGGGGCCGCGTCGTCGCGCGAGACGATCGGGTTGGCCGGGTGCGGCCGCCAGGTGCGCAGGTCCTCAGAAAGATAGGCGAGCAGCCGGTGCATGGCGTTGTCCGAGCAGAAGAGCCACCAGGTGCCGCCGTCCTTGAGCAGGACCTTGTCGCTCGGGGCCGCGCAGCCGCGCAGCACGCCCTCGTGCCGCTTCCGCCACCCGAACGGAAAATCGGCGGCCGCGGTCTCCCACACCTGGAATGTCTGCAGAATGGCCGGCCCGCCCCCCTGCATCGGGACGAAGACCTCGGGGACGAGCAGGTAGCGGTCGCCGTCGCGAACGACGAACGGGAAGGAGCACAGTCCGTCGTCTTCGGGGCACGCCTCGCCCAGCCACTCGGCCCGCGCGAGATCGTCGGAGACCGAGAACACCCCGATCTTCTTGAAGGGGCCCGCCGGTTGGCGCCCGAGCACCTCGACGAAGACGTAGAGACGGCCCTGGTGCGACACCGGAAACGGATCGGCGATCGTCAGGACCTCCCTTCCGGGGACCGCATCGAGTCCCAGGATCGGAGGTGCTTCGAGCAGGGCGTTCAAGGGGAGAAACGTCATCGGGGATGCCGCGCGCAGGGTAACACCGGGCGGGTCGTTTATGATCGAGGTGGAGAGCCCGCCCCGCCATGCCCGCGTCCCCGTTCCGCCTGGTCAGCGACTTCGAGCCCAAGGGCGATCAGCCCGAGGCGATCCGCCGCCTGGTCGAGGGGCTGAACGCCGGCCGCAAGCACCAGGTCCTGCTCGGGGTGACCGGCTCGGGCAAGACCTTCACCATGGCCAAGACCATCGAGGCGGTGGGGCGGCCGGCGCTCGTCCTGTCGCACAACAAGACGCTGGCGGCGCAGCTCTACCAGGAGTTCCGGCGCTTCTTTCCGGACAACGCCGTCGAGTACTTCGTCTCCTACTACGACTACTACCAGCCGGAGGCGTACATCCCGCAGTCCGACACCTACATCGAGAAGGAAGCGACCATCAACGACGAGATCGATCGCCTGCGGCACTCGGCGACGCGATCGCTGTTCGAGCGGCGCGACGTCATCATCGTCGCGTCGGTGTCGTGCATCTACGGCCTCGGGTCGCCCGAGGCGTACCACGGGATGATGGTCCTGCTCGAGCCGGGCAAGGCGATCGACCGCGACGCCATGCTGCGCAAGCTGGTGGAGATCCAGTACGAGCGCACTCCGTTCGACCTCGAGCGCGGCAAGTTCCGGGTGCGCGGCGACGTCATCGAGATCTTTCCCTCGTACGAGGAGTACGCGGTGCGCGTCGAGCTGTTCGGTGACGACATCGAGACGGTCTCGGCCATCGACCCGGTGCGCGGCGCGGTGATGAAGCGCCTCGACCGCATCCCGATCTACCCCAACTCGCACTACGTCACGCCGCGCGATCGGCTGCTCACGGCCATCGACAACATCAAGGCCGAGCTGAAGGATCGCCTCGCCGTCCTCGAGTCGGAGAAGAAGCTCCTCGAGGCGCAGCGCCTGCACCAGCGCACCATGTTCGACCTGGAGATGATCAAGGAGATCGGCTACTGCCAGGGGATCGAGAACTACTCGCGCCACCTGACCGGCCGCGCGCCGGGAGAGCCGCCTCCCAACCTGCTGGATTACCTGCCGAAGGATCACCTCTTCCTCATCGACGAGAGCCACGTGTCGATCCCCCAGGTGCGCGGCATGTACTTCGGCGACCGGTCCCGCAAGGAGAACCTGGTCTCCTACGGGTTCCGGCTGCCGTCGGCGGTCGACAACCGCCCGCTCAAGTTCGAGGAGTGGGAAGAGAGGGCGGGGCAGCGCATCTACGTCTCCGCCACGCCCGGGCCGTATGAGCTGCAGCAGACGGGCGGCGAGTTCATCGAGCAGGTCATCCGGCCGACCGGGCTCATCGACCCGGTGATCGACGTGCGCCCCGTGCGGCACCAGGTGGACGACCTGCTGCACGAGGTGCGCCAGGTGGTCGAGCGCGGCGAGCGCGTGCTCATCACCACGCTCACCAAGAGGATGGCGGAGGAGCTGAGCCGCTACTACACCGAGATCGGGCTCAAGGTGCAGTACCTGCACTCCGACATCGAGACCCTCGAGCGCGTGCAGATCCTGCGCGGGCTGCGCCGCGGCGATTTCGACGTGCTGGTCGGGGTCAACCTGCTGCGCGAGGGCCTCGACCTGCCGGAGGTGTCGCTGGTCGGCATCCTCGATGCCGACAAGGAGGGCTACCTGCGCTCGGCCGGCTCGCTCATCCAGACGGTCGGCCGCGCGGCGCGCAACGTCCGCGGCCGGGTCATCATGTATGCCGACCGGATGACCGCCTCGATGCAGGCGTGCATCGACGAGACCAACCGGCGCCGCGCCCGCCAGCAGGAATACAACGACGCCAACGGCATCACCCCGGAGAGCATCGTCAAGTCGCTCGACGAGGTGTTCGGCAGCGTCTACGAGGCCGACTACCTCAAGGTGCCGATCGAAGCCGACGGTGGGGCCGAGAAGGGGAAGACCCCCGCCGAGATCGAAGCCGAGGTCGCCGGCCTCACCAAGGAGATGCACGCCGCCGCCGAGGCGCTGCGCTTCGAGGAGGCGGCCGCGCTCCGCGACCGCATCCGCTACCTCAAGAAGGCGCTGGTCCTCGCCTTGGCCTGAACGTCTTGACCCCGCCGGTAAAATAGAGGCGGCAACCCATGTCCGATCCGAACATCCCACCCGCGCGGCAGAAGCTGGCCGATCTTCCGGACTCGTCGGGGGTCTATCTCTATCGCGACCGGGAGGGGCGACTCCTCTACGTTGGCAAGGCGAAGTCGCTCAAGAACCGGGTGCGCTCCTATTTCCAGGCCGCGCCGGGTGCGGGAACCTCGGAGGCCGCGAAGACCGGGGCGCTGGTCTCGGAGATCTGGGACCTCGAGTACATCGTCACGCGCAATCCCGTCGAGGCGCTCATCCTCGAGAACAACCTCGTCAAGGAGGAGCAGCCGCGCTACAACATCCGGCTGCGCGACGACAAGAACTTCCCGTACCTGAAGCTGACCACCTCCGAGCGCTTCCCGCGGCTCGTGCTGGTCCGGCAGGCGCGGCTCGACAAGAACGCCTACTTCGGCCCCTACCTGCCCGCGTCCACCGCGCGGCGCTCGATCCAGACGGTGGCGCGGCACTTCAAGGTCGCCACCTGCTACGAGCACCTGGACGGCACCAGGCCGCGGCCGTGCCTGCTGTTCCAGCTCAACCAGTGCCTGGGGCCCTGCGCCGGCCTGGTCTCGGACGAGGAGTACGCGCGGGCGGTGGCCGACGCGCGCCTCTTCCTCGAAGGGCGCACCCGTGACCTCCTCAAGGTCCTGAAGGGAAAGATGGCCGAGGCGGCCTCCGACGAGCGCTTCGAGGCGGCGGCGCAGCACCGCGACCTCATCCGCATGCTCGAGCGCATGGCGGAGCGCCAGGCGATCTCCTCGGTCGGGCTCGAAGGCCAGGACTACGTCGCCTACGTGCGCGAAGGCGGGCTCGCGTCGGTGCAGATCTTCCAGATGCGCGAGGGCCAGGTGCGGGCGAGGCGCGAGCTGTCGTTCGAAGGCGGGGAGCCCGACCCCGGTCTCTTCCTCGACGCGGTGCTGGAGCGCTACTACGCCGCGACCGACGACCTGCCGGAGGCGATCCTGCTGCCGCATGATCCGGCGTCGAAGCCGGTGCTCGAGGAATGGCTGAAGAGCCGCCGCGGCGGGCGCGTGCAGTTCCTCGTCCCGCAGCGCGGCCCGAAGAAGGCGCTGCTCGACACGGTCGCGAAGAACGCCCGCCTCTCCTTCGAGGCGATGTTCCGCGCCCCGCACACCCACGGCGTCGAGATCCTCGAAGGCCTCCAGGAGGCGCTCGGCCTCGACGAGCCGCCGCACCGCATCGAGTGCTTCGACATCTCGCACATCCAGGGGACCGACCAGGTCGCATCGCTGGTCGTCTGGGAGGCGGGCCGGCCGAAGCGGTCCGACTACCGCCGCTTCAAGATCCGACACCTCGAAGGCAACGACGACTTCGCCTCGATGGCCGAAGTGGTCGGGCGGCGCTACGCGCGCCTGCTCCAGGAGGGGAAGCCGCTGCCCGATCTCGTCCTCATCGACGGCGGCAAGGGGCAGCTGTCGTCGGCGCTGGCCGTCCTCGAGCGCCTCGGCCTCGGTCACATGCAGGTGGCCTCCCTCGCGAAACGGGAGGAGGAGATCTTCCTCGACGGCCGCACAGGTCCCGTGCGGCTGCCGCACGACTCCCCGGTCCTGCACCTGGTGCAGCGCATCCGCGACGAGGCGCACCGCTTCGCCGTCACCTTCCATCGCAAGGTGCGCAGCAAGCGCACCGTCGGCAGCGCCCTGACCGAGATCGAAGGCGTGGGACCGCGCCGGGCCCGGCAGCTCCTGCGGCGCTTCGGATCGCTTACGGGCGTGCGCGAGGCGCCGGTCGAGGAGGTCGCCAAGGTCGTGGGTGCTCCGGTCGCGCGGCGCATCCACGAGCGGCTCGCCGGGGCCCCGCCGCCGGAGATCGAGGGCGGAGAGCGCGTGGTATAGTCCGCCCCCGAATGGCGGCCCTCCCCTCCGGTTCCGCGCTGAAGCGGATCCTCATCATCCTGATCATCGTGGTGGGATTGCCGGTCGCCGGCGCCTTCGCATTGATCCACGCCGCCAGCCAGCCGGATCCCGATCGCAGCAAGGCCGACCCGTCCGAGGTGCTGCTGCAGACCGAGGACGCCGCTTTCACTTCGTCCGACGGCGTGTCACTCGCAGGCTGGTACCTGCACGGGAAGCACGGCGCACCGCCGATCGTCCTCTGCCACGATCTCGGCGGCTCCCGTTCGCAGCTTCTGAACGCCGCCGTGGCGCTCAACAAGTCGGGCTATCCGCTCCTGCTCCTCGACTTCCGCCGGCACGGGGACAGCGGGGTCGCCCGATCGACCTTGGGCGTGAACGAGCGGCTCGACGTGCTCGCGGCGGTCAACTGGCTGCGGTCCAAGCCCGAGTTCGCCAAGTCGCGGGTCGGCGGGTGGGGCGTCGGGATGGGAGCCT
>DASRAU010000024.1:0-205645 GCA_035638075.1 Verrucomicrobiia bacterium
CCGCGCCATGCGCGCGATCGCGGTGGTGCGGTCGGACGCGTGCACGATCAGCTTCGCCAGCAGCGGGTCGTAGTGGAGGCCGACCTCGAAGCCCTCGGCGATGCCGCCGTCCCAGCGGACGCCGGGACCCTGCGGGATCTCGAGCCGGCGCACCCGCCCCGTCGAGGGAAGGAAGCCGCGGCCCGGATCCTCCGCGGTGATGCGGCACTCGAGGGCGTGCCCGTTGAACGAGACGTCCGCCTGCGTGAAAGGCAGGCGCTCGCCGGCCGCGATCCGGAGCTGCCACTGCACGAGGTCGAGGCCGGTGACCAGCTCGGTGACCGGATGCTCGACCTGGATGCGGGTGTTCATCTCCATGAAGTAAGCGCCCCTCCTCGTCGAGGAGGAACTCGAGCGTCCCGGCGTTCTGGTAGCCGACCGAGCGCGCCAGCTTCACGGCGGCGTCGGCCATGCGCTTCCGGAGCTTGCCGCCGAGCGCCGTCGAGGGCGACTCCTCGAGGATCTTCTGGTGCCGCCTCTGGATGGAGCACTCGCGCTCGCCGAGGTGCACGATGTTGCCGAACGCGTCCCCGAGCACCTGGAACTCGATGTGCCGCGGGTTGCGCAGGAATTTCTCGAGGTAGACGTCCGGGACGCCGAACGCCGCCTGCGCCTCGGTGCGCGCCGCGGTCAAACCCGCCGACAGCTCGGGGGCGGCGTTGACCACGCGCATGCCGCGCCCGCCGCCGCCGGCGCTCGCCTTGACGATCACCGGGTAGCCGATGCGCGCCGCGATGCGTCCCGCGTCCTGGTCGTCCTGGACCGGGCCCTTGCTGCCCGGGAGGACCGGCACGCCCGCCGCCTGCGCCTGCTCGCGCGCCTTCGCCTTGTCCCCCATCAGCCGGATGACGTTCGGGCTGGGGCCGATGAAGCGGATCTTGCAGGCTTCGCACACCTCGGCGAAGTGGGCCGATTCGGCCAGGAACCCGTAGCCGGGGTGGATGGCGTCGGCGTCGGTGATCTCCGCCGCGGCGATGACCGCGCCGATCTTGAGGTACGAGTCGACGTTCTTCGGCGGGCCGATGCAGACGTCCTCGTCGGCGAAGCGGACGTGCAGAGAGTCGCGGTCGGCGGTCGAGTAGATCGCCACCGTCTTGATGCCGAGCTCGCGGCAGGCCCAGATGATCCGCAGCGCGATCTCGCCGCGATTGGCGATGAGGATTTTCCGGAACATCGGCGCGCGCTCCCCGGCCCCCGCTAGCCGCGCGACCCGGTCGGCCGGATGCGGAACAGGGGCTCGCCGTACTCGACCGGCTGGCCGTTGGCGACGAGCGCCTCGAGGATCTCGCCGTCGCAGTCCGACTCGATCTCGTTCATCAGCTTCATCGCCTCGACGATGCACAGGACCTGGCCCTTGCTGACCCGGTCCCCCGGCGACACGAACGGCTTGGCGTCGGGGGCCGCGGAGCGGTAGAAGGTGCCGACGATCGGCGACTTGACCAGGTGCGCGTCGTCGGCCGCCGCGGCCGGCGCCGCGACCGCGGCCGGCGGCGCCGCGACCGGCTGAACAAGGACCGCCGGAGCCGCATGCCGCGCCGGCTCCGGCGCGGCCTGGCCGTTGGCATCCGCGGCGGTGCGCCGCCGCAGCTTCAGCTTCAGCCCTTCCCGCTCGATCTCGAACTCCACGAAGGAGCTGTTCTCGAGGTACTGCATCAGCTCCTTGAGGTCGCGATCCAGGATGGCCCCCGTCTTCTCCCCACGCTCGTCCTTCGCCTCCCTCACTCCAGCACCTCGCGCAGCTCCTGGCCGGTGCGCCACGCTTCGTAGCGCGCCCGGCCGGTGAGCGTTCCGGGCGCGGCGACGAGACACAGGAAGTATCCCGCGCCGACGGCCCTCAGGACGGTCAGACCACGCCGGCCCGAGATGGTGATCTCGTCCGGCGTCTCCGACGCCACCCCCCCGTCGGAGGCGGGCGTCGCGGCGCGGCGCACGAGGTCGATGCCCTCGGCCGCCGCCCATTCCATGTTGACTCCGGGATCGTTCTGGCTGCTCTCCACCGGGATCCCGTCCGGGCCGACCACGGCGGCGCCGCGCGCCCCCGGGAGACGTCGCAGCACCGCATCGAGGACCTGCTTCACGCGGCGGCCCCTCCGTCGAGACTCTTCTGCCCCCGCTTGACGGCGTCGAGCCAGCGTTCCAGGCGGTCGATGGCGGCGCGATTCGGATGCGCCGGGCGCGGCGGCGCCGCCACGGTCGCGGCCGGCAAGGCGGATTTGGCCACGGGCGCAGATGCAGCAGCCGGTGCGGGAGCGGACGACGATGCCTCGGCCGGCGGCACGGCAGCCGGCGAGGTCCCCGACGTCGCGGCGCGGGGCGGTCCGGAGATCGCCGCTTCCCGTGCGACCGCCGCGGGAGCGGGCGCCGCAGCCGGCTTCGGCGCCGGCGTGGCGTCCGATTTCGGCGGCGCCGGAAGGCTCGACGGCAAAGGCGCGGGCGCCTTCGGAGACGCCGGCGCAGCCGACTTCGTGGACGCCGGCCTGGCCGCCGGGGCTGGAGCCGCGGCTGCCGCCGCTTCGAGCTCCGCCAGGCGATGGCGCGCCGCGAGGTTCCCGGGCTCGACCCGCAGCATGCTGCGATACACCTCGATGGCCCGATCGGGGAGCCCCTGCTTGACGTACAGCTCGGCGAGCGTGTTCGTCTCGAGAGCGTCGCGCTTGGCGGCACCGGCGCCGGCGGCGGATGCGGCCGGTGCGGGCGCTGCCGCGGGAGCGGCAGGAGCGGACGCCGCCGTCTCCATCCTCGCAATCGGCGCCGGCGGAGCGGGAGTCGGCATGCTGACAACAGGGCTCGGAGCCATCGGCGCAGTCGCGATCGGTCGCGGCGGTGCCGCCGGCTTCGCCGCCATCGGCGCGGGCGTCACGGCCGGGGACGGCATCGCGGCTGCCACCTTCGGGGCAGATGCCGGTGTCGGGCCCGGCGGACGCGCCGCCTCGATGGCTCTGTCGATTTGAGCCGTCGACAGCCCCGGGGCCACGGCTGGCGCAGGAGCAGCGGGGTGCGCCGGAGTCGTCGCGGCCGCAGTCGCAGCGGCCACATGGGCCGGCGCCTCCGGGTGCGTGCCCGCCATCGGCGCCGGGGATCGCGGCGATCCGAGGTCTTCGGGGAGATAGTCCGGCTGCGGATCGGCTTCGTCTTCGAGAGCCGTCGGCGCGGCCGCCTTCAGAGCAGGCGGAGGAGGAGCGTCCGCCGTCTCGGGCGAGGTCTCGGCGCGCACGATCTCGGCGAGGATCGGCTCGATCTCGCGGTCGCGCGGATAGTGCTCGAGGAGCGTGCGGCAGGTGGCGGCCGCGCCGGCCAGATCGCCGAGGAGCCGCTGCGATTCGACCAGGAACTTGCCGGCGAGATGGTGCGACGGCTGGCGCGCGAAGACTTCATGCAGGGTCGTGCGCGCCTCTTCCGGCTGGGCGTTCTCGAGGTAGGCGCGCCCCAGGGTGACGCGGACGGCGTCGAGGTTGGGGTGCTTGCCGAGCGCCTCGATCGAGAGCGCGATGGCTTCTTTCAGGCGCCCGTGGCGGCGGTGCTCCTCCGCCCGCTGAAGATAGGCGCGCGGGTCCCTCGGCATCATCTCTCCATCAGCCCTGCTGCCGGACCAACCCGACGCCCTCTCCGCGCCTAACTTATTGATAACAAAGCATGAAGAGCCGGCCGGCGGGCGACGGCGGTGATTATATGACGAAAGGCCCTAAAAGCGACGCCCCCGGCGAACCGGGGGCGTCCGAGGGAAAGCCTTCGATGCGAACCGCCGCGTTCAGGGAATGAAGGTGACCGCCGCGTCCGCGCTGAAGTTGACCGGGTTGTCGTTGGAGTCGCGCCCCTCGAAGTCGATGTGGGCCACGACCGTCGTCCCCGCCCCGGGCTTGCTGCCGTTCGGGACCAGGATGACGTCGGCCGAGCAGGTGCCGCCGGCCGGGCAGAAGCCGGTCGAGACCGGCCCGCTGATCGGCGCGATGACCGCCGGCTCGAACGACACGCTGTAGCTCGTGAGCGTGAGGTCGTGCCAGAAGGAGTCGGCGGAGAGACCCGGGCCCCCGTTGTTGCGCGGGTGCAGGGTGTAGGTGACCGTCGCGGTCGTGTCGGTGGCAGCGGAGACGCTGGTGCCGGCCGTGGTGACGCTGTTCACCAGGACCACGTTCTCCGCCTGGCCAGGATCGTCGTGCTCGTTGCACGCGAGCCCGGTGGCCAGGATCGCCGCGACTCCGAGGAGCGCGGCGAGCCGGGTCAGGTTGAGATCGGTCCTCATGAGTTCTCCTCCGCTTCCGCCTTCTTGCTGATGCGCGGCGTGATGAAGATCAGGAGTTCGGTGTTCTTCCGGTTGATCGACTTGCTGCGGAACAGCCAGCCGAGCCCGGGGATGCGCTGCAGCCCGGGGACCCCGGCCTGGGTGACCGAGTCGTTGAGCTTGAAGATGCCGCCGATGACCGCGGTGCCGCCGTCCTTCACCAGCACCTGGGTCTGGGCGCGCTCCGTCAGGATCGGCGGGACGTCGCCGACGCGGTTGACGAAGTCGGGCGAGGAGTTGTCCACCTTCAGGTCCATGATGACCGTCCCCTCGCGGGTGATCTGCGGCGTGACCTCGAGCTTCAGGGACGCCGAGATGAACTCGACGTTGATCTGCGTGGCCGTGGTGCTGACCACCGGGATCTGCGTGCCCTGCTCGATGGTCGCCTTCTGGTTGTTCTGGGTCGCGATGCGCGGCGACGACAGGACCTTCACGTCGCCGTTCAGCTCGAAGGCGTCGAGCGTGGCGTTGAGGCGGAAGGTGTCGAGGACGTTGCCGAACGACACGCCCAGCTTGCCGGCGCTGGCCGGGGCGGGGGTGTTGACGTCCCAGTCCACCTGGCCGGTGTGCGGGAACGCCCACGGGAGCTGCGTGCCGTGCGCGTTGTCGGCGATGGCGTGCGCGCCCCAGGTGATGCCCAGGTCGCGCTCGAACTCGCGGTCGGTCTCGACGATGCGCGCCTCGATGGTGACCTGGGGCGTCTGCTCGTCGAGGTTGTCGATGAGCCGCGAGATCGGCTCCTGCCGGTCCTGCAGGTCGGTGATGATCAGGGTGTTGGTCCGATCATCCATGATGACGTCGCCGCGCTTCGACATGATCTTCTTGATGATCGGCACGACGTCCTTCGACTTGGCGTAGGAGAGCTTGCGGGTGAAGGTGATCGGCTCCTGCTCCAGCTCCTGCGCCTCGATGAGGGACTTCCGCGCCGCCGCCTCCGACGCGAGCTTCTGCGTCGAGGCGATGCGGATGACGTTGTTCTCGAAGACCTTGTCCAGCCCGTTGTTCTTCAGGATGATGTCGAGCGCCTGATCCTCCGGGACGTTCTCCAGCACGATGGTGAGCGTGCCCGAGACCGCCGGGTCGAGGACGATGTTGTAGCCGGTCAGCTCGTGGAACAGGCGGAACACGTCCTTCAGGTCGGCGTCCTTGAAGTTGAAGGAGACTTTCTTGCCGGTGTACTTCGGGCCGGTGTCGCTGATGTTCTTCGGCTCGAACTTCTGCGCCAGCACGAGCGTCTCGCCCCCACGCGCTTCCTTCCGCTGGATGGTCGGCTTGAACTGGACCTCCTTCGGCTTCGCCTCGACCTTCACGTCCCCCTGCGCGAGCAGCGGGTTCGGCGCCGGCTTCTCGGGCTCGGGCAGCGGGGCCGCATCGTCGGTGCCCGGCAGCGCGGCCGGACCGGATGCGGGCTCCTCCAAAGGCTCGATCACCTTGGCCTGGCCGGCAGGACCGGAGGTCTCGGTGACCGTGGGCGCGGGCGTCTCGGCCGCCAGCGGCGCGGCCAGCTGCATCGGCGCGGGGTTCTCGGAGGCGCGGCGGGCCGCCATCTCCGAGAATTCGACGGCGACACCGTTGGCCGTGGGCTCGACCGCATACGCCTTCGGGGCCTTGAGATCGAAGACCACGCGGGCGACCGGCTGGGGCCTGGTGGCGAACTGGGCCACCCGGACCCGGGTCAGCACGTCCGACGACACGTTGGTGGTCTTCTGATCCTTCGGGGTCTTGTCCATCACCCCGACGAGATCGACGACCAGGCGCGGCGGGTTGGCCAGCTCGAAGTGCTCCTCGCGCACCGCCCCGTCCGCCTTCAGGAGGACGCGCGGCTCGGCTCCGCCCGCCTCGGTGGCGACGCCGACGAGGCTGTGGGCCACGGGGCCCTTCGGCTCGGGACCGCGCACC
Organism: Verrucomicrobiia bacterium; assembly: GCA_035638075.1. Classification (GTDB taxonomy): domain Bacteria; phylum Acidobacteriota; class Polarisedimenticolia; order Gp22-AA2; family Gp22-AA2; genus DASRAU01. Next base: position 6,218 of record DASRAU010000024.1, read on the forward strand.
ACGTTGGGCTGAGCGCCGGCCGGCGTCTTCGCTGCCGACTTGTCGGGCTGGGGCTTCGACGGCGGGACCGCCTCGGGCAGCGGCGCCGGCTTCGCGTCCGGGGCCGGCGTTTCGGCGGCCAGCGGCTGGTCGATCGGCTGCAGACCCTTGTCGGACGCGGGGACGGCGCCGTTCTCGTCCGCGACGAGCGGCGGCTCCGGCAGGTTCTCGGAGTCGCTGATCGTGGGGAAGTCGATCAGCAGATCGTTCCCCTCGAGCCGCACCGAGTGCCGCGCCGCCTGCACGTTCTTGAACTCGAACTTGGCGATGTTGCCGCCGTCCACCCCCTGGACGTTGCTCACCGCCACGTTTTCGACTTGAGGGGTGTCCAGGCGGATCTCGTCGTTCATCCCCTGCGCCTTCACCTCCAGCAGCTCCACCACCAGCGTGTGCGATTCCGGCTGGTAGGTGGTGAAGCTGAACGGGTAGTTCCCGTGCAGCACCACCTGCGTGCCGGACGGCGTGGCCGTGTGGTCCACGGCATTCACCACGACCGCCGACGGCACTTCGAGTGCCGCCTGGCCCGGCTCGCTCACGGGCGGATTGCCCGAGCAGTGCAGGGCGGCCGCGGCGATCGTGAGAACAATCGCGAGCTTGCCGAGCCTCATAGACTTGCCTCCTCTGCTGACGCGAGCCGCTTGGTGACGTCCCGGTAGGGCTTGATGCTCCTCGGATCGTTGACGTCCTGCCGGAACATCACCGTCCCCGAGGCGCGATCGATGCGGATGATCTTGCCGTCGAAGAGCGTGTCGCCCACGTGCAGGAAGTACCCCTTGTTGTCGCTGCCGTTGAAGAACGCCACCGCCTCCTTGCCCTTCTGCACGATGCCGACCAGGTCGACCTCGGAGATGAGCATCCCGGCGATGCCGCGCGGACGCGGACCGTGCGCTGGCATGTTGAGCGGATCGACCAGGGAGCGGAACGGATCGCGGCGCCCGGCCGGGTCGTAGGTGAAGCCGCGACCGGCGAGCACCGCCTCGCTGTCCTCCATGATCCGGTTGATGGTCTCGCCCGCCGCCTTGGACGTGGTGCCGTCCGCGGCCGGGGCCGCCGGCGCCGGATCGGCCGCGCGAACCCCGGACCCGGCCAGGCCGACGCCGCACAGCACGGCGAGCGCCAGGGCCCAACGTGCCTGCTGCCTCATTTCGCGCCTCCCTCGGACTGCGACGCGTCCGCCGCCTGGGCCGCCTTGTCGTCGTACACGAAGGTGGTGGCGGTGAACGTGGAGTGGATCGATCCCTTGCCCGCGCCCTGCGTCCTGGCGCCGATCACCACGTTGCTGACGTTGATGATCCGCGAGTACTTGCTGATGCGGTCGAAGAAGACGCCCAGGTCGTGGTAGTCCCCCTCGATCTCCATGTTGATCGGGAACTCCTTGTAGAACTCCACCGGCTTCAGAATCTGCGGATTGAACTGCTTCAGCTCGAGGTTCGACTGGTCGGTGAGGTTCTTGACCCACTTGAGCAGCTCGCCGGTCTCGGGCGTCGTCGGCAGGATGGCGAGGAGATCGTTCAGCTTGGTCTGCAGGTTCTCGATCTCCTTCTCGAACTCCGGCAGCTTCGCCTCGATCGCCTGCCCCTTGCGGATCTCCGTCTGCAGCCCCTCGAGCTTGGAGCGCTCGTCGGCGTTGCGGCGGCTCATCTGGTTGAAGTTCGGGTACGTCGTGAAGGCCACGCCGATGAGCACCGCCGCCATGCCGGCGACGACGGCGAACTGGCCCCAGAACGGAAGCTTCTTGAAGTCCATCGCGCGTCCCTCCTAGGTCCCGGGCGGGGCCTGCGCGGCCCCCTCCGCCGGAGCCGCCGCCGGTGCTGCGTCGTCGGGGGCGGCCGCCGTCATCGGCACGAACTGGCAGGTGAGCGAGAACGACACCCCCGCCGGGATGGCCGTGATCGGCCCCATCACGACGTTCTGGAAGTAACGCGAGCCGGTCAGGTTGTTGTAGAAGTTCGACACGGCGTTGTAGGTCGTCGCCTTCCCCTGGATGCTCACCGCCCACGAGGCCTCGTTCATGCTGTCGAGCCAGAGGAAGTCGGGGAGCTGCTTGCTGATCTCGTCGAGGAGGTGGACCGGGCCGCTCTGGTTGCGCTTGAGCTGCGAGACCAGGGTGATTTTCCGCTGCAGCAGGTCCTTCTTCGCCTTGTACTCCTCGCCCTTCTTGATGATGGCCTGCAGGCGCTCCTTCTCCTGCTCGGCGCGGACGATCTCGGCCGACAGGCGGCGGTGCTCGCCGGCGAGGCTGGTCCAGCGCCAGCCGACCACCAGCGTCGCGAGGACCACGACGCCGATCATCAGGACGTTCTGACCCAGGGCGCCGCTCCCCTCGAGACGCGGCGCGGCCTTCTCGCGGCTCTTCCCCTTCTCGGCTGCGGCGATGAGATTGATCTTGATCATCGGTTGTCACCGAGCCGGCGGCAGGCGAGCCCGACGGCGATGGAAACGCTGGGACCGACCTCGTCGAGGGTCTCGGGCGGGATCCCCTTCGCCGCGGTGACCCGCGCGAAAGGGTTGAGCGCCTCGACCGGCACGCCGAAGCGGCCGGCCAGCGCCTCGGTCAGGTTCGGCACCCGCGACGCGCCGCCGGCGATCACCATGCGGCCGATGCTCTCCCCGGGCGTCGTGTTCTTGAAGAAGTCGAGGGTCTTCTGCACCTCGCCCCCGATGAAGTCGTTCACCGAGCCGAGGATGGCCGGGACGCGCGACGCGTCGACGCCGTCGACCTCTTCGCCGCGCTTCAGCGCCTCGGCCTGCTCGAAGGTGACGTTCAGCTCCTTGCGGAGCGCATCGTTGTAGTGGTTGCCGCCCACCGAGATGTCGCGCCAGAAGATCGACGTCGAACCCTTGAGGACCGCGACGTTCGTGGTCGAGGCGCCGACGTTGACGAGCGCCAGCCCCTCGCCGGGGTCGGCGTCGTAATTCATCTCGTAGCAGTTCTGCAGGGCGAAGACGTCCACGTCCACCAGGACCGGGTTGCGGCCGGCCTGGGTGACGACGCTGGTGTAGTCGTGGATCTTGTCCTTCTTGGCGGCGACGAGGAGCACGTCCATGTTGCCGTCCCCGCCGCCCCCCTTGAGCACCTGGTAGGCGAGGTTGACGTCCTCGACGTCGAAGGGGATGTACTGCTCCGCCTCCCACGGGATGACCTCGGCCAGCTCCTCCTCGGAGGTGGCCGGGATGGAGATCTTCTTGATGATGACGCTGTGGCCCGAGAGGGCGATGGCGACGTCGGCCCCCTTCACCTTGCGGGCCGAGAGGGCTTTCTGGATCGCCTCGACGACGAGGCCGGCGTCCATGATGGCGCCGTCGACGATCGCCTCGGGCGAGAGGGGCTCGACGGCGACGTTCTGGAGCTGGTAGCCCTTCCCCTTCCCGAGCTCCTTGAGCTCCACGACCTTGACGGCGCTCGAGCCGATGTCGAGCCCGACGAGCGACTTCGATCGCGAGAAGAACACGGCCTTCCCTCCCCTCTCCAGTCCTTGCCAATTCCAGCCCCCCGCACAGGGGGGCCCGTTTTCACGAATCTCCAATATATTCCGCGACCTCACTTCTGCAAGGCGCTCTATCAGAAGTGAACATTCGCCGTGGACAGACTGAATATGCGCCTGTGGAGAGAATCGGCAAGTCGAGGAAAACAGGGGTTTTCGGGCTTGGGTGTTACGGGTGGGGAGACCGGGGGGGATCGACGCCGAAGTTGAATCCGGCGTCGCGATTGTGTTAGAGTTCGCGCCTTCCTTTTGGGATCAACCCGGGCTCGAAGGCCCCTCGGAGGAGTCGGTGGCGCGTTCGTGCGATGTCTGCGGCAAGGGGCCGGTCTTCGGAAACCAGATCAGCCACGCGCACAATGTCTCGTCGCGCGTCTGGTATCCCAACATCCAGAAGGTCCGGGTGATGGTCGGCAAGGCGGTGCGCCGCAAGCGCGTCTGCACCCGCTGCCTGCGCTCCGGCGCGGTGGTCAAGGCCGCCTCCTAGGTTTCCCCGGCACGGCCCGCACGCCGGGTCGGGCTACCCCTCCAGCATCGCGATCGCTTCGATCTCCACGCGCGCGCCCAGCGGCAGCGCCGCCACCTGCACCGTCGAGCGGGCCGGCCGCGCGTCGCCGAAGACCCGGGCGTAGATCGCGTTCATCGCCTGGAAGTCCTTCATGTCGGTCAGGAAGACGGTCGTCTTCATGACCTGGTCGAGTGACGCCCCGGCCGCTTCGAGCACCGCCTTGATGTTCTCGAAGACCCGCGTCGTCTCCGCCTCGAGCCCGCCGGGAACCAGCGCCTTGGTCTCAGGGTCGAGCCCCACCTGCCCCGAGAGGAACAGGAACGGCCCGTTGCGCACGGCCTGGCTGTAGGGGCCCACCGCCTGCGGCGCCCGGTCGGTCGTGATGGTCCGGCGTTCGCTCATCGTTCCCTCCCTTGTGATCTCACGCCACCTGGCGCTCGACGTGGTACACGCCGTCGATCCCCTTCAGCCGCTCGACGATCTTCTGGAGGTGATCGACGTCCCGGATGTCCAGCAGCAGGGTGATCTCCCCGCGCCGGTCCTCGAAGGTCCGGGCCTCCACGCTCTTGATGTTCGACTTCGCGTCGGCGATCGCCTGGGTGATGCGCGCGAGAATCCCCGGCCGATCCTCCGAGAAGACGGTGAGGCGGACGTCGAAGCGCGACTCGTCAGCCCCCTCCCACACCACCTCGATCCGGCGCTCGGGATCGTAGAGGAGCTTCTCGAGGTTCGGGCAGCGCTCCGAGTGCACGGTCACGCCGCGGCCGCGGGTGATGTACCCGACGATCGGCTCGCCGCGGATCGGATTGCAGCAGCGGGCCAGGATGATGAGGGCGTCGTCGAGCCCGCGCACCGTCACCTTCTTGCCGGAGAGGCCGAGGGCGCGCTTGACGACCTGGGTGATCGCCCCCCCCGCCGTCGTCTCCTGCGGCTTCGCCTGGGGGTCGAGCTTCTCGACCAGGGTCTTCGGCACCGCCTTGCCGTAGCCGACTCCGGCGTAGAAGTCCTCGATCGACGGGAAGCCCATCCCCAGGAGCGCCTCGCGCAGCTTCGTCCCCTCCTGCACGTGCGGCTTGAGGTTGAACCGGAAGCGCTTGAACTCCCGGTCGGTCAGCGTCTTCCCCAGCTCGACGGCACGGTTGCGGCGCTCGGCGTTGAGCCACTGGCGGATCTTGGTGCGGGCCCGCGGCGTCTGGACGTAGGCCAGCCAGTCGGGGCTGGGGCTGTGGCTCGGGGAGGTCAGGATCTCGACGATGTCGCCGTTCTTGAGCTCGGTCCGGAGCGGCTGCAGCTTGCCGTTGACCCGGGCGCCGGCGCAGCGGTGGCCGACCTCCGTGTGCACCGAGTACGCGAAGTCCACCGGCGTGGCGCCGCGCGGCAGCGATTTCACCTGCCCCTGCGGCGTGAAGCAGTAGACCTCGTCCGGGTAGAGGTCCACCTTCACCATGCGCAGGAACTCGGCCGGGTCCTTGAGCTCCTGCTGCCACTCCATGATCTGCCGCAGCCACTGGATGTTGGCGTCCTTTTCCTGCCCGCCGCTCCCCTCCTTGTACTTCCAGTGCGCCGCGATCCCCTCCTCGGCGATGCGGTGCATGTCGTGGGTCCGCAGCTGCACCTCGAACGGCTGGCCGCGCTCGCTGATGACCGAGGTGTGGAGCGACTGGTACATGTTGGGCTTCGGCATCGCGATGAAGTCCTTGATCCGCCCGGGCACCGGGCGCCACAGCCCGTGGATGATCCCGAGCGCCCCGTAGCAGTCCTTGATGCTGCCGGTCAGGACGCGGAAGGCGATGTAGTCGTACACCTCGCTGACATCGATGCGCTGCCGCTTGATCTTCTTGTAGATGCTGTAGAGGTGCTTGCGCCGGCCGGTGATGGTGCAGGCGATGCCGGCCCGCTGCAGCTCGGACCTCAAGGTGGATTCGATCTCGCGGATGAAGTCGACCGTGAGGGTGCGCTTTTCCTCCAGCGCCCGCTGCAGCTGCTCCTCGCCGGCGGGGTCGAGGTACTTGAGGGCCAGGTCCTCCAGCTCGTTCTTGATGCGGCCGATGCCGAGGCGGTGCGCCAGCGGGGCGTAGATCTCCATGGTCTCGCGGGCGATGCGCTCCTGCTGCCGCGCCGACAGGTGCTCGAGGGTGCGCATGTTGTGCAGGCGATCGGCCAGCTTGACGAGGACGACGCGGATGTCGTCCACCATCGCCAGCATCATCTTGCGGAACGACTCCGCCTGCTGCTGCTCGCGCGAGTTGAAGCGGATGCGGGAGATCTTCGTCAGCCCCTCGACGACGTGGGCGATGTCACGGCCGAAGCGCTCTTCGAGGATCTCGCGCGTCGTCAGCGTGTCCTCGAGCACGTCGTGCAGCAGCCCGGCGACGATGCAGGTGAGGTCGAGCTTCAGGTCGGCGAGGATCGCCGCCACCGCCAGCGGGTGGACCAGGTACGGCTCCCCGGAGGACCGGGTCTGCCCCTGGTGCTCCTGCGCCGAGAACTCGTAGGCGCGGCGCAGCAGCCCCAGGTCGGCCTCCTTCAGGTACGACTGGACCTGCGTCTGGACGTCTTCGAAGCGGATCATGGCGCGATGCGGATCATGGCGGGACCGGGACCGGCGGCCCGGGCGAAACGTGAAGCCGGAGGCCCGGACGCGAAAAGTCTAGCATCCGCGTCAAGGCGTCGCAACGCGAGGCGCGGCGCGGGGCCGAAGGCGGTCCCCCCGCGATCGGAGGCCGGCTCCTAGCTGACGCGGACGTGCTTGGAGCCGAGCCAGCGGTTCGCCAGGACCAGGAGGCCGGCGGCGACGAAGACCGAGGAGTACGAACCGAAGATGATCCCGACCAAAAGGCAGAACGACATCGGGTTCAGCTTCTCGCCTCCGTACAGGTAGAGCGCCATGACGGCCACGAAGACCGTGAAGACGGTCAGCACGGTGCGGCTGAGGGTCTGGTTGACCGAGGCGTTGACGACCTTCTCGAACTCCTGGTCGCGGTACAGGCGCAGGTTCTCGCGCACCCGGTCGAACACCACGATGGTGTCGTTGATCGAGTAGCCGACGATGGTCAAAAGCGCCGCGACCACGGTCAGCGAGAACTCCTTGCGGAAGAAGGCGACCGCGCCGGCGGCGATGACGACGTCGTGGACCAGCGCGATGACCGCCGCCAGGCCCCAGGCGACCTTGTGGAAGCGGAACCAGACGTAGACCAGGATGCCGGCGACCGCTCCGAGGATCGCCAGCAGGGTGTTCTTCATCAGCTCCGCGCCGGCGGTCGGGCCGACGAAGTCCACGCCGCGCACCGCGAACTTCCCGAGCACCGCGCCGTCCTTCAGCGCCGCCGCGACCGACGCCGGCAGCCCGGGGATCCCGGCCACCTGCGCCGGATCCCCGAACAGCCCGCCGTGCGCCGTGCGGGCCCGCAGGATCGCCCCCGCCGCGTCGGCCGCCGTGGACGGGGCCGCCTGCGGATCGGACGCCTGCAGGCGGGCGGCAATCCAGTCGCGCAGCGCCGGCTCGGACGTCACGTTGAGATCGATCTTCGCGGGGTCGGGGGTCCCTTCGAGGTGCCGGAGCGCCTCGATCACCTTCTGGCTGACGCCGCCTCCCTCCTCCCCTTTCTTCTCCGCCTCGGTGTCGCGCTCCACGCGGATGAGGATCTCGTGGTCCTTCGGGTCGCCGATGCGCTGCAGCGACGGGTCGGCCAGCCCGGAGGCGTCGAGGTCGGCGCGCAGTTTCTCGAGGTTCGGCTCCTCGGCGAAGCGCACTTGCACCGCCGTGCCGCCGGCGAAGTCGATGCCGTAGTTGAAGCCGGGCGTCACGATGAAGACGATGGCGAGGGTCATGCACAGGGCGGAGAAGAGCATGAAGACGTACTTCGTCCGCCCCATGAGCTGGAAGCCGGCGTCGTGGAAGACCTGCAGCATCGAAGTCGGCTCCTAGATGCTCAGCTGCGTCGTGCGCGGCCTGAGCGTGAGCAGGGCGTCGAACATCGCCCGGGACATGAACAGCGCGGTCCAGAGATTGGCGATGATGCCGACCGACAGGGTGACCGCGAACCCCTTCACCGGCCCGGTGCCGAAGCCCAGGAGCGCGAAGGCGGCCACGAGCGTCGTGATGTGGCTGTCGATGATGGTCGCGAACGCCTTGTGGAAGCCTTCGTGGATGGCCGCCTTGACGGTCCGCCCGGCCCGGACCTCCTCGCGGATGCGCTCGAAGACGAGCACGTTCGCGTCCACCGCCATGCCGATGGTGAGCGCGATGCCGGCGATCCCCGGCAGGGTCAGCGTCGAGCGCATGCTCGCCATGGCCGCCAGCAGGATCATGATGTTGAGGATCAGGGCGACCCCGGCGTTGACCCCGGCCATCCGGTAGTAGATCAGCATGAAGAGGACGACGACGATCGACCCGATGATCGACGCGATGACGCCCTGCTTGATCGAATCGGCCCCGAGGGAGGCGCCGACGGTCCGCTCCTCGAGGATGTCCATCCCCGCCGGCAGGGCGCCGCTCCGCAGCTTCAGGGAGAGGTCCTCGGCGCTCTCGACGGTGAAGTTGCCGCCCTCGATGATGCCGCGCTCGGCGATGACCGCGTTGATGCGCGGCGCCGACAGGATCTTGTGGTCGAGAACGATCGCCAGCAGCTGTCCCTGGTTGGCGCGGGTCAGCTCCTGGAAGCGCTGCCCCGCCTCGGCGGTCAGCAGGAAGTTCACCGCCGCGCCGCCGAAGCGATCCTGGTCGCGGCGCGAGTTCTTCAGGTCGGCGCCGGTCAGGGGCGACGAGCGGGTGACGGGCCACCACACGGTCTGCGTCCGCCCGTCCCGGTCACGCACTTCCTGAGGGAGCGCCTCGACGTCCGAGGGGAGGCTGCCGCCGAACTGCCCGGCCAGCGCCTGCTGGTCCGGGGCCGGACGGAACTGGTCGGCCGTGATCCCGGGCGGCACCTTCACCATCTTCCACTCGAGAAAGGCCGGCTTGCCGATCAGGTCCTTGACGCGCTCGGGATCGTCCACCCCCGGGAGCTGCACGACGATCTGATCCGCCTGCGGGCCGACGCCTTTGCGCTGGATGAGCGGCTCGGCGACGCCGAACTTGTCGATGCGGGTGCGGATGGTCTCCAGCGCCTGGCGCACCGCGCTGTCGCGGATCCCCGACTCGTCGACCGGACGCAGCCGCAGCGTCAGCGCGCCGCCGCTGCCTTCGACGGCGTACTGCTGGAACTGGTCGCGGACGAGGGTGCGGGCCTCGTCGAGCCGGGCCGGCTCGATGCCCGTGAGGGTGAGCGCGTCGAGCGACGGGCTGTCGAGAGAGGCGACGGTGATGCCCTTCTCCTTGAGGGCGTTGCGCACCCGCTCGCGCGCCAGGTCGATCTCCGCCTTGACCGCGTCGTCGGTGCGCACGCGCATCACCATGTGGATGCCGCCCCGCAGGTCGAGACCGAGGTTGATGGTCTTCGACAGCGGGTAGATGAGCGCCCCGCAGAGGACGACCGAAGCCAGAACGATCGCGAGCCGAACCCGCACGTCGGAGAGATTCATGCCGTCCTCACGCCTCCGGCGAAGCGCCGGAGCCTTCCTGTCTCTGGATGATGGCGCTGCGCGTGATGTCCACCTTCACCTTGTCGGCGATGCGCAGCTGCACGATGTCGCGATCGACGGCCACGACGGTGCCGAGCAGGCCCCCCGAGGTCGTCACCTTGTCCCCCGGCCGCAGCGCGTCGAGCATCTCCTGCGTCTGCTTCTGCCGGACGCGCGCCGGGCGGATCAGGAGGAAATAGATCACGATGAAGAAGAAGAGCAGCGGGACGAGCTGCAGCCAGGGGTTCGACTGCCCGGCCCCCTGTGGAGGGGCCATCAGACCCAACGGATCCAAGCTCAGACTCCCATGGTCCGGCCGGAACCGCGCCTCCCCGCGGGCGCGCTTCGACGCCGGGCCAAACAAAAAGGAGGCGTGTGAGGCCTCCGTCCACGGGGACCGGCGGCGAGCCGGCCGATTCGATTCCGCGAGGGGCGTTAGATTGCCGTAACCCCTGACTCTTGTCAAGGCGCGGACCGGGCGGCTGCCCCCGCGCCTTGCGGGTCGGCTCGAGGCCCCCTTACACTGCGGTCATGGAGGACATCGAACTCGCCGGAACCGGCTCCGGACGCTACCTGCGGCTCCCCCTGCTCGATCGGATCCCGGGCCTGGCGCACGGGTTCACGGTGAAGGGAACCGACCCCCTCGAGGCCATCCGGCAGGCGGCCGGACGGCCGCTGCCCCTCGCGACCTTGAAGCAGGTGCACGGCGCTGCGGTCCGGAGGCTTCGGGCGGACGAGCCGCTGTGGCGCGAAGAGCCGGGACGCCCGATGGGAGATGCTCTTCTGACCCGGCGCGACGACACGGCGATCGGCGTGGCCACCGCCGACTGCGTGTCCATCCTGCTCTGCGATCCGAAGAGCCGCACCCTCGGCGCGGTGCACGCCGGGTGGCGCGGCACCGCGGCCGGGGTCCTGGCCGCGGCCATCAAGGAAATCGCTGCGACGGGAGCGGCTCCGGAGGACATCACCGTCGGACTGGGACCGGCCATCGGCCCCTGCTGTTTCGAGGTGGGAGACGAGGTGATCGAAGCGCTGCGGCGCAACGCTGCGAACGTCGAGGCCTTCGTCCATCGCGGCCACCCGCGGTCGCGCGTGGACCTGGTCGAGGCGAACCGGCGCCAGGCCCTCGCCCGCGGCATCCGCCCCGACCGCATCGCCGCGGTGGGGCGGTGCACCATGTGCGAAAAGGACCTGCTCGAATCCTACCGGCGCAGCGCCGGCGCCCCGGGACGGATGATCGCCTTCGCCGCCTGGCGGGACCCGGCGTCGCCGGAAGCGGCCGGACCGGCCTCCCGCTGAGGAACGCTCCTACTTCTTGAGGAGCGCGATGTTGTCCTGGATTTCCTTCGCGTCCGGGGCCTTCGGCTCGAGCTTCAGGTATTCCTGGAAGTGGGCCAGGGCGCCCTTGAAGTCCTGCGTCGCCATGAGGGCGCGCGCCAGCTCGCGGTGCGCCTGGGCGTAGTTCGGGTCGATCTCCACCGCTTTCTGGTAAGCCCTGGTCGCGTCCTTGCCGCGGTTCTCGTTCCAGGCCTTGACGCCGATGTTGTAGAAGAGGATCGCGGCGTTGCGCGGATCGATCGCGGCGACCTTCTGGTACATCTCGTCGGATTTCACCTTGTCGCCCTTGGCCTCGTACGCCGACGCGAGCGCCATCAGCGGCTCGGGCTTCTGGGGGTTGATGGACGACGCATGCTCGAGGGCGGCGATCGCCTCGTCGTACTTCCCGTTCTTGATCTGCGCCTGCCCGAGGTTGTAGAGCACCGTGTCCGACTCGGGCGAGAGGGCCAGCTCCTTCTGATACTCGAGGGCCGCGCCGGCGGGATCTTCCTGGCGGACCGACAGGTTCCCGAGGAAGAAGTGCGCCCCCTTCATGTCCGGCTTGAGCTCGAGCCCCTTGGAGAAAGCGGCCGCCGCGGCGGCGTCATCCCCCGTCTCGAACAGGCTCTTCCCGAGGTAGTAGTAGACCGCCGGATTGCTCGTGGGGTCTTTGGCGAGGAACGCCTTGTATTTCTCGATCGCCTGCGCGTGGTTGCCGGCGTCCGCAAGCGACTTGGCTTTCTGGAGCTCTGCCGCCGCCTCCGGATTGATGGTCGGGGTGGCCGGCGCGGCCGGCGCCGCGCCCGCCTCGGGAGCCGCCGCCTGCGCCGTGGTGCCCGCGGCGGCCGCCTGGGCCTCCTTGCGCTTCTTGAGGATCGCCTGGTTGGCCGCGACGAAGTCGGCCTCCTTGGCGATGACGAAGTTGTACTCGTTCCGGCCCTGATCCCCGACGAGCAGCATGGTGAAGTCGGGGAACTCCTGCTTGTTGTCCATCAGCTTCTCGTTCTTGTCCTGCTCGACGCCGTCCGAGCCGACGACGCGCCAGTCCATGATGACCGTCTTGTACCCCTCGAGCTTCGGGTACACCTTCCACTTGCGCGCCACCGAGATGTCGAGCGTGGCGATGAGGTACTCGCCCTTGGCGTTGGTCTTCACCGGGCCGACCGTCTTCTTGATGTCGGTCGACTCGAAGAAGATCGGCACCTTCTCGAGGGGCTTTCCCTGCGGGTCGGTGACCTTGCCGCGCACCTTGGTGATCCCTTCCGCGAACGCGGGGGCGGCGGCGAGGAGCCCGGAGAGAACGAGGCACGCCGATGCGGCGAAGCGGTTGAGGCGGGAACGCGTCATGGGAACCTCCGGCCGCGCCCGGTTCGGGCGCGACGCATCTGAAATGAAAGGGCGGCGGGGATTTTAGAACACGCCGGGGGGGGGATCAACCGGGCCGGCCGGAGCGGGCGGTGCCGGGACCCCGCACCGCGCCGGGCCTCAGGAGGAGAAGGGGTCGGCGATCACCGCCCGGCGGGCGGCCGCCGCGCGCCGCCGGGCCGCCGTGGCGAGGAGGTGCGACACGAACAACAACGCGAAAAGCAGGCCCGAGACCAGGTGCAGGAGGCTGACGAAGCGCCGGGGGGCGGGCGAGGTGACCACCTGGAGGAGATAGCCGCTCAGGACCATCGGGAGCGCCAGCGAGGTGATGAGAAGGCCGGTGCGCCGCCCGGTCTGCGGCTTGCCGCTGACGATCCGATCGACGATGTGCTCCCGCGCGATGAGCCCCAGCGCGAAGATCACCACGGGCCCCACGAGCACGTGCGCCGACAGGACGTGCGGCTGCCAGGGATGCCCGAGGACCGAGTAGGGATCGCGCGGCCGCATCCACTCCTTCATGACGTAGTAGACCGACCCGGTCAGGGCGGAGAGGCCGATCGACAGGTCGAGGAGCCAGCGCTCGAGACGGGTCATCGGGTCGAAGGCTTCCCGCCCGCAGGCGCCGCGACGTAGAGGCGGTGCAGCGTGACGATGCGCTTCGCCGCCTCGGTGACGGCGCGCGCCGACAGCGTCGCGCCGCTCAGGGATCGGATCTTCGTCCCCAGGTCCCCCGACCCCGCGCCCCCCTGCCCCTGGAACTGCTGCAGCCAGCGCGGCGTGGTGCGGTATTCGTCCGGCTCGTCGAACGCGACGATGTCGATGGCCGCGATCGCCCCGTCCGGGCGCAGCCGCACCAGGATCGTCTCCGGGAGGGTTCGCACCAGGTGCGTGTCGAAGTAGGCGTACCCGGTGACGCGGCCCTCCTGCGAGCCGACGTAGTACGGGACCACGCGCACCTCCACCGGCGCCCCGGCCTCGCGCGCCGCCCGCGCCGCCTGCGCCTCGTCGAGGTAGAGCGTCCTGCGCTCGACCGTCTGCGGCGGCGGGAAGGCGAGTTGGAGCGCCTGGTCCTGGGTCATGAGGACGCGCGCCTCCGCCGTTCCCGCCACGAGCAGAACCGTGCCGACGAAGAGGGCCGAGGCGCGCGTCGTCTTCAGAAGAGCCACCCGAGGGCGAGATTGATCCGATCGACGCCGGTGCCGGCATTGTTGGAGACGCCCTGCCAGTCCGCCTTGAGCGCCAGGTTCGGGATCGGACGGTAGTGGATCCCGACCGTGTGCACGGTGCGATCGTTCGCCGCGTCCGCCACGGTTCCCGCCGGGACCTCGGCCTGCGTGTCGAGCGACTCGTAGCGCACGAAGGGGAAGAGCTCCTGCTTCGACCCTTTCTTCAGCGACAGCACGTTGTAAGCCACCTCGCCATAGTAGCCGTTCATCTGCGATCCGACGGCCTCGCCGGTGAGGACTCCGACCTCGGCGGCGTCATCCAGGCGCGTGCGGGCGTAGAGACCCCGCATCTGCAGCGCCTTGAAGCGCCACTCGGCATGCGCCTCGTACTGCAGGACGCGCGCGCCGCCGACGCCCGGGTCGGCCTGCGCGGTGTCGCCGGTGAACCCGGCCGCCCCGAGGAGGAGCCCCGGGCGCACGGTCCAGTCCACGCGCGCGGTCACGGCCAGGTCCTCGGCGACCACCTCGGATCCCTCCTGGCGGCCTTCGCGGATCCCCTCGTCGGCGGTGAAGCCGGCCGCGTTGAGGCTCGTCACGAGGTAGCCCTTCCACGCGATCGGGCCCTTGCTGCCGTAGATGCCGCCCCCCAGCTCGCGCCAGGTCGACGGGATGATCACCTGCTCGACCTCCGGCCGCGTCGAGCCGAAGAAGATCGGCGGCTCGTGCAGCTCGTTGAGGAAGCCGACCGGGATCAGCAGCAGGCCGCCGCGGGCCCCGAACGCATCGCTCTTCCGGTAGTCCACGTAGGCGAACTCGACCGCGACCTCTCCCCCGGTGTCCGCCGCCGCCACCGCGTGCTCGAACTCGATCTCCGAGTTGAACAGCAGGTGATCGTTCCACTTGTAGCCGAAGTAGAGAACGGCCCGCAGCAGATCGGCGGTCGCGACCTCGCCCGAGGCGCTGCCGTCGTCCGCCGTGGCGTCCGGGTTGGTATAGAGCATCTCGCCGTAGCCGCCGATCGAGACGCCCTGGCGCGCGCGATACACCTTGGACGCCGCCGGACCGAACCCGAACGCCGACTCCCCCGCTTCCGGCGCCGCCGCTTCCCCGAGGCGCAGGCGCTCGATCTCCTTCGACAGCGCTTCGATCCTCTTCTCGAGCTCGGGGTCGGTCGCCCGGCCGCCCCGCGCCAGGTCGCCTCGGAGCGCCGCCACCTCGCGTTCGAGCGCCTCCAGGCGCCGCGCCAGGTCGGCGTCCTGCGTGGCCGCGGCCGGGGCGGTGTTCGCCGCGGCGGCGGATGCCGCGCTGTCGTCGTCGATCCCCGCCGCGCGGGCCGACCCGATGGCGGACTGCAGGATCAGGACGAGGAGCAACGCCCCGAGGCCGCGTGAGGCGAAGCGCGCGCAAGGCGCGGGATGAGGCAGGGACGTCGGGCTCATCGAGACTCCTTTCCGGAAGTCGCGCCGGATTGCTCCGGCGCGGGTCGTGGTTCGGGATCTCCAGGCGGTGCGTCCGCGAGGAACACCCCGCGGCCGATCCTCTGCAGCAGGCCGTCGCCATCGCGACGCAGGTACAGAACATCGAGACCGCGGGACTTCGCCCACGCGAGACCGCGCTCGGGACCCATCACGAAGAACGCCTTGGACAGGGCGTCGGCGGAGGTGGCGTCCGCTGCGACCACCGACACGCTGCCGTCGAAGGACGCGGGCCGGCCGGTCGCGGGGTCGAGCAGGTGCGGGATCTTCGCTCCGGACGCGGTGGTGTGCGACCGCTCGCCGTTGCCGGAAACCGCCAGCGAGCCCGCGCGCAGGAGGACGCTCCCCGCGACTCGTTCCCGCTCCACCGGATCCGCGAGGCCGAGACGCCAGCCTCCGTCGTCGGGTCCGGTGCCGAAAACGAGCGTCTGGCCGCCGAAGTCGAGCAGCGCCGCGGTCACGCCGGCGTGCTTCAAGACCGCCGCCGCCGCGTCGAGCGCCATCCCCTTCCCGATGCCGCCGAAGTCGAGCCCCATGCCGGGGCGGAGGTAGTGGATCGTCCGGTGCCCCCGATCGACCTCGACGAGGCGCCAGCCGATCGGTCCGGCCGCCCCGCTCTCCGGCTCTGGCACGATTCCCGGCAGCCGTCCTTCGTCGCCGCGCAGGCCGAGCGCGCGCACCAGCGGCTCGACCGTCGGATCGAACGTCCCGGAGGTCTTCTCCGCCCAGTCGAGGGCGGTCGTGGCGGCCGCGAACAGATCGGCGGAGCAGTGGAACGGAGCGGCGGCGGCCGCGGCGTTCAGGTGCGCCACCTCGCTGTCGGATCGCCAGTTGCTCAGGACCGCCTCGAGTCGCTCGACCTCGGCGAAGGCGCGCTCGATCGCCTGGGGCGCCCCGGCTCCACGCGCCTGGATGACCAGGCGGGTGCCCATCAGGAAGCGCGCCCGCTCGACGGTCCCGACGTCCCCGATGGAAGGCGCGCCTGGCGCGGAGGCCGGTCTCGCGGCCGGCGCCGGGTCCCATCGCGTGGCCGGCGCGGCCCGGGCGGTCGCGACGGCGATCGCGACGGTGATCGCCCCGGCGGCCGCGAGGGCCGCGAACCGGGTGCCGTGGACCGCGCGCCACCCCGGGAGCTGTGCTCCTGCCACCCTGACCTCCGCACCGCGCCGGGGAATCGCCCGCCGGCTTGTTGCAATTGCGACTCAGTCTCAATAAGCGCCCGCACTGTACCGTCCCGCCGCGCCGCCTGTCAAGCGTGTGGGATACTCCGCGCCCGGCGCCGTCCGCGCGCCGCCGAGGAGAGATCGCCCCGATGACCGAACGTGTCCGCCCCGTCCGCGCCTCGCGGGTCGAGATGACCGAGATCGTCATGCCCGAGGACACCAACCCGCTCGGCCGCGTCTACGGCGGTCGGGTCATGGCGCTCATCGACAAGGCGGCCGCCATCGCCGCCATGCGCCACTGCCGGACGCGCGTCGTCACGGCGCGGGTCGACTCGATGGCCTTCCGGAACCCGGTGCGCCTGGGACAGATCCTGCGGCTGCAGGCCGGGGTCAATGCCGCCTTCGACACCTCGCTCGAGGTCGGGGTGGAGGTCACCTCGGAGGACCCGCTGACCGGGGACATCGCGCCGTGCTGCAGCGCCTTCGTCCTCATGGTCTCGCTCGACGAACGGGGCCGGCCGGCGCGGGTGCCGCGCCTCGCCCCGCGCACCGCCGCGGAGCGCGCAAGCGAGCGCGCCGCCCGGCGCCGCCGCCGGGACCGCAACGCCGCCCCGCGCCGCCGCCCCGCGTCAGCCGTCTGACGGCGCCGCCGCGGCTTTGCGCCGCGCCCGGCATCGACCTAGATTTCGACCGACATGGAGATCGTCGGTTGAGCGCTCCCCCGTCCCCCGCCGCTCCGCGTTCCACGCCCGCCCCGGGAGGCGACGAGCGTCTCATCGAGCTGATGCGCATCGCCCGCTCGATCACCTCGTCGCTGCGGCTGGACGAGGTGCTCTCGCGCGTCGTGGACGGCGCGGTGCGCTTCTCCGGCGCGCAGCGCGGCTTCCTCTTCCTGAAGTCGGCGGACGGGAAGCTCGAGCGCTGGCCCGCCGGCCCGGACGCGGCGCCGGTCGAAGTCAGCCTGTCGGTCGCCGAGGAGGTCGCGCGGACCGGACGTCCGGTGCACCGCGATCACATGGCCGGGGGCGGAGGCACCAACCTGACGACCAGCATCGTGCGCCTGCGGCTGATGGCGATCCTCTGCGTGCCGCTCCTGGCGCAGTCGGAGGTGATCGGCGTCATCTACCTCGACAGCCGCCGCCCGCTGCCGCACGAAGCGCCCGACCTCGACCTCCTGGAAGCGCTCGCCGGCCTCGCCGCCATCGCCATCCAGAACACCCGCCTGGTGGAGGAGCGCCTGCGCGCCGAGCGGACGCTGGCGCTCGGTCGCACGGCGCGCGCGCTGGTGCACGACCTGCGGAGCCCGCTCGCGGCCATCCGCGCGCTCGCGGAGCTCCTGCACAGCCGCGCCGCCGGGGACGACGGGACGCGCCGCCATCTCGCCTCGATCATGGACGAGGCCGACCGGCTCGCCGATCTCGCCTCCGACCTGCTGCGCTTCGCCGGCGGGGCGCCGCCGCTGCGGCGGGTCCCCGTGGCGCTGGGGCCGTTCCTCGATCGCCTGCTGGCACCGCTGCGCGCGCGTCTCGTGGCGTCGGGCGTGCAGCTCGACACGGCGCTCGATCCCGCCGCCGCGGCGGCGCTCGACGCGCCGCGGCTGGCGCGCGTCATCCACAACCTCGTGGCCAACGCGCTCGAGGCGATGCCCGAGGGCGGGACCCTCGCGGTCGCCTGCGGCCGGACCGGAGCGGAGGCGTGGCTGCGGATCGCCGACACCGGCTGCGGCATGAGCGAGGAGGTGCGGGCCCGCCTGTTCGAGCCGTTCTTCACGCACGGCAAGGAGCACGGCACCGGCCTCGGCCTGGCCCTGGCGCGCGCCATCGTCGAAGAGCACGGCGGGCGCATCGAAGTCGAGAGCGCTCCGGGACGCGGCAGCGCCTTCCGTCTCGCCTTCGACGCCGTCGATCCCCTCCCCGCTTAACCTTCGACGACGAGCACGTCGTCCGGTCCCATCCCCGGGTCGGTCTCGAAGCGCAGCCGCTCGGGCGGAATCCCGACGGCGCGCGCGATCTCTCCGGTCCGCTCCCGGAGGCCCTCGGCCGCCTCGGGAGCCAGGCGCGCCACGACGGTGCCCAGACCGGCGGGCGCTCCGAGACGGCGGGCCTGGCGGATGACCTCGTGCTGCAGCGTCAGGACCGAGCGGACGCGTCCGGCGCCGTCGCACGCGGGACAGGACCGCAGGAGCTGCCGATCGAGGCTGGGGCGGCTCCTCTGCCTCGTGATCTCCACGAGCCCGAACTCGCTCATCGGCAGCATGCGCAGGCGGGCCCGGTCGCGGCCCAGCCGCTCCTCCAGCTCCCGCGCCACCGCCTCGCGGCTCTCGGGGCGCTGCATGTCGATGAAGTCCACGACGATGAGCCCGCCGAGATCCCGCAGGCGCACCTGCCGGGCGATCTCCCGCACCGCCTCGAGATTGGTGCGCAGGAGCGTCTCCTCGAGATCGCCGCGGCCGACGTACTTGCCGGTGTTGACGTCGATCGCCACCAGCGCCTCGGTCGGGTGGATGGCGATGTGTCCTCCCGAAGGGAGCCAGACCCGCGCCTTGAGCGCGCGGTCGATCTGCGTCGTCAGGCGGCGCGCGTCGAAGAGCGGCTCGGGCCCCTCGTGCCGCACCACGGCCGGCGCGGGCGCGCCGTTCCCCAGGCGGGCGAGCGTGCCGCGCACCTCGGCGAGAACCTCGTCCGAGTCCACGACGATCTCCTCGATCCCGGCGCGCACGTGCTCGCGCAGCGCCCGCTCGACCACGCCCGCCTCTTCGGACAGGAGGGCCGGCGCGCGCGCCCCGGCGCGGCGCATGCGGATCCCCTCCCACGCGGCGGCGAGAGCCCGCACCTCCTCTTCGAGCGCCGCGTCCTCGGCCCCGGCGCCCGCGGTGCGCAGGATGAGACCACCCGCAGGAGCGAGGCGGCGCGCCAGCTCCGCCAGTTGCTCCCGCAGCCGCGGGCGCTCCTCCTCCGGCAGGCGGCGCGACACCCCGACGTGGTCCACGCCGGGGAGCAGGACGAGGAGCCGCCCCGGGATCGACAGGTGCGCGGTGACCCGCGCCCCCTTGCGACCGAGCGGGTCCTTGAGGACCTGGAGGAGGAGATCCTCCCCTTCGCGGACCCGCTCCTCGATGCGCGGCGGCGCGACGCGCGGCCGGCTCTCCTCGGAGGGGTCCTCCCATTCCGGGCTCAGCCGCGCCGGCCCCGGGGCGTCATCCACGTGCAGGAAGGCGTCGCGCTCGAGCCCCAGGTCGACGAAGGCCGCCTGCATGCCGGGCAGGACGTTGCGCACGCGGCCGAGATAGATGTTGCCGGCGATCGGGCGGGCGCCCGGGCGCTCCACCTGGAGCTCGACGAGCTGGTCGTCCTCGACGAGCGCGACGCGCCGCTCGCCGGGCAGGCTGTCGATCACCAGGGCCGATTTCACGCGGGCCCCTCCGGGCGCGGCGGCCGTTCCGGCCCGTCGATGACGTCCCGCGCCGTCAGTTGACCAGCCGGCGCATGTGGACGTTGAGCACGAGCCCGAGTCCCAGGAGCGTGCTGACGAGACAGGAGCCGCCGTAGCTCAGGAGCGGCAGCGGCACGCCGGTCGTCGGCAACACCCCCAGCACCACGCCGATGTTGATCAGCGCCTGACCTCCGTAGACGCAGGCCACGCCCATGGCGATGAAGGCGCCGAGCCGGTCGCGCGCGCCGCGCGCCGTGGCGATGCACCGGGTGAGGACGACGAAGTAGAGCGCGAGGACGAGGGCCGAGCCGATGAAGCCGCGCTCCTCGGCCACGACCGCGAGGACGAAATCGGTGTGCTGCTCCGGAAGGAATTGCAGCGACCCCTGGGTGCCCGACAGGAATCCCTTCCCGGTCACGCCGCCCGATCCGACGGCGATGAGGGACTGGATCAGCTGGTAGCCCGCCCCCTTGGGATCCCGCGTCGGCTCGAGGAAGATCTTGACCCGCTCCTTCTGGTACGGCTTGAGATGGCCCCAGACGAGGGGCAGCGCCAGCGCCACGATGAGCGTCAGGATGACGATCGTCCGGATGCGCAGCCCCGCCAGGAACGACGCGCCGACGAGCAGCGGCATGAAGGTCGCCGCGGTGCCGAGGTCGGGCTGCTGCATGATGAGCAGGACCGGCAGGCCCACGATCCCCGAGACCGCCGCGAAGCGCACGAAGCCCAGGCCCCGCACCTGATCGCGCCCCAGGTAGGCGGCCACCATGAGGATGGTCGCCACCTTGGCGAGCTCGCTCGGCTGGAACTGCACTCCCCCCGCTCCGAGCCATGACTTGCTGGCGTTGACGACGCGTCCGAAGACGATGGTCAGGAGCAGGAGCACGCAGCAGCCGGCGTAGAAGACGACGGAGAACTCGGCGAGCGTGTGGTAGTCGATGACGAGGACGATGAGGAGCCCGGTCATGCCGAGCGCCATCCACATCGCCTGGCGCTGGAAGGCGCCCGCCGACGGCGTCCCGACGGTGGACGAGTAGATCACCACGAGGCCGATGAGCTGCAGGGCCAGCGCCGACAGGAACAGGATGCCGTCGAAGCTACCGAGGTGGCGCCGCGCTTGCGACACTCAGCCCTCCCTTGAGCCCTTCGCGCTGCGCGAAGAAACGCTCCAGCACGGCTTTGGCGATCGGCGCCGACACGGT
The DNA here is from genome assembly GCA_035638075.1 of Verrucomicrobiia bacterium. GTDB lineage: Bacteria > Acidobacteriota > Polarisedimenticolia > Gp22-AA2 > Gp22-AA2 > DASRAU01. The sequence continues at coordinate 26,929 of DASRAU010000024.1, forward strand.
GCCGCCGTGGCCGCCGTTCTGCACGAAGACGGCGAAGGCGATCTGCGGATCGTCCTTGGGCGCGAAGCCGACGAACCAGGCGTGGTCGCGCTTGTCCTTGGGCAGCTTGTCGGCGTCGATGTCGCGCGAGACCTTGAAGACCTGCGCGGTGCCGGTCTTGCCGCAGACGTCGTAGGCCTCGATGCGCGCCTTGGCGCCGGTCCCGCCCGCCTCGTTCACGACGCCCCACATCGCCTCTTTCACGACCTTGATCGTCTCGGGGTGAAGCGGCAGGTGGCGCAGGACCGCGTCGTTGTCGTTCCCCTGCTCGACCCCTTCGCGCGCCTCCCGGGCCTGCACGAGATGAGGCTTCAGGACCGTGCCGCCGCTGCCGACCGTCGCGGCGAAGACCGCCATCTGCAGCGGCGTCACCTCGAGCGCCCCCTGGCCGATCGCCACCGAGATGGTCTCCCCCGGGTGCCAGATCGGGTCCCGGGGCACCGCCTTCGCCTTCCAGTCGGGGTCGGGGACCGTGCCCGATTCCTCGTGCGGCAGATCGATGCCGGTCGCCTGCCCGAAGCCGAGCAGGTGCGCCCACTTGGCGATCTTCTCGATCCCCATCTCGTTGCCGAGCCGGTAGAAGTAGACGTTGCACGACTCGATGAGCGCCTGGCGCATGTCCACCCAGCCGTGGCCACCCTTGCGGATGCCCCAGCACTGGAAGACCCGCTCGCCGAAGCGCCACGACCCGGTGCAGTGGTCCAGGCGCTCGGGCTTCGCGACCCCCTCCTCGAGCGCGGCGATGGTCATCACCACCTTGAACACCGACCCGGGCGCGAATTTCGACAGCGACACGCGGTCCTGCAGTGGATGGCGCGGATCGCGCACCAGCGACTGCCAGACGTCCTGCGAGAAGCGGTGCGCGAAGACGTTGGGATCGAAGGCGGGGCGGGAGATCATCGCCAGCACCGCGCCGGTCTTCGCGTCGAGGAAGACGGCCGAGCCGAGCTCCTCGCCGTAGGCCTCCTCGAGCGTCCGCTGCAGGTCGAGATCGATGGTCAGGCGCAGCGCGTGGCCCGGCGAGGGCGGCCGGCCTTCGCCGACCTCCTGCATCTCGCGGCCGTGGCTGTTGACCACGACCTCCTTCCATCCCTTGATGCCGTGCAGGCTCGTCTCGTACTCGCGCTCGAGCCCGGCCTTGCCGACGATGTCGCCGAGGTCGAACAGATCCTCGGGGTCGCTCTTCACCTGCTCCTCGGTCGCCTCACCGACGTAGCCGAGGACGTGTGCCGCGAGATCCCCGTGCGGATACTCGCGCCGCGACTCGATCTCGACCGAGAGCATGGGCAGCTCGAGGCGGCGCGCCTCGATCCAGGCGACCTCCTTGAGGTCCACGTCTTCCTTGAGGACGACCGGCTCGAAGCGCGGGCGGCCGCGGGCGCGCGCCAGGCGATCGCGCAGGGTGGCCTCCGACACGTTCAGGACGGTGGCCAGGCGCGGCAGGAGCGCGTCGAGATTCTCGGTCTTCTCGCGATCCAGCCGGATGTTGAAGGCGATGCGGTTGCCGACGAGGGGACGCTCCTCGACGTCGGTGATGAGGCCGCGCTCCGCCGCGATGGTCACCCGGCGCAGGTGGTTGCTGTCGGACAGGCGCCGGTAGTAGTCGGCTCTGACAACTTGAAGATACCAGAAGGTCATGAGGTACACCGCCAGGACGGCGCCGAAGAGCACCTGGATGACGGTGACGCGGGCGCCGAGGCGGCGTTCTTCCTGGTAGTCCCGCGGGTCCCGGAGGGGTCGCATAGTGAATTCTACGGCACGCGGGCGGCGACCCAGAATGTCACGAGCCCGATGACGCCGTTCGCGAGGCCCCGCAGGGCCAGGTCCCCGAAGGCGGGGAAGGAGTGCTGCTGACCCATCGCCAGCGACAGCAGGAGCGAGGCGACCGGGTCGAAGAAGGCGGCGGCGAAGAGGATCCCGAAGCGCGGCACCGGCTGGTTGAACATGAAGAGCGAGCCCAGCGCCCCGGTCAGGTACGCGAGCAGCGTCTTCTTGAACCCGTTCAGCCCCAGCACGACCCCCGTCAGCGAGTCCTGCACGAGCCCGGCGACGCTGCCGAGCACGACCGCCGTCCGCGGCGGCCGTGTCAGCGCGATGTAGACGGTGTAGACGGCGAAGAGATCACAGCGCTCCGCCACCGCGGGGGCGTGCTGCCCGAGGAGCATCTGCACGAGCGCCACGCCCCCGAGGCCGAGGAGCGCCTTCCAGAGGGTCACGGCTGGTCCCCCGTCGCGGTCGTCGGAGGAGGCGCTTCGGTGCCCGCCGCGGCGGCCCGCAGGACGAGCACCTCCTCGAGGCGGTGGGGATCGACCTCGGGGCGCACCTGCACGTAGCGCGTCAGCCCCTGCGCCTCCCCCACCTCCGAGATCACTCCGAGCAGGATGCCCTTCGGAAAGATGCCGTCGAGACCCGAGGTCACGACCACGTCGCCGACCTCGACCGGCGCCTCGTCGGAGACGAACTCGAGACGGCAGGTGGTCTCCCCCTCGCCCACGAGCACGCCCTGCACGCGCGTCCTCTGGACGATCGCCGCCACGCCCGAGTTCGAATCGACGAGGCTCAGGACCTTCGCCACGCCGGGCGCCGCCTCCACCACGCGCCCGACGGCGCCGCGCGGCGTGATCACCGCCTGCTGCGGGGCGACCCCGGCGTTCGAGCCGCGATCGACGAGGATCGTGCGCGCCGAGCCGGCGCCGCCGCGCGCGATCACCCGCGCCGCGATCGAGGAGGGGTGCGCCGTGTCCTTCAGATCGAGCAGGGTGCGCAGGCGATCGGCCTCGCGGCGCGCCTCCTCCGCCTCGCGCGCCTCGAGGGTCAGCGTGCCGATGCGGGCGCGCAGGCGGCGGTTCTCCTCCTCGACGCCGCGCAGCCCGACGTAGTGGTGCCACGTCGAGGCGAAGCCAGAGGAAACACCCGACGCGCCGCGCAGGAAGGGCGAGAACAGCGTGAGGAGGGTGTCCTCCAGCAGCGACCCGCCCCGCACGCCGCGCACCGATGAGGCCATGAGGATCAGGTGCAGCGAGAGCAGCAGGAAGAGCAGGAGCGACGGCTTGCGGTGCGAGACGACCCGGGGCATCGGCTCATCCCGGCCGGGAGCTCGCGCCCGCCGGGAGGGGGACGGCGCCGGCTGCCGGCCGATGGTCTCCTAGTCGATCGCGATCTTGCGCAGCAGGTTGAAGTCGTCGAGCATCTTGCCGGTGCCGAGGACCACCGACGACTGCGGGTCATCGGCCATGGACACCGGCAGCCCGGTCTCCTCGCGCAGCCGCTTGTCCAGGTTCTTGAGCTGCGATCCGCCGCCGGTCAGGACGATCCCCTTGTCGACGATGTCGGCCGACAGCTCGGGGGGCGTCTGCTCGAGCGCGACGCGCACCGCCTCGATGATGTTGGAGACGGTCTCGCTGAGCGCCTCGCGGATCTCCTCGTCGGAGATCACCAGCGTCTTCGGGATCCCCTCGACGAGATCGCGGCCCTTGATCTCCATCGTCAGCTCCTCGTCGAGCGGGAAGGCGGAGCCGACGTTGATCTTGATCTCCTCCGCGGTGCGCTCGCCGACGAGCAGGTTGTACTTGCGCTTGATGTACTGGATGATGTCCTCGTCCATGCGGTTGCCGGCGATGCGCACCGAGCGCGAGTAGACGATCCCGGCCATCGAGATCACCGCGACGTCGGTCGTGCCGCCGCCGATGTCCACGATCATGTTGCCGGTCGGCTCGGTCACCGGCAGCCCGGCGCCGATCGCCGCCGCCATCGCCTCCTCGACCAGGAACACCTCCGACGCCTTGGCGCGGTAGGCGGAATCCTTCACCGCGCGCTTCTCCACCTGGGTGATGTCGGACGGGACGCAGATGACGATGCGCGGGCGCACGCCGAGCGAGCGGTTGTGCGCCTTCTTGATGAAGTAGTCGAGCATCTTCTCGGTGTGCTCGAAGTCGGCGATGACGCCGTCCTTCATCGGCCGGATGGCGATGATGTTGGCCGGCGTGCGGCCGAGCATCTCCTTGGCCTCACGGCCGACCGCCTCGACCTTGCCGGTGCGCTGGTTCACCGCGATGATCGACGGCTCGCACAGCACGATCCCCTTGCCCTTGGCGTACACCAGCGTCGTCGCGGTCCCCAGGTCGATCGCGAGGTCATTCGAAAACAGGCTCAACATCGACCGTGGACTCCAGGCCATCGTCGCCCCCACCGGCTCCCTCCTCCCTCGGCAACGCGCAAGGCACCGCGTTCCAATGACTTACGCGATCCCCACCGCGGGCGTCAATATAGGGTTCCCGTCCCTTCAAAGTCAAATCATTGACCCATCCCGGTCCCCCCGCCGCAACCTCTTGTGGCTCTAGGCGATGGCGGGGATCGGGGCGTTTCGGGCCGACTGGACCCGGTTCTTGCCGGCCTCCTTGGCGGCGTACATGGCCTGGTCGGCCCGGTTCACCAGGTCCTCCTCGGTCCGGCCGTGGTCCGGGTAGGTGGCGATGCCGAAGCTCGCCGTCAGCTTCACCTCCAGCCCGTGCGCCCGCAGGAACACCGTGGCGGCGATGCGCTGGCGCAGCCGCTCGGCGATCACCTTCGCCCCGCGCGCGTCCGTCTGCGGCAGGATGACGGTGAACTCGTCGCCGCCGAAGCGCGACACGACGTCGATCTCGCGCACCACGCCGCGGATCACCGCCCCGACCTCGACGAGCGTGCGGCTCCCCCACAGGTGGCCGTGTCGATCGTTGACCGACTTGAAGCCGTCGAGGTCGAGGAAGATGAGCGACACCGGCACGCGGTAGCGCCGCGAGCGCGACACCTCGCGGCGCAGCGCGGCGTTCTGGTAGCGGACGTTGTACAGGTGGGTCAGGTCGTCGGTGACCGACAGCTCCTGCGATTTCTTCAGGAGCAGCGCCGCGTCGATCGCCACGGCCAGAGGCTCCAGGAGTCCCTGCAGCAGCCGCTCCCGCGGCGGCGCCAGGCGCGCGGCGCGGCCGCGCGCCTGCAGCGCCAGCACGCCGACGAGCCGCCCGCGGCAGCGCAGCGCGATCGTCGTGCATCCGGGGATCCGTCCGGCGGCCGTCGGCGCGCGATCCCGGAACAGCGCCGGCCGCAGGCTCCAGGCGGGCCGCGGGGCCGGGGGCCCGCCGCCGGCCGGTGCGAGGTAGAGCGCCCAGCCGTCCAGACGGACGAGCGGCCCCAGCGCGCCGAGCGCGCGCGCCGTCATGCGGCGCGGGTCCGTCTCGGTCGCCGTCACCCGGACGATGCGCCGCAGCGCCGCGAGACGCCGGGCGTCAGTAACTCTCGACGAAGACGCTCTTGCGGAGGCGCGTCTCGTTGCCGGCCGCGTCCTGGGCGACGATGGCGACATCGTTCTTGCCTTCATGCTTCATCCGGATGACGGCCGTGAAGGTGCCGTCGTCGTAGACGTCGACCGCCTGCCCCTCGACCGACAGGGTCGAGCCGGGCTCCGTGCGACCGTTGATGATGAGCAGGTGCCCGCTCGGCAGGAACTCGGCGATCTGCAGCGGCGGCGGCGTGCGATCGTCGGCGGCGCGCTCGCGCCCGGCGTCCACCTTGAAGCGGCGGATCTCCGAGAAGCCGCTCTCGATCCCCTGCGCGCTCGTGGCCGCGACGCGCCAGTAGTAGGTGCCCTCCCCCATCCCGGGCAGGCGCACCGTCGTCGAGCGCACGTCCGGCTTGTCGAGCAGGAGGCTGGAGAAGAGCGCGGTGCGCGCCAGCTGCAGGCGGTAATGCCCCGCCTCCGCCACGGAGGACCAGCGCAGGGACACCTCCGGCGATCCGTTCGCCGCGACGAAGACCCGGCTGTCGGTCGGATCGAGGAGCGCCGGCGAGGCGGGCAGCGTGGAGCGGGCGACGATCTTCTCGCCCTGCACGTCCATCCGGTCGAGGGGGTTCAGGGTGTGGGTGGTCCCGGCGGCGACCAGCTCGGTGGCGCCGCTGTGCACCTCGGTCGAGGCGCTCTTGCGGTCGGCGTCGAAGGAGACGTCGAACGAGGCGCGGCTGGTGGCGCGCGTGGTGGTCGAGTCGGTGAGCACCGAGTGCACCGACCCCTGCACGTTGGGCTCGGCGGTGGTCGCCGAGATGCCGCCCCAGTTGACCTTCTCCTCGACCTTGCGGACGCGGGTGGACGGATCCTCGAACAGCTCGCGGATCTCCAGGAGCGATCCGGGCTTGATGGTCGTGATGGTGCCGTCGAAGTAGATGATCTGCGCCGAGCCGGAGCCGGCGGTCTTGATCTGGTCGCCGACGCGCAGCGCCGTGTTCCCCGAGAGCGAGGCCCAGACGAACTCGCGGGCCCGCTTCACCTTCACGTCCCCCTCGAACTTGAAGATGCGGGCGGCGAACGACTCCCCCTGCTGGCCTTCGAGGATCTTCTCGGCGAACGTCTGGGACTGCTGCGCGGCGGCGCGCGCCTCCGGGTAGTTGCGCCGGTCGTAGTTCAGGCGCGCGTCGTTGAGCAGACGATTGACGCGGCCCACGGCCGCGAGGCGGTCGCCGTCGGCGCCGGCGGCGGCCTGCGCCTCCCGGTACAGGCGCTCCGCCCGTCCGATGTCCACCAGGGCCAGTTCCTCGGGGCTGCCGTGCAGGGTGGAGCGGAAATACAGGTACGCCCCGCCCGCGGCCGCGACGATCACCAGGGCGACGACGCCGCGCATGATGCTGCGATACGAAATCGTCGCCCAGTCGAGCAGGACCTGGGGCTGGGCCTCGCGGCCCCCCCGGCCCCGGACTGGTTCCCTGTGCGGCGCCACGGTCTTTTCGGCTCCTTCTGTGGCCACGCCCGGGAGAGCAGGCGGCCGGAAGGCAGGACTCGGCCCGCCCGGACGAAGGCCGAAGGGCAATATAGGGAGCCCATGGGGTGATGCAAGCGGCCGCCCCCGCCTTCCCCCCTTTCCGGCACCTTCCTCCGGCTCGCAAACCTCTTGCCCGGGCCCCGGCCCGGCCATTAGACTTGCGGGCTCCGGGCGCCTCCCGCGTCCGGTCCCCGAGAAAAGAGGAAGGCGCGCATGTTGCAGCAGATGCGGAAATGGTCGGGCTACCTCAAGTGGCTCCTGGTCGTGGTCGTGTTCATGTTCATCGTCTGGGGCTTCGCCACCTGGACCGGAGGCGTCGGCGGCTCGGGCGCCCGCGCCGCGGACGACTGGGCGGCGAACGTCAACGGCACGGTCATCGAGGGGAACGCCTTCCGCAGCGCCGCCCGCCGCATGGACAGCAACTTCCAGCAGATGTTCGGGGACCAGTACCAGCAGCAGCGGGCGTTCATCCGCGTCGGACGCCAGGCGATCGGCCAGATGATCCAGGAGGAGCTGATCGTGCAGGCGGCCAGGGCCGAGGGGCTGCAGGTGAGCCCCCAGGAGCTGGCCGACTCGCTCACCAGCAACCCGAGCCTGCAGGAGAACGGCCGCTTCATCGGGGTCGAGCGCTACCGCGCGCTGTTCCAGTCGGCCGGCATCAGCATGCACGACTTCGAGGAGCAGACGCGTCGCGACCTGCTGCGCCAGAGGTACATCAGCCTCGCGACGACCGGGGTGACGGTCAGTGACGCCGAGGTGGACGAGGAGCTGCGGCACCGCCTGGCGAAGACCTCGCTCGACTGGGTCCTCGTCGCCCCCGACGCGGTGAGCGTGACGGGAGCGGCGGACGACACCGCGCTCCAGGCCTTCTACCGCGAGCACGAGTCGCAGTACCGCCGCGGCGAGGGACGCACCGGGCGTTACGTCCTGTTCGACCCGCAGCAGGCGGCCGCCTCCGCCGCCATCGGCGACGCCGAGGTGAAGGCCGCCTACGATCGCGACCTCGCCACGCGCTGGTCGGCGAAGGAGCAGCGCCGCGCCGCGCACATCCTGTTCAAGGTCGCGGCGGACGCCAAGCCGGCCGATGCCGCGAAGATCGAGGCGAAGGCCCGGGACGTCCTCAAGCAGGTCAAGGCGGGCGGGGACTTCGCGACGCTGGCGAAGAAGTACTCCGAGGACAGCACGGCTTCGAACGGCGGCGATCTCAACTTCTTCGGCCGCGGCCAGATGGTGAAGGAGTTCGAGGACGCGGCCTTCGCGCTTCCGGTCGGGGGGACGAGCGGTCTCGTCAAGACGACCTACGGCTGGCACATCATCAAGGTCACCGACACGCGCGAGGGACGCACCACCCCCTTCGAGGAGGTGCGCGATCGGATCCGCCAGGAGATGCAGGTGGACAAGGCCCGCTCGCTGGCGACCGAGCGCGCCGCGGCCTTCGCGGCGCAGGCGAAGAAGGACGGCTTCGACGCGGCCGTCAAAGCGGCCGGCCTCCAGGCGAAGGAGACGGGACCTTTGCGCGCCGGCGACACACTCGCCGAGCTGCCCGCCTCGCAGTCGGCCACGCAGCGGCTCCTTTCGCTGCCGCAGGGTTCCGTGAGCGATGCGCTCCCGGTCCCGGAGGGGCAGATCGTCGTCCAGGTGACCGGCACGCTGCCGGACGAGGCGCGCCCCTTCGCCGAGGTGAAGGCGAAGGTCGAGGAGGACTGGCGGGCCGAACGGCGCAAGTCGCTCGTGGCCGAGCGCCTGCGCGGCGCGGGCACGATCGAGGCACTCGCGAAGGCGTTCAAGACCGAGGTGCACCACCAGGACGATCTCGCGGCGGGAGGCACCCTGCCGGGTGTTCCGTCCGACCCGGCGATCCGGCACCAGCTGGAGACGCTCGCGCCGGGAACGCTCGGGGATCCGATCGCGACCGGCGCGGGCTTCGTCGTGCTGCGGGTCACGAAGCGCGACGACGGCTCGGCCGAGTTCGCGTCGCAGCGCGATTCCACGCGCGACAACCTGATGTCGCAGCGGCGGGATCGCCTGATGCGCTCCGTGCTGCGGCGCCTCCAGGACCAGGGAAAGGTCGAGATCAACGAGTCCCTGGTCGACTCGATCGACCGCAGCTCGTAAGGCCGGCGGCCCGGCGTCCTTGAAAGGCGCTCCCCCGCGCCCTAGATTCCGGCCACGGGGGTTTCTGCGTGTCCACGCGCCGTGCCGAACGCGCCTTCCACAAAGGGCTGCAATCGATCGCCCGCGGCGATTTCCTGTCCTCCCTGGCGTTCTTCGAGGCGTCGATGGCCCTGCAGAGTCCCTCGGGCTCGGCCCAGGCGGTGGCGGCGATGTCCTACTACGGTCTGTGCCTGGCCTTCGCCACCGACCGCCTCCCCGAGGCCCGCGACCTGTGCGAGGCCGCGGTCGAGGCCTCCCCGCACGACGCCGATCTCTACCTGAACCTCGGGCGGGTGTGCGAGCGCCAGGACGATCGCGAGCACGCCTTCCGCACCTACGTGCGCGGGCTGCGGCTCCATCCGCGCCACCCGGGGCTGGTGGAGGCGCTGCGGCGGCTCGGCTTCCGGCGCCGTCCGGTGGTGGGCTTCCTGCCGCGCCACCACGCGGTGAACCGGGTGCTCGGCAGCCTGCGGGCGGCGATGCTGCGTCGCCGCCGGCCGCGCGCGCGGGCGCGGGCGCGATCTAAAGCGGCGTGACCGGCAGGCTCGCCGAGCCGCCGCCGGTCGAGGTCACCGTCACCGATCCCGGGTTCGCCACCGGCTGGACCACCAGCCGGTAGACCGACGTCGCGGGCACGTACGACATCGTTCCGAATCCGGTCACGGTCAGGGACACCGATCCGAGCGGGTAGTTGGTGGTCGCCTCGATCGTCAGGCGGCTGCTCGAGGCCTGCCAGGTGGCGAGCGTCACCGTCACGGTCTCGGTCACGTCGTCCACCACCCCGTCGCAGTCGTCATCCTGCCCGTTGAACACCTCCGTCGCTCCGGGATGGATGGCGCCGTTGCCGTCGTTGCAGTCCACGCTCGCGGGGAAGCCGTCGCCGTCGACGTCCTGGCAGGCGTCGCCGGTGCCGTTGCCGTCGGCATCCTGCTGGCCGGGATTGCCGGCCGAGGGGCAGTTGTCGCACACCGTGCCGCGCCCGTCGCGATCCGGGTCGGCCTGGTTCGCGTTGGGGACGAGAGGGCAGGTGTCGTTGAGATCGCCGATGCCGTCGCCGTCCGTGTCGGTCCCGGGGGAGCCGCAGGGCGTGTCGGGCGCGCGCGGGGCGCCCGCGCTGTCGAGCCCGAGGCTCCCCTCGCCGCAGGTGTTCGCGCCCGCCTCGACGTAGACGAAGACCGAACCGGGCGGCGGCGTCGCGGGATCGTCGAACTGCAGCCCGGGCCCCTGCGCCAGCAGGCAGGCGAAGTGCGGCGGACCGAGGGCGCCGATGACGCCGCGGTAGACGTTGTAGACATTCGACTGGGCCACCATCCCCCATTTCAGGCGCGCCACGCCGGGGGACGGGCTCTCCACCGACTCGAGGACCTCGGCGGGCGGGGCCGTCGCGAGGTAGCTGAGGGGGGCGCAATCCTCCGTGTCGGGCACGCCGTCGTTGTCGTCGTCCGGATCGGCGCAGTCCTTCACCCCGTCGCCGTCGGTGTCGGGGAAGGCCCCCTCGTCGATGAGCGTGTCGCAGTCGTCGTCGATGCCGTTGCAGATCTCGGCGGCTCCCGGATGGATGGCCGCGTTGACGTTGTTGCAGTCTCCGGCGCAGACCGTGACGCCGTCGCCGTCCTGGTCGAAGCCCTCGTCGATCGCCCCGTCGCAGTCATCGTCCAGCAGGTTGCAGAACTCCTCCGCGCCGGGATGGACCGAGGGATTGTTGTCGTTGCAGTCGTTCGTCGAGGGATAGCCGTCCTGGTCGGCGTCGATGCCGCTGGCGGCCCCGAGCAGGCGCAGATCGTAGGAGCCGTAGATCCCGAACCCGGGCCCGTGGTCCACGCGCAGGTACAGGCGCGTCGCCGCGGGCGGAGTGTAGGAGATGAGCGAGGACTTGTCGCCCGCGGCGCGGTCGTCATTGGTCGCGAGGACGGTGGTGCCGTTCGTCGCGAAGAGCGTCAGGGTGGTGTTGGCGTCGCCGACGAGATCGAAGGTCTCGAGCGTGTACTGCGAGCCGCCGACCGCGTCGAAGCCGAACCAGTCGGGGTCGACCTCGCCCACCAGATCGTTGTTGCGGTCGGCGAAGAAGGTCAGCTGGTAGATCGCCGGTCCGGGCGTCACCAGCCGCGCCTCCGCCACCGTGTCGTTCGGCTCCATCAGGTCGGGCTCGTATTCCACCCCGAAGTGGCGGAAGATCGAGCGCATCTCCGACAGGTGGCCGTGCGCGCCGGGGCCGAACCAGCCGTCCCAGAAGTCCTCCAGCGAGATGTTTGCGGCCGTGGGGATGTAAACGTCCTGCACCTGGAAGCGATCGGCATCGAGCCCCAGCAGCAGGTCCCACGGCTCGTCGGTGCCCGGCGAGCTGTCGGGGCTCGACGGGCCGTCGCCGAGATCCCACAGGGTGCTCTGCACCACGGTCTCGCTCGTCGCCCCGAGGCAGGAATAGGGCAGCTGCGTCTCCACGTCGAACGCGAACTGGAGGTTGCCGGGCCCCGCCTGGCCGGTGGTCCGGACATAGAGCTGGCTGTTCGGCAGCGCGAAGTAGCGCCGCACCGAGCAGCCGAAGTTCGTCGCCTGCCCCTCCTCCCACGCCAGCCGGATGTCCTGGTTGCAGTTGCTCAGGGAGTGCGAGCCGCCGGGGCTGTGCGACAGGGAGAACTGCGCGGTGACGTAATGCCCCATCTCGTGCAGGACGACCGTGTCGTCGTAGCCCGCGTTGCGGGCCGCCATGATCTCGCTCCCGTCCCAGGCCGACACCGTGGAGTTGGTCGAGTTGAACACCACGAGCATGAGCGCCGCGGGGGCCTCTCCCCCGCGCAGCACGTTGAGGTACTGCGTGCCGTACAGGACGTTGTCGTAGAGGTTGAAGGCCTCCCCCCCGGCGCCGGGGACGGCGACCAGGGTTCCCGCGTTGAGGCTCTGGGTCGGCGGATGGTTGTTGACCGTCGTGCCGCGCACCGACCAGGTGGTGCTGCTCGACGTGGCGGAGCGCACCTCCACCGGGATCCCGGCCGCCGTGCTGTGCCGCGCCAGGCAGCGCACGTAGATGCTGCGGGTCTGGTTGTCGGCGACGACGAAATTGAAGCTGCCGTCGGCGTTCGAGACGCCCTGCCCCTGGACCTTGGTGCCGTCGATCACCTGGACGTCGGCGAGCCGCAGCGGCTTCACCGGCTCGTTGCCGGTGAACCCGGAGGAGTCGAACTCCCGGTCGACGTAGGCGCAGGCGCCGCTCACGACCCAGTCCGCCCGGGCGGCCGGGATCGCTCCGAGCAGGCAGAGCGCGAGGGCCGCCGGAAGCCGCCGCATCATGGGCGCGGCCAGGGCAGGACCAGCGCGGGGTATTCGAGCGCCCCGGCGTGGTAGCGGCCGGCGGGGGCGGCCGGCTTCGAGGTCAGGGTGATGCCGGCCCCCAGGCGCTGCAACGTCCCGTCGGGCGCTCGGAACTGCACCTCGGCGCGCAGCGGCCGGTCGCGATCATCCGGTCCCTCGATGGCCAGGTCGAACTCGCGGCCCTCCCCCGCCCGCAGGCGGCCGATCGAACGGGGCAGGCTCGCCGCCTCGGGAATCGACAGCAGGGGATCGGGGGCGAGGACGATGGCGACGTCGCGGACCTCGTCGATCGCCTGAAGCGACAGGCGCAGTCGGCCCCGGGCACGCCCCCGCCCGCGCTCCATTCCCTCGAGACCGAGGTCGAGGCGCACCGACAGGGTCGGCTCGACGGTGGCGGCGGCAGGCGGGAGAACTCGTGGAGCGGGCCGGCCGGGAGCGGCCGCCGTCACGGCCACCAGCAGCAGGACCAGACCCGCAAGGTTCGGCTTCATCGACCGGACCTCCTGGATTGGGGACCACATGGGATGCCGACGGCCCTGAACGCCGACTTAATTACTGCGAGGGACGGGCGGAGTCAAGACGTTTCGACGTGGAAGGCCCGCCTGGACATATGCTTGAAAAGATGAAGCCCCCCCTCAGGCTCGATCGGACGACGACCACTCCGCTCGACCCGCGTGTCGCCGAGGCGATGCGGCCGTGGCTCGAGGCATCGGCGTCGATTCCGGCCTCGCCGGGTGCGCGCGGACGGGCCGCCCGCGAGGCGCTCGAATCGGCGCGCGCCTCGGTCGCGCGCCTGCTCGGAGCCGGGCCGGAGGAGATCCTGTTCACCTCCTCGGCGACCGAGTCGAACAACCTGGCGCTCAAGGGGATCGCCTCCGCCTCGCCGCGCCCGGGGCGGCTTCTCGCCACGTCCACCGAGCACATCTCGGTCCTCCATCCTCTGCGCACGCTCGAGCGCCAGGGCCACCGGGTCATTCTGCTGCCGGTGGACCCGCAGGGACGCCTCGATCCCCAGACGCTGCGTCGCGAGCTGGCCGCGGGCGCGCTCCTGCTCAGCGTCGCGCACGCGTCCGGAGAGATCGGCACGGTCCAGGACATTCCGCTCCTGGCGGGGCTGGCGCGCGAGGCAGGCGTGCCGTTTCACTGCGATGCCACCCTCGGGCTCGGGTCCCTGCCGTTCCCGGCTCCACCGGTGGGTCCCGACCTCGTCAGCCTGACCGCGCACCTGCTCGGCGGCCCCCCCGGGGCCGCCGCCCTGCGCGTGCGTTCGGGATTGCGCCTGCGTCCGCTCATCGAGGGCGGGTTGCAGGAAGGAGGCCTGCGCGCCGGCACGGAGTCGATCGCCCTGCTCGCCGGGTGGGGCGTCGCCGCCGACATCGCGCGGAACGAAGCCGCCTCGGGGGCCCCGGCCGCGCGTGCGGCGGCGCTCGGCTTCCGAGAACGCCTGGAGGAGCTCCTGCCGGACGCGCGCCTGACCGGCGCACCGGAACACCGCCTGCCAGGACACGTGAGCCTCTGCCTCAAAGGCGTCGAGGCGGAGGCGATGCTCCAGGGATTGGAAGAGGAGGGGATCGAGGCGGCGAGCGGATCGGCCTGTACCACCGAAGCGGGCAAGCCCTCCCACGTCCTGCTGGCGATCGGCGTCGAACCTCTGGAGGCGCGGGGTGCCCTGACGTTCGCCTTCGGCCCGGATCACGGGCCCGCGGACGGCCGGCGCGCCGCCGAGACCCTCGCCCGGGTCGTGCAGCGGCTCCGGAGCCTCAGCCCCTTCGCTTGAGTCAGGCCGACGGCGTGTCGATCGGATCGAGGACGATGCCGGTCGGCACCTTCGGCAGGAAGAACGTGGACTTCGGGGGCAGGCGCAGCCCGTTGCGGCTGACCTCCACCACCTGATCGAGCGGCGTCGGGTTGAGGAGGACGCCGCACGCGGCCGTGTCGACGCCCCGCAGGAGTCCCGCCTCGTCCTTGACGTAGTCGAGATGATCGGCGCCTGCCTGCTGCGCCGGACTGAGGCCGAGCACGTCCTGGAAGACCAGCCGGTGCAGCAACACGACGTCGAGGCGGCGCAGGGGCGCTGGAACCGACTCCAGCGGCCCGCGGGATCGCTCGTCCCCTTCGCGCCAGCGCAGCAGCAGTCCGGCCGAATGGCCCGGCAGCAGGATCCCGAAGACGCCGGGACGCCCGGCCTCGGCGCGCATCGCGCCCGCCAGCTGCTCCTTGGGCCGCCGCTCCACCTCGAAGAAGGGCGCGAGGGAGGCGGCCAGCTTCGCCGCATCGATGGGCGCGATGCCGCGCACGAGCCGGTGGATGGGACCGATGGTGAGACCGGGATCGACCGCGCTGACGAGATAGACCAGCACGTCCGGCGCGTCGTCCGTTCCGGCGGCGCGGCGCGCCTGGCTGTAGGCGAGCGCCGATTCGTAGCGATGATGGCCGTCGGCGATGAGCGTCCACCCGTGGCCGATGTGGCCGGCGATGCGGGCGAGCAGGTCCGGCTCGGCCAGGCGCCATAGGCGCAGGCCGGCGCCGTCGGGGTCGCGCAGCTCGTGTTCCGGTGGACGGGACCCCACCGTTTCGAGCCCGCGCGCCACGTCGCCGCTTTTGTCCTCGTGCAGGAGGAACACGGCGCTCAGGTGGGTCCGCGTGGCCGCCAGGAGCTGCTCGCGGTCGCGCCGGGGCGCCGCGAGCGTGCGCTCGTGCGGCAGCACCGATCCTCCCTCGAGCGGCTCGAGCCGCAGGCGCGCGAAGAAGCCTCGCCTTTGCCGCGGCAATCCCGACGGATCGCGGAAGCTCTGCTCGGCGACGACCAAGGCCGGGTCGCGATCGAGGACCAGCGTGCCGTCGCGCCGCCAGGCGTCGAGGCGCCGCGCGGCGGCGGCGTAGCCGGCCTCCCCTCCCTCCGGGAGATCGAGGTGGACGATGTTGTGCGGGTCGGCCGCGAGCGCAGCGCGCCTTTCGGGCCCGATGACGTCGTACGGCGGGGCCAGGCGGGCGGCCAGCTCCCCGTCCGTTCGGACCGCGTACCGCAGCGCTCGGAACGGGGCGATGTGCGCCATGGCTCGGCCTCCCGGTGGGTTCAGTCCACCTGCCGCTCGAGCTTGAGGGTGTCCTCGAGCCGGCGGAGGAAATCGCTCTCGATCACGCCCGAGGATCGGCGGTCGGTCAGCAGACGCACGCGCTTGCGCTGGTCGAGCCCGTCGACGAGGATGCGCGCCCGCAGGCTCAGCACCGAGGCGCCGTGCTCGCCTTCGCTGACCACGCCCTCGAGCGACACCTTGCCGAGCTTCACCTTGCTCATCTGCAGGATGTGGTAGTCGCCGCCGAGCCGCGGTGCGGCGTCGGCGACCTCCTCGGTGTAGTCCTTCGAGCTGAAATCCACGAAGGAAGTCTTCACCCGTTTCCCCTTGGCGTCCACCTCCTCGGGCGGATAGCCGGCCTCCTGCAAAACCTGGAGGAGGCCTTTCCAGAGCTTTTTCTCGCTCGTCCTGTAGGCGCGCACCTGGAAAGAAGAGACGGCGTCGGGATGGATACCCGCATCCGGCGCGGGGGCGGCCGGGGGCAATGGCGCCGTTTCGGGCGCGGCAGGCTCGGGCGTCTCCGACTGCGTGTCGGCGGCGCAGACGGCGCGCCCGGCGGAAAGGAACGCGGCCAGCGCCAGAGCCATGCCCGGGAAAAGGGCCGATCGGCGCGGGGTCGGGGAGGGCGCGGGACTCATTCTTCGAGGTGGCATCCGCTGCGAAGCGCGGATTCTAGCACACGGGATCGCGAAGGTCAGGCGGCTTCGCCGGTGCCCGCGCCGGTGGCGGGCGCCGCCGGGCTGGTGCCGGCCACCTGGTCCAGGACCGCTGCCAGCGCCTCGAGCCGGAACGGCTTGTCGACGCACGGCCGCCCCGTCCTCTGGATGAAGCTGCGCGCCTCGGGGTGCACCGTGTCGCCGGAGGCGAAGATGACCCGGTCCGCCTGCGCCGGCCACCGGGTGCGCATGGTGTCGTAGACCTGGCGGCCGTCCACCCCCGGCATCTTGAGATCGAGCAGCACGACGTCGTAGGAGCGCTGCTCGAGCTTGCGGAGCGCCTCGGCCCCGCCCCCCGCGGTGTCCACCGAATGGCGTCCCGCGAGTGCGTCCACCAGCAGGTCGAGAATGATCGGCTCGTCGTCCACCACGAGCAGCCGCAGCGGGCGGCGCAGGCGATCCATCTCGTCCCCCGGCCCGGGCTCGTCGGGCTCGGGCTGCGGCAGTCCGGCCTCCTGGCGCACCGGCAGCTCGACGACGAGCGTGGTGCCGCGCCCCGGATCCGACTCGGCCCAGATGCGCCCGCCGTGATCGCGCACGATACCGTAGGAGATGGACAGGCCGAGGCCGGTCCCCTCGCCGACCGGCTTGGTGGTGAAGAACGGATCGAAGATGCGCGCCAGGTGCTCGCGCGCGATCCCCGGCCCGTCGTCCTCGACGCGCAGTTCGACCTGGCTTCCCCGGTGACGCGTGCGCAGGACGAGCCTGCCGCGGCCGCGGTGCCGGGCCATGGCGTACTGCGCGTTCTGGATGAGGTTCAGGAGGACCTGCTGCATCTGGTTGAAATCGAGCATGGTCTTGGGCAGGTCGGCCTCGAGATCCTTCACCACCTCGATCTGGGCCGTGCGCAGATCGTATTCCTTGAGGTCGAGCGCCTTGTCCACGAGGCCGTTGAGCCCGAGCGACCGCTTCTCGGACGGCGAGCGCCGCGAGAAGGCGAGCAGGTTCTGCACGATCTTCTGGCAGCGCAGGGCGGCGTCGAGGATGCGCTCGACCGAGCGCTGCTGCCGGCCCTCCATCGGGCCGCGCATCAGGAGCTGCGCGTAGCCGAGGACGCCGGCGAGCGGGTTGTTCAGCTCGTGGGCGACGCCGGAGACGACCTCCCCGAGCGCCGTCAGCTTCTCGGCCTGCACCAGGTGCTCGCGCGCCGCCTTGAGCTCGGAGACATTCTGCACGATGACGACCGATCCCTGCGGTCCCGAGTCGGTCTTGAGGATGGTCGCGGCGACCAGCACGTCGCGCAGCGTGCCGTCCTGGTGGCGCGCGGTCGTCTCGAAGTTCCGGAGCGGCTCCCCTTCGCGCAGCAGGCGGCCGACGCGGGCGCGCGCCTCCGGCTCGGGGAAGACGTCGTCGAGCCGGAGCCCCAGCGCGCCGTCGCGCCGCACGCCGACCAGCGCCTCGCCGCCGCGGCTGAACTCGGTGACGCGCCCCTCGACGTCGGTCGTCAGGATCAGGTCCGGGTAGTGATCGAGGATGTTCTGCAGCTTCTGCGCCGTCTCGCGGCGCACGCGCGCCTCGCGCCGCGCCTCGTCGTACAGCATGGCGTTGCGCAGCGCGTTGGCCGAGGCGTTGGCCACCACCTGGCAGGAGGTGATCTCCTCGGCGGTGAAGCGCCGCTCGGGCCGCGCCGCCCGCAGGAACAGCATCCCCAGGAGCTCGTTGCCGTGCAGCAGCGGCAGCACCAGGATCGATTCGAAGCCGAGCCGCGCGATGTGGGCCCGCACGCCGTCGAGCAGCTCTTCGTTCTCCACGTCGTGGATGACCACCGGGCGGCGCGTCTCGATGGCGCGCCGCACCTCCGGGTACTTGCTGAGGTCGAGCTTCAGATCGGTGATGTCCGGGTCGTCGCTCGACGCCATGACGAGGCAGACGCGCCGCGCCTCGTCCACCTGCAGGATGGAGCAGCGCTTCGCGTCCACCAGCCGCGCGACCCTCTGGCTGATGACGTAGAGGATGCGGTGCAGGTCGAGCGTCGAGGTGGTGGCGGCGGTGACGTCCACGAGCGCCTCCAGCTCCGCCTTCTCCCGCTCGGTCTTGAGGCGCCGCACGTCGCGGGCCCGCGCCCCCGAGGCCAGGACGCCGTAGTGCAGGGCCACGATGTACAGGAACGGCACGCGGCTCCACAGCGCCATCCCGTCGATCGGTCCCTCGGTGCGCGCCAGCAGGTACAGGTACAGGCCGGCGACGAGCGTGGCGCCCGCGGCGAGACGCGTGAGATCGAGGCCGAACCCGGCCAGGAGCATGGTCAGGAAGAACGCCATGACGAAGCGGCCGCCGTCCACGTTGGCGTGGAACAGGGCGGTGGAGACGAGCAGGGTGTCGGCGATCACCAGGACGTGATCGAAGCCCGGACGGGTGTGCACGCTGCGCGGCAGGAGCGCCACGACGAGGTTCCCGGCCCCGAACGCCAGCAGGATCCCGAGCGTGACCGGGTCGTCGATGCTCGCGGCGGGCAGCAGGATGGTGGCGGTCGCGGCGAGGAGGATCCAGCGCAGGGTGGGGCGCGCCTGGCCCGGCTCCTGCCACGACGCGCGCGTCTCGACTCCCGGTGCGCCCACGGTCTCTCCCCCGGCGTTGTCGCGCCGGAAGGCAATATAGGAGGCGGTCGGGGGGGTGCAAGGACCGGTTTCCTTGACTTTTGAGGATCGCCGCGTAGAATTCCCCCCGCTCCGACCCTCCCCGCCCTGAATCGCGGGAGGACGAGGGGCCGGACGAACTGATGCCAGCACGCCCCTTCCTGATCGCCTTCTTCGCCGCCGCCGGCGTGTTCGCCCTGGCGGCCCCGGCGCCTGCCGCCGACCCGGCCCCCGCGCCGGTCACGTCCCTCTCCGACATCAAGGAGATCGACTTCACCGGCCTGTCGGATGCTCAGAAGAAGATCGCGCTCAAGGTCATGAACGCCAACCCGTGCAACTGCGGCTGCAGCAAGACCGTGGCGCAGTGCCGGCACGACATGCCGAACTCCTGCCGGCGCAGCCTCATCTTCGCGCGCACCGTGATCGACGCGCTGCGCGAAGGGAAGGACGAGGCGGCGGTGACCAAGACGCTCCAGGCCAAGGCGGCGACCTTCGTCGAGGCGCGCGAGCCGGACGACAGCGGCATGATGTACAACATCGACACCAGCAACAGCCCGGTGCGCGGGCCGAAGACGGCCCCGGTGAAGATCGTCGAGTTCTCCGACTTCCAGTGCCCGTACTGCGCCGAGCTGCAGAAAACCCTGACGGAGGTCCTCAAGGCCTTCCCGAAGGACGTGCAGCTGGTCTACAAGCAGTTCCCGCTCAACATCCACCAGTACGCCCGGCAGGCGGCGGCCGCCTCGCTCGTGGCGCAGAGCCAGGGAAAGTTCTGGGAGCTGCACGATCGGATGTTCCAGAACTTCACGAAGATCAACGACGAGAGCATCCGCGGCTGGGCCAAGGAAGTGGGGATCAACCTCGCGCAGTTCGACGAGGCGATCCAGACCGGCAAGTACGAGCCCGCGGTGCAGAAGGACATCGCCGACGGCGCCGCGGCCAAGGTGCTCGGGACCCCGACTCTCTTCATCAACGGCAAGAGGGTCCACGACCGGACCTTCGAGGGGTTCAAGAAGGCGATCCAGGAAGAGCTGGCGGGTCAGCGCGCCGGCGCCCCGGCCGCCACCCCCGGTCCCGCCAAGAGCAAGTAGCGTCCGGAAAAACTAGCGGCCGCCGCCGGGCGCCGCTCCCGTCCCGCCCGATTCCAGAGTCCCGAGACGCGCGCGCAGATCCGCCGCCCCCTCCTGCCCCGGCTCGAGGAGGAGCGAGGCGCGCAGGTGCTCGATGGCGCGCAGCCGGTCGGACGCCTGCCCGGAGTAGATGAGCCCGAGGCTCTTGTGCGCGTCCCAGAGGGTCGGGTCGAGCGCGACCGCCTTCTCGTACGCCTCGATCGCCCCGGCCCGGTCGCCGCGCCGCGCCAGCAGGTACCCGAGGAAGTTCGCGGCGCGCGGCGAGGGCGGCGTTCCGGCCACGGCCGCCCGGAAAGCCTTCTCGGCTCCGGCCGCGTCCCCGCGCTCGAGCAGGAGCTCCCCGCGTCCGCGCATCGCCTCCGGCGCTTCGGGATCGAGGCTCGAGGCCGCCTCGAACTGGGCGCGCGCTTCGTCTCGCCGCCCCGCCGCGTTGTAGGCGTCGGCGAGGTTGACGCGGTACAGCGCGTACTGCGGCTCCGCCTGCGCGGCGCGCTGCAGGCACCGGATCGCCTCGTCGGTCTCCCCCTGGGCGAGGAGGAGCGAGCCGAGATCGTTCCAGGCGCTCGCGGCGTTGTCGGACAGCGCGATCGCGGCCTCGAACTCGCGGCGGGCGCCCGTGGGATCGCCGAGCACGCGGCGCGCGGACCCGAGATTCACCCGCACCTCGGGGTTTTTCGGCTGGCGGCGGGCCGCCTCCTCGAGCGGCCCGAGCGCCTCCTTCGCCCGCCCCTGCTGCAGGAGCGCCAGCCCGAGGTTGCCGCGCGCGTCCGCGAACTCGGGGTAGATCGCCAGGGCCTCGCGGTATTCCGCCTCCGCCTCGCGAAAGCGGCCGCGGCGGAGCCACGCGTTCCCCAGGTTGTAGCGGATGCGGGTGCTCTTCGGGGAGACCTGCGCGGCGCTGGAGTAGAGGGAGAAATCGTCCCGCCAGTCGGCGAGCCGCGCGACGCTGAGCCACGCTCCGAGGGCGAGAGCACCGGCGACGAGAGCGACGACACCGGCCCGGAGACCGCGCCGCGCCGCGCCGCGACCGGAGGCGGCGTCCGCCGCGAGGACTGCGGCGGCGAGACACACGCCGGCGCTCGGCAGGTACAGCAGCCGCTCCGCCAGGAGGGTGCCGATGAAGACGATCAGGTTGCACGTGAGCAGGAGGCTCACCGGGATCAGGAGCAGCGAGAAGCCGAGCGCCGGCCGGCGGCGCAGCGCCAGGACTCCCGCGGCCACGACGCCCAGGGCGATCAACGTGCCGAGCAGAACACCCGGGTTGAACGCGCCCGGCGGGACGGGAAGCTGCGCGTACGAGTAGTCGGCCGAGAGCGGATGCGGCCAGACGAGCAGGCGCGCCATCCGCGGCACGACCGAAAGGGCGGCGATGCGGCCGAGGACGGGGCCGGCCGACGCCGCCGGGTTGTCCACGAACGGGATCGGCGCCGAGCCGAATCCGCCCAGGGCGTGCGCGCGCAGGCCGAGCGCCAGCGCCAGAACCGCGATCCCGCCGATCATGAGCGTTCGTCCGCGCAGCGGCCGCGGCGCCGGGAAGGCGCGGTCGTACAGCCAGACGATCGCCGGAAGGACGAAGGCCGACTCCTTCGCGAGCAGGGCGATGAGGCCGAAGACGATCGCTCCCGCCGCGGCGAGCGTCCCGGGGCGGCCGTCCCGGCGCCGCGCCTGGGCGGCGCAGAGCAGCGCCGCCAGGATCCCCGCCGCCGCAATCAGCTCGGCGCGCCCGACGACGCCGGCGATCGCCTCGACGTGCACCGGGTGCACGGCGAACAGGAGCCCGGCCAGAAGCGCCGCCCAGAGGGGCAGGGCCAGCTGCATTGCGAGGAGAACCAGGAGCCCGGTGACGACCGCGTGCCAGAGGATGTTGGTGGCGTGGAACCAGGACGACCGGAAACCGCCCGCCAGGGCGCGATCCAGAGCGAAGGTGAGCGTCGTGGCCGGGCGGTAGAGGCCGCCGGTGAGCCCCGGGGCGTTCCAGTACGGCGCGCTCAGGAGGCGCGGGGCCGAGCGCACATCGGCGAGCAGAGGGTTCTGCAGCAGCACGCCGCGATCGTCGAAGACGAAATCGTTGCGGAGCGCGGGGAGGTGAAGGAGAAAAGCGGCGAGCGCCGCCAGGAACGGCGCGGCACGCCGTCCTGTCAAGGGGCGCCGGAGGCCGAAGACGACGGCCCGCTCAACTCCAGTTCCCGGTGTCCGCCGGCCCGCATGTTGGCCACGGCCTGCAGGCGCGTCGTGTCGCCGTCGCCGACCGTCACGTCGGTCTCGTACGCGATGGTGCGGTGGGCCCAGTTGCCGGAGCGCAGCAGGATGTCGAACGCGAGATACAGATCGTACGTCCCCGGGGCCATGTCGAAGTCGAACACCTCCGGCAGGCTGGTGCAGCGGTATTCCTCCTGCCAGAGCGGCACCATGGCGGTGGGGTCCTGCTTCTTCTCCTTCATCTGGATGTGCTCGGGGACTTCGCCGATCACCGGCGCTTTGTTCGACGGGGCCGCCTGGCCGCGTCCGAGCTTTCCCGCCTGGCGCAACACGGCGGTGCGGATGGTCGGAGACTCGAACAGCAGGAGCGTCTCCGAGGGCCTGGCGCGGTTCACCGCCGCGACCGTGAACATGTAACCGAACGTGAAGACCTGGTTGCGCGCGGCGGGCGCTTCCGGTCCCGCCGCGGGCGGCTTCACGACCCGATCGTCGGGGAACGTGCACCACTTCCGGGTTCCCGAGACATCGATGCGCAAGCGTCCCATTCCGGCCGCCGGCTTGTCCGGAAGCCGCGGCGCCTGGATGGAGAGCGGCTGCGCCGGCGGCGGAGCGGCGGCGAGGACGTCCTGGTTGACCTGGGGCGCGATCGGCTCGTCCTCGCTCTCACCCGCGGGGGCCGCCGGCTTGTCGGGTGGCGCGGCCGGGATGCCGTTCACGGCCGTCAGGAAAGCGAGCAGGAACGCGAGGCGGACGGACAGGGCGATGCGGCTGTTCAAGGTCGATGTCGATCCCAAAGGGGGGCGATTATACTGCCGGTCGGGACGTCGTCGGGGGAGCCACGTGGGCTCCCGAGGTCCTCGGAGCCCGAAGGGCTCGCTGGTCGCGACGCGGGCGGGAGAGAGGGGTGCCATTCCCGGAGCTGCCCCATCCTCGCTGGTCGAGGTTGACAGACGCGGAACCGGGGACTGCCATCCCCGGTCGATAAGGCGCGGGAAGATCGGTGCGGAACGAGTTCCGGGGCGTGGTCAACATCAGGAAGGCGGGCAGCTCCGGGAAATTTGGCATCACTCCTCTGCGGGAGGGCCGGATGAGCCCCATCCGCGGGCGCCACTCTACGCATTCCGTGGGGTCGTGTCAACAGGCTCGCCACAATAAATAGGGGTTCGTGCCCGTGGACGACAAACTCCTGTCCGACCTCGAATTCGAGGCCATCCGGGAGGCCCTGCGGGCCGAAACCGCCACCCCCCTGGGAGCCCACAGGGCCGGCGTTCTGGGCCCGAGCGGTGACCCTGCGGAGGTCGCCCGCGAGCAGGCGATCACACTCGAAGCGCTCCGCCACCTGGAGGTGAAGGGGGCGCTGCCGTTCGGGACGCTCCTCGACATCGCCCCGGTGCTCGATCGCCTGGGCGTGGACGGCCAGGAGCTCGGCGCGCGCGAGGTGCTCGACGTGCTGGCGGTGATGCGGGCCGGGCGCGACCTCCGCGCCGACCTGGCGCCGGCGCGCGAGACCTACCCGGGCCTCTGGCGCCTGGCTTCGGATCTGCCCGACATCGGGAATCTCTTCCGCTTTCTCGACGGCAAGATCGGGCCGCAGGGAACGGTCCTCGATCACGCCAGCGACACGCTCGCGGGACTGCGCGCCGAGCTGCGGCGGGCCTCGTCGCGGCTCGACGCGGTGCTGGCGCGTGTCCTCGAAAGGCCGGAGGTCGCCAAGGCGCTCATGGACGATTTCGTGGCGCTCCGAAGCGAGCGCCACGTCATCCCGATTCGCGCCGAGAGCCGCGGCGCCGTGGCCGGCATCGTGCACGCCGTCAGCGGCAGCGGCGCGACCGTCTTCCTCGAGCCGCTCGAGACGGTCGAGCTCAACAACGAGATCGTCACGCGGCGCGAACAGGAGGCCGCCGAGGTGCGCCGCCTCCTGCGCGAGTACTCCGATCTCCTGCGCGGACGGCTGCCGGAGCTGCGCGCGCTCGCGCACGGCGTCGGCGGGCTCGACCTGGCGATGGCGCGCGCCCGGCTGGGGCGCCGCCAGAAGGCGGTCGCCGCCGGGACCTCCGAGGGGAGCGCGCTGCAGCTCGTCGCCGCGCGGCACCCGCTCGTCGAGGAGAGCCTGCGCCGCGAAGGAGGGGCGATCGTCCCGCTCGATCTCGAGCTCGGCCCGGACCAGATGGTGCTCGTGGTGTCCGGCCCCAACACCGGCGGCAAGACGGTGGCGCTGAAGACCCTCGGGCTGCTCGCCGTCATGCACCAGTCCGGGCTCCTGGTGCCGGCGCGCGAGGCGCGGCTCCCGGTCTACCGATCGATCCATCTCGACATCGGCGACCGCCAGTCGATCGCCGACCGCCTCAGCACCTTCTCGGCGCGCGTGCAGGCGATCAGCCGGATCGCCGCCACGCTGGACGCCCCGGCGCTGGTGCTCCTCGACGAGGTCGGCAGCGGGACCGATCCCGAGGAAGGCGTGGCGCTGGCGATCGCCGTCATCGATCACTTCCGGCTGCGCGGCGCGCGCGTCCTGGCGACGACCCATCTCGAGGCGCTGAAGGCGTACGCGGCCACGACGCCCTCGTGCGGCAACGCGGCGATGCAGTTGGACGAGGCCCGGGGCACGCCGACGTACCGGCTGGCGCAGGGAGTCCCGGGACGTTCGAGCGCCCTGGAGACGGCGGAGCGGCTCGGCCTGCCGGCCGGCATCCTGGCGGAGGCGCGGGCGCGGCGCGGCGACGCCGGGCGCCTGCTCGACGACTACCTCAAGCGCCTGGAGGTCCTCACCACCGACCTCGAGGAGAAGAGCAGGGCGGCGGAGAGCGAGGCGGCGCGTCTGCGCGAGGAGCGCGCGACCTTCGAGCGCGGCCTCGAGGAGCGCGAGGCGCGCCTGCGCGAGCGCGCGGCGCGCGACATCGACAAGGTGGTCGCCGCCGCGCGCGCCGAGGGCGAGCGCTATCTCGCGGGGCTGCGCGATCGGGAGATCGCCGAGCGGCTGCGGCGCGAGGAGGATCGCCTGGCGGCGCGCCTCCGGGACACGGCGCACGAGAAGATGCTCGAGGTGACGGGCCGCACGGCCGTCCCCGCCGTTCCGGCGGCGCCGGCCCTGAACCCCGGCACCCGCGTCCGCGTGCGCGGCCTCGGTCTCGACGGTGTCGTCGAGTCGCTGCAGGGCGATCGCGTGGCGGTGGTGGCGCGCGGCAAGCGGCTGGTCGTGCCGCGGGCGGACTGCGCGCCGGAAGGAGCGCGTCCGCCCGCGGGGCCGGCTCCCCTGCCCGAGGGCATCCGCCTCGAGCGCCGCCCGGCCACGGGCGGCCCGGGCGGGGGGGCGCTCCTCGACCTGCGCGGGATCAAGGTGGAGGAGGCGCTGGCGCGTCTCGACAAGTTCCTCGACGATGCGAGCGTGGATGGGCGCGACGAGGTCCGCCTGCACCACGGGATCGGATCGGGGCGCCTGCGGCGGGCCGTGCACGAGCTGCTGCACCGCCACCCGCTGGTCGCGCGCTACGGCGCCGCGGCGGAGGACGACGGCGGCGACGGGACGACGATCGTCACGCTGCGCTGACGCGCCGGGCCACCTCAGGTCGCGGCGCTGTCGGCGGGAGCAACCTCAGCGCAGGTTCCAGTACGGATCGGGCCCGTCCGCCGTCCCTCCCTCGAGGAGGGCGTCCGCGGCCTGCGGGATCGCGGCGCTCATCGACCAGCCGCGCGCCCCGGCCGGCGTGCGCTCCATCGCCACGACGCGATAATGCCCCGGCGCCAGCCCGGCGATCTCGAAGCGGCCCGCGGCGTCGGAGACCGTGCGCGCGACGGCCCGGCCGGAGAAGAACGACTCCGCCTGCGCGCGGCACGCGGCGAGCTTGTCGGCGCGCTCGCGCTGCGCCGCCGCCATGGCCGACTTGGCGCGATCGTTTCTCTGCGCCGCTTCCTTGAAGTTGGAGCTGGAGTTCAGCGACGCCTGCACGTCCGCGTCGAGCTTCGCCAGGCGCTGATCGATCCCGGCCAGCGCGGCGCGGCACGGCTCCCCCAGGGCGCGATGCGCCGCATCGGTTCCGTCCGGATCGAGGAGGAAGAGCACCGCCAGTCCCCCGCCGACCGTCGCCGGCTCCATCCCCGGCCGCGGCGTCAGGAGTCCGCGCAGGGTCGTCGTGGAGGTCATGGTGCCGGTCGATGCCGCGGGTGCCGGCGAGCCCATCGCGGCTCCGGAGGGCCCGGCTGCTCCGGCGCCCGAAGGGAGCGGCCCGCCGTCGTGGACCCACCCCTCGATCCGGATGTGCCGCCAGCCGTCGCGCTCCTCGATCACCTGGATCGCGGCGTCCCTGCGGAACTCGCCGAGCCAGGCCCCCCGCGGCGCATCGAAGAGCACGAGCCCCGCCTCGTCCGCCGCCAGCACCGCCGCTCCCAGGACGAGGCCGACTCCCAGGAGCATCGCCCCCTTCTTCCATGCCCGCATCACGTGTCCTCCCGTCCTTGCCGATCAGAAATGGAACGCCACCCAGGCCAGTCCGCGGATGGCGCCGGCGTCCCGTCCCCAGCCGTCGCCGATTCCGCCGCGCACCCGGAGATTCTGCGTGGGATGCCAGTCCAGGCCCACGACACCCCGCCCGCGCTCCTCCTCGCCCTCGAATCGCGCCCCTTCGAAATCGATCTCGGCGGTCAGGTTCCAGAGTCGCGACAGGAACACCACCGACCCGAAGGAGCCGGTGGCGAAGGTCTCCCCCTCGGCCCCGGTCTCGTAGCGCGCGTCGCCGCTCTTCCCGAGGCCCAGGTGCCCGATGAGGGCGGCCTTCCGCCAGGCGCCTCTGAAAGCGACGAAGCCGCGCCCTTCGTAGGCGCCGGACGTCAGCCCCGAATCATCGGACGCAGCCGGAAGCGAGAAGCGCGCCCCGATCGCCAGGTCGCACGCGCCGCGCAGGAGGCGGTATTTGCCGAAGATCTGCGGGTCGGAGGCGCCGGTGTGCGCGAACTCCGTCGGCACGTCCGTGCCGAACAGCGTCGCCCCCGCCTCCCGCCCGCGACGCAGCAGTCCCAGGTCGACTCCCGCCTCCACGTCGCGGCCGTAGCGGAAGGCGGCGCGCAGGCGCATCGCCAGGTCGTCCCCCTCGTCCGAGCCGCGCCCCTCGGCGCCGATCTCGATCCACATCTTGTCGATCAGCGCGCCGTCCTCGACGAAGGAGTCGAGCAGCCGATCGTCCCCGCCGGGAAGACCTGCGGCGGAAGCCTCTGCCACGGCGCAGAGCGCCGCCGCCGCGAGCAGCACGCAGCGCCGATACCGGATTCGGGATCGTCGTCGAGCGACGCGGCGGCCCGCTGCCGCATGGCTTGCTTCGGCGGGACCGGTCCCTATATTCGCGACCGGACCCGGCATGCGGGAAAAAACGACGGCACGGCGGTGACGAAAGCGCATCTCATCCGGACGATTCGCCGCGAGTGCGACCGGCGGATGCGGCACGGCGGCGACTGCGCCTGCCGGCCGCGGCGGTCCCCCGCCGCGGGGGGCGGGCTGACGAAACGAAGCCGGCCGCGCTGTCCGAAGCACCCGCGCTCCCTGCGCGGCTGATCGCGCGCGGAAGCGCGCCCTGACCACCTCGGGTCTTAGTGATCGTCCTTGCGATCGAGGGGCGGGAAACCCGCCGCCCAGGCGGACGAAGCCGCGGAGGAGGCGGTCGCGCCGGTCGCGGCCGCGGCGGCCGGACGTTCGCTCTCGAGGAGCAGCTCGTGCAGCGCCGGCCTTTCCTGAGTCGCGGCGGTGCCGGGGCGCCGCAGGCGCTCCTCGAGCACCGCCGTCTCGATGCGCCGCTCCTCGAGCGCGATCTCCGCCTCGCGCAGGCGCTTGCGCAGGAGACCGATCTCCTTGAGCGCCCGCTGGCGCAGCGCCTGGTAGCGCTCCTGGTGCCGCCGGATCTCCTCCGACTTGGCCTCGGAGTCGGCCTTGAACTCGAGGAGCTTCTGCCCGCCCGCGCGGATCATTCCGTACTGCACGAGGATCTGCTCGTGCTTCATGAGCAGCTCGTTGTACAGCGACACCGGGACCACGTCCTGGGGCACGCGCGCCACCGGGGCAGGCCCGGATCGCACCAGCGCCTCCGAAGGAGTCTCGGCGGGATCGGCGGGAGTGAAGCCGAGCGCCAGCAGATCCTCGCGGCGGATCTTGTATTCCTCGCCGAACTTCCCTTCTTCCTTGGCGGCGGGAAGCCGGCCGGATCGGATGTAGCGGCGCAGGGTGGCGGGCGTGCGGCCGATGAGCCGCGACGCTTCGCGGATCGTCAGATCACTCATCCATCTCCTCCGGAAGTTCCGACGGCCGCAGGACACGCGGCGCGTCCGCGACGAGGCTCCGGCGTTATATCAGAACGACGCCCGGCAAGGAAGGGGTTGAAAGGTCCGTCCTTCCGTTCCGCCGTCTCCTCAAGGCATTCCCCGGACGAGGACGATCAGCCCGATCGCCGCGATGACGAGCCCGCTCAGGAGATCGCCGAAGCGCGTGAAGAAACCGAGATCGACGCGCTCGAGGCCCCGGCGCGCGACGATGGCGACGACGAGCATGGTGGCGATGGTGCAGAGGGCGAAGCCGCCCGCCGCCGCGGCCGCGGTCCCCCACCCTTCCGCCGCCGACGCGAACAGGATCGGCTGCAGGAGGACGCACGGGCTGATGCCGATGATCGCCACGAGCGCGCCGGCCGAGGCGCTTCGGCCCGAGAGACGCGACAGGAGATGTCCATGCGCATGCAGCGATCCGAGCGCCCCGTCGCCGTGCGTGTGCCCCGGCGCGTGGGCGCGCGCTTCGCGCCGGTGCGCCCACAGTCCGTAGGCGATCCCGAACAGCGCGAGAAGCCCGCCGGCGAGCGGCTCGAGCGACGCACCCGCGCGCGCCGCCGCCGCCCGTCCGACGGCGCTCCCCGCGAACGCCAGGACGGCGCCGAGCACGAGCGACACCGTCACGTGCAGCACCCCGGTGAGCCCGACCAGCCCCACGAGCCGGCGCTCGCTCCAGCCCTCGGTCCGCGCCAGGATCGCGAACGGCAGCCAGTGATCGGGGATGAGCGCGTGGATGACGGCGGTGGCGCAGGCCGACACGACGAGAAGGACCGGTGTGCTCGTCACGGGGTTTCTGCGCCTGGGGAACCCGGCGGGCGCCGGCGCGGCGGCGGATGTTAGCACACCCGTTTTCGGCGCAGTCGGCGTCAGAAATCCGACGTGCCGGCGGCCTGCCGGCGCGGGGAACGATCCGCTCAAAGCCTTGTCCCGATTGCCTTGCCGGGGATCCGGCCGTATATGGGAGCGCATGTCCAAAGGCATCTTCGCCAGGCCCTGGGCGGCGGCCGCCCTCCTGGCGGGTTTCACCACGTCGCTCGCGCACGCCGACCCGGGTGCTCACCAGCCCGGAGCCCGCGCCGGAGGCCCCCGCATCGACTGGAGCGCGCGCCTCGGATCGTTCGACCTCAGGCTCGACGATCGCCTGCGCCGCGAAGCGCGCCGTTTTCCGGACCTGACGGGACCGCGGGGGGCTCCGGGTCCTGACCTCGAGACCGAGGCGGACGAGGGAACGCGCGCCGCGCGAGGCCGGCGCGTCGAGCGGCTGCTGACGCGCGCCATCCGCGGAGCGCTCGACGATCAGATCTCCGAACGGGCGCGGGAATCAGGGGCGCTGGCCGGTCTCTTCCGGCTGCTCGACGGCCGCGAGGATGCCAAGCCCGAGGGAGCCTCGGCATCGGGCCGGCTCGCCGCGGGCGCTGGAACGGCCGCGGCGCCCGAACCGTCCTCGATGAGCTTCCGCGTGCGGCTCGACGCCCACCCGCGCCTGCAATGGCGCACCCGCGTCGGAGCGTTCACCGGATCGGTCGAGGTCCCGGTGCTCGATCCCGAGCTGCGCTTCGGGCTCGAACATCCGCTCGGATCCTCGGGCCGCGCGGCGCTGGCGGGGGGACACTCCTCCGATCGCGGCGGCTGGGCCTCCCTCGCCCTGAACTTCTCCTTCTGATCGTCCCTTCCTAGATGGCTTCGCGGTCGAGCCGCGCGTCGAGCACGTCGAGAAGCGCGCGGGCCTTGTCGAGCGTCTCGAGCCATTCGCGCTCGGGGTCGGAGTCGGCGACGATCCCTCCGCCGACGCGGACATGCGCCCGGCCTCCGCCGCAGAAAAGCGTGCGGATGACGATGTTGAAGTCGCAGGAGCCGTCGCACGAGAGGAAGCCGATGGCGCCCGAATAGGGCCCCCGCTCCTCCTCCTCCAGGGCGGCGATCGCCTGCATCGCGGCCACCTTCGGCGCGCCGGTCATCGACCCGCCCGGGAACAGGGCGCGCAGCAGGTCGAAGCGGTCGCGGTCCGGAAGGAGCCGCCCCCGGACGGTCGTCACCAGGTGATGGACGGTGGCGAACGACTCCAGCCGGCACAGCGCCTCGACCACGACACTTCCCGGTCGACACACGCGCCCGAGGTCGTTGCGCACGAGATCCGCGATCATGACGTTCTCGGCCCGGTCCTTCACGCTCGTGCGCAGGTCGTCGGCGTGGAGCAGATCCTCCTCGGGGAAGGCGCCGCGCGGCCGCGTGCCCTTGATCGGGCTGCTGCGCGCCACGTCTCCCCGCAGCTCGACGAACCGTTCCGGCGACGCGCTCAGGATCTGCCAGTCCCCGGCGTCGAGCCAGGCGGAGAAGGGAGCGGGGTTGTCGCGCATCAGGCGCTCGAACAGCTCGAACGGCGCGGCGGCGAGGGGCGCGCTGATGCGGTGCGACAGGTTCACCTGGTACAGATCCCCGCGCGCGATGCGGCCGAGCACGTCGCGCACCGCCGCTTCGTAGGCCGACCGGGGGGTTCCCGTGCGCGCCACCCGCGGGACCGCGGCGGCGACCGCACGCGACGGTGTCCCGCCCGCGGCCGCGCCAACCGTGTCCGGCCTGCCGCCGGCCGCCGCCGCGACCATGCGGCGCAGCATCTCCGCGCGTGCCGGGTCATCGCTCCCGGGCAGGCGGACGGATCGCAGCGTCCGCGCGGCGTGATCGAACAGCAGCGCAGAGTCGTAGACCGCGAACCAGGCGTCCGGGAGGTCGAGCGGCTCGGGGCGGCCGCGATCCAGGCGCTCGACGGCGCCGCGCAGGCCGTAGCCGAGGTACCCGATCGCGCCGCCCGCGAACGGCAGCCCGCCCGGCGACTGCGTCGGCGGCAGGAGCCCGCGCAGGGCCGCAAAGGGATCGGCGGTTTCGAGGCGCCACGGCTTCGCTTCGCCCGTGCCGGCTGAAGTCACGGAGATCTCCGCGCCGCGCACCGCGATCTCCGCGACCGGATCCCACGCGAGGATCGAATGCCGCGCCTCCGGGTGCCTGTCGGCGAGCCCGCTGTAAAGAAGGGCGGGGCTGCGCCTCGAGCGGACCAGGGCGAGAGCGCGGATCGGATCGATCCACCCGGGGACCGTCTCGACGCGCGCCGGTCCCGCCGGCAGGAGCGGCGCGCCGGTCCGCGTCAGGCGCATTCGCGCCGCACCTGCTCGCGGTAACCGGCGAGCAGCGTGGCGCTCCGTGGCCCGGGCCTGCCCCCACCGGCGGGGCGGCCGTCCACGCGCGTCACCGGCAGGACCTCCCACGAGGTGTTGGTCAGGAAGATCTCGTCCGCCGAGAACAGGAGCGCCACCGGGAGAGGACGCTCCTCCACCGGGAGACCGGCGGCGTGCGCCGCTTCGAGCACGACCGCGCGGGTGACGCCCGGAAGCGCCGCCCCGTCCGAGGCCGGCGTCAGCAGGCGCCCGCTCTCGACGAGGAAGATGTTGCTCGTCGTCCCCTCGGTCAGGTGGCCGGCGGCGTCGAGGAGGGCCGCCTCGAACGCTCCCGCCCGCGCCGCCTCGCGCCGGGCGAGGACGGCGGAGAGCCGGCTCGTGGTCTTGATCGCGGGATCCAGCACCGCCGCCGGCACGGCCTGCCGGCCCACGACCGCGAGACCCACTCCTTCCTCGTAAAGACGCGGGTCGAGACCGGTGAACGGGGCGGCGGTGATGATGCGCGTCGGCGGGCCCGACGCGTGGACGTAATCGCCCGGGCGGCCGGCGCCGCGCGTCAGCGTCAGGCGCAGGCGCGCGTCGCGAAGACCGTTCGCTGCGAGCGTCTCGCGGAGCTGCCCGGCGAAGACCAATCGATCCGGCAGCCCCTCGAACTCGGCCAGGGAGGCCGAGCGTTCCAGGCGATCGAGGTGCGCCTCGAGACGGAAGATCCGTCCGTGGACGGCGCGCATCGACTCGAAGACGCCGTCGCCGTAGAGGAGGCCGCGATCGAAGACCGGGATGCGGGCGTCCGCCTCCTCCACGAGGCGTCCGTCGAGATGGACCAGCACCGGCGGTCCGGGGGAAGCCCGGGGTCAGTGCGCCATCCCGGCCTCGGAGGCCGGGGACGGGACGCGCACCGCGGGCGGGACGAGAGGGTCCGGACCGGCCGCGCGGGAACCGGCCGCGACCGGCATGAGGTCCGCCACCGGACGATAGAGGGTGTCGCGCTCGACCGGCACGCGCCCCGCCTCCTCGATGAGATCGACGAGGCGCTGGCGCGCCACCAGCTGCGGCGACACAGCGCCGGCCTTGTGGAAGATCTCCTCGGTGACGACGGTGCCGTCGAGGTCGTCGGCGCCGAAGTGCAGCCCCGCCTGCGCGACGCGCGGCGTCATCATGATCCAGTACGCCTTGATGTGCGGGAAGTTGTCGAGCATCAGGCGTCCGACCGCGAGCTGGCGCAGGTCGTCCGCCGCCGAGGGCTTCGGAATGTGCGACAGCCGCGTGTTCTCCGGGTGGAAGGCGAGCGGGATGAACGCCATGAACCCCCGGGTCTCGTCCTGGGCCTCCCGCAGGGCCAGCATGTGGTCGATGCGCTCGTCGAGCGTCTCGACGTGGCCGTACAGCATCGTGGCGTTGCTCCTGAGCCCGACGCGGTGCGCGGTCTTCGCCACCTCCATCCAGGCGCGGTGATCGATCTTCCCCTTGAACAGCACCTGGTGCGCGTGGTCGGTGAGGATCTCGGCGCCGCCGCCCGGGAGCGAGCCGAGGCCCGCCTCCTTGAGGGTGAGCAGGATCTCCTCCACCGGCTTCTCGAAGGTCTCGGCCATGGCGGCGATCTCGACCATGGTGAACGCCTTGACGTGCACGTCGGGGCGGACGCGCTTCATGGCGCGGATGACGTCCACGTAGTACTGCAGCGGCAGCGCCGGGTTCACCCCCCCGACCATGTGGATCTCGCGGATCGGCTCGTCGAGGTGCTGGCGCATGCGGCGCTCGACGTCCTCGGGGGACAGCGTGTAGGCGTCCTTCTGCTTGGCGGTGCGATAGAACGCGCAGAACTTGCAGCCGGCGATGCAGACGTTCGTGTGGTTGATGTGCTGGTTGACGATGAAGTACGCGGCGTCGCCGTGCCGCGCCTCGCGCACCCGGTTCGCGAGCGCCCCGATCGCCAGCAGGTCCGCGCCCTGGTAGAGCGCCAGGCCGTCCTCGCGCGACAGGCGCTCCCCCGCCACGACCTTGTCGCGGATCGCCCCGAGGCCGGCGGCCTCGAGGGCCCGGTGCTCCAGGCGCGACAGCACGGGCGCCGTCACGCCCGGATCTCGCGCGGCACGACCGGGATGCTCACCGGCACCAGCCGGTGCCGCGCCTGCTCGGGACTGGCCACCACCGTCCCCGACTTGGCCCGGGCGTTCTCGAGCGCCATCGAGCAGAGCGTGCCGCACATGGTGCACACCGCCTTGTCGTAGTCCTCGCTCCTGTAGCGGAACTCGCGCGCCTTTTCGGGATCGAGCGACAGCCGGTACTGCCCCTCCCAGTCGAGCTTCTTGCGGTAGATCGACATCTGCGCGTCGCGCTCGCGGGCCCAGTAGACGCCCTTCGCCATGTCGCCGGAATGGGCGGCGATCTTCGTGGCGATGACGCCGTCGCGCACGTCCTCGACGGTCGGCAGCCTCAGGTGCTCCGCCGGCGTCAGGTAGCAGAGGACGTCCGCCCCCGCCGCCGATGCGACCGCGCCGCCGATGGCGCCGGTGATGTGGTCGTAGCCGGCGCCGACGTCGGACGTCAGCGGACCGAGGACGTAGAACGGGGCGCCGCGGCAGACGCGCTTCTCGAGCATCACGTTCGCCTGGATCTGGTCGATCGGCACGTGCCCCGGTCCCTCGATCATCACCTGCACCCCACGCTCGTGCGCCCGGGCGGTCAGCTCGCCGAGCGTCAGGAGTTCCTGGATCTGCGCCGCGTCGGTGGCATCGGCGGTCGCCCCGGGACGGATGCCGTCCCCGAGCGACAGCGTCACGTCGTGCTCGAAGGCGATGTCGAGCAGGCGGTCGAACTGCGCCAGGAGCGGGTTCTCCTCGCCGCTGCGGGCGATCCACGACGCCAGCATCGAGCCGCCGCGCGACACGATGCCGGCGATGCGGTCG
The DNA here is from genome assembly GCA_035638075.1 of Verrucomicrobiia bacterium. Taxonomy (GTDB): domain Bacteria; phylum Acidobacteriota; class Polarisedimenticolia; order Gp22-AA2; family Gp22-AA2; genus DASRAU01. The sequence continues at coordinate 61,293 of DASRAU010000024.1, forward strand.
CTGCCGTCCAGGCGGCGCACCGCCTCGCGGCTGACGCCGCAGTGGACGGTGACGAAGTCGACGCCATCCCGGGCGTGGCGCTCGATCACGCCGAACAGGTCGTCCGCCGTCAGGCCGAACACCGACCCGCGGTCGGCGACCGCCTGGTAGATCGGCACGGTCCCGAGCATGACGGGACAGGCCTTCAGGATGGCGCGCCGCACCTGGTCGAGCTCGTCGCCGGTCGAGAGGTCCATCACCATCTCGGCGCCGCAGCGCACCGCGGTCGCGAGCTTCAGGAGCTCCTCGTCGAGCTGCTGGTGGTGCCCCGAGGTGCCGATGTTGGCGTTCACCTTGGTGGACAGCCCCTCGCCGACGCCGATGGGATTGAAGTCGTGGTGCACGTTCTTCGGGATGATGGCGCGCCCCAGCGCGATCCGGCGCCGCAGCTCCTCGGGATCCAGCCCCTCGACGGCGGCGACATAGCGCATCGCCTCGGTCGTCCGGCCCCTCTTCGCCTGCTCCATCTGGGTCATCGCGTTCTTCTTTCTCCCCCCGGCCCCCGGGCCGGCGGAACTAGTGCGCCGTTTCGGTGGCGCGCATCTCCCGGATGATGGTCACCTTGATCCGTCCGGGGTATTCCATCTGGGACTGTATCTTCTTCGCCAGCTCCGCCGCCAGAAGGGCCAGGCGGTCGTCGTCGATCCGCTCCGGCCGCGCGATGACGCGGATCTCGCGCCCCGCCTGGATGGCGTAGGAATGCTCCACTCCCTCGGTCTCGTTGGCGAGCGTCTCGAGCTGCTCGATGCGCTTGGCGTAGTCCACGACGCTCTTGCGGCGCGCTCCCGGCCGCGAGCCGGAGATCGCGTCCCCCGCCGAGACCAGCACGGAGATCGGGTGGATGACCTCGACGTCGTCGTGGTGCGATCCGATGGCGTTGATCACGATGGGATGCTCATTGTAGCGCGTGGCCACCTCGACCCCGATCTCGGGGTGCGTCCCCTCGCGCTCGAAATCGATCGCCTTGCCGATGTCGTGGAAGAGCCCCGCGCGCTTCGCCAGCGTCCCGTCGAGCCGCAGCTCGGACGCCATGATGGCGGTGAGCTTCGCGACCTCGATCGAGTGCTGCAGGACGTTCTGCCCGTAGGACGTGCGGTAGCGCAGGCGGCCGAGGAGCTTCACCATCTCCGGGTGCACGCCCTGGATGCCCAGCTCCTTGAGGGCGTCCTGCCCGGCGCGGAGCATGAGGTCCTCGACGCGCCGCTGCTGGCGCTCCACCAGCTGGTCGATGCGCGCCGGGCTGATGTTGCCGTCGCGCAGCAGCCGCTCCAGGGTCAGCTTCGCCACCTCGCGCTTGATCGGGTTGAAGCAGGACAGGACCACGGCCCCCGGCTGGTCGTCCATGAGGAGTTGCACGCCGGTCGCCTTCTCGAAGGCGCGGATGTTCTTCCCCTCGTGGCCGATGATCCGCCCCTTGAGCTTGTCGTTCGACAGCGGGAAGACGCTGACGCTGCGCTCCGCGGTCCACTCGGCCGCGGTGCGCTCGATGGCGAGCGAGACGATCTTCCCCGCCTCGACCTCCGCCCGCTTCTGCGCCTCCTCGCGCGCCTCGCGCACCAGCCGCGCGGTCTCGAAGCGCACCTCCTGCTTGAGGTTGGACAGGAGGGTCTGGCGGGCGTCCTCGAGGGTCAGCCCGGTGAGCGTCGAGAGCTGCTGGTTGATCTCCCCGGCGGCGCGGCGCAGCCGCTCGCGCTCCCGCCCGGTCTCGGCGCGCACCGATTCGGCTTCCTTCTCACGGGTCTCGATCTCCTGCTCGCGGGTGAGCAGGCGCGCGTCGCGGTCGCGCTGCGCCGCCTCGCGCTCCTCGAGGGCCCGCTGCGCCTGCTGCACATCGTTCGATCGGGCGCGGATCTCCTGTTCGAGGCGCGCCTTGGTCTGCAGCCATTCCTCTTTGGCGGCGAGGATGGTGGAGCGGCTGTGGTCCTCCGCCTCGCGGCGGGTCCGGGTGATCGCCTCGTTCGACTGGCCACGCGTCTTCTCCGCCTCGGCCCGCGCCACGCGGCCCTTGGCGAGCCAGCCGAGGAGCGCCCCGCCGCCGAGCGCGAGGAGCACCCCCGGGATCACCGCCTGCAGCACACCTTCGCCCATTCTTTTCTCCGCGGATGGATCCGCTGTCCAGGGGGTGACGGAGACGAACGGGGCGGGGCCGGACCGGTCCCGAAGCTACCGTGACGGCCCGGGAGGATCCCCGGAGGGACTCCCGGACGCCGGACACGGACGGACGCACACCCGCAGGCGCAACCCAAGGCGCGGATCGTGGCCAGGGCGGGCGTCGAAGCTTCGATGGAATGGACGCGATGCAGCGAAGAAAAGGATCGGGAGGAACAGGGATGCCGCGAGCACCATCGGCACGACGTCAACCTCCCGGAGAACGAACCCGCCTCGTCCGGTCAGTACCGGACCTGAACCCGCCCTCGCGGCGCACCGCACCGTGCTGGCGCGGGCAGTATAACACCCCCCGCCGGCGCGACATTCTCCGGCTCATTTCGCTGGACAGTGGCCGCCGCCCAGCGGTAATCTCCCCCACAGAATCTCGCAAAAGAATCGCTGTCTGCGTCTCTTCGTTCGGGAGCATCTCCGATGACCGGACATCGGACTGTGGCGCGCTTCGCCTCCGGCGGGTTCCGACGGCTGCGAAGGATCGCTCCCGCCCTCCTGCCGGCCATCCTCGTTTTCTCCGCCCCCCGGCCCGCCTCCGCGCAGCTCTTTCCGAACGTCGTGAACGAGGTCGCTCACCAGCCCGTGGATGGAGTGGCGGCCGATTTCAACGGAGACGGGATTCCGGACCTGGCGACCGCCAGCTTCGGCTCGGGGGCGGTCTCCATCCTACTCGGCCGGGGCGGCGGAGCCTTCGACCCGGAAATCCGCGTCCCCGCCGGCACCTCCCTCCGGGCCACCCAGGCCGCCGACTTCGACCGCGATGGTCGCCTGGACCTCGCGGTGTTCGACAAGCCGATTACCATTTCCGGGCCGACCCCCGCGAATCTGCTCATCCTGCGGGGACACGGCGACGGGACCTTCGATCCTCCTCTCGCCACCCCGCTCCCCTACGCTTCCCCGCTGGGAATGGCGGTGGCCGATTTCAACGAGGACGGCGCTCCCGACCTCACGCTTCCCGAAGTGGGGCGCGATGCGCTCCTTCTCCTCCTGGGAAACGGGGACCTGACGTTCCAGACGCCGGTTGAGTATGCCGCCGGATACGAGCCAACCTACGTCGGCGTCGCCGACCTCAACCACGACTCTCATGCGGACGTCGTCGTGACCGACAACGGCCATGGCGACAGCTTCTCAACTTTCCTGGGGCGCGGAGACGGAACGCTCGGTCCCCGGATGCCGCAGTCGCAGAACCTGGGAAGACCGGCCGCGCCGATCCTTTCCGATTTCAACAACGACGGTCATCTCGACGTCGCACTTCTGCTCCGCGGCGCCAATGTCCTGGCGGTCCTCCCCGGCCTCGGGGACGGCAACTTCGGCGCGTACGCCTTGTATCCCGCCGGGACGTCCCCGAACGCGCTCGCGGTCGGGGATCCCAATGGCGATGGGCGCGGCGATCTGCTGGTGGCGAATCGCCGAGGGGTCTCGGTCCTTCTGGGTCTCGCAGGAGGAAGCTTCGCGCCTCCGCTGAACAGCGCGGCCGGCTCCGGGCCGACGTCGCTCGTTCCCGTGGACTTCGACGAAGACGGACGACAGGACATCGCAGTGACCCTCGAAGGTGTCGACGCGCCGATGAAGGGGGTCGCCATCCTCTTCGGAAACGGCAACGGCACCTACGGACCTCCCCTGGCCCGCTTGCCGGGCGCGGCGAACGACGGCCTGGCGGTCGGTGATTTCGACGGGGACGGGCGTCTCGACATGGTCGTCACCGACAGCATCGCGAACCAGGTGGTGATCCTCCCGGGCGACGGAAGCGGGATGTTCCGGGCGGCGGGGCGTTTCAATGTGGAGCGCTTCGCCAGCGCCGTGGCGGCCGCCGATGTGAACCGGGACGGACGTCTCGACCTCGTCGTGATGAGCCAGGATTTCGCTTCCTTCCCGAGACTGGGGACGGTGTCGGTCCTCCTCGGGCTCGGCAACGGGTCCTTCGCACCTCGACTCGTCTTTCCCGCGGGGATCAGCCCCCTCGATCTCCTCGTCGCCGACGTGAACGAGGACGGCGCACCGGACATCCTGGTCGGTGATCTCGGAGACAGCCCGAACGACCAGGCCGGCGTGGTGATGCTGCCCGGCCGTGGAGACGGCACCTTCCAGGGACAGGTTTCGGTCGCCCCGGGAAGCCATCCGCGCGGGATCGCCGTCGGTGACTTCGACGGCGACGGCCACCTCGACCTGGCCCTCGCAGGGTTCGACTCCAATTCGACCAGCTCCGACACGCTCGGGAAGGTCTGGGTGGTCCCGGGACACGGCGACGGAACCTTCGGAGCCCGGACCCTTCTGGCGACCGGCCCGATCGCTCCCGCATCGGTGCGCGCCGCCGACCTCGACGGAGACGGCCGGATCGATCTGGTCGCCGCCGATTGGGGATTTCGCTGCGACATCGGGTGCGGTTACACGCCGGGCGGCTTGTTCCTGTTCCGCGGCACGGGAGGCGGCCTTTTCGCCGCACCCGTGCAGGTCGCGACCGGGTGGAACCCGGCGCGGGTCGTGGTGGCCGACTTCGACGGCGATCACCGGCCCGACCTCGCCTCCCGTGGCTTCGTGAGCGGGATATCGGTCTCTTTGGGCCACGGGGACGGCACCTTCGACGCCGCCGGCCGGTTCGTCGCCGGCGACACACGCGGGTTCGACGCGGCGGATGTCAACGGCGACGGGCGCTCCGATCTCGTGGTCAGCGCCCCCGAGATCGCGGGGGCCCTCCTGAGCCGGATCCCTGGTCCCGATGGAGACGGCGACGGGATTCCGGACGCGCAGGACGACTGCCGGACGATCGCCAACCCTGATCAGGCGAACGGCGACGGAGACGCCACGGGGGACCGGTGTGATGCCTGCTCCGCCGATCCGTTCGACGATATCGACCGGGACGGTGTCTGCGGCGACCGGGACGATTGCCCGGTCGTCGCCAACGCGTCCCAGGCCGACATGGACGCCGACGGGCTCGGGGACGCGTGCGACAACTGCCCGTCGTTCGCCAACGCGTCCCAGTCGGACGGGGACGGCGACGGCGTCGGGGACGCCTGCGACAACTGCCCGTCGATCGCCAACGCCTCGCAGAGCGATGCCGACGGTGATCATCTGGGCGACGCGTGCGACGAGTGTCCCGACGAACCCGGAGGCGACCCCGACGGGGACGGCCGCTGTCCCCGCGTCGACAACTGCCCCGCGACGCCGAACCCCGCTCAGGAAGATGGGGACGGCGACGGCCTCGGTGACGCCTGCGACAACTGTCCCGCAACGATGAATGCATCGCAGGCCGACACCGATCACGACGGCCGCGGCGATGCCTGCGACAACTGCCGCCTGGCGCCGAACGCCGATCAGGACGACGCGGACGGGGACGGCGCCGGCACCGCCTGCGACGACTGCGCCGCCGTTTCCAATCCACTCCAGGAGGATTTCGATCGCGATGGTCGCGGCGACGCCTGCGATCGCTGCCCGCGCGATCCGCTCGACGACGCCGACGGGGACGGCGCCTGCGCCGACCTGGACAACTGTCCTCTTGCGCCGAACGCCGCGCAGGCGGACGGTGACGGAGACGGCGCCGGCGACGCCTGCGACAACTGCCCGGGGCGCGCCAATCCCTCGCAGGACGACACCGACATGGACGGCCTTGGGGACGTCTGCGACGCCTGTCCATCGACCGCGAACCCGGGACAGACCGATGACGACGGGGACGGCGTGGGAGACGCGTGCGACGACTGCCCGGCCGTCGTCAACGCCGATCAGGCCGATACCGATCACGACGGCGCGGGGGACGCGTGCGACAACTGTGCCTCGGCGTTCGACCCGTTGCGCTCCGACCGGGACGGCGACGGACTTGGGGACGTGTGCGACAACTGTCGCGACGTCGCCAACGCCGACCAGGCGGACGCGGACGCGGACGGCTCGGGGGATGCCTGTCAGCCGACCCTCGCGATCCTCGGCGTGCGCAACCAGGCGGCCGGCCTCATCGCCATCCAGGTGGCGCTGCACGATCCCCAGAACGACGCGCTGAGCGGAACGGTCGTGCTGCGTGCCCTGAGCTCCTCCTTCGTCGAGGTGCCCGAGACGCTCGACGCCGCCGGCTGCGACCACGGCTTCAAGCCCGAGGACCAACCCGGCACGGGGATCGGGTTCGCCAACGCGTCCGTGGGAGGGCCGTACCTGTTCGACCTCGACAGCGTCGTCGGCTGCGGCGACCTGTTCCCCGACTACACCCTTGCGCCGGGCTCCTGCGATCAGCCCCAGGGCCCCTTCGACTCGCTGCTTTCTCTCTCGAATTTCAGCCTGCCCGCCTCGATCTGCGTGCGGCCGTTCCGCGATACGGCCGGCGGGTTCGACGTCGAGATCGTTCGCATCGAGGCGGATCGCGTCGTCCTCTCGACGCATTCCGGCCCTCCCCTGCTGCAGCTCACCTCCCCGACCGGGCTGCCGCACCGGTTCGATCTGCCCTCGTTGCAGACCGGGAGCGGGTATTCCCTCACGCTCACCGTGACCGACGGCACGACCCGGCCGGTGACCGCCGTGCAGAGCTTCACCTACCAGGGGGAGTCGGGCATGCTGATCGGACAGGCGCCCCGCGCCGTCGCGACGTGGCCGGTCGCCGTGGAGTGCGATCGCCCGCAGGCGGGCGAAGTGACGCTGGACGGGTCCGCCTCGCTCGATCCGGACAACGGCGCTTTCCTCGCCTCCTTCCGATGGCTGCGTGACGCCGGGACGGACCACGAACAGACGCTGGGAACCGCATCGACCCTCACGGTTGCGCTCCCGCTCGGAGAAAGCCGGATCCGCCTGCAGGTCACCGACACGGACGGGATGGCGGGAACCTTCGACGCCGTCGTCGAGGTGGTCGACACCACGCCGCCGCAGGTCGAGGTCGTGCCCGAGCCGGGCGTTCTCTGGCCTCCCAATCACCGCCTCATCCCGATCGCGGTGACGCCACGCGCGTGGGATCTCTGCGATCCGGCCCCGGTCGTCGTGCCGCTGGGTGCTGTCAGCGGCGAGCCCGACGACGCTCCCGGGACGGGGGACGGCGACACCGTCGGCGATGTCCAGGCCGGCGACCCAGGATCCACCTTCGCGTGGGAGCTGCGTGCGGAGCGCGACGGCGCGGGAGGCGGACGCCTCTATCAGATCCGCTATGAAGCCCGCGACCGATCCGGCAACAGCACGCCGGGCCTGGGAATCGTCACCGTTCCGCATGATCAGGGCTCCGTGATCGAGCCGCTCGTTCTGCAACTGGAGCCGGCGGACGTGAAGAACCGCCTTCGGATCAGCTGGCCCGCGATCCCCGGCGCTTCGGGCTACGACCTGATTCGCGGAGACCTGGCGTCGGTGCGCGTCGTCGACCGGCAGGCTTTGCTCGGCGAGGTGAACGTCCTTGCGCACGGGACGGCGGGGACCGTTTATGTCGAAGGTGGGGCAGACGAAAACCCCGGACCGGGCCAGGGCTTCTTCTATCTGGTGCAGGAGCGGACGGACGCGGGCGGCTCGGGGTTCGGCAGCGAACAGGGGCCGTGGCCCCGTGTCCCCTCAGCCTGTTCCGGCGGGTGTCCCTGACGCGCGGCACGATCCGGGTCCCTCGATCCAGAAGACACCGTCGTCGCCGAACTCCTTCTTCCAGATCGGCGCGCGCGCCTTGACCTCGTCGATGACCCAGGCGCACGCCGCCAGCGCCTCGCGGCGGTGCACCGCGGCCGCCGCGACGACGACGCTCGTCTCTCCGACCTGGAGCGCTCCGAGACGGTGCTGCACGGCAATGGCGGGGGTCCCGAAGCGCCGCGCCGCTTCGTCGACGATCTCGGCGAGCACGCGGCCGGCCATGTCCTCGTAGGCGGTGTATTCCAGGCGCCGCACGCGGCGGCCCTCGTGGTGGTCGCGGACGACACCCGCGAAAGTCGCGATGGCGCCGTGTCCGGGTCCGCTGACGCGCGCTTCGAGCGCCCGCGCATCGATCGGCTCCGGTCCGAGATGGCTGTACGGCGCGATGGTGGTCGCGTCCGCGCTCATCCGCCGCTGACCTTCGGGAAGTAGGCCACCTCGCTGCCCGGGGTGATGACCTCTTCCGGCCGCGCGTACGCCTGGTTGATCGCCATCAGCGGATGGGATTCCTGCCCCAGGGCCGGCACCCGCCGCTGCACCATCTCCCACAGCGCGGCGAGCGTGGTTCCCGGCGGGACTTCGAAGTCGATGGCGGTCACGCCCGCGGCCTCGCGGAAGCGCGCGAAGAACCACACGCGGATGGTCATGTCCGCTCCCCTCCGGAGACCGCCGCCGTGGCGGTGCCTTCCTCCATCGCCGCGAGCACCGCGGCGACGAGCGCCCCGATTCCGGCACGCACGTCCGGAAGTCGCGCGCCGGACGCGGCCCCGCTCGTGTGCCACCAGCGCCGCTCGCGATCGCTCACGACCTGCCGCGGGGATGCCGAGGGCCCGTCGGGCAGCTCGAGACCGCAAAGAGCGCGCAGCGGCACCTCCCCGAGGCCAATCGTCCCGATCGGCGTGTGGGCCTCGAGGCAGGCCTTCAGGAACTGCTCGACCTCGGGATGGAGCGGGCGCGCGGCGCCGGGCACGGCGAACTCCGCCTGGAAGTTGATCGCGGCGCCGTAGCCGCCCGGGATGAACAGGGCCTCGATGGAGGCCGGATCGGTCTGCGCCAGGTCGCGCACCGGCTGCCGCGCCAGGCGGGCCGACTCTCGCAGCACGCTGCGCCCGGGGCCCTCCTCCGCGGCGGTCGTCAGGTGATCGACCACGCGCGCCTGCGGGCGATCGGGGGCGACGAGCACCGGCCGCTCCCCTGCCTCGTCGAGGGCCTGCAGCAGGAGGAACGTCTCGGCCGGATCGCTGCCGTCGTACAGGCCGCACCCGGCGAGGAGGACTCCGACACGCATGTCCTCATTATATGGAGGTCCCGGTGCGACTTCGGGTTGACGCTCCCCCTCCCTCGCGGTATGGTTGTCGCGCATTGTGCGGTCACGTTTCCCAATGTGGCAAAATCCTGGCGGTGGAGGCGGACGGCGAAGGTCGGCCTCTCTTGCTACGGCACCATTGGAACGCCGTCGATCGGACGGGGCCGGGTGGTGATGCTGTTACGGCCTCAGGCCGTCTCGCAAGTCCGTAAAGCGTTGCCGTAACGTCATTTAAAGACAGAAAATGGTTGCGGTCCGGCCGGCTTCGAAGGACAATCGCGGCGGTGCCTTCCTGTCCGGCATGATGTGAATCACGCATATTCGCCTTCGACAGGAGAAGGCCGGGGCAGAAGGGACGGCGGGGTGACATGGCTCAGGACTCGGCGGTGACAGGTGGGAAGAAGCGGGCGGAGCGGGGCCTCGGTCTCGTGAGCGGCAACCAGGCGGTGCGCCGCGCCATCGCGGTGCTCAAGGCTTTCTCCGACGAGACTCCCGACATGGGGGTCACCGAGGTGAGCCGCAAGGTCGCCCTCCACAAGAGCACCGTCTACCGGCTGCTCTCGGCCTTCGAGGACGAGGGCCTCATCGCGCGCAATCCCGAGAGCGGCAAGTACCGCCTCGGCCCCGAGCTGATCGTCCTGGGCGAGCAGGTGCTGCGCCACACCGAGGTGCACCGGGTGGCCCTCCCCTTCCTGCGCGAGCTGGCGGAGAAGACGGGAGAGACCATCGATCTCGAGGTGCTCTCCGGCGGCAACGTCGTCACCATCGAGGAGATCGCCGGCAAGCACGTCGTGGCCGCGACCGGGGCCATCGGGATGCCGTGGGCGGCGCACGCGACCAGCAACGGCAAGGTGCTGCTGGCGCACCAGTCGGCGGAGAAGCAGCGGCAGATCCTGGCGCGGACGCTGCGCCGCTTCACCACCCGCACGCTGACCGACGCGAAGGCGGTGGCGCGCGAGCTCCAGAAGGTGCGCGAGCAGGGATACGCGCTCAGCTTCGGCGAGCTCGAGGAGCACCTGGTCGCGATCGGCATGCCGATCCGCGGCCGCAGCGGCGACGCGGTCGCGGCCGTGAGCATCTCCGGGCCGGACACGCGCCTGACTCCCGACAAGCTGACGAGCCTGCTGCGCATCGGGCTCGAGACCTGCGCCCGCATCTCGTCGCGGCTCGGGTACCACGGGCCGGCCCTGCCGCGCCCACTGGGCGCCAAGCCGGCCGGTCCGCGGCCGGTCGTGCTGACGTAGGACAAACCCGCCCCCCGAGGGGCTGACAAGGAACCTTGGAGGAGGGAGGACTCGTGGAAGAACACGCCGAACTGTTCGAGAAGATGGCCAACAGCGTCATTGCCGGCGAGGCCGAGGAGGCCAACGCGCTCGCGGTGAAGTCGCTGGAGCTGGGGATCAAGCCGCTCGACTCCATCGACAACGGCTTCGTGAAGGGCATCCGCGTCGTCGGCGACCGCTTCGGCGCCGGCGAGCTGTTCCTTCCCGAGCTCGTCATGAGCGCCGAGGCCATGAAGGCGGCGCTCGCCGTCCTCGAGCCCGAGCTGGCGAAGAGCTCCGCGGCGCGCGAGAACATGGGCAACGTCCTCGCCTGCACCGTGCAGGGGGACATCCACGACATCGGCAAGCGCATCGTCTGCACCATGCTCTCGGCCAACGGCTTCAGCGTCGTCGACCTCGGCGTCAACGTGAAGGTCGACCGGTTCGTCGAGGAGATCAAGACACGCAAGCCGGACATCGTGGCGATGTCGGCCCTCCTGACCACCACCGCTCCCAACCAGGGGAAGGTGATCCGGCAGCTCATCCAGCAGGGGCTTCGCGAACAGTACGTCGTCATGGTCGGCGGCGCCCCGACGAGCCCGGGGTGGGCCAAGGAGATCGGGGCGGACGGCTACGGCGAGAACGCCACCGAGGCGGTCCGCGTCGCCAAGGAGTTGATGCTCCTCAAGCGGGCGGGGCAGTTCCAGCCCGCCAAGCCGACCGCGGCCGTCCCCTACGGCGGCGCAGCCTCCCCCACCGCCGCCGCGGCCAGCACGGCACCGATCGCTCCGTCGTCGGCGGCCACCGTCGGCGCCGGAAGTCCTTCCGCCGGGCAGGGGTCATGATCGGCGCCGGCTCCCCCGTCACCACGGGGGTGCGCGGCGTCCTGGCGCGACACCCGGCGTGGTCGCGGTTCCTCGATCGCGCCGCCCGGCCTCTCGAGTTCCTGCTCAAGAAGCCGATCTTCGGCTGCCAGATGTGCGGGCAGTGCACGCTGCACGAGACCGGGCTCACCTGCCCGATGGGATGCCCGAAGACGCTGCGCAACGGTCCGTGCGGCGGCGTGCGGCTGGACGGCCGGTGCGAGGTGGTCCCGGAGATGGCCTGCGTGTGGGTGAAGGTGGAAAGGCGCGCCCGCTTCCTCCCCTGGCGCGGCGCCATCCTGCGCATCCAGCCGGCGCTCGACTGGACCCAGCGCGGCCACTCCTCCTGGATCAACGCCCTCAAGGGGACGGCGCGCGAGGCGCGGCCGTGATCGCCCCTCCCCAGGCGGCCACGCGGCGCCTGGAGGAGGCGTTCGCCTCCATCCGGCCGGTCCTGACGTGCGAGATCGCCGCCGGGGACAGTCCCGATCCCTCGGGCCTCCTGAAGCGTGCGGCGCTGGTGCGCGATCACGTCGACGCGGTGAACGTCCCGGACAACACCGCCGGCATCGCCCACATGTCGGGGCTGGCGGCAGCGGCGATCCTCGCGTCGGCCGGCATCGAGCCGATCCTGCACGTCACCTGCCGCGACGTGAACCGCATCGGGCTGCAGAGCCTGCTCGTGGGGGCGGCGGCGCTCAAGGTGCGCAATCTCCTCTGTCTCACCGGAGATCACATGGCGCACGGCGACCAGCCGCAGGCCAAGCCGGTGTTCGACCTCGACTCGCTGCAGCTGCTGCGTCTCGCGGGCACGGTGCGCTCGGGGCGCTACCTCTCGGGACGGCCGATCGTCCCGGCCCCGGACCTGTTCTGTGGGACGACCGAGAATCCCTTCGCACCGCCGTACGAGTTCCGTCCCCTGCGGCTGCGCAAGAAGATCGAGGCGGGAGCGCGCTTCGTCCAGACGCAGATCGTCTACAACCTGCCGCGCTTCCGTGAGTTCATGACGCGGGTCACCGATCTCGGCCTCGACCGGCAGGCGCCGATCCTGGCCGGCGTCTCCCCGCTGCGCTCGGCGCGCGCCGCGCGCCACATGCGCGAACGCATCCCCGGGATGGACGTGCCGGAGGCGATCGTCCGCCGCATGGACGGGGCGGGTCCGGACCGCGGCCGGGCCGAGCAGGAAGGGCTGGCGATCTGTCTCGAGATCCTCGAGGAATTGCGTACAATCCCCGGGCTCAGGGGGTTCCATCTCATGCCGATCCACTGGGAAGAGGCGGTGCCGGAGATCGTGTCGCGCGCCCGGCTGCGGGAGACCAGGACCGTCCCCCCGCTCCCCGCCGCGACCCGGTTCCAGGAAGCGAGCGCCTGATGAAGACCGTCGTCTCCTCCGCCACGCGCACCGTCGTCATCGGGCCGGACGAGCCGTTCGTGATCATCGGCGAGCGGATCAATCCGACCAACCGCAAGAAGCTCGCCGAGGAGCTGCGGCGCTTCGACATGGGCCGGGTGCGGCAGGACGCCCTGGCGCAGGTCGAGGCCGGGGCGCACCTGCTCGACGTCAACACCGGCATCCCGGGAGCGGACGAGCCGGGGATGCTCACCGCGGCGGTGCGGGCGATCATGGAGACCGTCGACGCGCCGATCTGCATCGACTCATCCACCCCCGAAGCGCTGGAGGCGGCGCTCCCCGCGTATCAGGGGAAGGCGCTGGTCAACTCGGTCACCGGCGAGGACGAAGTGCTCGATCGCCTGCTGCCGCTCATCGCCAAGCACAAGGCGGCGGTCATCGGCATCGCCAACGACGACACCGGCATCAGCAACGACCCGAAGGAGCGCCTGGCGATCGCCCGCAAGATCGTCGAGCGGGCGCGCGATCACGGCATCCCGCCGGAGGACGTCGTCATCGACCCGTTGTGCATGCCCATAGGCGCCAACCACACGTTCGGAGCCATCACCCTCGAGACGATGCGGCTCATCCGCGACGAGCTCGGCGTCAACATGTCGATCGGCGCCGGCAACGTCGGCTTCGCGCTGCCGGATCGTCCGCCGCTGACCGCGACCTTCCTCGTCCTGGCCATGGCGCACGGCCTGACCGCCGCCATCACCAACCCCATCGAGACGGAGATCCGCAAGGCGCTCCTCGCCGCGGACCTGATGCTGGGCCACGATCCGATGGGCCGGCGCTGGGTGGCGCACTACCGCAAGGCCGCGGCCAGGCCCGCCGCGACGGGGCCCACCGCCTGAGGCGGAGGGACCCATGGATCCGGCCGCTCTGAAGTCGGAAAAAATCCGCGTGCTGTTCCAGCCGCGCGACGCCACGACCCGCGTCCCGCCCGGCACCACCCTCTTCCACGCCGCGGCCTGGATCGGCCAGCCGGTCGAGTCGACGTGCGGCGGGCGCGGCACCTGCGGCAAGTGCAAGGTGCGGATCGTCTCGGGACCGGCGCCGGTCTCGACCGCCGACCAGCACCACCTGAAGCCCGAGGAGATCGCCTCCGGCTGGCGCCTGTCGTGCCAGGCGGAGGTCCACGCCGAGACCGTCGTCGAGGTTCCGCGGCTCCTCGGGACCCCGAAGACGGCGATGTTCGGCGTCGGGCGGCAAGTGCTGCTCGATCCCAACGTCCACAAGGTCCACCTGAAGCTCGTCCCTCCGGAGCTGCACGATCAGCGCTCCGACCTGCAGCGCCTCCGCGAGGCGCTCGAGGCGGAGGGGTATCCGCTCGAGGCCGATCTCCCCGCGCTGCGGCTGCTCCCCAAAGGTCTGCGGGACGCGGACTTCGACGTCACGGCGGTCCTGTGCGGCGCCGACCTCGTCGCCATCGAGCCGGGGGACACGACGCAGGCCTGCTACGGCGCCGCCTTCGATCTCGGGACCACGACCATCGTCGGGACGCTCCTCGACCTCAACACCGGCGAGGCGCGCGCCGTCGCCTCGTCGCTCAACGCCCAGGCGGTGCACGGCGGCGACGTGCTGAGCCGCATCTCGTACACCATGGGGCGGCGCGAGGGGCTCGGCGAGCTGCAGCGCATGGCGGCTTTGACCTTCAACACGCTGCTCGAGGATCTTGCGCGCCAGACCGGCGTGCCGGCGGACCGGATCTACGAAGTGGCGATCGCGGGCAACGCGACCATGCAGCACCTCCTGCTCGGGCTCGACCCCGAGCCGATCTCGGTCACGCCGTTCGCCCCGGTCGTGACGCGCGGGGTGGAAGTACGCGCCGATCAGCTCGGCCTCGCGATCCATCCCAACGGCCGCGCGTATCTCTTCCCGCACCTCGGCGCCTACGTCGGAGGAGACATCGTCGCCGGGCTCCTGGCGACCGCGCTGCCGCGCGGCGACCGACTGCGGCTGTTCGTCGACGTCGGCACGAACGGGGAGATCGCCCTGGGCTTCGACAAGCGCACGGTCGCCACGGCGGCGCCCGCCGGTCCGGCGTTCGAGGGGGCGGAGATCTCCTGCGGCATGCGCGCCACGCGCGGCGCCATCGAAGGGGTGCGCATCGGCGCCGACGGGGTGACCCTCCAGACGATCGGCGACGCCGCCCCCGTGGGACTCTGCGGCTCGGGGCTCATCGACGCGGTGGCGCAGCTCTACCGGCGCCGCCTCCTCGACGCCACCGGGCGGATGCGCTCGGCCGAGGACGCCCCCGCCGACGTGCCGGCGGCGCTGCGGTCGCGGCTCGTCACCTACGAAGGGGTGCGCGCCTTCGTCCTCGCCACGCCCGAGGAGACCGGCGGCACGGCGGTGGTCCTGACGCAGAAGGACATCCGCCAGCTGCAGTTCGCCAAGGGCTCGATCGCCACCGGCATCCAGGTGCTGATGAACGAGATGGGCGTCCAGGCCGCGGACCTCCAAGAAGTCATGCTGGCCGGGGCGTTCGGGTCGTACATCCATCCCGATTCGGCCCGCACCATCGGGCTCGTCCCGCCCGTGCCGCTCGAGCGCATCCGCGCCGTCGGCAACGCCGCGGGGGAAGGGGCGAAGATCGCCCTGCTCTCCTACCGCGAGCGCGAGGCGGCCGAGGGGATGCCGGCGCGGGTGGAGTACCTCGAGCTGTCGGGTCGCGAGGACTTCAACGATCTCTTCATGAAGGCGCTCGGGTTCCCGCCGCTCGACGCGATGCCGTGAGCCTGCGCGCGCGGCTCGCCGCCCCCGGGCCTCTGGTCCTCGACGGCGCCACCGGCACGGAGCTGCAGCGCCGCGGCTGCGACACCGGCCTCCCGCTCTGGTCGGCGCACGCGCTCTTGAGCGACGCCGGACGCCGGACCCTCGCCGGGATCCACGCCGACTACGTCAACGCCGGCGCGGAGGTCCTGACCACCAACACCTTCCGCACGACGCCGCGCGCCCTCGAGCGCGCCGGACTCCTGCCGCGCTGGACCGTCCTGAACCGCCGCGCCGTCGAGGCCGCCAGGACCGCCGCGCGCCCGGGCGTGTACGTCGCCGGCTCAATCGCCCCGCTCGAGGACTGCTACGAGGTGGGCTCGGTGCCCGGCCAGCAGGAGTGCCTGCGCGAGCACCTGCGGCAGGCCGACCTGCTGGCGCGCCTCGGCGTCGATCTGCTGCTGGTGGAGACGATGAACTGCCGGCGCGAGGCGCGCGCCGCTCTGCTCGCGGCGCGCAGCACCGGTCTCGACATCCTGCTGGCCCTCTGCCCCGGCGCGCCCGATCGGCTCCTCTCGGGAGAGCCGCTCGAGGAGACCCTGCCGCGGCTGCTCGACGCCGGCGGCGGCCGCATCGTCGGCGTGCTGCTGAACTGCGCCCCGCCCGAGGTGCTGGAGCGCGCTTCGCCTTTGCTGTCGCGCCTGCTCGGCGCGATCCCCTGGGGACTCTCGGCGCACCTGGGCGCCCCGGACCCGGGCGCGGGCTGGCGGCTGCCGGACGAGCACGCTCCCGATGCCTACGCGGCCTGGGGTCGCGCCCGGGTGCAGGAAGGGGCGCGCCTCGCCTCGGGGTGCTGCGGCACGACGCCGGAGCACATCGACCGCCTGGCCGCGGCGCTCGCCCGCTGACGCGGGCACCCTACCAGGTGGGGAACTGGCGCTGGTGCAGGCCCAGTTCCAGCAGGTGCGCGTCCTCGTAGACCAGCGGCACCGCCACCGGCAGGCGCGCCGCAGCCGTGACCATGACGAACCGGGGGCCGAGGAACGGACGCCGGCGCCGCCAGTCCCGCACCGCCGCCCAGCGAACCTCTTTTCCGTGGTGCAGCGGCCCGCGCAGCCGGAAGCCCGAATCCGACAGCTCGAGCGACGCCAGGCAGTAACGCAGGAAGAAGCGGATGGTCATCGCCGCCGCGGCGTACACGAGGATGGCCACGCCCCAGCGCCACGCGCCGCCGTCGGCGGCGAGGCGCGTTCCGAGCGCCAGCAGCACCAGGGACGCGCCCGCCACGGCGGAGACGTAGTGATGACGGCAGCGCAGGACCAGGGGCGGGAACGCCACGTCGGACGACACGGTCAGGCCTGGCGCAGGAGCTCCCGGCACGGACGGAGCACGTCCTCCGCCTTCGTGTCGATGGTCCCGGCGATCACGGCGCCGGAGGCGTTGGTGTGGCCGCCGCCGCCGAATGACTGGGCGATGCGGTTCACGTCGAGCGCCTCCTTGCTGCGGAAGGAAAGCTTGAGACGGCCGGAGTCGAGCTCCTTCAGGAGGACCGCGACGCGCACGCCGTCGATGGTGAGGATCTCGTTGACGACGTCGGAGGTGTCCTCCCCCTCGGCGCCGCACTCCCGCACCTGGGCCAGGGTCATGGTGATCCAGCCGAGCCGCCCCTTCTCTTCGAGCCTCAGTCCCGCAAGCGCCATCCCTCCCAGGCGGACCAGCGCCGCGCTGCCGCGCTCGTAGACCTCCTCGTAGACGCGCGGCGGCCGCACGCCCTTCGCGAGCAGGCGCGAGGCGAGCTGGTGCGAGGCCGGGGACGTCTTGCCGAAGCGGAACGACCCGGTGTCGGTGACGAGCGACACGTACGCGGCTTGCGCCGCGGTGAAGTCGGGGTCGCCTCCGAGGGCCTCGACGATGCGGTAGACCATCTCGCCGGTGGCCGCCGCGTCGGAGTCGATCAGGTTCACCTTCCAGAACGGATCGATGAGGTTGTGGTGATCGATGCAGACGGTGACCGCGCGCGAGGCGCGCGCCGCCGCCTCGAGCGCCCCGAAGCGCGACGGCGCGGAGTTGTCGAGCATGAACAGGAGATCGGCGTCGCGCAGGAAGTCGCCGTGTTTCGTTTCGTCATAGACCTCGACGGCCCCGCGCTCGTCGAGGAAGCGGTAGCGCAAAGGGATCGCCTCGGTGTTGAAGATACGCGCCTGGATGCCGCGCGACACCAGGTACGAGTGCCAGCAGATCTCGGCGCCGATGCCGTCGCCGTCGGGCGTCACGTGGGTCGCGAGCACCGCGGTGCGGGCGCCGTCGAGAAGCGGCCGCAACCGCTCTGCTGCCTTGCGTGTGAAGTCGTCCCCCGTCTCCTGCTGTGGCCCTCTCATGGGACGCGCACCTCGCCGGCGCGGTAGGCAGCGGCCAGATCCACGTACGACGCCGCATTCCGGACGATGCGCTCGATCTCCTCGTCCTTGAGCGGCCGCACCACGCGCCCGGGGATTCCAAGGACGAGCGAGCCCGAAGGGATGGTCGTCCCCTCCGGCACCACCGCCCCGGCCCCGATGATCGAGTGACGACCGATGTGACAACCGCTCAGAACCACCGCCTTCATCGCCACCAGCACCTCGTCCTCCACGATGGCGCCGTGAACGATCGCGCCGTGCCCGAGCGTCACCCGGCGACCGAGTCGCACCGGCCCGTCGCGTTCCACGTGCAGGACGCACTGGTCCTGCACGTTGCTCTCCTCGCCGATGGCGATCGGCGCCAGGTCGCCGCGCACCGTCGCCTGGAACCAGACCGAAGCACGCGCGCCGATCGACACCTCGCCGACGAGCGCCGCCCCCGGCGCCACCCAGGCGCTCGGATCGACCCTCAACTGCGTTTTGCAGAACCTCGACGTCATTTTCTCCTCGCACTGCGAAGCCGGCGAATATAGGCCACCCTCGCGGGAGTGTCAACAAATCAGGGGATGAGCGATTCAGCCTTCAGCGAGGGCGGGGGCGAGGGGTCGGCTCCGCCCAGCTACGCGGGCTGCGTCCGCTTTCGTCCTACCCGCCCCCAACTCGCTGAATAGACGCGTCATCGCCCGTGAGCCTCCCGGCACATCCTCCGCCGCTCTCTCTCTCGCTCGCCCGCTCGTCCGGACGCAGGTTTCTCCTTCGCAAACTCCCTCCCTGACGCGACCCTAGTAGCGTCCAGAAGCCGGCGATGACTCCACCGATCTATCGAACATTTAGAGGACGAATTTCGGGAAGGTGGACATGGGTTCAGCGGGATGACGAGGAAGAAGCCGCCCCGAGCAGCGAGTCCCGCACCACCTTGATCGGATGCACGACGCGCACCCCCGCCCCCTGTTCGATCTGGATCTTGCAGGTGCCGCAGCCGGTGGCGACGACGTTCGTTCCGGTCGCCGCGACGCTGTCGAACAAGGGCCGCCCCATCCGCATCGACTGATCGAAGTTGCACGACTTCATCCCGAAGGTTCCGGCGATGCCGCAGCAGTGGTCCTTCACGATCGGCACCACCTCGACCCCGGGCACCAGGCGCAGCAGCCGGACGACCGAGTCGCCCATGCCGCGCGCCTGGAAATGACACGGATTGTGATAGGTCAGGCGCAGCGGCACCGGCCGCAGGTGGGCGCGCAGTTCGGGGCGGGCCTCCAGCCGCTCGAGGACGTAGTCGCCGACGTCGCGCAGGTGGCGCGCCAGCACTTCCGACTGCGGCGTCCCGAGGAGACGGGGCGTGTCCTCGACCAGCGCCAGGCCGCAGGACGGAGCGCTGTATACCGGCGTGTAGCCGCGCCGCAGCAGATCCATGAAGGCCGCGACGTTGCGGGCCGCCGCGGGACGCACGTCGTCGAGGTGGCCGTAGGTGATGGCGGCGATGCCGCAGCACTCCTGCGGCGGGATCGCCACCGTGCAGCCCAGGGCCTCGAGGAGATCGATCGCTGCGCGCCCTTCCCCTTCGACGTCCTGGTAGCCGCCGAAGCAGCCGTGGAAATAAGCCACCTTGTCGCCGTCCGGATCGACCGACGGCAGCCGTGGCGCCAGCGGCTCTGAATCGAAGGCCTGCATGCGGCGCCCGGCGGCGAGCCCGGTCCAGGGGGCCATCAGGCGTCTCAGGAGCGGCGTGTTCATGGCGGCGTTGGCGAAAGGCGCTGTCGCCGCTCCCAGCCGCAGCAGGGGCCCCGAGGCGGTGAGCACCCGGTCGGCGTGGCGCTTGCCGTTCGCCCGGACGTAAGCCTCCTTCGCGAGGATTGCCATCCCGGGGATGTCGATCGCCGTCGGGCACTCGGAATGACAGAGGCGACAGTTCACGCACAGGTCCATGACCTGCTTGAAGGCGTCGGTGGCGATCGCCCCGGCCGGCAGTCGGCCGGAGAGCGTGGCGCGCAGGAGATTCCCCTTGGCGCGTGCCGTCGCCGCCTCATCCCCCGTCTCCACGGCCACCGGGCAGTAGTGGCGGCAGGCGCCGCAGCCATGGCACTTCTCGATCTCCCGCTGCCACGGCTCGTCGTCGAGCGTCGTCGTGGTCGCGACCCGGACGTAGTCGGCGCCGTAGCGCAGGTGGTCGGTGAGGTGCGCGGCGCCGTCGTGGACGATGATGCCGGGGTTGAGGATCCCTCCGGGATCGAAGAGCCGCTTCACCTCGGCGAAGACCGATGTCAGCGGGCCGTAGGCGCGCTCCAGGAACGGGGTCCGGAGACGGCCGTCGCCGTGCTCGCCGGAGAGTGACCCGCCGAGTCCGATGACCAGGTCGGTGAACTCCCCGGCGATCGTCTCCATGAGCGCCAGGTGCGCCGGGTCGCGCTGGTTCATCAAGGGATTGCAATGCAGGTTGCAGTCGCCGGCGTGCCCGAAGATCGCCGCCTGCAGCCCGTGCCCCTTCAGGAGATCGCGCAGCTTCCGGACGAACTCCGCCATCCGCTCCGGGTGCACCGCGGCGTCCTCGATGAAGCGGGTGTTGCGCAGCCGCCCCTCGCGGCGCGACAGGATCGGCGAGGCGGCCTTGCGCACCGCCCAGACACGGGCGATCTCCTCCGGCCGCGTCGCCTGGCGCACCTCGGTCGCCAGCCGCAGCCGCGAAACCAGCGCCGTCGCGATGGCCTCGAGGCGGGAGCGCACCTCCCGCTCTTCGTCGCCATCCACTTCGACGATCAGGATCGCCTCGGTCCCCGCCGGGAAGCTGGCCCCGAGGGCCGGGTCGGCCTCCCGGACCACCTCGACGAAGATGCGATCGAGCAGCTCGACCGCGGCGGGGCGATGGCGCAGGATCTCGACCACCGCCCCCCCCGCCTTCTCCAGATCGTCGAAGAGGACGAGCGCGGTGGCCTTCGCCTTGGGGATCGGCAGCGTCCGCAACGTGGCGTCGAGGACGATGCCGAGCGTCCCTTCCGAGCCGCAGAAAAGCGGCGCGAGATCGACCGCGTCCGGCGTCGCGGTCTCGCGCAGGGCGTAGCCCGAGGAGTTCCTCCGCGTCCGCGGCTGGTGCTTTTCGACGAGGTCGCGGCCGCGGGCCACGATCGCCCGGACCCCGCGCGCCAGTCGGCGTCCCGCTGCCTCCGCGGCCGGGCCGCCGGGGCCGGTCGCGACCCCGGGCATGGCCTCCGCCAGATCCGCGGGGCGCCACCGTTCCGTCTCGATCACCTCGCCGCTCGCCAGCGCGACGCGCAGCGACACGCAGTTGTCGCGGGTGGCGCCGTGCCCGACGGTGTGCGAGCCGCCGGCGTTGTTCGCCACCATCCCGCCCAGGGTGCACCACGCGGACGACGACGGATCGGGGGCGAAGTGCACGCCGTGCGCCCGCAGCACGCGATTCAGGTCGGCCTGGATCACCCCCGGCTCGACGCGCACCGTCCCCCGCTCCGGATCGATGTCCCGGATCCGCCGGAAGTGCTTCGAGAGATCGAGGACGATGCCGCGTCCGAGCGTCGCGCCGGTCAGCCCGGAGCCGCCGCCGCGCGGGGTGACCGGCAGGCCGTGGGCCCGCGCGTAATCGAGGACCGCCACGACGTCCGCCTCGTGCCGCGGCCGCACGGCGCCGAGCGGCTCCACCTGGTAGATGCAGGCGGCGGTGCTGTAGAGGATGCGATCGACCGGCTCGAACAGCACCTCTCCTTCGAGGCGCGATCGCAGATCGGCCGCGACGTCGCGCGGGTCGATCCCGGCGACCACGGAGGCCGCGGATCCGGCCTGCGGTTCCGTCACCATCACGCCTTCACCGCCTCACCGTCCGCCCGGCACGCCGGGCGCGTTGCGGTGCGCCGGCCAGAAGCCCCGCGACGTGGCGGAGTTCCGGCAGGATGAGCCGGTTCACCGCCAGCCGCACCGCCGCGGGGGATCCCGGCATGGCGAACAGCACCATCCCGCGGCAGGTCCCGGCGACCGCGCGGCTGAGCATCGCGGCCGCGCCGATCTCACGATAGCTGAGCGCCCGGAACAGCTCGCCGAACCCGTCGAGCCGCTTCTCGAGCAGCCCCGCGACCGCTTCGTACGTCCGATCACGCGCGGCGATGCCGGTCCCTCCGGTGATCAGGACGACACGCGCCCGGCCTTCGCGCGCCCAGCGCCTCAGGCACGCCCGCACGGCGCGCGGCTCGTCCCTCACGATCGCGGTCGCGGCCACCTCGTGGCCACCCCGCGTCAGGCGCGCCCGCAGCCACGCCCCGCTCTCGTCGGTCGCGGGCGTGCGGGTGTCGCTGACAGTGAGGAGGGCGCACGGGACCGCCAGGGGTCCTGTCTGCCGATGCCGCGTGTGGCTCATGACCATCGCTCCCGGAGGCCGCGCGGGGTACCGGAAGCGCCCGGGCGCTTCAGCTCGGCGTGGCGAGCCAGCGCAGAAGAGTGCGCACGCCGGCGCCGGATCCACCCTTGCCCAGGTACGAATACTCCTTCTCCCCGAAGGCCGGACCGGCGATGTCGAGGTGGGCCCACGGGAGCCCCTCCCGCACGAACTCCTGCAGGAAGAGGGCCGCGGTGATCGCGCCACCCCAGCGGATGCCGGTGTTCTTGATGTCGGCCACGTCGCTCTTGATGTGCTCGCGGTACTCGGAGTAGAGCGGCAGCTGCCAGATCGCCTCCCCCGACGCCGCGGCGGCCGCGAGCAGGGCGTCCGCCAGCGGCTGGTTGTTGCTCATGAGCCCGGACGCCATCGGCCCGAGCGCCACGACGCAGGCGCCCGTGAGGGTCGCGAGATCGACCGCCGCCTCGAGCCCGTCGATCTGCGAGGCGTAGGACAGGCAGTCGGCGAGCACCAGGCGGCCCTCGGCGTCGGTGTTGCGCACCTCGACCGTCTTGCCGTTCATGATGCGCAGCACGTCGCCCGGCCGGATCGCCTGCCCGCCGGGCATGTTCTCGGCGATCCCCATGAGCCCGATCACTTCCGCGCGGCAGCCGAGATCCTGCAGGGAGAGCATGGTCGCGAGGACGGCCGCCGAGCCGGCCATGTCGCACTTCATCGTCTCCATCCCCTCGCTGGTCTTGAGGGACAGGCCGCCCGAATCGAAGGTGAGCCCCTTGCCGAGGATCGCCACCTTGCGTTCCGGCTTCCCCTTCGGACGGTAATGGAGACGCACGAGCCGTGGCTCCTGGTGCGATCCCTGCGCCACGCCGAGGATGCCGCCCATGCCCATCTTGCGGAGCGCCGGGGGCGCGAACACCTCGACCTCGAGATTGCGGGCGCGCGCCTGCTCCTCGGCGATCTCCGCGAGTCGCGGCGGCGTCAGGATGCCGGGCGGCTCGTTCACGAGATCGCGCGCCAGGTTGACCGCGGCCGAAACCTTGTCTCCCCACGCGAGGCCGGATGTGACCGTCTTCTCGGCCGCGGCTCCGATCGCCACCCGCACCACCTTGAGGTGACGGCGTCCGGGGCGCGGCTCGGAGCGGTAACGGTCGAAGCGGTACGTTCCCATGAGCGCGGCTTCCGAGAGTGCCCGCGCCGCCTCGCGCGGCGGGAACGAAAGCCGGTCGTCCAGGAGGAGCGGCAGCACCACCGAAGCGGCGCCCAGCCGATCCGCCTCGACGAAGGCGTCGCCGAGATCGCGGCGGTAGCGCTCGAGCGTCACGTCCTCGCGCGCGCCCAGGCCCAGCAGGAGGTAACGGCGGCACGGGAACGCGCCCTCCGGCGCATGCCACAGCAGGAGCCGTCCCGATCGGCCCTGGAAGCGATCCTCCTTCGCCACCTCGAGCAGCCGCTTTTCGAGCGCGGCGCCGACGGCGCCGGCAAGCGAGCTCTCGCCCTTGAAGCGCGGGACGATGCCCAGATCCGCGGCGACCCCGGTGAGATCGCCGGCCCGGGTCTCGAATTCGAGGGACATGCTCACAGGCCCGGCCCGCTCCGCGTCAGGCGCGGCCCCGCAGGAGGGTCTTGAGGCGTTCGGCGATGCGGGCCGGCGACAGGCCGACCTCTTCGAGGAGCTGGCCGACGGATCCGTGCGTCACGAAGCGGTCCGGCAGGCCGAAGTGGTGCAGCGCCGGCGACGGGTTGCCGGACGCCGCGAGCGCCTCGTGCACCGCCGCTCCGAACCCACCGCACAGCGAGTTCTCCTCGAGCGTCACGAGCACCGGGACCGAGGCGGCGCTTTCGGCCAGCATCTTTTCGTCGAGCGGCTTGACGAAGCGCGCATTGACGACGCCGACGTCGAGCCCGTCCGCGCCCAGGAGCGTCCGCACCGCTTCGGCGGTCTCGACCATCGAGCCGACCGCGAGCAGATCGGCATCCTTCCCGGGGGCGAGGCGCTCCCACGAGCCGATGGGCAGGCGCTGCGGCGCGCGATCGGGCGAGAAGCGCCGGCTGGCCCGCTTCGGGTACCGGATGGCAAAGGGCCGATCGGCCTGGTCGACGGCGGTCTTCAGGAGATCGGCCAGCTCGTCGCCGTCCTTGGGCGCGGCGACGACGAAGTTCGGCACCGCTCTCAGATAAGACAGGTCGAAAGCGCCATGGTGCGTCGGACCGTCGGCGCCAACGAGGCCCGCGCGGTCGAGGCAGAAGACGACGGGCAGCTTCTGCACGCCGACGTCGTGGATGATCTGGTCGTAGGCGCGCTGCAGGAAGGTGGAGTAGATCGCCGCCACCGGACGCATGCCGGAGATCGCCAGGCCCGCCGCGAAGGTCACGCCGTAGCCCTCGGCGATGCCGACGTCGTGGAAGCGATCGGGATGGCGCTCCTTGAACTTCACGAGGCCCGTGCCGTCCGCCATCGCCGCGGTCAGCGCGACGACGCGCGCGTCCTCGGTCGCGAGGCGCGACAGCGTGTCGCACAGCACCTTGTTGTAGTCCGGCGCCGCGCCCTTGCCGGCGGCCGCCATCTGGCCGCTGGCCGGGTCGAACGCGGTGACGCCGTGGTAGACGCACGAGTCGGCCTCGGCGAAGGAGTAGCCCTTCCCCTTCTTGGTGATGACGTGCAGGAGCCGCGGGCCCTTCACCTTCTTGAGGTTCTGCAGCACGCTGACGAGCTCGTCGAGGTCGTGCCCGTCGATCGGACCGTAGTACTTGAACCCGAGCGCCTGGAAGAGGCCGCCCGGGACGAAGAAGTCCTTGACGCCGCGCTCCAGGCGCTTCGCCAGCTCCCCCGCCGGCTCGCCGAGCGGCAGCTTCTTCGCCAGATGCCGCACCTCGTCGCGCATCTTGTTGTAGGTGCCGCTCGAGGTGATGTCGGTCAGGTGCCGGGCGATCGCCCCGACGTTCGGCGAGATCGACATCTCGTTGTCGTTGAGGATCACGAGCAAATCGCGCTCGGAATGGCCGGCGTTGTTGAGGCCCTCGTACGCCAGCCCGCCGGTCATCGCCCCGTCGCCCGTGATGGTGACGACATGGTGGTCCTCGCCGGCCATGTCGCGCGCCACGACCATGCCCATGGCGGCGGCGATCGAGGTGCTGGCGTGCGCCACGCCGAAGGCGTCGTAGGGCGACTCCGACGGAAGGATGAACCCGGACAACCCGTGGTACTGGCGCAGCGACGGCAGGCGGTCGCGCCGGCCGGTGAGCACCTTGTGGCCGTAGGCCTGGTGCCCCACGTCCCAGACGATCTTGTCCTTCGGAGCGTCGTAGACGGCGTGCAGCGCGATGGTCAGCTCGACGACGCCCAGGCTCGGCGCCAGGTGCCCGCCGGTGCGCGACACGACCTCGATGATGTACTGCCGCAGCTCGTCGGCGAGCTGCCGGAGCTGCGCCGCGTCGAGCGCCTTCAGGTCGGCCGGGGATTCGATGCGCGGCAGGAGGGGGGACGCGGCTTCGCGCGCAGCGGTGTCACCCCGCGCCTCGGCCCTCTCGGCGCCTCGCGCCAGGGGGAGCTGCATCTTCCCGCTGAGGACCTCGGACATCTCGGGCGGGGATGTTAGCGAGGTCGGGGCCGGGGGGTCAAGCGATCCCTCAGGTCGCGTGTGACGAGCGTGCTATTCTCCGGCGCGGGAACCCGCCGCGTTGATCCCCTTCAAGGACGACAACCCGACCCGCCTGGTGCCGTACATCACCATCGCGTTGCTTCTGATCAACATCGCGGTGTTCGTCCGGATGCTGCTCCTGCCGCCCGAAGCCCAGCAGACCTGGGTGCTGCGCCTGGCGATCATCCCGTACGACCTGACCCATCTGCCCCTCGGCCGTCCCGATCGCTGGCCCCTGCACCTGGTGCCGCTCGTCACCGCGATGTTCGTGCACGCAGGGTGGCTGCACCTGATCGGCAACCTGCTCTACCTGTGGATCTTCGGGAACAACGTCGAGGACGTGATGGGGCACGGCCGCTTCATCGTCTTCTACACCCTGTGCGGCCTCCTGGCGGCGTCGGTGCAGGTGGCGGCCCGGCCGGAGTCGCGCGTCCCGATGATCGGGGCGTCCGGCGCCATCGCCGGGGTGCTGGGCGCCTATCTCGTGCTCTTTCCGACGGCGCGGGTGCGGACCCTCCTGTTTCTCATCGTGATCGTGCGCGTGGTGGCGCTGCCCGCGCTCATCGTCCTCGGCGTCTGGCTTCTCCTGCAGCTCATCGCGGCGGGGCGTGGCGGCGGCGAGGGGGTGGCGTGGTTCGCGCACCTCGGCGGGTTCCTCGCGGGGGCGCTGCTCATCGTCCCCTTCCGGCGCAAGCGACCCCGGCAGGCGCTGTACTGACGGACGAGCCGACCCTCCGGATGGCGGACGGCCGGCCCGGGAGGGCCGATCGCCTCAGCCCTGGGTGGGAGGCGACAGCGCCAGCCCGATCTCGGCGAAGAGGGCGATGGCGCGCGCGTGCAAGTCGGCGATGGTGCCGTCGTTGACCAGGACCCGATCGGCGAGCGCCAGCGTGGCGCGGAGCTGCTGACCGGTCTCCGCGCGGGCGTTCTCCTGCTCCTCCTGGCGCTGGAACTCCTGGAGCGTGGCGCCGTCCCCGAGCCGGCTGCGCAGGCGCGACCGCTCGAAGCGGAGCGGCAGCGGAGCATCCACACCGATGAGCACGAAGGCGGGCAGGCCCCGGAGGATCGCGACCTCGGCGGGACCGCGGATCGAATCGACGGCCGCCTGCCCCTGCAGCCGCGGCAGGATGCGGGCGGCGAGGACTCCCGGTCCCTCCTCGGTGCGCAGGCGGACGCCCGTGGCGATCAGGTTGTCGCGCGACGGCGGCAGCCCCGCCGCGGCGGCGGCCTCACGCACGACGTCGGACAGCGAGTGAACGGAGAATCCCCGCGCCGACAGAAACTTGGCCACCTCCCCCTTCCCGGAGGCATTCGGGCCGGTCAGCCCGACGATCGACGGAGGGGGGCGCGTGATGGGAGGGTTCAGTTCCCGGAATCGCCGCCGGAAGGAGACTCGTTGTCCGAAGAGCTGCCGTCGTCGGAGGAATCGGAGCTCCCGGAGTCCGCGTCGTTCGGCTCGGGATCAGGAGGAGGCGGTGGAGGCGGCGTCGCAGCGGCCGGCGGAGGCGTCTGGGGCGGCGCGGCGGCCGGAGGCGCCTGCTGCTGCGCCGGCTGTCCGGACTGGGCCGTCTGGCTGCCGGCGCCGGGCTGGCCGGATCCGGCCTGCCCGGCGGCGTTCGGCTGGCCCGGAGCATTGGGCTGACCGGGGGGCGTGGCATTCGGCGCGCCCTGCGACCCCTGGCCCTGGTTCATCTGGGCGCCCGACGGCAGGCCGTGGTTGTAGGGGTTGTAGCCCCGGCGACCGCGCTGCATCGCACCCGGGCCACCCGTCATGCCCGGGCCGCGGCCCCCCTGGCGGCTCATCCCGCCCGGTGGGGTGGACTGGATTGCCTGCCCCTGCGGCGCTGCTTTGGGAGCCTCGCCGTCCGGGAGATCACCTCCGACCGACAGGGGCGGCGCCATCTTCAGGGCGCTGTTCTGCGCCACGTGTCCGCCCGTTCCCGGTCCGGCCGGAACCGCCGACTGCGGCTGTGGGACCGGCTGCGCCGGCGCCGCCGTGGGCTGCTGCGGGATGATGGCGGTCACCTGCGTCTGCGGGGCGGCGACCGGGGCCGGGGGCGAAAGGTTCAGATCCTCGATCCGATCGATCTGCACCGTCGGGATGCCAATCCGTCCGCCCCCCTCGATCTCGAGGATGGTGAGCTTGGGCCCCTTCTCCACCGTCTTCACCGTGATCGCCTTGCCGTTGGTGAAGTACACGACCTGGTCGGCCCGGGCGAAACCCGGGATCGCGAGCAGGCACGCGGCGACCAGAATCAGGCTGGTGGTTCGGATCGTGGAACGGCGGCGAAGCGACATGAGTCACACCCTCTGGGAACGTTCCCCCGGACTGTTCGGAACGGGAGGGGGGCGCCGGGAGTGTACCGCGAGACCCCCCCGGGAGCAATCGAAATCCCCCCCCTTCCTCAGGGGGTCCGAGGGAGTTACGAAACCGAGACCTGGACCCCCTGCTCCACGTAAGAGCAGTCGAGGACGGCGCCTCCGGCCCGGCGGGCGCTCTCCGCCACGGCCTCGCGCCGGTTCTCGGGGGTCCAGAGGACGAGGCACCCTCCCCCGCCCGCGCCGCAGACCTTGCCCCCCCGGGCCCCGGCTTCGAGCCCGGCCGCGATGATCGCGTCGATTTTCGCGTCGGTCACGGCCGGCGAGAGCCTCAGGCGAGCCTGCCATTCGCGCCCGAGCGCCGGCCCGATGGCGTCGTAATCGGAGGCCTCGAGGGCGGAGCGCACGTCGTGGGCCGCATCGCTCGTCGCCTGCAGGGCGGCGCGCACCGAGGCGTCGCCGTCGAGGTGGCGCTTGCAGATGTCCCAGTTCGACAGCCCGCTGTTGCGCGACTGCCCGGTGTCCACGAGCACGGTGCGGCGCTTCAGCGCCTGGAGATCCGCGCGCAGCCGATCGACGCACGTTCCTTCCACGGTGTAGCGCAGCCCCAGGACCCCGCCGCGCAGGGCCGGGTGGTAGTCCTGCTCTCCCGTCGGGATGGCGAGCACCTGCGTCTCGATGCCGCGCACGAGCGCGAGCAGGCGATCCGGATCGAGACCGCGCCCGGTGAACCTGTCGAGGGCGGCCGCGAGCGCGATGCCGAGCGTGGATGACCCGCCGAGACCGGAGCCGGCCGGAGCGGCGCAGTCGGTGACGATGCGCACCCCGTCTCCTTCCCCCAGGAAATGCCGCGCCAGTCGGACCAGGAACCCGAGGCCCGGAGGGGCCGTGGCGAGCGCGCCGTCGAGATCGAGACCGCGCGGCAGGCGGGCGGAGAGGTTGCGATCGCGCGACACGATCTGCAGCCCCGGCTCGGACGTGCGCTCGACCACGGCCTGCGCGTGGAGATCGATCGCCGCGTTGACGGTCAGGGGGTCGCGCGTCAGGAGCGACAGGGGCCAGAGATCGACGGTCCCGCCGGCGAGATCGATGCGCGAGGGCGCGCGGGCTTCGACACGTGACGTCATGGCGGGCGGATCCTACACCGGGCGGCGGGGCTCGAAAGCGGTTTGTGGTATCGTCCCGGCCCCGTGACCGCCCGCACGGCCTCCCGCATGTCCTCCGCCACCCGCGCCGACTCGGGAGAATCGTCCGCCTGGTCCGGCGTGACGCGCCTGATCCTGGCGCTCCTGTTCCTTCTCCTGCCGGTCGCCCACTCCGCCACGCTCTCCGATCCGTTCGAGCTGCCCAAGGAGATGCTCCTGGCGGGGGCCGCGGTGCTGCTGCTCGTCTGCCTCGCCGCCGCGTCGGCGCGACGCAATCCGCCCGCCACGACCTTCCGCGCCCGGCTGCCGATCGCCGTGCCCCTGGCGATCGCGCTCGTCGCGGCGGGACTCGCGACCGCGCGCTCCGCCACTCAGGGAATCGCCCTCTCCGGCTTCCTGATGCTCGTCTCGCTCGTGGTCGTCGCGGCCGCCGTCCCGCTCGCGGTGCGCCGGGACCGCGACGTGCTCGTTCTGCTCGGCGCCGCGATCGCCGGGATCGCGCTCGCGGCGGTGGCCAGCCTGGCGCAGATCCTCCGGCCCGGCTTCAACCTGATGCTGGGGCCCTTCTCCATCGTCCCGCCGGCCCCGGCAGGAGGGACCTTCGGCGATCCGGGCCTCCTGGCGCAGGCCCTCCTCCTCGCCCTGCCGCTCGCCGTCGGCGCGGCGGCTCTCTGCGGCGGCGCGCTGCGGCTCGCCCTCGGCGGGTGGATCGGAATCCTTTCCGCGGCGCTCCTTTACGGCGGCAAGCCGGAGGGCTGGCTGGTCGGCGCCGGTTTCGTGGTCCTGCTCTTCGTCGTCCGCGTGGCGCGTTCGGCCCTGGCCGGGAATCCATGGACCGATCTCGTGCCCGATCCGGGCGGCCCGACGGTGCGGACGATCCTCGCGGCGGGGGTGGGGCTGGCGCTCGTGCTGGCAGCGGCCCGGCTTCCCGGGATGGGCACCGGGGGCGCGGCGCCGGCGCCCCTCGAGCACGTCGGACTGCTCGCCCCCACCACCGGCGACGTGACCGCCGATCGCGCCGCGGGGATCCGCGGCAGCCTGGCTCTTCTCGGCCGCCACCCGCTCGGCGTCGGACCCGGCGCCTGGCGGCACGCGTTTCTCGAGGTCGCGTGGACGGCCGTCGCCTCGTCTCCGTTCTCGTTGTCGCACCAGGCGGTGCACGCGGGCCAGTCGTTTTTCGAGGCGGGAGCGGAGCTGGGAATCGTCGGCTCCCTCGCGCTGCTCGCGCTCCTTGCCGTGGTCCTGGGGCGCGCCTTCCGCGCCGCGCTGCGCGACGGCGGCGCCTGGGGATCGATCGGACTGACGTCCTGCATCGCCCTCCTGACCGGGGCGCTCGTCGCCTGCTACGGCTCGCCGTTCCAGGAGGCCTCCCCCGCCGTCCTCTTCGCCTTCGCGTGCGGTCTCGGGCTCGCCGCCTGGCAGCGCGTCGTCGCGGCCTCGGAGGCCGAGGAGCCGTCCGCAGGCTTCGCCTCGGGCCGGCGCCGCGCGCTGCGGCTCGCGGCGGGGCTCGTCGCCGTCGTGGCGCTCGCCGCCGCGGGACTCCTGATCCTCCCGGCCCGCGTCGCCGCCGCGCGCCTGACGCTGCAGGCGCAGGGACTGCTCGCCGCGGGGGACGCCCGCGGGGCGCTGCAGCTGCTCACGTCCCCGGTCGCGCGCCGCGCCGCCGATCACCTGCCGCACGCGCTGCGCGGGCAGGCGGCGCTGCGGGTCGGCGCCTGGCAGGACGCCTCCGACGCCTTCGCCGACACGCTGAAGCGCTCCCCGTTCTTCGTGTCGGCGCATCTCGGCCGGGCCGCGGCCGAGGAGATGCTCGGGCACTACGACCTGTCCGCCGCCGAGCTCGACGAGGCGAGCCGGCTGTGGCCCGGCAGCTACGACATCCTGATGGCGCGCGGGCGTCTCGACGCTCGGCGCGGCCGCGTCGAGCAGGCGATGGCCGACTACCAGGAGGCGGCGAAGGCGGGGCCCAAGATGGGCGATCCGTGGTTCGCCCTGGGCGAGATCCTGCTGCGCCGCGGCGACAACGATCGGGCGATCGAGGCCTTCCATCTCTGCCTGGAGAAGAACCCGCGCTTCCCTCACATCAACCTCAACCTCGCCATCGCGTACGAGAAGCGCGGCATGAACGACATGGCGATCACCCACCTGCAGCGCGAGGCGGCGCTCGACGATCGCGCCATCGAGCCGCGCCTGCGCATGGCGAACCTGTTCCACGCCGAGGGACGGGACTGCGACGCCAGGGATGCGCTCGGGGTGGCGCGCGACCTCGAGACCGACCCTTCGCGGCGCGCCACGCTGCTCGAGCTCATCGACCAGATGGACGCGAGCTGCCGGCTGGAACAGAAGCGGCGGCGCTGAAGAACACGCTCCGGGCGGAACGCGCGCCTATTCGATCCAGACTTCGATGCGGCTGTCGGGGGCGTCCATGTCGAGCAGCCGCCCCTGGCCGTTCTTGCGGATCGCCTTGAAGATGTCGTCCAGGTCCACGCCCCTGGCGGCGGCGCTGTCCTTGAGGGCGCTGCGCTCCTCCTTCCCGAGCGAGTCCACGAGGATCTGCGCGAAGGCCACCGGCAGGTTGATGCGCAGGTCGTAGGTCTTCGACGCCTTGTTGTAGATCGTCATCTTGACGAGGGACGGCAGCGGCGGCAGTGCCGCGCCCGGGGCGGCGGCGGCCCGCGGCGGCGCCGGGGGCGCCGGCGGCGGGGGCGGCACCTGGCGCGGATCGATCTTGAGGAGTGCGATCAGGATCTCGTTGCGGATCTCGGTGTCGTTCTCGAGGTCGTAGGCGCGCTTCAGGATCGGCACCGCCGCGCGCCGCACGGCGGGATCGCCGGCGTCGGCGGCGCGGATCGCCGCGAGCGTCGAGACGTACAGCGACGGGTCGGCGATGCCCTCCCCGAGCGTCGCGGAGCACGCGGGCGAGGCGCGCCGGTTCCCTTCGCAGGTGAGAGAGAAGAGGCCGGACCAGGCCTGGTCGACGAGCAGGCGATCGCGTTCGCGCGGGTGCTGCCGGATGAAGGTCCGGAACGCGTCGGCCGCCACGGCCTCGCGGCCCGGCAGGTGGGCCAGCGCCCGGGCGCGGTGGAACTCCGCCTGCGGCGCGAGCGGGCTCGCGGGGTAGCGGCGCAGAAGTGCGTCGCTGCTGCGCAGGACCGTGTTCCAGTCGCCGTCGTACTGCGCGATCTTCGCCTCCCGCAGGAGCGATTCGTCCGAAACCTTGGTCACCTTGGGAGCGGGGCCCGGGGTGGAAACGGCCGGCGGCGTGGCGGCCCGCGCCGGGGCGGCGGACGTTGCGGGCAGAAGGGGCGCGGCGAGGACCAGCAGTCCCAGGCTCACGACCCGGCTCCGGGCGCGCGGATCAGGCATGCGCGGCTCCCTCCTCAGCCTCGCGGGCCATCAGATCGATGCGCAGCAGGACCTGCCGCCTTTCGATCGCGTCCTTGAGCGCGCGCAGCTGCGGCGCGTCGGCACAGTCGTCCATCTCCGCCACGTCGAGCAGCAGGTCCGACAGGGCCCCGAGCACCGCGGACAGGCGCTGATCCTGGGGACCCTCGAGAGCGCGCCGCTGCACCGCCAGCCGCCGCAGCAGCTCGCGCGACCGCTCCCGCTCGACCGCCACGTCGAAGTGCCCGTCCTCGCGAGGGCAGCGCACGGGCGCCTCGAGCAGATCGAGCAGCAGCGCCCGGCCGTCCCGCAGCGAGCGCGCCGCCGCGCGGCGCGCCACGCCCGCCTCGAGGTACGCGGTCGTCTCCGCCGGGACCGCGGTGTCCTCGCCGGCACCGGCCTCCGAAAACTGAGGCGGGCCGGCGAGGGCCGGCACGTCGGAGCGAGGCGTCGGCAGCGTGCGCAGCCCCACGACCAGGAAGATCGCCGCCGCCGCGGCCAGCCCCGACCACGCCGCGAGCCGGCGCCGCTCGGGGAACTCGACGCGGATTCCGCCGCTTGCATTTCCTTCGCCCCCCGCGGCGCGGGCCCGCGCCACGGTGCGGGCGGCGAAATCGTCCCAGTCCACCTCCGACTCGCGCGGGAACGCGGCGCCGGAGTCCACGGCGGCGAGCGCGGCGCGCGTCTCCTCCCAGGCGGAGGAGCAGCCGGCGCAGGCGCTCAGGTGCGCCTCCAGCTGGACACGCTGCGCGGTCTCGAGCCCCGAGTAGAAGTGCAGCGGCAGGAGCGGCAGGAACGCGGCGCAGCCGGTCGCTTCGCTCACGCGATCCTCCCGGAGGACGCGGCGGCAACGCTCAGCACGGGCTCTCCTCCGGCAGCGTGGCGCGCTGCATCCGATCGCGCACCGCCGCCGCGGCGCGGTGCAGGGACGACTTCACCGTGCCGAGGGCGCAGCCGCGGGCGCGGGCGATTTCCTGGAGGGACATCTCCTCGAAGTGGCGCAGCACGAAGATCTCCCTCTGGCTCTCCGGGAGGGTGGCCACCGCCTCCTCGACGCGGCGGCGAAACTCCGAGCGCTCGTGCCGGCGCAGCGGCGACTCGGCCGGATCGGCCGGCACGAGCTCGCGCCCCGGATGGTGCTCCTGCGCCTCCTCGAGTGAATCGGCGGGCCGGACCCGGCGGCGGCGCAGGACGTCGAGGCAGTGGTTCACGAGGATGCGCGACGCCCAGGTGAACGGATGGGACTCCGGCCGGTAATGCGCGCGCGCCAGGTAGATCTTCACCATCGTCTCCTGGACCGCGTCGAGGGAGTCTTCGTGCTGGCGCAGGTAACCCCATGCCAGCCGGTAGAGCCGTCTCTGGTAGCGCTGGACGAACGTCTCAAAGGCCCCCTCCCGACCCTCCCGGACCGCCTCCATCAGGGCGAAATCGTCCGGCTGCACTTCCGTCCTCCCCGCCATGGCTTCAACGCAGAAGTGCGGCCCGGGGTTTACCCCCGGCGCCGCTTCAGCTCCCCGGCCTCCGGTCGTGACACGAAAAGCATTGATCGTTCAGCGGATGGTTCGGCCCGCGCGCCGAGCGCCGCCCCGGCCCATGGCACTCGAGGCACTTCAAAGGCTCGATCACGTCCCGGTGATCGGCGTCGGCCGGGATGAGCGGGCGGCGGTGGGTCAGGGTGTAGCCGACCAGGAGCGCCATGAGGGACCCCGCCGCCGCGACGAACACCGCCACACGCCGGGAGCCTCCCCCGCCTGCCGTCCCGTTCAGCGCCGCTCCACCCGCCGCGCCTGCTGCGGGGTGGTGGAGAGCCGCTCGGTCGCCAGCACCTTCCCCTGGAGATAGGCCTCCTCGGCGATGGCCACCACGGCAGCTCGGATGTCGCCGCGCATCCGCCCGGTCGGCCGCAGCTCGAACTTGCGGGCGACCGTGGCGCGCCCCTCGAGCGCCCCCTCGAGGATCAGGTTCTCGGCGGTGATCTCACCGAGCACCGCGCCGCGCGGCTCGATCACGACCGACCCGGAGGTCGCGACGTTGCCTTCGATGCGGCCGCGTACGCGGATGCTCTCCTCGGAGACGATGTCGCCGACGAAGGTAAGCCCCTCCTCGAGGACCGTCAGCCCGGGGATCGGGTCGGACGCGAGGAGATCCGGCAGATCGCGAATGGCGCTCATCGGAGATCGCCGGCGGGAGCCCTGCGGCCCGAATCGGCCGGCGGGCGGATTCTAGCACCGGCGCTGGAGGTCAGGCCGGGAAGGCGGGATTCAGCTCTGGGTGCCCTGCGGCCACTGGTAGAACTGGCCGTTGACGAACAGGATGTCGCAGTCGAACATCTGCGTCGGCCCCCCGGTTCGCGGGCCGTCGGCGCCATCCTTGCCGGTGCTGATGACGGTGTAATCGTTCCCGCTCTCGCTGAAGACCTCCCAGCCGTTCATCCAGCCGTCGGTGTCGGGAGGCGCTTTCATGAAGTGCGGGTTGAGGAAGGACTTCATCGCCGGCCAGGTGGTCACGCCGGTCGGGTAGCGGGCGTTGTCGGTCCCGTAAGCCTCGACCGCCGCGCCGATGGTGCGCAGGTCGGCCATGGTCCGCTTCTGCTTCCCCTTGTCCACGGCGTTGAGCAGATTGACGACCGCGATCGAGGAGATGAGACCGACGATGGCGACGACGATGAGCAGCTCGATGAGGGTGAAGCCCGCCTCGGCTCCGGGCGACTCTCCGCGTGTCCGTCGGTTCGACATGCGCCACATGATTTAAGGCTCCGGCGGGACTTTCGCAACCCGGGTGCCACCTCCGGAGGGCCAAAAAACAACGGCGGCGCCGCGTTTTGCGCGCGACGCCGCCGCGATGACGAATCCGTACTGTCAAATTCTGCGATGGACTGGATGGACTACTTGCCCCACTCGAAGCCGAAGTTGACCCCGAAGGTGTCGATCTTCTCGCCCGCCCCTTCCTCTTCGAGGAGGGTCTTGCGCAGGGCGAGCGTGACCTTCGGCGCCCAGTTCGCGCCGGCCCAGCGGATGCCCGACTTGAAGTCGACGATGCCGCTGCCGTACTGGTCGGCGTTGCCGAGGATGTAGCCCACGTCGCCGCCGCTGAACCAGGCCCACTTCTTCCCATACATCATGTCGGCTTCGTAGGTCGGGCCGACCGCCGCGCTGGTCTCGTCGTCCACGCGCAGCAGCGCGCACATCCCGCCGATGCTCTGCCGGGACTGCGGGTTCCAGCGCCACAGGCCGCCGAGATCGACCCCGCCCTTCCAGCCATCGATGGTCTCGTAGCGGAAGACGCGGAAGTCCACCGTCGCGGCCGCTTTCGGTCGCTCGGGGACCGGCTTGTCCTGCGCGAAGGCAGGAAGCGCCGGCAGGATCAACAAGGCGCACAGCGAAAGCGTTCGTCGCATAGGTCCCTCCGTCAGCTGTCGTGGAGCAACGATTCAGGCGAATCGGCGGGAGTATACCGCCGTCCGGGGTGTCCGGGTGAAGAAAGACCGCCCTCCGCAACAAGGGGGCGTCCCCCCCCACCCCCCCCGGGGCGCTCCTTGCGCCCGCCCCCCCGCCCGGTTAGACTGCGTCCCTTCGAGCGCGCCGACGTAGCTCAGTGGTAGAGCAACTGATTCGTAATCAGTAGGTCGCCGGTTCAACCCCGGCCGTCGGCTCCGCCCGGCGCCTCTCGAAAGAGCCGCGAAAGGCCGCTTCAGCCCCCGATGCCCGTCAGCGAGATCCCTTTCCTCGAAGCCCTGGCGCGCGGGCCCCTGGTGTTCGACGGCGCCATGGGGACGCAGCTCTACGAGCGCGGGTACTTCATCACCCGCTCGTTCGACGAGGCGAACCTCGCCCGGCCCGACCTTGTGCTCGACATCCACCGCGACTACGCCGCCGCCGGCGCGAAGATTCTCGAGACCAACACCTTCGGCGCCAACGCCGAGTGCCTGAAGCGTTACGGCGCCCAGGACAAGGTGCGGGCGATCAACCGGGCGGGAGTGCGCCTGGCGCGCGAAGCGGCGGCGGGCGAGGCGTGGGTCGCCGGCTCCATCGGCCCGACCGGTCTCATGGTCGCGGCGCTGTCGGAGGAGCGGCGCGCTTCGCTCCGCACGCTGTTCCTGGAGCAGATCGCCGCCCTGCTCGAAGAGGGCGTGGACCTCCTGGTCCTCGAGACCTTCTACAGCCTGGAGGAGATCGAGCAGGCGCTGGTCGCGGCCCGATCGGTCCACCCGGGACCGATCGTGGCGCAGGTCGCCTTCAGCGAGGAGCGTGCCCTCGTGGACGGGCTGCCGCCGCTCCAGGTTGCAAACCGGCTGCGCGACGCCGGGGCCGACGTAGTCGGCGCCAACTGCGCCGAGGGACCCGCGTTCCTGTTCGAGGTCGGACGCGCGATGGTGCCCTGCGGCGCCCCCGTCAGCGTGCAGCCGAACGCCGGCCGCCCCCGCCGTCTCGACGAGCGCACCCTCTACATGACGACGCCGGAGTATTTCGGCGTCTACGCGCGCCGCATGTTCCAGGCCGGCGTGCGCCTCGTGGGCGGCTGCTGCGGCACCGGGCCGGAGCACATCCGGCCGGTCGTGGACGCCGCCCGCATGCTCGGCGGCGGGCGCGTCGAGGCCAGGGCGGAGCCGAAGTCCCCCGCCGTCGCGGAGGTGCGGCGCCGCGAGGGCGTGCCGATGCCGGAGAAATCCCCGCTCGCCGCCAAGATCGATCGCGTCTGGCGCGAGCGCCTGCTCGCGCCAGGATCGCGCCGCGCCCCCTCGGGTCCCGACGACTTCGTGGTCAGCGTCGAGGTGAACCCGGAGCCGGGGCTCGACCCGAAGCGCGCGCTCGAAGCGGCGGCGCTCCTCAAGCGCGCCGGCGCGGACGTCATCAACATCGCCGACGGGCCGCGCGCCGTGGCGCGCATGAGCAACGTCGCGCTCGGGATCCAGGTGCACCATGAGGTTGGAATCGACGTCCTCCTGCACGTCTGCTGCCGCGACCGCAATCTCCTCGGCCTGCACTCCGACCTGCTCGGCGCGTGGGTGCTCGGCTTCAGGAACCTCGTCCTCATCACCGGCGACCCGCCGAAGATGGGCGACTACCCGGCGGCGACCGCCGTCTTCGATCTCGATTCGGTGGGGCTCCTGCGCCTGGTGGACGCGCTCAACCACGGCGTCGACCCGGCCGGACGGGTCCTTCAGGATAAGACCGGGTTCCTGCTCGCCTGCGGCGCCGAGCCGGCCGCACACGACTACGACCACGAGCTGCGGCGTCTCGAGGAAAAAAAGCGCGCCGGCGCGGAGCTGGTGATGACCCAGCCGGTCTACGACCCGGCGGTGCTGCGGCGCTTCCTCGAGGACACCCGCGGGCTGGGCCTGCCGATCCTCGTCGGGCTCTGCCCGCTCGCGAGCCACCGCAACGCCGAGTTCCTGCACAACGAAGTCCCGGGGATGCAGATCCCGCAGGACATCCGCCAGCGCATGGCCGCGGCGGGCCAGCAGTCATCGGAGGCGGCGCGCCGCCAGGGCATGCTCATCGCGCGCGAGATGCTGGACGAGATCAAGAGCGACGTGGTGGGGGCGTATCTGATGCCGCAGTTCGGACGGTATCGGACGGCGATCGAAGTGTTGCAGCCGGTCGGCTACGACTTCGCGCCGGAGGATCGCGACCCGGCCTGAAGGTCCCGCGGCCGGCCCGGCGGCCGGTTGCCGCCCCCCGGTCCGCCGCCGCCCGGTCCCTTGCCGCGCGGCCGGCCATCGCCACCACGGCCGTCGCCTCCACGTCCGCCGCCGCGCGGCCGATCGCCGCCGGGGCGCCGATCACGGCCTTCGGGGCCGGTCGGGCCATCGGCGCCGCGCGCCGAGAAGATCGCCCGGCAGGCGCGGTCGAACGCCTGCTGCAGGCGCCGCCGCTCCGGCTCGGGAACGTAGCCGAGCCGCTGCCACGCGGCCTGCGCCCGCCTCGCTTCTTCGGCGGCGGCGCGGGCGCGCGACTCGTCGGCGATGCGGCCGCCCATGGTGTTGGTGGCGAGCGCCTCGCGCCACATCGAGGCCAGCCGCTCCCCCGGCGTCAGCCCCGAGGTGTCGGGGGCCGACCCCGCCGACGGCGCCAGCTTCTCGACCTTGGCGACGAGATCCTGCATCCGCTTGAGGTTCGCCTCGGCATCGAGGCTCGTCCCCTGGAAGGCGCCCGGGTGCGCCTTGAGGGCGCGATCGAAGGCGGCGAAGAACCGCGTGTTGAGCGGACCCATCTGCTCCGGCGGCAGCCCGCGCATCCGGCGCCAGCGCTCGAGCCCGGCGCGCAGACGCCCGACCATTTCTTCGGGCGAGGCCGGCGGCGCGGCGGCCACGGGCGCGACCTCCGCCGACGCCGGCGCGGCCTCCGTGGTCTCCTGCCCCGGCACGGCGGCCTCGGCAGGCGGGCCCTCGGCGGGCGGCGCCAGCGCCTCGATCTCGGCGCACAGCGCCAGCCGCTCGGCGACGACCCCCTCGCGCTCGACGGAGTCGCGGTTCTTGTAACGCTCGAAGAAGCGGTCGCACGCCGCACGGAAGCGGTTCCAGACCGCCTCCGACTGGTTGCGGCGCACGGGACCGGTGGTTTTCCACTCGGCCTGCAGCTTCTTGATCTCGTCGGCGGTCGTCTTCCAGTCGGTCGAATCCGCCAGCGCCTCGGCGCGCTCGCACAGCGCCACCTTGCTCTCGAGGTGCTTGGCCCACTCGCCCTTGCGCTTCGACAGATCCTCGTCGCGCGCCCTGAAGAACTGGTCGCAGGCCTTGCGGAAGCGCTCCCAGATCGCCTTCTCGTGACCGCGCGACACCGGGCCGACCGCCTTCCACTCGTTCTGCAGCCCCTTGATCGCCTCGGCCGTCTTCATCCAGTCGGTGGAGGCCGACAGCGCCTCGGCCCGCTCGCACAGGGCCTCCTTGGCCTTGAGGTTGCCGCCCGCCTCCTCCGCCTGCTTCTGGAAGTAGACGTCGGCCTTCTCGCGCACCCGGTCGCGCGCCGCCTTGAAGCGGTTCCACAGGGACATCGAGCGGTCCGGCGGCGCGGGTCCGGCGGCGCGCCAGCGCTCCATCAGGTCGCGCATGCCCGAGCCGGCGGCGGACAGGTCGGCCCCCTCGGCTTCGACGGCCGCCGCGAGGTCCTCCATGCGGGCGCTCAGCTCTTCCTGCACCGCCGCGTTCGCCCACCGCTGCCAGCGATCGGTGTCGCGCAGCGTCTGCACCTTGGGGAGGAGCTCGGCCTGCACCGCCTTGAGGCGCTTCACGATGGTCTCGTGATCCTTCGGCGTCGGCAGCGGCGGGATGTCCTGGAGCCCCGTCTTGAGATCGCGCAGGGCGCGTTCGAGCTTCGCCAGCGCGGCATCGTCCTTCTTGGCGAGCGCCTCGGAGGTGGTCGCGAGGCGCTCGAGGACCTTGAGGCTCTCCTTGCGCTTGGCGAGGGCCGCCTCCGACTGCTTCGCCGCCTCGGCGCGGTCGCTCTGGGCCTTCTCCTCCGTGTCCCGCCGCACCCGGGCTTCGCCGATGGCGGCGCACGCCGCGAGGAAGCGCGCTTCGAGCGCCTCCGCCTCGGGGCCTTCGGCCTCGGGGAGGGCGGCCCACGCCGTCCGGGCTTCCGCAAGGACGGCCTCCGTCGCGTCGGCGGTCGCCCCTTCCACGGCCTCGCACAGGCGGCGGCGCGGGCCGAGCCGCTCTTCGAGCTCGCGCTCGCGGCGCTCGCTCGCGACCCGCTCCTCCTGCCACGCGAGGAGACGCACGCGCGCCGCGTGACACTGCTCGCGGAAGCGCTCGTCGAGATCGTCGTCCACCGCGGCCAGCTCCTCGATCCAGGCGTCGCGCAGGCGCTCGAGGCGCGACGGCACTTCGTCCCACGCGCCATCCGCTCCGAGCCCTTCGACCTCGGCGATCAGCCGCTCCTGCGCCGCCCGATCGCTCCCCGCCCGCGCGGTCTCGGCCGCGGCCGCGTCGTCGGCATCCGATCCGCGCAGCCGCGCGCGCGCCCGGCGCGCCACCGGCTTGAGCCGCGCCCGCGACGCGATGGTCTCGAGCAGGCCCGGGTCGTCGATCTTCTCGACGGCGAGGAGCGAGGTGTCGCGATGCTCGCCGCGAAGCGCCACGTGCGACAGCTCGGCGGCGCTCTTCAGGCCTTCGAGGGCCGCCTGCCGCACCGC
Source organism: Verrucomicrobiia bacterium (assembly GCA_035638075.1). Lineage (GTDB taxonomy): Bacteria > Acidobacteriota > Polarisedimenticolia > Gp22-AA2 > Gp22-AA2 > DASRAU01. The sequence continues at coordinate 101,959 of DASRAU010000024.1, forward strand.
GGCGTGCTCGCCCTGGCGGGCGACCCCGGCGAGCCCGCGCTCGTCGGAGAGGCGTCCCAGAGCCGCGAGCGCGATCGATTCCAGGGCGGCCGATCGGGCGATGGTGGTCAGGTGCTTGGGGTCGTCGATGCCTTCGACGGCGGGAAGCCCGTCGGCGTCGTCGCGGGCGCCCAGGGCGCGCGCCACGAGAGCCGCAAGGGCCGCCTCCCGGACGCCGGGGTCGGCGTCGCCCCGGGCCGCCTCGGCCAGGATCTGCGCATTGCGCACCCGGCGCACGGCGGCGCGCCGCACGCGCGCATCGGCGTCGCCCTTCGCCAGCGGCTCGAGCAGTTCGAGGTCGGCGGTCGCCAGGCGGTCCACCGCCTGGAGCCGCTGCTCCGCCTCAGGGTGCTCCAGCCCTCCGGGGGGCCGGAATCGATCGAGGAATCCCACGCCGTCGCCTCGTGATCAGGACAAAGGAAGGCCGGATCATACACCGGTCCCACCCCGCTCCAGCAGCGATGACGATTCGGAGATCGGGCCTGCTTGAATCGCCCCTCCCCGGACGCCAGATTGGACAGGTCGCCCGACGGCCGTCCGGCCGCACGGGGGAGGCGCGCGCGGGGAGCCGCCGGGACCCTGGCCCGGCCTCCGGGGCGCGCGCGGAGGAGCCTGCCCGAGTCGATGGGACGCATCGGACGCTACGAGATCGAATCGATCCTGGGCAAGGGGGCCATGGGGGTGGTCTTCCTGGCGCGCGACCCGCAGCTGGGACGCCAGGTGGCCCTGAAGACCTACGCCCTCCCCGAAGGCATCGACGACGATGTGGTGCGCGAGTTCGAGGAGCGCCTGCTGCGCGAGGCGCATGCCGCCGCCGCGCTGTCCCACCCGAACATCGTGACGGTGCACGACGCCGGCATCGACGAGGACCGCCGCTTCCCGTACATCGTCATGGAGTACGTGCCGGGGCGGAGCCTCAAGGAGTTCCTCGACGGCCGCCACCGGATGTCGCCCGACCTCGTCCTGCGCTTCGGCGACGCCCTCGCCTCGGCGCTGGACGCCGCGCACCGCGCCGGCATCGTGCACCGCGACATCAAGCCGGCCAACATCCTGGTGCGGGACAGCGACGGCCTGGTGAAGATCACCGACTTCGGCGTGGCACGCCTGTCGGAATCCGACCTGACGCGCGAAGGCGCGCTCGTCGGCTCGCCCGCCTACATGTCCCCCGAGCAGATCCGCGGCGGCGCGGTGGACGCGCGCAGCGATCTCTTCTCCCTGGCGCTGGTGCTGTACGAGGCGCTGACCTCGAAGCGCGCCTTCGGCGGCGAGGACCTGGCCGCGGTCACGTACGCGCTCGTGCACGAGACGCCGGCTCCGGTGCGGCACCGCATCCCGGATCTGCCCGCCGGGCTCGATCCGTTCTTTACGCGCGCCTTCGCCAAGGACCCGGCCGATCGTTTCCAGGACGCGGCGGCGTTCCGTTCGGCCCTGCTCGAAGCGGCCCGCTCCGACACCGTTGAAGTTCCCGCCGTGGGACGGATCGAAGAAGAAGAGCCCCCCGCCGCGCCGAAGCCGAAGTCGAAGAAGGCCCGCGGCCTGCGCCTCCGCCGCAAGACGCGCGCCAAGGCGAAGGAGAGCGCGGGCGAGACGGTCGCCGCCAGAAGGCCGGACGACGATGCCGGGGAACAGGCGCGCGGCGTGCCTGATGCCGACTTCCCTTGTGCCGACGGCTACCAGCAGGCCCAGGGGCTGCGCGCGGTGTGGATCCCCCTCGTGATCGGGTTCTGCTTCCTGATGACCCTGGGAACCGCGCCGTTCGTGTTCGCGCGGCGCCCCGGCTTCCTGCTCATCGAGACCCATCGCATGACGATCGACGGCCTGAGCGTGGCGCTCGACGGCCGGGAAATCCCGGAGCCTTCCCTCCCCCGCACGCCGCTGCTCGCGGCGATCGGAGGCGAGTCGCCGGCACCGGACCCGTCGGCGGCGTTCGAGCGCTGGCTCGAGGTGCCGCGCGGCCACCACACGCTCGACGTCGAGGTGCGGCTGCCCGGTCGCTCCGAGCCGGTGCGGTCGCGCCTGGACCTGGACCTGGTTCCCGGCGAGACGCGCCGGCTGCGCCTCGTCGGCGTCACCGCCCCCGACGGAACGACACGCCTGAGACTGGACTGACGCCGCGCCTGCACGGGCGCCTTCAAGGAGAGACGCGATGAGCGACGACAAGAAGCAGGACCCGACGGCCACCGAATTCGATGCGGGCATGGCGCCGAAGCGCCCCAAGTCGGGCCTCGTGCCCCCCGACACCGGCATCTACCTGCGCATCGAGGAGGGGAACGGCCAGGGGAAGACCTTCGTGCTGTCGGCCGGCGGCGTCTACACCATCGGCCGCGACGGCGCCGACATCCCGCTCGACGACGGCAAGGTGTCGCGCAAGCACGCCGAGATCGGGCTCTACGGCCCCGGCGCCTGGGTCCTGCGCGATCTCGCCTCCACCAACGGCACGTCGCTCAACGGCCGCCGCGTGGACGACAAGACCAGCCTCAAGCACTGGGACCTGATCCGCGTCGGCGACACCCGCCTGCGCTTCGCGGTCATCGAGAAGTCCGTCAAGGTCGCCTAGGAAGTCGGCGCAGCGCGCGCCGGGCGTCGTCTCAGTCCGCGGGCCAGATCGCGACGGACGAGCCGACCCACGAAAGGCCGACGTTGTGATCGACGCCGTGCATCTTGCCGCGTGACAGGCGGGCGAGGTTGATGGCGAGGGTCATGTCGTAGGCCCCCTCGGGGCGCAGGAACATCATGCGGATCTCCGCCTTGACCCCCGAGCCGTCGGGGGCGACCAGCGCCGGGGCGTATTCCACCTTTTCCTGCAGAAGGTAGTCGCCGCGCTCCGCGGCGGGGATGGCGTCGACGGCCGCGCGGTCGAGATCGACGATGACGCCGCGCCCGGCGAACGAGAAGATCGGCTTGAGGATGTAGCGGTCGAGATCGTCCGGGAGCCGCTCGACGTCCGACAGCCGCCGGGTGCGCGGCGCCGCCGGGTGCTTCAGGAACGGCAGCGTGTACTTCGACCAGACCCAGTACCAGATCGGGTGCGCCGCCCAGACGACGTCGAGGTCGTCGCGGTAGTCGAAGCACATGGCGACCTTCCGCCGCTCCAGCTCGTCGAACACCACGCGGTGCAGGATGCGGCGCACCGGCGCCATCCGCCCGTCCGGGAGCGGCGCGAACAGCCGCCGGCCCTCGCGCCGCAGCTCGGAGACGCACACCGAGCGGACCCCGAGAAAGCGGGCGGTGGCGTGGAAGTCGGGCGCCGTCTTCTGCGTCTGCGGGTCGAGGTCGAGGAGGATGACCTCCTCGGGGGCGGCGTCGGCGACGATGGTGCACCGGAGCAGTTCAAGATAGCCCCGCTCGTCGAGCCCGGAGAAAAGCGCCGTGAACGACCTCGGCATCCCCGGCATCTCCGACACCAGGTCCGACCAGACGCGGCTCTGGACGTAGGTCATCCCGTACAGCGACGAGAATCCCTGCAGCTCGATGAGCCGGGGCTCGATCTCCCCCGACGCGCCGCGCACCAGCGCCAGGTCCACCGCCAGGAAGTGCGGCAAGGGATCAGGACGCGGCGTGCGGTAGCGCTCCGGGATCGCCGCCTGGCAGGCGCCGATCACCTCGGGCCTGGAAATCTGCTCGAGGATCTCGCGCGCCGTCGCGGCGCACCGATCGCGCAGCGCCGGCGTCAGGAAGAGGGGCGTCTCGGCGAGGCGGAACCCGAAGCGCGGCCGCGCCAGGCGCTCGTCCATGAGCGCCTGCATGCGCGCCGGCAGCGTGTCGGAGTAGTGCTCGTTGAAGATCGCGCGCAGCCGCGGGTCCACGTCAGGTGAGCGACGCCTCGTCCACGAGGTAGCGGCTGTCGCGCATGATCGGCTCGCCGTCGAACGCCACGTCGAAGTGCCGCCCGACGATGTCGATGTGGGTCGAGGCGCGCCAGTCGGCCCCGGTGTGCTCGCTGTACGGATGGCCGAAGGCGATGTGCAGTCCGGGGATCTTCTCGTCCTGCAGGATCTGGCCGATGACGTCCTTCACGGCGAGGTTGGTGCCGAGCGCCAGCTCCCCCACCCGGTTGCCGTTCGGGTCGGCGGAGGTGTACGCGAGGAAGTCGGCCACCATCCCGGGGGTGCCTCCCTCGACGCGGGCGATGCGCGAATCCTCGATGTGCACCGACAGCGGGTTGCGGCTCATGTCGCCGTACTTCGGCGCCAGCCAGTCCCCGAGCACGCCATCGACGACGTAGACGCCGTCCACGCGCAGGGGCGCCGTGAGCACCTCGCCCCCGGGCAGGTTGGACCACTTGTCCTGGGTGATGATGCCGGAGGTCTTGAGCCACTTCAGCCGCGGGTCGAACGTCGCCGTGAGGCGCGTGCCGGCCGGCGTCGTGGCGGTGAGCGTCTTCGCCTTGCTCGCGCGCCCGAAGACCCAGCGCGACAGGGCGTCCACGCGCGCGAAGTCGGCGCGCATCCCCTCGACCATGATGCGCGGCGTGATGTTGACCATGTGCGCGTGCCGCAGGCGCTTCTCGTTCGCCACCGCGGTCATGGCGATGCGGATGCGCAGCTCCCCCGGCTGCGCCGAGGCGGCGAAGCAGGAGACCTGGGCCGTGCGCATGGCGTCGGCGATGACCGCCGGGAACTCGGCGAGCGGGCGCGGCGCGAAATCCTCGAGGACGAACGCCTCGACCGCGGCCCCGGCCGCCGTGAACTGCTCGAAGAGCGACGCGCCGATCGGCAGCGACTCCTCGTCGGTGATGAGCACCACCCGCTCGCCGCGGGTCACGCGCAGGCAGGTGAACACGGCGCTCTTGGCGCCGGGCCGGAACTCGGGATCGAACGGGACCGCCTTGAGATCGCGCGCCACCATGACCTCCTTCACAGCCGAGCCTCGGGGGCGCGCCGCGGCGGCTCCGGCAAAGGACCCAGATCGAGCCCGGCCTCGGTCTCCGACACGACGTAGTCCATGACCGCCTTCATGTCCCCGGTGCGGCGGTACACCTCGAGCTGCCGGTCCGCGCCGGTCCCCCGCTCGAGGATGGTGTGCACCTGGCGCAGCGCGTCGCGCGAACCGAGCTCGTCGACCACGTCGTCGACGAACTCGAGGAGCTCTCCGATGAGGCTCTTCACGTCCACTTCCTCCTCTTTGCCGAAGTCGACGAGCCGCCCGTTCAGGCCCCAGCGGGCGGCGCGCCACTTGTTTTCCATGATGAGGGAGCGGCGGTAGGGGCGGAACGTCAGGTTGCCGCTCCCCAGCCGCCACAGCTTGGCGGTGATCGCCTGGAACAGCGCCGCGATGGCGATGGTCTCCTCGACCCGCATCGGGATGTCGCAGATGCGGTACTCGAGAGTCGGATACAGGACGTGCGGCCGCACATCCCACCAGATCTGCCGGCCGTCGATGACGCAGCCGGTCTTCACGAGCAGATCGACGTAACGCTGGAATTCGCCGTACGACTCGAAATGGTCCGGGATGTTGGTGCGCGGGAACTTGTCGAAGACCTTGCAGCGGTACGACATCCAGCCGGTGTCGCGGCCGAGCCAGAACGGCGAGTTCACGGCCAGGGCCAGGACGTGCGGCAGGAAATAGCGCGCCTGGTTCATGATGCGGATCTGCGCCTCGCGATCCTCGACCCCGATGTGCACGTGCAGGCCGAAGATGAGATTCGCGCGCGCCACCATCTGCAGCTCCTCGATGAGCCGGTCGTAGCGCGGATTGCCGCCGGTGATCTCGACGGTCGCCCAGTGCGAGAAGGGATGCGTGCCGGCGGCGGCGATGCGCAGGCCGTTGTCGCGGGCGAGGCGCGCGATGTGACTCCTGGTTGTATGGACGTCGCGCTTCGCCTGGGCGATGTCGGGACAGATCTCGGTGCCGATCTCCACGACCGACTGGTGCAGCTCGGGCTTCATGCGCTCCTTGAGGACCGCCTTGCCCTGTTCGAAGATCTCGGCGATGTGGGAGCGCAGCTCGCGCGTCTTCGGATCGATGACCTGGAACTCCTCCTCGATGCCGATGTTGAAGGAGGGTCGGAAGGACATCTCAGATCACCGGCCGCCGGCCCGCGGCGCCTGCAGGCGGCGCGGCCAGTCCCCCGTCAGCTCGAGCGCCCGCGGCTTGAGCGCGCGGTCGATCAGGAACTCGGCGGCGTTGGAGATGACCCAGGCGAAGTTGTCGGGGCCGACCGAGAAGGAGTCGCAGTCGGGGGCCGGGTTCATGAAGTCGATGGCGTACGGGATGCCGTCGCGCACCGCGAACTCGACGGTGTTGAAGTCGTACCCCAGCTCGCGGCACAGCGTCAGGCAGTCCCGCTCGATGCGCTTCAGGAGCGCGGGCTCGGTCGGCGGGGCGTCCTTCACGTAGCGGCGATCGAACGGCTGCTTCGGGTCGTAGCGCATCACCCGCACGCGCTCGCGCCCGAGACCGTAGCAGCGGTAGTACTCGGTGAAGTCGATGGCCTCCTGGGCCATCATGGTGAGCGCGTGCGTCTGGTCGTAGGCGGTGAAGAACTCCCGCTCGTTGTCCACCTTGTAGACGTCCTTCCACCCGCCGCCGTAGGCCGGCTTCATGAACAGCGGGAAGCCGAGGTGGCCGAAGACCTCGGTCCAGTCGATGGGGAACGCCAGGTTGCTGAACGACTCCCCCTCCGTGTTCGGCGGGTGCGACTTGTGCGGCAGCAGGAACGTCTTCGGGACGGCGACCCCGGCCTGCAGCGCCAGGATGTTGTCGAGGAACTTGTCGTCGCCGCTCCACCAGAACGGGTTGTTGACCACCTGCGATCCGGCGACGGCCGCCGCCTTGAGCCAGGTGCGGTAGAACGGCACCTCGTGGCTGATGCGGTCGACGATGACGTCGTAGCGCGGGATGCGGTCCTGGCGGAAGGCGCCGAGGCGTACCGGCTCGGCCGTGACACGGCCCTCGCCGCGGCGGTTGATCTCGGCGGCCAGCGCCGGCGGGAAGGTGCGCTCCTTCCCGAACAGGATCCCGACCGTCCTGGGGGCGGACGTGCTCTTGCTGGTCACAGAAGGTCCTCGTGAAACGGAGTGTGCGGCCGCAGCCTTCGACCGCGTACTATACCAGACCCGCCGCACGGTCCGGACGGGGTCGCGCGCGGTTCCGCGCGCGACGGGGGGAGGATCTCGATGCATCGCGAGGAGCACGGCTGGACGAGTGCGGCCCTGGGTCGCCCCATGCGCCTGCTGTGGTACGGACACGCGGGGCGGCCGATCCTCGCGTTCCCCACATCCATGGGGCACGCGGGCCAGAACGAGGACCTCGGCCTCATCGGTGGCCTGGGAGACAAGATCGGCCGCGGCGAGGTGCAGTTCTGCTGCGTCGATGCCATCGACGAGGAGACCTGGTACAACCGCACCATCCCGGTCATCGATCGGGTGCGCCGGCACGATCTCTACGATCGCTTCCTGGCGCAGGAGGTGATCCCCTTCGTCCGCGACAAGGCGAAGCGGGACGACGTGGTGGCCTACGGCGCGTCGTTCGGCGGGTACCACGCCGCCAACTTCGCCCTGCGGCACCCCGAGCTGATCTCGCGCCTCGTCGCCTTCTCGGGCGTCTTCGACGTGCACCGCTTCCTCGAGGGCTTCTGGGACGACCTGTGCTATTTCCACTGCCCGAGCGCCTACGTCGCCAACTTCCCCGCCGAGTGGATCGACCGGGTCAATCGCATGGGCATCGTCCTCGCCACCGGCGAGCACGATCACCTGGCGAACGAGACGCGCTCGTTCTCGGATCTCCTGCGCCGCAAGGGCATCGCCGTGCAATCGGAGCTGTGGCCCGGAGTCTTCGGGCACGACTGGCATTTCTGGATCGACAACCTCCGCCGGTTCGTCCCGTAGCCCGTCCACGCACACAAGGAGCGACACATGCCTGAGGTCCGCTGGGAAACCCGTCTCGCCGCCCTTCTCGTCGCCGCGGCGCTGGTCGCGTGCCAGGCGGACCGGCCGTCCCGCCCCGGTCCCGAACCCGCGGCGTCCGGGAAGGAGCCGGCATCACCCGCCGCGCGCGCCGCGGGCGATCTCGATCGCACCGTGCTGCCGATCCCGGAGCCCACGCCCCCTTCGATCACCGAGCCCGACGCGCGCAAGGCGACCGCCCCGCCGCGCTTCCAGGTGAAGGCGCCGGCGGGGGCGCCGAACGTCCTGATCGTCCTCATCGACGACATGGGGTTCGGCCATTCGAGCGCCTTCGGCGGCCCCGTGCAGATGCCGACCGCGGAGCGCATGGCGGCGAGCGGGCTGCGCTTCAACCGCTTCCACACCACCGCCCTGTGCTCCCCGACCCGCACCGCGCTCCTGACCGGGCGCAACCATCACATCAACAACGCCGGCGCCATCATGGAGCTGGCGACCGGATTCCCCGGGAACACCGGCATCCGGCCGCAGAGCGTCGCGCCGCTGGCGGAGATCCTCCGGCTCAACGGGTACAGCACCGCCGCCTTCGGCAAGTACCACGAGACGCCGCCGTGGGAGGTGTCGGTCTCGGGCCCCTACGATCGCTGGCCGACCCGCTCGGGCTTCGACAAGTTCTACGGCTTCATCGGCGGGGAGACGAACCAGTGGTTCCCGGCGATCTACGACGGCGTGGTGCGCGTCGAGCCGCCGCGGACACCCGGCTACCACTTCACCACCGACATGACCGATCACGCCATCGCCTGGGCCCGCTTCCAGCACGCGATGACGCCCGACAAGCCCTTCTACATGTACTTCGCCACCGGGGCGACGCACGCGCCGCACCACGCCCCGGCCGAGTACGCCCGCAAGTACCGCGGCAAGTTCGACCAGGGCTGGGACAAGCTGCGCGAGGAGACGCTGGCGCGGCAGATCGCCATGGGCGTGGTGCCGCAGGGGACGAAGCTGACGCCGCGGCCAAAGGAGATCCCGGCGTGGGACTCGCTCGACGCCGAACGCAAGCGCCTGTTCGCGCGCCAGATGGAGGTGTTCGCCGGCTTCGGCGAGCACACCGACCACGAGATCGGACGGCTGTTCGACGCGCTCGACGGGATGAAGGTGCTGGACAACACGCTGGTGTTCTACATCCTCGGGGACAACGGCGCGAGCGCCGAAGGGGGGCCCGACGGCACCTACAACGAGATGCTCGCCCTCAACGGCATCATCAGCGACGTCTCCTCGCAGATGAAGTGGATGGACGAGTGGGGCGGGCCGAAGACCTTCCCGCACTTCGCGGTGGGCTGGGCGCTCGCCGGCGACACGCCGTTCCAGTGGACCAAGCAGGTGGCCTCGCACTTCGGCGGGACCAGGAACCCGCTCATCGTGCGCTGGCCGGCGAAGGTCCCGGGGCACGGCGAGGTGCGCTCGCAGTTCGGCCACGTCATCGACGTCGGGCCGACGGCGCTCGAGGCGGCCGGCATCCCGATGCCCAAGAGCGTCGACGGCGCCGAGCAGGTCCCGATGGACGGCACGTCGCTGCTCTACGCCATCCGGGACCAGGGCGCGGCGGAGCGCCACACGACGCAGTACTTCGAGATGTTCGGGAACCGGGCGATCTACCACGACGGCTGGGTGGCCGCGACGCGCCACTCCATCCCCTGGGTGATGACCGAGATGCCGCCGCTCGACCAGGACAAGTGGGAGCTGTACCACGTCGCCGAGGACTTCAGCGAGGCCGACGATCTGGCGGCCTCCAACCCGGACAAGCTCAAGGAGCTGCAGGCGCTGTTCGACAAGGAGGCCATCCGCAACCACGTCTACCCGATCGACGATCGGCGCGCGGAGCGCTTCGACCCGGAGATCGCCGGCCGGCCCGATCTCCTCGGCGGCCGCACCTCGATGACCCTGTTCGAGGGGATGACCGGGATCGCCGAGAACGCCTTCATCAATCTCAAGAACCGCTCGTACAGCATCACCGCCGACGTCGAGGTCCCGGCGGGGGCGCACGGCGTCATCGCCTGCCAGGCCGGGCGCTTCGGCGGCTGGACTCTCTACATGAAGGGCGGCAAGGCCCGCCACACCTACAACTATGGCGGCCTGGAATGGACGACGGTGGAGGCCCCCCAGCCGCTCGCGCCCGGGAAACACACCGTGCGCTACGAGTTCGCCTTCGACGGCGGCCCGCCCGGCAGCGGCGGCACCGGCCGCCTGATCGTGGACGGCAAGGCGGCGGGAGAAAAAAAGATTGCCCGCATGATGCCGTACGCCCTCTCGGCCGACGAAGGGGTCGACATCGGCCTCGATGAAGAGACGCCGGTCTCGGAAGACTACAAAGCCGGGGACAACGCCTTCAGCGGCCGCATCCTCCAGGTGGTGGTCGAGGCGCAGCCCCCCGCGGGCAAGTGATGACACGGCGGCCGGCGCCGCGCTGGCGCCGCTGGCTCCGGATCCTGCTCGCGGTCGTCGTCGCGGCCGAAGTCGCCGCGCGCCTCGTGGAGACGCGCCGCATCGGACGGCCGCTGGCCGCGCCGCGCTCCGCGGCCGCCGCGCCGAGGCTCGACTCCGCGGCGCTGCTCGCGGACGTGCAGGCGCTCGCCTCGCCGGAGTTCGAGGGGCGCCGGGCCGACACCGACGGCGGTCGCCGCGCCCGAACCTTCGTTCAGGATCGGTTCCAGCGTCTCGGCATCGCACCGGCGGTCCCCGGGTATCTGCAGCGCTTCGCCTTCAGGCATCGGAGTCTCCGCGCCCTCCTCCGCCACGATCGCCCCTTCGTCCTCGAGTTCAAGGACAACGCCAACGTCCTGGGGCTCGTGCGCGGCCGGAGCGAACCGGATCGCTTCCTGCTGGTCTCGGCCCATTACGACCACCTGGGGGTGCGCAAGGGGGACCTGTACCCGGGCGCCGATGACAACGCCAGCGGGGTCGCGGCGCTCCTCGGGTTCGCCGCCTGGTTCGCGGTCCACCCGCCGGAGCACACCGTTCTGTTCGCCGCCTTCGACGCCGAGGAGGAAGGCTGCCGCGGCTCGGAGTCCTTCGCGCAGGCGCCTCCACTGCCCCTCGACCGGATGGTGGTGAACATCAACATGGACATGGTGGGAAGGAGCGAAGCGAAGCGCCTGTTCGTCACCGGCACGCGCGAGAATCCCGCGTACCTCGCGCTTCTCGAAAAGGCGGCGGCGCGGAGCGCCGTGGCGCTGCACGCCGGGCACGATCGGTCGATTTACCTGACCGGCCTCGTGGACGACTGGCGGACGGGCTCGGACCACGCCCCGTTCTTCGAGCGGGGTCTCCCCTACCTCTATTTCGGCGTCGAGGATCACCCCGGCTACCACGAACCGGGAGACACCTTCGACGGCATCGACCGTGACTTCTTCAGCGGCGCCGCCGAGACGATCCTCGACGTGATCCTGGCGATCGACGGAACAGGTTGATCCGCCGCGGGATCTACGCGGGCCGTGCGGGATGCAACCCCGACCCGGGCGGCGGCGCTCCTCCCGGAGGCGGCCCGACCTTGTTGTACCCATCGAGCGCCGCCACCTTGTAGCACTCCGCGAAGGTCGGGTAGTTCAGCACCGCGTCGACGAAGTAATCGATGGTGGCCCCGAACGCCATCGCCGCCTGCCCGATGTGCACGAGCTCGGTGGCGCTGGTGCCGATGATGTGCACGCCGAGGAGCGCCCGCGTCTCCCGGTGGAAGAGGATCTTGAGGAGCCCCGACTCGTCGCCGAGGATGGCGCCGCGCGCGATCTCCCGGTAGCGCGCCACCCCGATCTCGTACGGCACGCCCGCCTCCGTCAGCTCCGCCTCGTTGCGGCCGACCATGCTGATCTCCGGGACCGAGTAGATGCCGTACGGGAAGAGCTCCGGGAACGACGCCGCGGAGATGCCGTAGGCGTGGCAGACCGCCTGCCGCCCCTGCTCCATCGAGGTCGAGGCCAGCGACGGGAAGCCGATGACGTCGCCGACTGCGAGGATGTGCGGCGCCTTCGTCTCGAAGCGCTCGTTCACCGGGATGCGCCCGCGATCGTCCGCCTCGAGCCCCGCGGCCGCGAGATCGAGCGACGCGGTCGCGCCGATCCGCCCGACGGCGTAGAGCAGCAGCTCGGCGACGATGTGCTTCCCCGATTTCAGGGTGGCGACGGCGCGGTGGGGCGCCTCGATGGCGATGGAGGCGACCTCCTCGCGCAGGCGGAACGTGCAGTTCATGTTGCGCATCTGGTAGGAGAGCGACTCGGCGATCTCCGCGTCGACGAACTCGAGGAGCCGGTCGCGCTTGTCCACCAGCGTCACCTCGACCCCGAGGGCGGCGAACATCGAGGCGTACTCCACGCCGACGACGCCGGCGCCGACCACCGTCAATGTCCGCGGCACCTCCTTGAGGTCGAGGACGCCGTCGGAGTTGATCACCGTCGTGCCGTCCACCTGCACGCCCGTCGGTTGCGCCGGCAGGGTGCCGCAGGCGATGACCACCCGCGCGGCGCGCACCTCCGTCGTCTCGGCCGCAGCGCGCACCACGAGATCGTGCGGCCCGCGAAACGAAGCCATCCCCGGGATCAGCCGGACGCGATTGCGCGCCATCTGCGCGCGGATGATCTGGATCTCCCGCTGCACCACCTGGTCGACGCGCTGCAGGAGCTCCGGCATGGTGATCGATTCCTTCAGCCGGTAGCCGGGCCCGTAGAAGCCGCGCTGCTCGTACCCGGTCAGGTAGAGCACCGCCTCGCGGAAGGTCTTGCTCGGGATGGTGCCGGTGTTGATGCAGACGCCGCCGACGACCTCGCGCCGCTCGGCGATGGCGACGTTCTTCCCGAGCTTGGCCGCCTGCACGGCGGCCCGCTGGCCGGCGGGGCCGGTCCCGATGACGAGGAGGTCGAGGTCGAGCATCGGCGCACTCTACTACGCGCCGCAGCGGTGCGCAGCGCCCGGACAGGGAAAGGCCGCGGCGGGTTCCCCCGCTCCCGCCGCGACCTGAAGGAAACGCGCGCGCAGAGTCGCGCGCCGACGCGAACCGGCTCTACGGGCAGGCGGCCGCGGCCTGGGCGATCTCCGCGTCGCGGCTGCCCTGCTGGCCGTGTCCCCCCGAGTCGTAGGTGCCGGCGCCGCCGCAGTTCTCGGCGCGCACCTCGTAGAAGAAGCCGCCGCCCACGGCCGGCGTGATGAGGTCGCTCTCGGAGGTCGAGGCCTGGTCGTTGCCGAGACAGGCGAGGACCGCCACCTTGAAGTCGCCGCCGCTCGACCTCAGGAGCGCCAGGTCGCCGCGCACCACGTCGTAACCGGTCGCCCCGCTGATGCCCCCCCAGCCGAGGACCAGGCTGTTGAACGGCGGCGGCAGGAACGAGAAGGTGACGCTCGGGATGGCGGTCGGCGCGGCGATGCCGTCGTCCACCACGTTGTCGCAGTCGTTGTCGATTCCGTCGCACACCTCGGCGTTGCCGGGGAAGCGCGCCGCCCGCGTGTCGTCGCAGTCGTCCGACGAGGCGACGAACCCGGGGCCGGGGAAGCAGACGCTCACCGTCGAAGCCGGGTTGCCGTGGCCGTCGCCGTCCGCATCGGTGAACCAGGTCGAGGCGGTGCACGAGGTGCGCAGCTGCTTCTCGCTCACGTTGTCGGCCGTGTGCTTGAGCCAGGGCGAATACGTGAAGAAGGGGCTCTTCCAGTGCATGCGGAAGCGCCAGTGGAAGTTCGGGCCGCCGGTGAGGTTCTGCACGGAGCGGGTGAAGTTGATGGCGCTGCCGAGGCTGTCGACGGCGCCGCTGTCGAAGGAACCGCCGAACACCATCCCGGATCCGTCGAGAGGCACGGACAGGTCCGCCGCCTCGTGGTCCATCGCCACGCGGTCGCGCCCCATGGGCGAGCGCGCCACCGTCTTGAGCTTGAACGAGCTGGTCGTCTCCGACTTGCCGTAGAGACCGAGGGCGGCCGTGTCGTCGAAGCGGCGCTGGCGCGGCAGGCGGTTCCATCCCTTGCGGCCGCCGCCGAGATAGAGCGACGCGTGGCCCTCGTTCGCCTGGCCGTTGTCGAAGCCGGCGTGCGGCGCGCCCACCAGGAAGTCGGCGAAGCCGTCGCCGTTGACATCGCCGGCCGGCGCAACGGCGAAGCCGAACTGGTCGGTCGGCAGGAAGCCGAACTGGGTGTACGTCGGCGAGGCGCCCGTGCCGGTCGCGAACCCCGAGGGCGACCCGTACCAGAGGGACGCCTCGCCGGCGCCGATCTCCGGCGCGCCGAGGAGCATGTCGCTGTAGCCGTCGTCGTTGACGTCCCCGGCGTTCGCCACCGACTTGCCGAGATGACCGCCGGCCTGGTTGCCCTGGTAGACGTCGAGCTGCCCCGGGGCCAGGCCATTGGGCCGGCCGTAATAGACGTGCACCAGGCCCTCGTCGGCCTGCGTCGACTCCACCTCGCCGAACGGCTCGCCGACCACGAAGTCGGAGAGCCCGTCGCCGTTCATGTCACCGAGCGTCGATACCGCGAAGCCGTAGTGCGCCCCGCTCGATGGGACTTGTGGATTGCTCCAGAACGCGGTCGTCGAGAGCCCGCCGGCACCGCCGAGGTAGAGGTAGGCGTTCCCGCGCCCGTTGGAGTTGAAGTCGGGATCCCCGACCAGGACGTCCGAGAACCCGTCGCCGTTGATGTCCCCCGCGGTCGACACCGCGAAGCCGAAGGAGTTGTTCGAACCGGTGCCGCTGAGCGTCAGGCTGGGAGACGACGGCAGGCCGGCCCCGCTTCCGTAGTAGATGTGGGCGCGCCCGAGCTGCCCGGCGACGATCTTCTGCGGCTCGCCGATGACGACGTCGGCGAAGCCGTCGCCGTTGACATCCCCGGCCGCGGCAACCGCGAAGCCGAACTCGGCCGAGGTGATGTTCGTCTCGAGCGTCTGCGACGCGACGGCCGGGAGCCCGGTGGCGCTGCCGAGGAAGACGAAGACCCGTCCTTCGTCGGTCTGCCCATTGTTGAAGTCCGGCGCGCCGACCAGCAGATCGTCGAAGCCGTCGCCGTTGACGTCACCCGCGGAGGCCAGCGCCTGTCCGAAGAAGCCGCCCGTCTGTCCGCCTTCGACCGTCAGGTCGGCAACGAGATCGGGTCCGGTCGGGCCACCGACATGCACGTCGATCTTCCCTTCGTTCTGCTGGCCATTGCTGAACATCGGCGTGCCGATCACCACGTCGCTGTAGCCGTCGCCGTTCCAGTCGCCCGCCGCGACGGCGCTGCCGAGGAGCACGTCGGGCAGATCGCTCTGCCATTCGGCGACTTCGACGGGAAGATCGGGCCGCCCCGGGTAGAGGAAGACGCGTCCGTTGCCGGCGGCCGTGGTCATGTTCGGCGCGCCGGCGAGGATGTCGGAGAACCCGTCGCCGTTGACGTCGCCGGCCGTCCCGACGGACTGTCCGAGCCGGGCATTGGCCGAGTCCGACTGGAAGAACTGGGAGGGAACCGTCAGGCCGGACGCGCCGCCGTAGAACAGGTCGAACCGGCCTTCGTTCGATTGCCCGGCGGTGTACTGCGCCGCCCCCACCAGCACGTCGGCGAATCCGTCTCCATTGACGTCCCCGGCCGTCGCCACCGAGATGCCGAAAAGGGCGTTGGACGATTGGATGACGCGGGAGAAGCTCGCCGTCGCGGGAAGCCCGGTGGAGGACCCGTGATAGACGTAGACCTTCCCCTCGAACGGGAAGGTCGCGTTGTCGAAGTAAGGCGCGCCGACCACGATGTCGGTGTAGCCGTCCCCGTTGACGTCCCCGGCGAGCGACACGGCGGATCCGAACAGATCGCCGACCGACTCACCGGACAGCGTGCGGGCGGGGGTGGCGCCGATCCCGGTGCTGCTGCCGTGGTACACGCGCACCGTCCCGATGTCGGTCAGGAGAAATGCGCCGGGGCACCCGACCAGCACGTCGGCAAAGGCGTCCCCATTGACGTTCCCGGCGGTGGAGACCGAGAAGCCGCAGGCGTTGTTGTCCACGGTGCCGTTCACGAGGCGGTCGGGCGTGGTGGCGGGCCAGGATTGTCCGCCGAGAAAGATCGCCGCGCTGCCACGATCGCTGCCGCCGGCGCTGTTGAACGGGGCACCGACGATGATGTCGGCGAAAAGGTCGTTGTTGACGTCGCCCGCCGTCGCGACCGACTGGCCGAACGACTCGGTCCCCGCGCCGAGATCGGCGCTCCAGACCAGGCCGGTGATTCCCCCCGGGCCCCCGGCATACAGGAAGGCCTTGCCGCGGTTGTCCGATCCGCAGGCCGGGCACCCGACGATGAGATCGAAGTAGCCGTCGTTGTTGACGTCGCCGGCCGGGCCGACGCTGGTGCCGAAGGTGGCGCTGGCTTCGTTGCCTTCGGCGGTGAAGACGGGAGTCGTCGAGGGGCCGCCCGGTCCGCCGAGGTACACGAAGATCTTCCCCTCGTTCTGCGAGCCGGCGTCGTAATTGGGGGCGCCGACGACGATGTCGGAGTAGCCGTCGTTGTTGAGATCGCCGGCGGTGACGGCGACCTGCCCGAAGGCGGGGAACGCCTGGTCCCCGTCCACGGTCCAGGTGGCGCTGGTGTCGAGGAGGTCGATGGTGATCGGCGCCGTGGCGGCCTCCACATCCTCGATGACGACGGTGAGCGAACCGGGAGCGATCTCCTGGCGTGCGTGCAGGGGGCGCCCGCGGCCGTCGGTGACGCTCACGACCGACTGCCGCAGGACCGCTTCGCCCTCCGGTGTCTTGAAGAGGACGCCGCGGTCCCCTTCGGGATAAGCCGCCAGGCTCCGGCCCATCGGCTGGACGAGCCGCAGCTCGCCACCGGCATGCGACGCCAGGTCGCGGATGACCCAGCGCCGCGTCAAGCCCGCCTCCTCGTTCTTCACCGTTTCCAGGACGCCGCCGCGATCCACCCAGGCTTCGGGTCCCGCCGCCATGCGGCGAGGCGCCTCGGGAACCAGGCCCTCGGTCCTTGCGGTGGCCGCCGGCCCTGCCGCGGGCGAGGCCACCATGGCCGGACCAAGCGACAGGACGAAATGCCCGGCGCCGCGGGTGCGCGAGGTGACCTCAAGTCCCGCGGCCGTCAGGCTGACGCGCAGATCCTGCGCCCGGTTGGGCGCCGTGAGCCGATCGCCGTCCCAGGCGAAGCGGTACTCCGCCTCGGCGAGGTCGCGAGAGACCGAGGCCTGCCAGTCGCTCCGGCCCTCGACCTCACGAGCGGCCGCGCCCGGGGCCGGTCCGCTCTCCCCCGCCGTCAGACCTCCGGCCATGAACAACGCCGTCGCCAGCACCGCCGCCCACGTCTTCGTCGCATCGAGTCGCGCCATGGTCCCCCCGTCCGATCTCCGACTGCTCGGGAGAAAGGACGGAAGACGCGAAGATTTGCCCCACGCGGCGAAGAAAATTCCGCCGCGCGGCATCTCGGGACGCACCCCGGCGGGACACCCGGGCTAGGTGGCGGTGGTGATGTCGGCGGCGGGCCCGTTCTTGGGCGCGGCGGTCCAGCCCGCGAGACGCCCCCAGGCGGCGGCGGTCCCCAGGAGCAGCACCGCTTCGAGCGGATAGCGATAGCGGTAAATCATGAAGTGGGTGACGTAGTAGATCACCGGGAAGAGCGCGAGGAAGGCGCAGCAGGCGTGGTCGAACCAGTCGCGACGACGCCCGAGGAGCAGCAGCGCGGCCGCCCAGAACCCGAGCGCCAGGTGGAAGAGCAGGGTCAGGGCCGGGCGCCAGGTCGTGGTCCGGAACGGGTTGTAGGACCAGACGTAACTGATGCGCTGCAGCGTCAGCCGCACCACGGTGAGCGGGTGCTCGTGGAGGAAGATCGCCGCCTGCAGCAGGCACCGCTTCCCATAGGCCGGCTCCCCCACCGCGAGCAGCCGCAGGCGCTCCTCCTCGTTCCAGGCCGGGAAGCGCCGGACGTGCGCGAGGTGGAGGTTCCACGCCGAGTCCTCGTTGTTGCCGTAATAGATCTCCATCGGCAGGTTCGACTTGAAGGGGATCGGCGCGCCCAGCACCACGAGGTTGCGCACGAGCCAGGGGCCGATGACCAGGGCCGACGCCAGGGCCGACGCGGCGAGAAGCCGGAGACCCTGGCGCTTGTCGCCGGTTCGTTCCGGCAGGACCCTGAACGCCACCCACGCCTCGAGCCAGAGATAGAAGAAGAGCGTGACCGGCTCGGTCAAAACCGCGAGCGCGACGCCCAGGGCATGGAGGACCAGCCAGGGACCGCGGGCCCCGGCCAGGAGGCGCTCGAGGGTGAAGAGCGTCCCGATCAGGAAGACGAGGAAGAGCGCCTCGCCGTGCGTGTCCTCGACGGCGAACCACCAGGTCGAGGGATAGAAGACGAGAAGCGCCAGCGCCAGGAGCGCGGTCCGCGCGCCCCGCAACCGTTGCACGAGACGCCAGGCCAGCACCAGGGCGACCGCCATGAGGGCGATCTGTCCCACCGTGAACGCCGCGGCCGAAGCGGGGGTGTACACCCCGAAGAGCAGGAACGCCCCCACCCAGAGCAGCACATACGGCGGCGTGACCCACGCCGTCGGCTGAGATCCAGGGCGCTCCTCCTGGAGGGCCGGGTTCACGATCCCGGCATCCTCGTCCCCGGGCGGGCTGCAGAGGAAGTTGTCCCCCGGGAGCGCCAGGAACGGCGACTCGTATCCGAGCCCGCGCACCAGGTTGCGCGCGATGCGCCCCTGCTCCCATCCGACCTGCCAGGTGGAATAGCTCAGGCTGTCCCAGGACGGGTCCACGACCATGAGGGCGAAAGCCCCGAGGACGAAGAAGGCGATGAGCAGGGCGGGGGCCGCGCGCACCACGCCGTTCAGGCGCTGCAGGAGCGTCCCGTTCACGCGGCGGCGGTGAGGATCAGGGGCGGGCCGTCGCGCACGACGAGCGTGTGCTCGTGGTGCACGGCGAGCAGGGCGTGCTCCTGCAGCATCGTCCAGCCGTCCGACGCCTCCAGGGCGCGGCCCGGTCCGGCGGAGAGAATCGGCTCGACCGCGATCACCTGGCCGGCGTGCAGCCGTCCCTGGATCGAAGGATCGTCCCAGTTCGGCACCTCGGGCGGCTCGTGCACACGGCGCCCGACCCCGTGCCCCGACAGCTCGCGCACCACCTGGAAGCCGTGCCGGGTGGCGACCGCTTCCACCGCCCGCCCGATGCCGACGATGGGCAGGCCGGCGCGCGTCACCTGCATCGCCGCCTCGAACGCCTCCCGGGCGCAGGCGATCAGACGCCGCGTCGCGTCCTCGACCGGCGGCACCGGCACCGAGATGGCCGCGTCGGCGATGTAGCCGTCGCACTCCGCCGTGACGTCGAGCTTCACGAGATCCCCCGGAACGATCTCCCTCGCGCCGGGGATGCCGTGGACGATCTCGTCGTTGACGCTGATGCAGATGAAGCCGGGAAAGTCGTAGTCGCGCTGCGGCCCCGAGGTCGCGCCGCGCGAGGTGAAGAAGCGCTCCGCCTCGGCGTCGATCTGCGCCGTGGTGACGCCGGGGCGCACCATGGCCTCGAGCACCGGGAAGCACTCCGCCACGAGGCGCCCGACGCGCCGCATGCCTTCGAGATCGGCCTGCGATCGAATCGTCATCGCGTTTCCCCGCTCCCCGGGCCGCCGGTCTTCCCGGGACGGTTCTGCACGAACTGCCAGCCGAAGCGTCCCTTGATGCAGAGGTGGCCGCTGGTCACGTCGTGGTCGAGGGGTGACGTGACCCGCACGATCTCGTTGTCCTGGACGCGCAGCTGCAGGGTGCAGCCGACGCCACAGTAGGGACAGATGGTGTCGGTGACGGTCTGGCGCGATTCGTCCCAGTTCCCCGCTTCGCGCAGGTCGTGCTCGCTCTTGAACATCAGCGCGCCGGTCGGGCAGACGCCGACGCAGTTGCCGCAGTAGACGCACGCCGAATCCGGCAGCGGCGTGGCGTACTCGGTCGAGATGCGGGCGTCGAAGCCGCGCCCCGCGACCGCGATGGCGAAGGTGTTCTGCGCGTCGGCGCCGCACGCCTCGACGCACTTGTAGCAGAGGATGCACTTGCCGTAATCGCGCACGTACAGCTCGTTGTCGACTTTCAGCGGCTGCGCGACGCGCGCCGCCACGGCGGGATCGGGAGCGTGGTGATGTCCCGGCCCGGCCGCATCCCGCTCGCCGGCCGCGTGCTCGGGACCCGCGGGCCCGTAGCGGGCGGGATCGGCGCCGTAGCGCTCCATCCAGCCGCGAACCTCCGCCGAGGCGCAGGACAGATCGACCGACGACGCCAGGAACTCGAGCACGAGCTTCCGGCTCAGGCGCACCCGCTCGCTGTCGGTCTTCACCGCCATCTTCGGCTCGACCGGGCGCGAGCAGGCGGGAACCAGCACGCGCGCCCCTTCCACCTCGACGACGCAGACACGACAGACGTTCACCGGAGTCAGGTTCTCGAGGTAGCACAAGGTCGGCGTGTCGATCCCCTCGCCGCGGCAGGCCTCGAGGATGGTCGTGCCCTCCGGCACGCGGACCTCCTTCCCGTCGATCGTCAGGTCGACGGGGCGCTTCGGATCGATTTTGCGCAGAGGCCCGCTCACCGTCTTGTCGCTCCGCCGACCGCTGCGCTGGTCATTTCGCTCCCGTGGCGCCGTTGAAGGCGCCGAGCTTGCGGATCGCCGACTGGATGGCACCCGAGGCGGTCTGCCCGAGGCCGCAGATCGAGGCGTCGCGCATCGCCTGGGCGATCTCGTCGAGAAGGCCGATCTCCCCCGCGCGGCCGCCGCGCGCCCGCCCGGCCTTGAGGCGCGCCAGCAGTTCCTCCTGGCGTTGCGTGCCGACGCGGCAGGGGACGCACTGCCCGCACGATTCGTCGCGGAAAAAGGCCGCGATGCGCAGGAGCGCGTCGTCGAGATCGTCCAGGTCGTCGTAGACGAGCACGACCCCGGACCCGAGCGACGCCCCGATGGCGCGCGTCCCTTCGAAGGTCAAGGGCGTCTTCAGCGCCTCCTCTCCGACGAACGAGCCGGCCGCGCCGCCCAGGAGGATCGCCCGCAGCGAACGGCCGGAGCGGATCCCGCCGGTGAGGTCGAGGAGTCCTTCGAGCGTCACGCCGAACGGCACCTCGTACACGCCCGGCCGCGCGACCGAGCCCGAGACGCAGAAGAGCTTCGGGCCGGTGGACTGCTCGGTGCCGATCGCTGCGAAGGCCGGTCCTCCTTCGAGCAGGATCTCCGGCAGGTTGGCGAGGGTCTCGACGTTGTTGATGGCGGTCGGCTTGCCGAAGAGTCCCGCGTTGACCGGGAACGGCGGCTTGTTGCGCGGCTCGCCGCGCAGCCCCTCGATCGAGTTGAAGAGCGCCGTCTCCTCGCCGCAGATGTAAGCCCCCGCCCCACGCCGCACCTCGATGTCGAAGGCGTACGGCTCGCCGAAGACCGCGGGACCCAGGAAGCCCCGCTCGCGGGCGCGCACGACCGCGGCCTCGAAGCGCTGGAGCGCCAGCGGGTACTCGCCGCGCACGTAGAGCCAGCCCTTCTCCGACCCGGTGGCGATGCCGGCGATGGTCATCGCCTCGACCACGGCGTAAGGGTCCTCCTCCAGGAGCACGCGGTCCTTGAAGGTGCCGGGCTCCGACTCGTCGGCGTTGCAGACGACGTAGTGCGGCTTCACCGGGTTGCGCGCCACGGCGTCCCACTTCCGTCCGGTCGGGAAGGCGGCGCCGCCGCGGCCCATGAGGCGCGCCTCCAGAACCTCGCGGAGGATCTTCTCCGGCCCGGCGTCGAGCGCCTTGCGAAGCGCGCGGTAGCCGCCGTGCGCCCGGTAGTCGTCGAGGCTCTCGGGGTCGACGTGACCGACGCGCTTCAGGAGCCGGAGACCCGCGCGCCGCGCGTCCAGCGTCTGCGGCGCCGAGGGCGATCCGGCGCGCCGCGCCGGCGTGGCCGCGGGCACCGGAGAGGCGGGTTCGCGCAACGCGGCGAGAATCGCGTTGGTGTTCACCGGCGCGAGCGCGCGATCCGCGGGATGAGGACCGGCCGCCTGGATCAGGAGCGCCGGGGCCCGCTCGCAGAGGCCGAGGCACGGCGAGCGCTGCCACATCGCGGTCCCATTCTCCACGGGCGCGCCGGCGGGACCGAGCCGCTTCGTCAGATCGGCGCAGATCGCCTCGGCCCCATTCCTCCGGCAGGCGAGGTCGTCGCACACGTGCGCCACGACCGGCGGCCGCGCCTCGGTCGCGAGCATGGCGTAGAACGAAGCGACGCCGAACGCATCGGCGGGCGGCACCGAGAGCCGCTGGCAGATGTAGTTGAGGGCCCCGGGCGAGACGAAGCCGGCGCGCGCCTGCACCGCCCACAGGGCGGGGAGGAGCAGGTGCCGCCGCGCGCGCACGGCGTGCCCACTGACGGAGGTGTGCCCTTCGCTGCTCTTCGGCCGCCGCGTGCCCCCTTCCCATCCCGTTGCGGGTCGGCCGGTGACGCGATCGACCGCCTCCTTCTCCTCGGGCGTGGCGACTGCATCGGGGATGAGATGCAGATCCAACTCAGGACCTCGCCACGGAAGACGGCATGGAAGGCATCGGTTTCGTCAGGCGACCTTCTCGATGCGGATGGCGGTCGCCTTGAACTCCGCCGTGCCCGACTTCGGATCGATGGCGTCGATGGTCAGGAGATTGGTGGCGACCTCGTCCTGGAAGTGGAGCGTCATGAAGGCGAGCCCCGGCCGCAGCGACGTGTCGTAGCGCACCGGCACGACGACCGCGCCGCGCCGCGACACCGCCCGCACCGGGGCGCCGTCGGCGATCCCCAGGCGCGCGCCGTCCTCGGGCGCGATGTCGAGGCTCTCGCCTCGCCGCAGGGGCGAAGTGTAGCCGCCGGTCTGCACACCGGTGTTGTACGAGTCGAGCCGGCGCCCGGTGGTGAGACGGATGGGGAAGTCGTCGCTCAACCGATCGACGGGAGGATCGTGCTCGACCGCGTTGAACGGCGCGGCGGGTCCTTCGATCGGCTCCTTCCAGAGCCGCCCGTGCAGGAACAGGCTGCCCGGGTGGGATTCGTCCGGGCAGGGCCACGAGAGGCCGCCGAGCTTCTCCAGCCGCGCGTAGCTCATGCCCCCGTGCCACGGCGACACCGACCGCAGCTCGTCCCACACGGCCTCGGCCGACGGAACGTCCCAGTCGGCCCCGAGCCGCCGGGCGAGGGCGTTGAGGATGACGATGTCCTCCCTTGCCTGACCGGGCGGTTCGAGCGCCTTGCGCACGCGCTGCACGCGCCTTTCGCTCGAGGTCACGGTCCCTTCCGATTCGCACCACGACGCGCCCGCCGGCAGCACCACGTGCGCCAGCTCGGCCGTCTTCGTCAGGAACATGTCCTGCACCACGATGTGCTCGAGGCTTCCGAGAAGCCGCATGGCGCGCTCCATGTCCGCCTCGGACTGCGCCGGGTTCTCCCCCAGCACGTAGATCGACTTGAGCGTGCCGTGCTCCATCGCCTCGAACATCTGCGACAGGTGCAGACCGGGCTTCGCCGGGATCTTCGCGCCCCAGATGCGCTCGTACTGCGCGCGGTCTTCCGGGTTGTCGACGTCCAGCCCGCCCGGCAGCTTGTTCGGCAGAGCCCCCATGTCGCCGCCGCCCTGCACGTTGTTCTGGCCGCGCAAGGGAGCCAGCCCCGATCCGTAGCGCCCCACGTGCCCGGTCAGAAGCGCCAGGTTGATGAGCGCGAAGACGTTGTCGACGGCGTTGTGGTGCTCGGTGATGCCGAGGGTCCAGCAGAGTTGCGCGCGGTCGGCCTTCGCGTAGGCCAGCGCCACCTCGCGGATCGCCTCCGCCGGGACGCCGGTCTCGCGCTCGGCGTATTCGAGCGTGTATTTCTGCACGCCTTCGCGGTAGGCGTCGAACCCGGTCGTGGCGCGCGCGATGAAGGCGCGGTTCTCCAGCCCGTGGGCGAGGATCTCCCGTCCCATGGCGTTCGCCAGGGCGATGTCCGACCCCACGTCGAGCCCGAGCCACCGATCCGCCCACTGCGCCGACACCGTCCGCCGCGGGTCGACGACCACCAGCCGCGCACCACGGCGCACGCCGCGCAGGACGTGGTGGAAATAGATCGGGTGCGCCTCGCGGGCGTTGCTGCCCCAGAGGAGCACGAGATCGGTCTCCTCGACCTCGCGGTAGCTGCTGGTGCCGCCCCCGGCTCCGAAGACCGTCGTCAGACCGACGACGGAAGGAGCGTGTCAGGTGCGGTTGCAGGAATCGATGTTGTTGCTGCCGAGGACGGCGCGCGCGAACTTCTGGGCGAGGTAGTTGACCTCGTTGGTCGCCTTCGAGCAGGAAAAGAACCCGATCGCCTCCCCGCCCCGCGCATCGCGCACCCGCCGGAATCCTTCGGCGGCGCGGTCGAGCGCCTCGTCCCACGTGGCGGGACGCAGGCGACCACCTTCGCGCACCAGAGGTTCGGTCAGCCGCAGATACTTCTTCATGGACGCTCCTGCCGGCGCATTCGGCCCGCGTTCGTGCGTGCCGCGCCGGGCTTTCACAGGTTATCTCCGGGGGGACGGGGCTGTAAAGGCGCGACCGGCAGGCTCGGCCTCGGCCCTGGCGCCGCCGGGGCCGGGCGCGAGGAGCCGGTTCTCCTCGAGGAAGCGCTCGATGAGCCCGGCCGCGATCCTGTGCCCGGCGGCGTTCCAGTGACCGCCGCGGCGCGCGCCGAAGCCGTACAGGTGTCCTGCCCCGGCGGCCTCTGCTTCGCGAAGCCCCGGAGCGAGCAGCAGGCAGGGCACGCCGCGCTTCGCGGTCATCGCAGCGAGGCGCCGATCCGGACGATCGAGATCGAAATCCGGCGACGCCGCCAGCACGCCCCGGCCCACGTCCTCCTCGACCTGCTCGGCGGTCCCGATGGAAACGACGGCGAGGCGAGTGCCGCGCGCCGCGGTCTCGTCCGCCAGGCGGGCGAGGATCGCCTCGGTCAGCGACCAGGCCTCGCGCCACGGCGCGCCCGCATCCTCGGCGTAGACGTCGGCGTCATCATCGAGCGCCGCAGGCGACAAGGTCTCGACCTCCGGCGGCGGGCCAGGTTTCGCCGGCGCGACCGCGAGCGCCGGCGGGGCGGCGCCCGCGCGTGCCGCGCGGAGGCGGGCGCGCCGCTCCAGCCTCAGCAGCGTCAGCCGGTCGGAGACCAGGGCCGCCAGCTGCGACCAGTCGCCGAGGCGGTCGAAGAAGTCGGTCGAGGCGCGCGCCCGCTCCCGGGCCTCGATGCGGGATCGATCGAGCACCAGCGTCCCATCCGCCTGGAGGGTGAAGAAGAACTCCGGTGCGTCACCGTTGAGCCGCACCGAGTTGTCGCGCACGTCGTTGCCGGCGTAGAAGGCCAGGAGCACCACGTCGGGGTCGTACGCCGCGCCGAAGTCGAGGTAGCGCATCAGCTCGGAGGCGGTGCCGAACCCCGACTGCCCCATGGCCAGCACTTCGGTCCTGTCCCCGCCGGGCCGGAGGCACAGCCGATCCTCGAGCACCGCCGGGAACGCCTCGTCGAGCGGCACCTGCAACGCTTCGACGAACGAATCCCCGAGGACGAGGATGCGGAAGCCGCCCGGGGGCTTGGCGACGCTGCGCTCGCGATCGCGGAAGCCCTGCGCGTTGAAATGCCCCTCGGAGAAGCCCTCCTTGACGTGCCGGTACGCCGCCCCGGGCTCGAAAGTCATCCCCTTCCCGGGGACGACCCGCACCTGGGCGCGTCCTTCGAGACCGAGCAGCCGCACGCCGATCTCGCCGATCGCGAGCGCCGCCGCCAGGGAGACGACGACCAGGAGAAGGCTCGAAACGACGCGCGGGCCGGAGGTTTTCATCGCAGACGTCGCGCATCGTAGATCGGGTACAGTCGGGTCGTGAGCGACGCCCCCCGTCCCTCGGCCTTCCTTGAGGCGCACGACGCGCTCCTCCTGCTGCGCAGCCGATCCCTGTCGGTCGGGCTCATCCGGCGGATCGCGGCGACACCGGAGTGGGTGCGCCACGATCGGGTGCGGGCCGCCCTCGTCCTCCATCCGCGCACGCCCCGCCCCATCGCCGTGGGTCTCCTGCCGCAGCTCCGCTGGCTCGACCTGCTGAAGGCGACGAACACGCCGTCGCTCCCCGCCCCGATTGCGCTCGGGGCCGAGCGGCTCCTGACCCAGAGACTCGGCGAGATGGCGCTCGGCGAGAGGATCACCCTGGCCCGCACCGCGACGGAAGGGGTGATCCGGGCGCTGCGGAAGGAGAGCAGCCCGCTCCTGCTTCGGGCGCTCCTGGACAACCCGCGCTTCCGGGCGGAAGACGCGCTCGACCTGGCGGAGCGGGAGAACACGCCGGCCGCTTCCCTGCGGCTCCTGGCGGAGAGCCCCCGCTTCCGCGATCTGGTCGACCTGCGCCGCGCGCTGGCCGCGCACGCCTCGACGCCCCCCCAGATCGCCCTGCGGCTTCTGGCCGCCATGGACGGCCCGGAACTGCAGCGGATGCTGCAGCTTCCATCGGCCCCGCCCCTGGTGCGCCTGGCGGCCGAGCGCCGTCTGGCGGGTGATCAATAAAGGAAGGGCCCGAATCCCCCGTTTTCCCGTGTTAAATGACACAACTGTAAAGGCTTAGGGTCGTTTGACAACCCTTCGACCCCTCCTTATTATTCCCCCCCGCGCGCCGGCGCCGGCGGAAGCGACAGTCCGTCTCCCAAGCGGTTCGCGCACGTCAACGTCGTAGCGCGGCCGGCCGGGCCGCGCGGGGGTGGAGCGGACGGCCGCATGGCGAATTTCGGCGAAGCCCTGAAGCGCGAGCGCGAACAGCGCGACATCCCGCTGCGCGACATCGCCAACGCCACCAAGATCAACCTGCGCTACCTCGAAGCGCTCGAGCAGAACCGCTTCGACAAGCTCCCCGGTGGCGTCTTCAACAAGGGCTTCATCCGCGCCTATGCGCGCTTCATCGGTGCCGACGGGGAGGTCCTCGTCCAGCGCTACATGGAGGAGGTGGCCGAAAAGGAAGCGGTGATCGCGGGACAGCAGCCGAGCCCCGATCGTCCCGGAGCCCTTCGCGCTCCGCAGGCGCCGCCGCGACGACGCGATGGCGCCGACATTGCTTCCGAGCCGGCCACGGGCGCCGGCCCGGCCATCACCTTCGGCGAGACGCGCGCCGCCGCACCAGCGCCCGCAGCGCCCACGGCGCCCGCGGCGCGAACCGATTTCCTGCCGCCGGCCGCCACCGTTCCGCTGCGTTCCGCGGGCGAGACGTTCCAGCAGGCACGCCTGCTCCTCGCCGGCACGACGGTCATCGCCGCCTTCGCCGCGCTCGGCACCATCTTTTATCTCGTCCGCTCGGCGCAGCACGAACCGCGGACCGAGACCCCGAGCCACGACGCCGCACCCGCCGGGATTCCCGACAGACCCGACTCCGGACCGGTGGAGGAAGCGACCCCGGCGTCGCCCGAGCCGCAGATTCTCGACGGTGAGAAACCGGCGCCGCCCTCCGGAGATCCCGCGTCGGCTCCGTCGGGCGATCCCGCGGTCACGCCGCCCGGTGCGGCGGGACCCGGCAGCACGCCGCCGGCCGTGAAACCGGACGCGCGTCCCCTGCCCGAGCTCCCGCGCGAACGCAACGGATCGCCCTCGCCCGTGCGCGTCGCCTCTCCCATCCCGGCGCCGGCGCCGGATCAGACATCCGCCGAGGGCACGGTGCGCAAGCCCGCCAGGTCGCCGAGCACTCCCCCTCCCGCCCCGGCCCCCGTCACGGTGACGCCGCCTTCGAATGCCCCGAATCCGGCCCCCGCCGGCCCCGTCAACCCGCCCGCGACCGCGACCGCCCCGACGGGGCCGATGGCGATCGCGGTAACCGCCGTGTCTCCGGTGACGGTCATTCTCGGCTGCGACGGCTCGGATCGACCGGCGCGCACGATGCTCGCGGGAGAGACGGTGTCGATGAAGTGCTACAGCCTCGTGCGCATCAGCGCCGAGGACGCCGCCGCGGTGCGGCTGAGCCTCGACGGCGCCCCCTGCCCGCTCGGGGCCGCCGGACGCGTCGAACACTTCACCATCCGCGCCGAGGACGCGCGCGCCATCTGCGCGCCGGGCGCAGGGAGCGGAGCGCATGGGCGCCGCTGAGGCCCTGAAGTCCCCCGCGCGGCATCCGCTCTTCGACCGGGTTCTGCAAGCGGGAACGCCCGAGGCGCTGCGCCTCAGCGCGGCGAAGGGCGCCCTGCCGATTCCCGCGCACGACCTGGTGCCGCTCCAGGTGCGCCTGCTCGAGGACCCGGCGGCGTCGGTGGCGCTCGCGGCGCGCGACAGCCTCGAGGCGCTGCCCATCGAGGGCCTCGCCGCGCTGGTGCGCGACGCCGCCTGCGACCCGATGCTGATCGACTACCTGGCTCTCTCGGGAAGGCTTCTGGGCGAGGACCTTGCGCAGGCGATCGCCCATCCCCGCATCTCCGACCTGGCGCTCGAGGCGATCGCCTCCACCGGGGAGGAGGGGGCGCTCGGGCTGCTGATCACGAACGAGATGCGGCTCATCGGTCACACCCGCCTGCTGCCGCTCCTGCGCGCCAACCCCAAGCTTTCCGGCGAGCAACGCCGGCGTCTGGCCGAGCTGGAGCGGGAGGTCATCAGCCGTCAGCCGCAGGCCAAGGTCCCGCTCGCCGCCGTGCCGGCACCGGCCGCCGTGCCGGAGACGCAGGCGCCGCTCGAGCCAGGACAGAGCCTCGACCTGCCACCTGAGGCGGCGTCGGTCCCCGCCGATGGGGAGGCGCCGCCGGAAGGGGCGGCCGAAGCGGACCAGGAATACCAGGACTATTACGACGACGAGGAGGTTCTTCAGAAGACCGACGCCTTCCAGAAGATCCAGCGTCTCAACGTCGCCGAGCGCAACATCCTCGCGATGAAGGGGAACTCCGAAGAGCGGGCCATCCTCGTCCGGGACACGGCGCGCGTCGTGTCGCAGGCGGTGCTCAAGAACCCGCGCCTGTCGGAGACCGAGATCGTCCGCTTCGCGGGCCTGCGCAGCGTCACCGAGGACATCCTGCGCACCATCGCCGGCAACCGCGAGTGGACCAAGACCTACTCCGTGGCGCTGGCGCTGGTGCGCAACCCCAAGACTCCCGCCGGTTTGTCGGTGCAGTTCCTGGCCCGGCTCGGCACCCGGGATTTGAAGATCTGCGCCGGCGACAAGAACGTCCCGGAGCTGGTCCGCCGGCAGGCGCGCAACCTGTTCCTGGTCCGCACCCAGCCGCCGAAGAAAACATTCAAGAAGGCCCACTGATGCGCTTCCTGAAGGCGATTCGCAACCTCCTCGGCAACTACCAGCTCAAGTCCGGCATCTACCATCATGACCGCGGCGAGTCACAGCAGGCCATCGATTTTCTGATGCGCGCGCTGCAATCCCCCGAGTCCACGGAGCCGGATCGGCGCATGGCGCTGTATTATCTGACCCAGGCGTACATCGCCCTGGCCGAGAAACTCGAGGAAGGGGACGAGATGGACAAGGCAGTGGAGGCTTACCGGCAGGCGCTGGCGATCACGCCGGACTATCCGGACCTCCATTTCCGTCTCGGCGCGCTCTGCTCGCGGCTCGGTCTGACCTCCGACGCCATCGACGCCTTCGGCCGCGCCCTCGACCTCAACCCCGACTATCTCGAGGCCCGCGTGCGGCGCGCCATGCTGCTGCTCGAGCGGCGCGACACGGCTGCGGCGGCGCGCGAGTTCGCGACGGTGCGGGACGTGGCGGTGCGGGCCATCGACCAGCCGTTCGAGCAGGGACGCGAGGCCCTCGAGCGGCAGGATCTGGACGGCGCGGCCGAATGGATGCGAACCGCCTTCCTGCGCCGCCCCGAGTCGTTCAATTTCCACTTCCGCCGCGGCCTTCGGAGCCTGAGGGACGGCAAGATGGAGCCGGCGGTCGAGGCGCTGCGCCAGGCGGTGCAGTTCCGGTCCGACTTCGCCGACGTGCACAACTACCTTGGCGTCGCCTGCGCCGAGATGCAGGACTGGACCGGGGCCGTCGAGGCGTTCCGCCGCGCTCTCGAGGTGAACGCCGACTACGTCGTGTCGCGGCTCAACCTCGCCTTCGCGCTGGCCGAGGCCGGACGCGACGAGGAGGCGCTCGAGGAGCTGCGCCTGGTGCTGCGCCAGGAGCCGGACAACCAGCCGGCCCTCGCCCGACTCGAGGAGTTGCAGGCGCCCCGGCGGGAGCGGGCGCGCGCGGGAGATTCGCGTGCCTGAGGCGATGACCTCGGGATTCGCGATCCGCGGGGCCGGCGTCTCGGACGTCGGGCGCAAGCGCCGATCCAACGAGGATTCCTACAGCACCTCCGACGACCTGCGGCTCTACGTCGTGGCCGACGGCATGGGCGGCCACGCCGCGGGCGAGGTCGCCTCGCGGCTGGCGGTCGAGTCGATCGGCCGGCACATCTCGTCGGCCTCGCCCGATGTCCCGCCGACCGTCCCATCGGAGGTGACCACCCGCTCGGTGGACGAGACCGCCCTGCCGGTGCCGGCGCGGCGCGTCCTCAACGCCATCCGCCTCGCGAACCAGGAGATCGTCCGTTCGGTGCGGCGGGACCAGAGCATGCGCGGGATGGGGACCACCGTCGTGCTCGCCTACATCCAGGGCAAGCGCGCCTACATCGGCTCGGTCGGCGACAGCCGCGCGTATCTCGTGCGCGGCGGCGACATCCGCCAGCTCACCGACGACCATACCTTCGTCAACGAGCAGGTGCGCTCCGGCACGCTGACGCCGCAGGAGGCGCGCCGCCACCCGGCGCGCAACATCCTCACCCGCGCCGTCGGCAGCCAGGAGGAGATCGAGGCCGATCTGATCGAGGAGGACCTGCAGCCGGGGGATCTCCTGCTGCTCTGCTCCGACGGCCTGACCAACATGGTCGAGGACCAGGAGATCCTGGAAACCCTGCGCCGCGACGGCGTCGAGCCGGAGTCCGGCGCTCAGGCGTTGATCGACCTCGCCAACGAGCGCGGCGGCGACGACAACATCACCGCCGTCATCGTGCAGGCGGTGAAGGTTTCCCGCTCCTAGTCAGTCCGTTTCGCCCACACACACACGGCAATCACCGATCCCGCCCGTTGCGGTTCCGGCAGTGCCATTCAAAATTTTGCGCATTCCAGCCCAACATTTCCGAATTCGACGGGAATGACCGCTGCTTATTTGTGGGGCGTGCTCCCCCCCTGATAGACTCTCCGCGGTCCGGATGGGAGGTCCCCCGATTTCCGCAAGACCGCGCCCCACGTCTGTTCCCGGCACGGGTGTCCCTGCACGCGATGACCTTGCGCTCGTCGCCCGGGCCGCCGTTTGCGCCTTCCTGGCCCTGAGCGTTGTGCGCTGTGGTGGGGCCGGCGGGGCAACTCCAGCGGCCCCCGCCGCCGCGAACGAGAAGACCGTGCCGGCGGTGCGGGTGGCGACCGCCCCGGTGGAGGTGCGTGACCTCGCCTCGAGCATCCAGGCCCTCGGCTCGATCGAAGCCGAGGAAGAGATCCAGGTGGTGGCGGCCGTCGAAGGGGTCGTCACCAGGGTCGATTTCCACGAGGGCGACCGCGTCACGCCGAAGTCGGTGATCGCGGAGATCGATCCGGAGCGGTACCGGCTGCAGGCGGAGCGGGCGAAGGCACGCTACGACCAGACCGAGGCGCTGCGGCAGCAGGCCGAATCCGAGCTGAGGCGGCGCGACGAGTTGCTGCGCCAGACGCCGCCCCTGGTCTCCGCCGAGGAGCTGGAGCGCGCCCGCCAGGAGCTGGAGCGCCAGCGCGGCGCCGCCGCCGAGGCGAAGGCGGCCTGGTCGCTCGCCGAGCAGGACCGGCGCCGCTCGATCGTCTCCCCCATCGTGCCGGGCATCATCAACCGCAAGTCGGTCGTCACCGGGCAGCACGTGGACACCGACGCCATCCTGGCGACCCTCGTGGACACGCGGCGCCTGCGGCTGCGCTTCAAGGTGACCGAGATCGAATCGGTGCGCCTGAAGGACGGCCTGCCGGTCACCTTCACGACGGCGGCGTGGCCCGGGCGCACGTTCGAAGCGCGCCTGTACCACGTGTCGCGCAGCGCCGATCCCGGCAGCCGCATGGTCGAGTGCCTGGCGCTCGTCCAGGATCCCGACGCGGTCCTCAAGCCCGGCTTCTTCGCCGAGGTGAAGGCGGCGACCGAGAAGCGCGCCGGGGCGATCCTCGTCCCCGAGCGGGCGGTCGTCGCCACCGAGCGCGGCTTCGTCGTTTTCGAGGCGGAGGGGAACGTGGCCCGCCGCCGCGAGGTGACGGTCGGCCTGCGCGCGGAGGACGGCGCGATGGAGATCCTCACCGGGCTCCGGCCGGGGGCGGTCGTGGTCACCGACGGCAATGGCGCGCTGCGGGACGGCGCCGCGATCGATGCGGCGACCGCGGCGGCGGGCACGGCCGCGGCCGGATCCGCCGCGACCGGCAGCGCCCCGGCCCGATGACCCTTTCCGATCTCTCCATCAGGAACCACGTCTTCGCGTGGATGCTGATGGCCGCCCTCATCCTGTTCGGGGCGATCGGCTACTCGCACCTCGGGGTGAGCCAGAACCCCGACGTGGACTTCCCGGTCATCAACGTCGCGGTCTCGCTGGAGGGGGCCGCCCCGGAAGTGATCGAGACCGACGTCATCGAGCCGCTCGAGGACGCCATCATGGCGGTCGAGGGGATCAAGGGACTCTCCTCGACGGCGCGGCAGGGCCGGGCCAGCATCGTCGTCGAGTTCGATCTCAAGCGCGACATCGACCTGGCGCTGCAGGACGTGCAGACGCGCGTCGCCCAGACGGCGCGCCTGCTGCCGCGCGAGATCGACCCGCCGGTCATCACCAAGACCAACCCCGAGGACCAGCCGATCCTGTGGCTGGCGCTTTCGGGGGATCGCCCCCCCGGGGCGCTCGCCGATTACGTCCGCAACGTCCTCAAGCCCCGCTTCCAGACGATCCCCGGCGTCGGCGAGATCACCCTCGGCGGCTACCTCGAGCGCAACATCCGCATCTGGCTCGATGCGCGGCGCCTGGAGCAATTCGCGCTGACCGCCGACGACGTGACGCGGGCCGTCCAGGCACAGCACGTCGAGGTTCCGGCCGGCCGCATCGAGACGGGCGACCGGGAGATGAACGTCCGGGCCGAGGGAGAGGCGATCGACGTCGGCGCCTTCTCCGCCCTCGTCGTCGCGACGCGCGACGGGGCGCCGGTGCACCTGTCGGATGTGGCGGTGGTCGAGGACGGCCTCGAGGACCGCCGCCGCATCGCGCGCGCCCTCGGCCAGCCGGCGCTCGGCATGGGGATCCGCAAGCAGCGCGGCGCCAACGCCGTCGAGGTCGGCCATCTCGTGAAGCAGCGCCTCAGGGAGGTGCAGGCGACCCTCCCCGAGGGCCTGACGCTCGGGGTGAACTTCGACGGCACCGAGGCCGTCGAGGAGGCGATCCGGGAGGTGCAGTTCTCGCTGCTCCTGGCCGCTCTGCTGACGGGGGTGGTCTGCTGGCTGTTCCTCGGGTCGTGGTCCTCGACGGTGAACGTGCTCCTGGCCATCCCGACGTCGATCGTCGGCACCTTCCTGTGCATGTACTTCTTCGATTTCACCCTCAACACCTTCACGGTGCTGGGACTGTCGCTCTCGGTCGGCATCGTCGTGGACGACGCCATCATGGTGCTGGAGAACATCTACCGGCACCGCGAGGAGGGGTTGTCGCGCGTGCAGGCGGCGCTCGTGGGGGCGCGCGAGATCACCTTCGCGGCGATGGCGGCGACCGCCGCGATCGTCGCCGTCTTCCTGCCGGTCGCCTTCATGTCGGGGATCATCGGCAAGTTCTTCTTCCAGTTCGGCGTCACCATCTCCATCGCCGTGCTCCTGTCGCTGCTGGAGGCACTGACGCTCACCCCCATGCGGTGCTCGCGCTTCCTCGAGACCGGGGCGCGCGCCGGCGGCTTCGGCGCGAAGCTCGATCGCTTCTTCGAGCGCCTGTCGCGCGGCTACGAGTCGTGGCTGCGCCCGGCGCTCCAGCGCCGCTGGCTCGTCCTCGGCGCCGCCGCCGCGGTCTTCGCCGGGTCGCTCGGGGTGCTGGCGGTCATCAACCGCGAGTTCGTCCCGTCGCAGGACCTGTCGCGCTTCATCGTGCGGATGACGACGCCGGTCGGCTCCTCCATCGACTACACCGACCGCCTGACGCGGCAGGCCGAGGCCTTCCTGATGTCGCGCCCCGAGGTGCACCGCTATTTCGCGGTGGTGGGCGGCTTCGGCGGCGGGACCTCGGGCGAGGTGAACAACTCCATGGCGTTCGTGACGCTCGAGCCGAAAGCGGATCGCCCGGTGGATCCGCAGGCCGGGCGCCGGCTCTCCACCCAGGCGTTCATGGACCTGACGCGCCAGGAGCTCAACGCCATCCCGGGCATCAAGGTGGTCCTGCAGGATCTGTCGCAGCAGGGGTTCAGCGCGCAGCGCGGCTTCCCGGTGGAGCTGTCGGTGCGCGGCCCCGACTGGGAGAAACTGGCCGATTACTCGAACACGCTGATGGATCGGATGCGGGCCACCGGGCTCGTCACCGACGTCGACACCGACTACCAGGTGGGCATGCCGGAGGTGAAGGTCATGCCGGACCGGCGGCGCGCCGCCGACCTGGGGATCAGCATGGCGACCATCGGCTCGACGGTGAACACCCTCATCGGCGGCGCCCGCATCGCCCGCTTCAAGGACGGCGGCCGGCGCTACGACATCCGCGCCCGGCTGCAGGCGGACCAGCGGCAGAACCCCGACGACATCCGGCGCCTGCTGCTGCGCACTCCGGCCGGGGCCCTGGTGCGGCTCGGCGACGTCGTGCAGATCGTCGAGAAGCCGACGCTCCAGGTGATCACCCATCGCGATCGCCAGCGCGCCATCGGCGTCTTCGCCAACCTCGCCCCCGGCGCGTCGCAGGCCACCGCCCTCAAGGAGATCGAAAAGATCGGCGGCGAGGTGCTGCCGGACGGCTACTCGCTGAGCTTCTCCGGGTCGGCGCAGGCGTTCCAGGAGTCCTTCCGCTCGCTCGCCTTCGCGCTCGGCATGGGGCTCATCGTCGCCTACATGATCCTGGCGTCGCAGTTCAACGCCTTCACCCATCCGATCACCGTCCTGCTGGCGCTGCCGTTCTCGGCCTCCGGGGCCCTCTTCGCCCTCTGGATCGGCGGCCAGTCGCTGAACATCTACTCGTTCATCGGGCTCATCCTGCTCATGGGCATCGCCAAGAAGAACTCGATCATCCTGGTGGACTACACCAACCAGCTGCGGCGCCAGGGCCTCGATCGCGACGCGGCGCTCCTGCGCGCCTGCCCGGTGCGCCTGCGGCCGATCCTCATGACC
This sequence comes from Verrucomicrobiia bacterium, assembly GCA_035638075.1. GTDB lineage: Bacteria > Acidobacteriota > Polarisedimenticolia > Gp22-AA2 > Gp22-AA2 > DASRAU01. Next base: position 137,134 of record DASRAU010000024.1, read on the forward strand.
TCGGTCGCCACCATCGCCGGGGCCCTGCCGGCGGCGCTGGCGCTCGGGCCCGGCGCCGAGACGCGGATCCCGATGTCGCTCGCGGTCATCGGCGGGATGATCGTCTCCACCTTCATGACCCTGTTCGTCGTGCCGGCCGGATACTCCGTGCTGGACCAGGCGACCACGCGCTTCGCGGCCCGCCGCGCCCGGGTTCCCGCGGCGATCGATGCCGCCGGGCCGGAGATCGCCGCCGACCGCCCGTGACGTCCCCCGGGATCCTCCTGGCGTGAAGGTTCTCGAGACCAACTTCCACCGCGGCTGGGGGGGACAGCCGTCCCGCATCCTGATGGTCGCGGAAGGGATGGCGCGGCGCGGCCACGACGTGACGCTCGCCGTGCCCCCCGGGTCGATGCTCGGCGAGCGGGCCCGCGCCGCGGGACTCCGCACGTTCGAGCAGGCCCATTTCCGCCCTCCGCGCCATGTCGTGCGCGCCCTCGCCGACAGGCGCGCGCTGGCGCGCCACCTCGCCGAGGTGCGGTACGACCTCGTCGTCGCGCACGGGTCGCAGGATCTGTGGACGGCGGTCCTGGCGCGGCCGCGGGTGCCGCTGGTCTACACCCGGCACAACACCAAGCACGTCGACGATCACGCCTTCAACCGCTGGCTGCTGCGCCGCGTCGATCACCTGATCGTCGTGAGCCGGAGCATCCTGCCGCGCTACGAGCCGTTCTTCGCGCGCGGCGATCTCCGCCGGGATCGCGTCTCGGTGATCCACTCGGCCTACCGTCCCGACCGCTTCCATCCCGGCATCGACCCGTCCCCCTTCCGCGCCTCGATCGGCGCCGCACCGGATGTCCCGCTCATCGGCGTCGTCGGGCGGCTGGTCCCCGACAAGGGCCAGGACGATTTCCTGCGCGCCGCGGCGCTCCTGCGGGAGCGCCGGCCGGAGCTGCGCTTCGTGCTCGCGGGCCGCGGCACCGCCGAGACCGCCCTGCGCCAGCTCGCCGCCGGACTCGGTGTCGAGAACCAGGTGGGGTTTCTCGGCTTTCGCGACGACGTGCCGGAGATCACCGCCTCGCTCGCGGTGTCGGTCCTGCCGTCGGTCGACTGCGATGCCTCGTCGGCCGCGATCAAGGAGGCGCTCGCCTGCGGCGTCCCGGTGGTCGCGACCGACATCGGGGGCGCGTCGGAGATCCTGCGCGACGGCGAGACCGGCTTCGTCGTCCCGCCGCGCGATCCCGCGCGGCTGGCCGAGGCCATCGAGCGCCTGCTCGCCGACCCTCTGCGCGCCCGCGCCATGGGCGGGCTCGGCGCCCGGGACGTCGCCGCCCGCTTCACGCCCGACCACCTCGTGGACGGCACCATCGCCGCCTACGAATCCGCCCTGGCCTCCGCGCGCCGCGCCGCCGCATCCTGAGCGCCGCATCCCGGCGCCGCCTCTTGAACGGCGCTCCCCGCATTCGGTAGCCTTCGCGGCGCCGCGCCGATGCGGCGCCCCCGTCCGTGGAGGAGCCATGACCCCGACCGTCACCACCCCGATCCCGGATCGCTCCTGGACGCGCCACCTGATGCTCGCCGTCGCGCTGCTCCTCCTGCTGAGCAGCGTGGCGCATGGCTCCCTCGGCCTTTCGACGGTGCGCGCCGCGCTCGCGCAGACGGCGGCCCCGGCCGACGTGGTCGAGATCGTGACGTTCGGCTGGCTCCTGGGCAGCGTGGCGCAGCTGACCTTCGCCCTGATCGTGCTGATCGCGTGGAGACGGGCGCGCCGGGGCGACGGCAGCGGGCTGGAGGGCGCGTCGATCGTGGCGGCGGCGTATTTCCTGTTCGGGCTCGGAGCGTTCCTCGCCACCGGGTTCCAGCCCTTCTACCTCATGATGTTCCTCGTTCCGGCCTGCCTGCTGGGCTGGGCGGTGCTCGCCGCGCGGCCGCGGTCCTCCTGATGGCCGAGTTCACCGCCCGCGCCGTCGTTTCCGGGATCCTGCTCGGGCTCGTCTTCGGGGCGGCGAACGCCTACCTCGGGCTGCGGGTCGGACTGACCGTGTCGGCGTCCATCCCGGCGGCGGTGATGACGGTCGCGCTCTTCCGGCTGCTGCGCGCCCGGCCGACCATCCTCGAGGCGAACCTGTCGCAGACGATCGGCTCCGCCTCCACCTCGCTCGCCAGCGGCGCCATCTTCACCATCCCGGCGCTCTTCATGTGGGGGTTCGCGCCGCCGTACCTCCAGGTGGTGATCCTGTGCTTCCTCGGCGGCCTGCTGGGGCTGGCGGCGATGATCCCGCTGCGGCGGCTCCTGATCGTGCAGTCGGACCAGGAGCTCCCGTACCCGGAGGGGCGCGCCTGCGCGGAGGTGCTGCGCGCCACCTCCGGATCCGGAGCAGGCGGTCGCGTCATCTTCACCGGCATGGCGCTGGGCGCGGCCGTGAAGCTGGCGCTGTCGCTGCTCTTCCTGTGCCCGTCGAGCGTGGCGCAGGGACTCCCCTTCCTGCCGCGCGCCGAGCTGGCGCTCGAGGTCGCCCCCGCCCTCATCGGCGTCGGCTTCATCCTCGGGTACCGCCAGTCGGCGATCCTGGTGGCCGGATCGATCGTCGCCTCGCTCGCGCTCATCCCGCTCATCGCCTGGTTCGGCGGCGGGCTCGCCGGACCGCTCCCGCCCGAGACGCAGGTGCCGATCGCCTCGATGAGCGCGGCGCAGATCTGGAGCCGTTACGTCCGCTACATCGGGGCCGGTGCGGTGGCGACGGCCGGGCTGCTCACGGTGCTCAGGAACCTGCCGGTGATGGCCGAAGCGGCGCGCGCCGTGGCGCGCGGGCTGGCGCGGCGGAACGCCGGATTCGGCGCGGCCGCGGCGACGCCCTTGACCGACCGCGACCTTCCTCCGGCCTTCATCGCCGCGGCCATTCTCTTCGTCGTCCTCGTGACCGCCTTCGTGCCCGGCGTCTTCGCGGGCGGCATGGGCGCGGGGCCGCGCCTCGCCTGCGCCGCCGGGGTGGCGATTTTCGGGCTCCTGTTCGTCGCGGTGGCGGCGCGCATCGTCGGCATCGTCGGAGTGACGTCGCAGCCGACCTCGGGCATCGCGCTCGTGACGCTCCTCGGGACCGCGAGCCTGTTCGCCGCCTGCGGCTGGAACGATGCCGCGGCGCGCGCCGCCGTGCTGACCGTCGGCACCATCGTCGCGGTGGCCGCCTCGAAGGCCGGCGACATCTCCCAGGACCTCAAGACCGGCTGGCTCGTCGGCGCGACCCCGGCGCGCCAGCAGCTCGGCCAGCTGCTCGGCGCGGCGTTCGCCTGCTTCGGCGTCGCCGCGACCGTCCTGCTGCTCGGGCGGGTCTACACCTTCGGCTCGCCGGAGGTCCCGGCGCCGCAGGCGACGCTCATGAAGACCATCATCGAAGGCGTGCTGGCTGGCGCCCTGCCGTGGGGGCTGGTCCTCTCGGGAGGCGGGATCGCCCTCTCGGCGATCCTGTGCGGCGTGTCGGGGCTCGCCTTCGCCATCGGCGTCTACCTGCCGCTGGCCTCGATGGCGGCGATCTACGCCGGCGGTGTCGTGCGGCGCTTCTCCGAGCGCGGCGCCGACCCGGCGGCGGCAGGAGGCCCCGCCGAGGCGCATACCGGCGTCCTGGCCGCATCGGGTCTCGTCGCCGGCGAGGGGCTCGCCGGCGTGCTGATCGCGGGCCTGGTCGCCGCGGGCGTCATCCCCAAATCGCGTCCACCGCTTCTCGACGGGGACCTCGGCCGCCTCATGGCGCTCATGCTCGTCGCCGCCATCGCCGTCTTCCTGGTGCGGGCGGCGCGGTCGAAGCAGGCGGTCACGACACCCCGGGTGTCCTGAGCGGGTCGCTTTCGAGCGCGTCCTTCCATCGGATGGCACGACCTTCGGACCGTGTGATAGCCTTCGCGCTCCACCAGTCGCTCAGGAGGTCGCCATGCTCACGGTCGGGGCGCAGGCCCCCGCTTTCACCGTCAAGGACCATCACGGGCGCGACACGAGCCTCGCCGATTTCCGCGGTCGCCATGTGCTCCTGTGGTTCTATCCGAAGGCCGATACCCCTGGATGAACGCTCGAAGGTTGCGGGTTCCGCGACCTGAACACTCAGTTCCAGGCGAAAGGGGCGGCGATCCTCGGCGTGTCCTTCGACAGCGTGCAGGAGAACGCCGATTTCGCGCAGAAGTTCTCGTTCACCTTCCCGCTCCTGTGCGACACGGAGCGGCAGATCGGCCTGGCCTACGGGGCATGCGACGACAAGACGGATCGCTCGGCGCGGCGGATCTCCTACCTCATCGGACCCGACGGCCGCATCGAGCACGCCTGGCCCAAGGTCGAGCCGAAGAAGCACCCGGCCGAGGTCCTGGCGCTTCTCCCCTGAACCGGTTGCGACGGAACCGGTCCCCACAGAGCCGATCGCTTTGAGCGAACTCAAGGACCAGCTCGCCTCGCTGCGCATCGATCGCGACCGGCCGCAGGGCGGCGGCGCCGCGCGCTGGCTCCTGCTGGTCGCCGTGGCGCTGCTGCTCGCGGCGGGCGGCACCTGGTTTCTCCTCGGCGGCGGCCTCAACGCCATGCGCGGCGTGGAGATCGAAACCGTGCGACCCCAGGTGAGGTCGTCCTCCGGGCCCGCGCCCGGGACGGCCATCCTGACCGCCTCCGGCTACGTCGTGCCGCGGCGCAAGGCGGTCGTCAGCGCCAAGATCCAGGGACGCCTGAGCGAGCTCCGGGTCGAGGAAGGCAGCCGCGTCGAGCAGGACGAGATCCTCGCGCGCCTCGAGAACGCCGATTACCTCGCGCAGGTCAGCAGCGGCCGCGCCACCGTGCGGCGTGCCGAGGCCGATCTCGCCGAGCAGGAGCGCCAGCTGCGCCTGGCGCAGCAGATGGAGCGCGAGAACGTCGTGTCGCGCGACGCCCGCGAGGCGGCGGAGAGCCGCGTCCGCATGGCGGCGGCCGCCGTCGAGCAGGCGAAAGCACTCCTCCAGGTGGCCGATGCGCAGTACCGGAACACCCTCATCCGCGCCCCGTTCAAGGGCGTCGTGTTGAAGAAGATGGCGGAGGTCGGCGAGAGCGTCGCGCCGATCCCCCCCGGGGTGAACATCTCGTCGTCGTCCGGGGCGATCGTGGCGCTGGCCGACCTGGACACGCTCGAGGTCGAGGCCGACGTGAGCGAATCGAACGTCGCGCGGCTCGGCCCCGACCAGCCGGCCGAGGTCTCGGTCGAGGCCTTCCCCGACAAGACCTACAAGGCGGTGCTGCGGCAGATCATCCCGACCGCCGACCGCACCCGCGCCACCGTGATGGTGAAGGTGACGATCCTCGACAAGGATCCGAACCTCAAGCCCGAGATGAACGCCAAGGTCAACTTCATCGAGAAGGCGCAGGCGGCGGCGCCGGCCGAGGCCGCCCAGGCGCCGCCGACGATCACGGTGCCGGACGGCACGGTCGTCGACCGCGGCGGCGCCACGACGGTGTTCGAGGTGCGCGACGGCAAGGCGCGCGCCCTGTCCGTCGAGACCGCCGGGACGCGCGAGGGGCAGACGGTGGTGCGGCACGGGCTGAGCGGCACCGAGACGCTCGTGGCGAAGCCGCCGGCGACGCTCAGGGACGGGGATCGCATTCGAGTTCGTTCCTAAGACTCAGACCAGGGGGAGGAGACACGCATGGCGATGGTGGAGGTCCGCGGCGTGCGCAAGGTGTACCGGCGCGACGCCCTGGCGATCACGGTGCTCGACGGGCTCGACCTCGACGTGCAGGAGGGGGAGTTCCTGGCTCTGATGGGCCCCTCCGGCTCGGGGAAGACGACCCTCCTCAATCTCATCGCCGGCATCGACCGGCCGACCGCAGGCTCCGTCCAGGTCGCCGGGACGAACGTCGCCGCCCTCTCGGAGGGGGCGCTGGCGCGCTGGCGCAGCCACAACGTCGGCTTCATCTTCCAGTTCTACAACCTGATTCCGGTTCTGACGGCGGAGGAGAACGTCGCGCTGCCGCTTCTGCTCGAGCGCCTGTCGCGCAAGGAGCGCAACGAGCGGGCGATGACCGCGCTCAAGATCGTCGGTCTCGCCGACCGGGCGAAGCACTCGCCGCGGCAGCTCTCCGGCGGCCAGGAGCAGCGCGTCGCCATCGCCCGCGCCATCGTCGGCGACCCGAAGGTGCTGGTCGCCGACGAGCCGACCGGCGACCTCGACGCGAAGAGCGCCGAGGAGATCCTGACGCTCATGGACACGCTCAACCGGGACTTCAGGAAGACCATCGTCATGGTGACCCACGACCCGCGCGCGGCGCAGCGCGCCCGGCGGCAGCTGCACCTCGACAAGGGCATCCTGCAGGCCTAGAGCGATGAAATACCTCCCCTACATCCTGAAGCACCTGAAACGCCACTGGGTGCGCAGCCTGCTCACCGTCCTGGCGATGACCTTCTGCATCTTCGTGTTCTGCGTCCTGCAGGCGTTCCTGGCCGCGCTGCAGCGCGGCCTCGATTCCACCAATGCCAATCGCCTGGTCACCCGCAACGCCGTCAGCCTGGTGTTCAACCTCCCGGTGACCTACAAGGAGCGCATCGCGGGGGTCCCGGGGGTCCAGCGCGTCTGTGCGCAGAACTGGTTCGGCGGCGCCCGCAAGGCGGGGGACTTCAAGGACTTCTTCCCCAACATGGCGGTCGAGGCGGAGCCGTTCCTCGAGATGTCCCCCGAGTACATCCTGACCGAGGAGCAGAAGCGGGCCTGGCTCGAGAGCCAGACCGGCTGCATCATCGGACCGGCCACGGCGGAGAAATACGGCTGGAAGGTCGGCAGCACCTTCCAGCTCGAGTCGTTCATCCCGCCGTACCGCGCCAGCAAGCCGTTCGAATTCACCATCGCGGCCATCTACGCGACTGACGACAAGCGCTTCCCGGGGACCGACAAGACGATCATGTTCTTCCATCGCAAGTACCTGGACGAGGCGACCGGCCGGCAGGTCGGCGTCGGGACGTTCGCGGTCCAGATCGCCGACAAGACCCAGGCCGGCGCGATCTGCCGCGCCATCGACAACCTGTTCGAGAACAGCGAGCGGCAGACCCACACCGAGACCGAAAAGCAGTTCCTCGCCTCGTTTCTCTCCATGGCCGGCAACCTGGCGCTGCTCCTCAACTGGATCGGGCTCGCCGTCATCTTCGTCATCCTGCTCGTCACCGCCAACACCATGAGCATGGCGGTGCGCGAGCGGCGCACGGAGATGGGCGTGCTCAAGACACTCGGCTTCAGCAGCGGCAAGGTGATGGGGCTGGTGCTCGCGGAGGCGGGGCTGCTCGGCGCGCTCGGCGGAGCGATCGGCATCCTCTTCAGCACCGGCATGATCCGGGTGCTCGCCATGGCCCCCAATGTGGGCCCCGTCGTGCAGGGCCTCGGCGGGCTCCCCGGTCCGGTGGCGCTCGCCGGCTTCGCCCTGGCGCTCGGCATCGGTCTCATCGCCGGCCTGGCGCCGGCGGTCGCCGCCTACCGCGCCCACATCACCGATCTGCTGAGGCACGTCTGATGGCGCTCCCCCTGTCGTACAACTACCGGAACCTGGTGGTCCGCTGGAAGGTGACGCTCCTCGCCATCGGCGGCATCGCCCTCGTGGTCACCGTGCTCGTGGTCCTCAGCGCCATGTCGAGCGGCTTCCAGCACGCCCTGGCCGAGACCGGCAGCTCCGACAACGGCATCGTCGTGCAACGCGGCTCCGGTTCGGAGCTGACGTCGTTCTTCAGCCGCGAGCAGCGCAACCTGATCGAGGCGGACGAGCGGATCGCCCGCGCCCCGGACGGCAAGCCCCTGGTCTCCCCCGACATCGTCATCGTCGCCAACCTCAAGAAGAAGGAGGACGGCCAGCCGACCAACGTCACCGTCCGCGGCGTGACGCCGATGGCGTTCGAGGTGCGGCGCGGCATCAAGGTCACCAACGGCCGCAACTTCACGCCGGGCCTCAACGAGGTGATCGTCGGCGAGAAGATCGCCCGGCGCATGGCGGGTCTCGATCTCGGTTCGAAGATCAAGATCCAGAAGCGGGAGTGGGAGGTCGTCGGGTGGTTCGGCGCCGACGGCAGCGCCTTCGAGAGCGAGATCTGGGGGGACTACGACGTCATGGGGCCGGCCTTCCTGCGCGGCGGGGGGCAGAACTCCCTCACCGTCCGGCTGAAGGACGCCAAAACCCGCGAGGCGTTCGACCGTGACATCCAGGCGAACCCGCAGTTCCAGCTCGAGATGAAGGACGAGCGCCAGTACTACGCCGACCAGTCCGGCCCGGTGAGCGGCCCGCTTCTCGCGCTCGCCACCTTCGTGTCGCTGTTCATGGGGATCGGCGCGGTGTTCGGGGCCGTCAACACCATGAACGCCATCGTCGCCGCGCGCACGCGGGAGATCGGGACGCTCCGGGCCATCGGCTTCAGCCGCCGAAGCATCCTGACCGCATTCCTGCTTGAGTCGCTTCTCCTGTCGCTGGTCGGCGGGATCCTGGGGTGCCTGCTCGCCTTCCGATGGTACGGCTACACCGCCGGCACCGGGCAGACGGCGTCGTTCAGCGAGATCGCCTTCGCCTTCCGGATCACCCCCGACGGGCTGATGGCGGGACTGATTCTGGCCCTCGGCATGGGCCTCGTCGGCGGACTGCTGCCGGCGATTCGCGCCGCGCGCCTGCCGATCACCACGGCCCTGCGCGAGGGCTGATCTCCCGGTTTCGCGAGGCTGACGACCCGCGCGCCGGGGCTGCGGCTTTCCGGACGACGGCCCGGGGTCGACATGTCGTAGAATCGCCCCATACTCGGTGTCATCCGGGGGGATCGATGCCGGCTCGCTCGCAGGTTCTGTTCATCGTTCTGGTCACGGGGTTCCTGCTCTTCGCTTCGGCTTTCGCCGAGGGGACGGCGCCGGATCCCGAGAGCGTCCACTGCGTCGTCTGCGGCGCCGCCAACCCGGCCGGGAGCAGGTTCTGCCAGGCCGACGGCGCCCCCATCCCCGAGTACGTCCCGGCGCGGAAGCCCGCATCGTTCGTGCGATCGGCCGACACCCTGACGGACGAGGAGATCCAGGAGACCCTCGACCGGGTCGCCGCCTCGGTCGTGCGCATCCGCGCGCGCACCACCACGACCTACAAGTACCCGACGACCTGGTTCAAGGACCGCGAAGCGGAGTACTACGGTCGCGCCATGCTCGGGAAGATCGAGACCTCGGAAAACGACCGCCGACTGGAGGGCTCGGGCTTCGCGATCGGCGAAGACGGCGAGATCGTCACCAACGCCCACGTCGCCAGTCCCGACGGGACGCAGGCGGCGGTCACCATCGAGCTGCGCGACGGCAAAAGTGTCGAGGCGACGGTCGTCGGCGTGGATGCGGCGAGCGACATCGCGCTCCTGAAGGTTCCGGCCGGAACCATCCCCCCGCTCGAGTGGGGGGATTCCAGGAACGTGCGGGTCGGGCAGCAGGTCTGGGCAATCGGCAACTCGCTCGGCATCGGCACCTCCTTCACGCGCGGCACCATGTCGGGAATTTCGAACACCCGCGTCGGGCTCAACCAGGTGGAGTCGTTCCTGCACTCCGACGCCTTCACGACCCACGGCAACAGCGGCGGTCCGCTCGTCGACGTCAACGGCCGCGTCCTCGGACTGTGCGACATGGGCTTCGGCGAGGAAAAGGGGCAGGGCTACACGATCCCGTCGCACATGGCGCGCCTCGTCGTCGAGCGGCTGCGGAAGGGGAAGTACGAGCGCGGCTTCGTCGGCCTGCACGTCAAGCCGGTCGACGGCGACGCCGTCTCCCTGTACAACCTCGTGCGCCGCGACGGAACGGTCATCCAGTACGTCCTCCCCGATTCGCCGGCCGCCCAAGCCGGCCTGCGCCCCGGCGACGTCGTCTACGGCATCAACGGCCGGATGACCCCCTCGACCTACATCCTGCAGGAGTCGATCTCGAGCGTGGGGGCGGGGTCGGCGATCAAGCTCCAGGTCGATCGCCAGGGGAAGGCGATCGAAGTGGCGCTGAACACGGTGGTGCGGCCCGAGGCGCCGCGCGCCGAGCCGCTCCAGGACATGCAGGATTACCTGCGCCTCTACTTCGAGGAGGACCCGAAGGCCCGCGTCGTCACCATCCGCGATCCGAACCGCTCGCGGCGGGCCCCGGGGCTCTACGAAGGGGCGGTCATCAAGAGCGTCGTCCCGGGACAGGACTGGCCGGAGGAGGCGATCACCCTGAACTACTACAAAACCCGGGCCAAGCCTATTCGCGTTTCGTCGCTCGCCGATTTGCGGACCGCTTTCGCCCGGACCCATGTCGGCGGCAGGGTGGCGGCGACCTTCGAGGTGATGTACGTCAATGGCTACTTCGGCATGCTGGAACCCATCTGCTCGGTGTCCTTCGATGAAGTCTGGCCGATCTTCATCTGACCGCCGCGCCATGACGCCCGGTGCCTCCCGGCGCGGCGGCGCGTGTCCGCGCGCCGCGCTCCTGCTGCTCCTGCCGGCGCTCGTCACGGCGCCTTTGCCGCTGCGGGCGCAGGCGATTCCCCCGCCGCCGCCGAATCCCGGCGACGCCCCGAAGGCGGCGCCACGGCCGGCCCCGAAACCGGCGGCACCGAGGCTGACCCCCTGCCCGCGCTGCGGCTATGGATGCGATGCGGGCTGGCACTACTGCCTGCACTGCGGCTGGGACTTGACGCGCCTCGTCGGCCAGGGAGAGGAGCAGCGTCTCCAGGAGATCGCCCGTGCTTCGATGCGGGTCGTCGTCGGCGGGCGGCCCAACCGCCACGGCACCGCCTTCCCCTATCCCGGCGGCTACGTCGTGACCAACGCGCGGCACCTCGTCGGCGCGGCCGAGGATCGCGTCAAGCTGATGACCTGGGACAACCAGGAGTCGCTCGCGACCATCGTCGGCATCGACCTTCCCACCGGGCTCGCCGTCCTCAAGCCCGATCGGCCAATCGGCACCGAGATCCCTCTGGCCCCGACGGCTCCCGTTCCGCCCGAGTCGACCTGGGCGGTCTGTTATCCGATCGTGAAAGAAGGGGACGTCGTGCGGTTCATCCCGGTCTCGCTGCACCGCGGCCGGCTGACCGCCACGGCGCAGAGCGGCCAGAACTACGTCTCGTTCGAAGACCTTCTGCGCACCGATCACGCGATCGAGGACGGGTGCAATGGCGGCCCGCTCATCGACTCGCGCGGGCGGCTGGCGGGCATGATGCTCGGCAAGACCGAGGACGGACTCACGTTCGCCCTGCCGCTCGATCGGCTGCGCCCGGTGCTCGACGGGCTGGTGAAGGGGGACCGACCGAAGTGGCCCTACTACGGGCTCGGGCTCGTCACCCCGGACGAGCGCCGCCGCAAGAAGTTCGGGCTCGACGCGGCCGTGGACCATCCGGTCGTCGGCTTCCTCATCACCGGCTCCCCCGCGTCCAAGGCGGGGATCCTTCCCGGCGACGCGGTGACTGCGATCAGCGGGGAACCGGTGAAGACGGTGTGGGACGCCGGATCCCGGCTGCTCCAGGGCAAGGCCGGCGGGGCGGCGGTGCGGCTGACGATCTCGCGCGCCGGGACGGAGAAGACGTTCGACGTCGCGGCGATCGAGCGCCCGGCGCGCGTCGTCATGGAGCCGTTCGACGAGCTGGAGGAATCGCTCCAGGCGAACCTGCGCCCCGCCTCCGCCGACGGCGGGAAAGGGCACGGTCTCGTGGTGCGTGATCTCGTGCGCGGCGGACGCGGCGAAACCGGGGATTACGCCAACGGGGTGTACCACGAAGGCGATGTGATTCTCTCCATCGGGAACAGGTCGGTGGACAGTGCCGAGGAGCTGAACAAGGTCGTCCGGACGCAGGTCCCGGACGTCTTTGGCGACTCCCCGCGCCAGGACAAGCGATTCGCCTCCTCGTACCTGGCGAAGATCGAAGTCCGGCCTGTGGGAAAGGACAAGGAGATGCGCGAATACCTGAATCTCTTCCCTGACATCCTCGCGCCGCCGGTGTACTGAGGCCGTGCGAGCCACCCGCCGTCACCTGCTGCGTCTCCTGGCAGCCACCTCCGCGATCCTCGCGCTCCCGTGGGCCGGTGCGCCGCGCGCGCGGGCCGAAACGGCGCCGGAGATCTGCCCGAAGTGCGGGGCTCCACGCCGCCCGGGCGCCGCGTTCTGCGGCCAGTGCGGCACGAAGTTCGCCGCCCCCGCGGCCGCCGCCGCACCCGCCGCCGGCCCCTCGGTCGTGCAGGTGGTGGCGGCCCACGACAACGAGATCACTTCGACCTACGCCTCGCTCGTCTGGGGGTCGAACCTGCGCATCGATTCGCTCCTCGGCAGCGCCTTCGCCATCGGTTCGGGCGAGTTCCTGACCGACAGCGGCCTGCTGGCCGGGGCACGCGAGGTGAACCTGCGCACTCCTTCCGGCCGCACCGTCCCCGCGCAGGTGGTCGGAACAGATCCCATGATCGGCATCAGCCTCCTGAAGGCGGAGGTCGACGGCCTCGTCCCCCTCGCCCTGCGCCGCGACGAGCCTTTGAAGCTCGGCGAGGGAATGAACGCGCTCGGCTACCCCAGCGGATCGCAGGCGCGCGGCGAGCCGGTGACCTCGCAAGGGGTGGTGAGCGGGCTGCACCGCGGCGGCGAGGGCATCCATCCCGTCGAGGACTATCTCCAGACCGACGCCTCGCTGCCGCGCGGCCTCGCCGGCGGCCCGATGCTCGACGGCCGCGGCCGCGTCATCGGGATGAGCACCGCCTACATCCTCGGGGGACGTGTCTTTCTCGGACGCCAGAGCGGCGTCGGCTTCGCGATCCCGGCCGAATGGCTCGACCGCGGACTGACCTGGATCCGCGCCGGCACCCCGGCACGCGGCTGGATCGGTGCGCTGGCCGTCACCGCCGACTCGGAGAACCGCGAGCGGTACCACCTTCCTCCCGAGACCCGCCTGGTGGTGGAGCACGTCTTCCCCGGGAGCCCGGCCGCCGCGGCGGGAGTGAAGCGCGGTGACGGACTCCTGGCGATCGGAGGCAACCCGATCCCGAGCCTCGTGTTCGCGCAGCAGCGCGTCCTCTCGGCGGCCCCCGGGGACCATGTGACGCTGGACCTGGTGCGCGCCGCCGGCCCCGCCACTGTCGACATCACGCTGTCCCCCCGACCTGATCGGCCGCGGCTCGCGGCCCTGGATGCCCTGCGTTTCTTCGGCGAGCTCGAGATCGAGCCCCGCGGTGAGGACCTGGTCGTCGGGGCGGTGCGTTCGGGCTCGACCCCCTCGTATTCCAAGATCGCGTCCGGGGACACCTTGAAGAGCATCCTCAGCAAGAAGGACTGGGAGCACGGCGCGACCGACAACTCGCGGTGGCGCTCAATTAAGACGGTGGTGGACCTCGAGGAGCGCCTCACGACGGCCTACTCCGATCTCGATTTCGCCGTCGGCCTGCGCTTCAAAGGGAAGGACGGCAGCAAGCGCGAGATGTACCTCTGGGAGATCCTCTCCCCGACCCCCGCGCTCTAGAAAAACGGGGCGGCCCGATGCTCCGGACCGCCCCGTTCGATGGCGTCCTTCCCTTCCGGACCCAGGACTTAGATGGTCTTGGTGCCCGGCTTCCAGTTGGCGGGGCAGCGCTCGCCGGTCTGCAGCGCCTGCAGCACGCGCACGGTCTCGTCCACGCTGCGGCCGACATTCAGGTTGTGGATCACGGCATGCTGCACGACGCCCTTCGGGTCGATGATGAACAGGCCGCGCAGCGCGATGCCCTTGTCCTCGAGCAGCACGCCGTAGTCGCGGCTGACCGACTTGGTGATGTCGGCGGCCAGCGGGAACTGCAGCTCGCCGAGGCCGTTCTGGTTGCGCGGCGTCTTGATCCAGGCGCGGTGCGTGAACTGGGAGTCGATGCTGACCCCGAGGACCTCGGCGCCCGCGTCGCGGAAGCGCTGGTTGGCGTCGGAGAAGGCGATGATCTCGGTCGGGCAGACGAAGGTGAAGTCGAGCGGGTAGAAGAACATCACCAGCCACTTGCCGCGGTAGTCGGCCAGCTTCACCGGGATATTGAGATTCTCGAGATTCTTGGTCGACTCCATGGTGAAGTCGGGAGCGGGGCTGCCGACCTTGGCGATCGGGCGGGTCTGTTCCTGGGTCATCGTCTGTCTCCTTGGGATCCTGAGGTGGTGTGCGAATGGCCCGGATGGGCCGTGTTCCGGCCCGGGGCCGGGTTTCCGAATGACACTCCGGCGCCGTCCTGGCAGCCGGAGCAGTAACCGACGATTTCGAGTCGCAGATCGACGGCGTGGAAGTCGGGACGCTGGTACGGCTCGAGGCGCGGCGCATGGACATCGCGCTCGACGTCTTCGATCCGCCCGCAGCGCAGGCAGCGGCGGTGATCGTGTCGATCGATGCGGGCGTCGTAGCGCGCCGTCCCGTCCGCGCCCGCCACGCGCGCCGCCAGTCCCGCTTCGACGAGCAGGTCGAGGGTCGTATAAACGGTCGCGAGGGCCATCCCGGGGCTGCGCTTGCGCGCGACGCGGTGGATCGCCTCGGCCGTCGGGTGATCGAAGCGCTCCGCCAGCGCCGCATACACCACCCGTCTCTGCCGGGTCGGCCGCGCGCCGTGGCTCCTCAGGGCCGCCTCCAGATGAAGCGCCCGGGAGGCGGGCCCGCCCGCAGTTTGCGCGGCGGTGCCGCGAACTCGGGCAGACGGACGAGGAGCCGCGGACTTCGGAGAGCGGGGATGCGACATGACGCGGCGAGTCTAGCCCGCCCGGCGGGATGCGTCAATACTCTTTCTTGTTAACTTGATAACTACTTTATTTTACGTATTTTCTGTTGGCTAGCCTGGGTCGGAATACCGGCCGCGCGGGCGACGCCGTCGCGGTACAGGAGCCACAGCGCCAGGGTCTGGTCGAGCAGCTTCCGCAGCCGAGCGGCGGCCCGCGGGTTGCGCGCGTGATCGAGGACCATCTTCCACGCCATGCGGCGGTGGCCGCTCTCGACCTTGGCGTGCGCGCGCTTCAGGTCGAGGAAGCGCGGGTCCACGCCGTAATGCCGCACGAGGAAATGCTCCCGCAGACCGGGCTCCGGGTCCTCTTCGTGCGCGCCGGCGGGTCCGCTGACCTCGCGTCGATCCACGCGGCTTCCCTCGATGAAGATGGTGACGACGAGAGCCCCTTCGATCCACGGGCGGCGGGTCGTCACCTGGTCGATGAAGGCGCGGTAGGCGGCCGCTTCGGGAATGAGGTCGATCGACTCGAACTGTTTCCGCGTGAACCCGAGCCCCTGCATCATCTCGAGGAACAGCTCCGGGTGCGGCTTGCTCTTGGAGAGCCCGCCCGTCTCCTCTTCGTACAGGTTCTCGGCCAGGTCCTGGCGCACCTCGGGGTGCGGGCAGCGCGCGTGCACCCGGCTGAGCAGGACCGGGAAATCACGCACGTAGACGGCGTGCTCCTGCTGGTAGTGCAGCAGGAGCTGCGGCCGGGTCGCCCGCCCTTCGCTGAAGTGGCTGTACGCCCAGTGATCCTTCCGATCCATCACGGAGAGAAGCGATTCGAGAAGGGCTCGATCCATGGCGGTTTTCACTCTCCTGTCCGGTGAGCGGGACGCCTTCAAGATGGCACCGGCCGGGGCCGGGATCAAGTCGGCCGGGACAACCGCCCCGAAAGCCCGTGTCCACCGCCGGATCCGTGCGATCCGGCGGTTCCACCCCGGCTGCCGGCGGCGGCCCGGCCGGGGCCGGGCGCCTGTGTCCCGCCGCCCGGGGGCGGCGGAGGAGGGGGTTCGGGAGCGGGGACCGGCGGGGCCTCCGCGGGCGGCGGCTCGGTGGTCTCGCCGTTCTCCTCGGCGGCCTTGCGGTTCTGCTCGTCCTCGGGCGGAGGGATCGCGAACGGGACATCCTTGGGCTCGGAGGGCTTCTCGACCGGGGCGGGCGGCTTCTTCGCCGGACGCGGCTTCGGCGGCGCCTCCTGCCCCGCGGCCGGCAACGTCATCCCGTCGGGCGGCAGGACCAGCAGGCGCAGCTCCGGGATCAGCGAGCGGTAGATCTCGGACGCCACGTCGGGATCGAGGTGGAGCGCGATCTTCAGCCGCGCCTCGTCGCCGCCGGCGGGGCCGTGCCAGCGCCGCAGGGCGCCGACGAAACGGCCCCACATCCCGTCCACGCCGCTGCGCGTCTCGCGGCCGAGCACCTCGACGGCGATCGGCTGCTTGAAGCTCAGGCGGTATTCCCGCGGCGGCTCGGGAGGCAGCGCGTTCGCCGCGTTCTCGTCATCGGCGCCGTCCTCCACCTGCTCCGGCGAGAGCGGCTTCAGGCGCGGATCGTTCTCCTTCTCCTGCAGGGTGAAGATGCCGGCGAGGAGCGGCGCTCCCGGCGTGCCCTCCGAGGTCTCGAGGCCTTCCACGGCCAGGTCGTGGATCGGCACCTCGCGCATGGTCATCCCCATCAGGCGATAGCGCAGCGCGCGCCCGCCGAGATCGAGCACCAGGTACGGCTTGCGGGTCGCGGCAAGGGCGAGCTCGCTCTCGAGCACGGCGGCGCGCCGGCGCGCGGCATCCAGATCGGCGCGGGTGGTCCGCGCCGTCCTGGCGGCCTGCGCCGCGACGGCCGACCGGGCCCCGGTCGCCGGCGGGAGCGCGAGCGCCACCGCGACCGCGAGCGCGCCGGCCAGGAGCGAAACGACAGGACGATGGCGCCGCATCAGTAGATGTAGACCGGGGTGCCGATGCGCACCTTGTGGTAGACACGGTCGAGATCGTCGTCGCCGAGCCGCACGCAGCCGTGCGTGACGCTCAGCCCCAGCGCGCGCTTGTACAGCGTGCCGTGGATGAGATAGCCGTCCCCGAGATCCATGGCGTAGGCGCCGAGCTCGGTCGGGGCGAGCCGCTCGGCGAGCTTGCGCGGGATCGCCTCGCCGACCTCGAGGAAGGCCCAGTCCGGCTTGATCCAGACCGGGTCCGGGTGCTTGGCGCGGATGAAGAACTCGCCGCGCGGCGTCTCGAACACCCAGCGCCGCTTGCGCTCCGGGTCGACGAGCGCGCGCCCCGACCCGGTGGAGCAGACGGCATTCAGGGTCTCGGTCCCATTCTCGATGAGCGAAAGCCGGTTGCGACCGGTGTCGATGACGAGATAGACGGGGGCTTTCGGCGCGAGCGCGTCGAGGCGGTGCGCCAGCGTGTCGGTCCGCGACGCGAGGCTTTTGAATTCCTTTTCGCCGGCCGCGTCGAGCGGTCGCCCGTCCACGGGGGCCGGGGCGGGGCCGCGGTGCCGCGCGAAGAAGACGACGAGGGCGAGCACCACGACGGCCCCCGCCGCCACGAGCCAGGTCTCGCGTCGCGTCATTCGTACTCCCCGTCCGGGATGGTGCCGACGATGGTCACCGGCGTGCCGACCTGCACCAGGCCCACGAGCGCGTCCATGTCGTCATTGCTGAGCGCGACGCACCCCTGCGTCCAGTCCTGCTCGCGGCCGCCCGCGCCGTGGATCTCGATGTTGCTGCCGGCGCCGCCGCGCCGCGGCACGAGACCCTGCTGCTTGAGCGCCCGGAAGCGCCTGAGGTCCTCCTCGTTGGGGTAGTCGAGCATCAGGGCGCGATAGTAACGGGTCTGGCCGGGCGCGCGCACCTCGGTGATCCTGTAACGCCCTTCCGGGGTGAAGGCGTCGCCGGCGAACGACTTGTGCTCCATGCCTCCGAGACCGAGGTCGACGCGGAAGGACGCCAGCTCGTCGTCGCCGCGCACGACCAGGAGCTGCCGGCGGAGCTTGTCCACCAGGATCACCGTCCGCTTCTCCTTCTGACTCTGCAGAAGCGTCGCGCGCAGCCAGCGGCGCCACGCCGCGGTGCGAGGATTGGCGCGGTACCCGTCGATGAACGCGTCCGCCGCCTTCACCGCGTCGCCGACGAGCGCCCGGCCCCGGCCGGCGGCGTCCCCCGCCCGCTCGTACTCGCCCTGCTTGAACGAGGCCCGGCCTTCGTTCAGGCTCATCGTGGCGCGCAGCAGCCGGCTCTGGATGTTCTCGTCCGGGGTGTGCCGCGCCAGCGCCGTGGCGTGCCCGAGCGCGCTCTCCAGGTCGTCGAGCGCCGCGCCGGCCCGCCGGCGGCGCCCCTCCTCGACCGCGGCGGCGTGCGCCGCGCACGACTCACCGGCTTCGACCGCCGCCGCCACCAGCTTCTCGGCGGCGTGGTAGCGCCGCGACCACGAGGCCTTGCGGCGCTGCACGCGAATCTCCGCCTCGGCGCGGGCGAGCG
Source organism: Verrucomicrobiia bacterium (assembly GCA_035638075.1). Taxonomy (GTDB): domain Bacteria; phylum Acidobacteriota; class Polarisedimenticolia; order Gp22-AA2; family Gp22-AA2; genus DASRAU01. The sequence continues at coordinate 155,287 of DASRAU010000024.1, forward strand.
CCGCCTGCGCCTCGGCGCAGATCTGCGGCGCCCGCAGCACGCCCCCGGACGCCGCCGCCCGCTGCATCGCCTTCTCGGCCATCTCGAGCTGGCGGAGCGGGGGCTGGCCGCAGGCGGAAGCCAGGAGCCCGATCGCCGCCACGGCGGCGAGACGGCGCGCGGCGGTGCGGCGCGGCCTCCGAGACGAGAAGGGCCCGGCCGGTGCGTGACCGGCCGGGCCCCGTGGAATCGACGACGGCGTGGCTACTTCTTCGCGGCCGGCTTGTGCGCCGCGCCGGCCCGCTTCGCCTTCGCCTCCTCGATCTGCGTTGCCATCGAGGTGGCCTGGTCCTTCACGGAGTTGGCGCTCTCGAGCGCCTTCTTGTAGTCCTCGCTGCCGGCGGCGGTCTTCGCCGCCTCGAGCGTGGACTTCAGCGTCCCGAGATCGTTCTCCATCAGCTTGAGATCCGCCGCGGAGTCCTTGGTCTTCGGCGCCGTCTTCAGCGCCGCCTCGGCCGTCTGGATCGCCGTGTCGGCCGCCGCGATCGCCGCTTCGGAGTCGGTCTTGGCCTGCTGCTTGTTGGCCGCCGCCGCTTCCGCCGCCTTCGCCGCGCCGTCCTTCGCCTGGGCGAGGAGCTCCTTCGCCTTGTCGTAGTTCTTCATCCACTTCTGGTTCTGAGCGCTGATCTCGGCCTGCGCCGCGCTCATCGACTCTTCGGCCGCCTTGGCCTCGGTCGGGGCCCAGGTGTCGGCGTTCGCCTGCCGGGCGCGATCCAGCTCCGCCTGTGCAGCGTTCTGCTCGTCCTGCGGCGGCTTGGCACAACCAACCGCCGCGAACAGGACCAGGACAGCCAGGGTGAGAAGCGTGACGCGTTTCATGATCAGGGCTCGCCTCCTTGCAGAAGTGATGGAACGAGAGCGTTGTCGACGTCGGCACCGGCCGCTGGCTTCGCCCCTGGAAGCGGCCTCGTACCCGGTTCCGGACCCCAGGAGGGGCGGGAGGATAGCAGATTGGTCCAGATGTGCCAACAGCCCCCGCCCATACGGCCCCGGAGCAAAGAACAGGGTTAGACTCCCCCCTTCCACCGGGGCGTCCGCCCGGTTCCGGCACGGCATGACGACGAGCCTTCCGAACCTGCACCCGGCCATTGTCCACCTGCCGCTGGCGCTGCTGCCGGCCGCCATCCTGTTCGACCTTCTGGCCCTGGCGCGGCCGACCTGGACCTGGCTCGATCGCGGCGCCGCGCTGCTCCTCCTGCTCGCGGCCCTCGGCGCGGCCGGCGCGGTCGTCGCCGGCGAGGAGGCGGAGGAAGGCCTTGGTCCACAGTCCCCCGCCGTGCACCAGGTGCTGCACGCTCACGAGGACCTGGGAAAGAAGAGCCTCATGGCGATCGGCGCCCTGGCCCTGGCGCGTCTCTTCCTCGCCTACCGCGATCGGGACCGGCCGCGGCTGACCGCCCTGTTCCTGCGCGTCGTCCTGCTGTGCGCCGCCGGCGGCGCGCTCTTCCTGCTCGGCCTCGCCGCCGATCGCGGCGGAGCTCTCGTCTACGGTCACGGCGTGGCGGTCGAACGTCCTGCCCCCTGAACCTCCCGACCGCGCCGTCGCTCAGGGATTGGCGGCGGGGAGGACCTCGTAGATGTAGTAGGCGTGACCGACGATCGCCTTCGGTTCGCGGTGCGCCATCCAGTTCTGCGGGCCGTCGCCGAAGCGCGCCTGCAGCTGCCCGTGGGTGCGCGCCCACAGGTGCGTCGAGATCGCCGACAGGCCGATCGGCAGGCCGCGCATCAGGTCGTCCGAGCCGAGACGGTCGAACTCGATCCCGTAGACATCGGGGCGCGCCGTGCCGAAGTACGCGAGCCCGATGCGATGCCCCGGCGCGTTGGCGCGGAGCCACGCGGCCAGCTCCTTCAGGCCCTGTCCCCAGTCCACGTTGCTGTCGTCGAGCCACAGAGGACCGCACGCGGTCCCCGCGTCGCGCCCGAGACGGGCGGGCGACGTCATCAGGCAGGCGCTCTCGTTGAAGAAGGTGAGGTGATCGGGAGAGATCCCCCAGGCGTTGAGGCCGAGCCAGCCGCACAACACCGCGAGCGCGCCTTTCTTCAGGGGCGATCCCGACTCCCAGAGCGCCTTCGCACCGACGCCTCCGGCGAGGTGCAGGAACGGCAGCGCCGGGATGAGATAGCGGAAGCCGAGGTTGTGCGACAGGAACGTGTAGAAGAAGAACAGGGCGGCCGGCGGCAGCAGCACGAAGGCGCGATCCATCGCGGTGACGGCGCGCCGCAGCAGCAGCACCACGGCGCCGGTCATCGCCAGCAGGATCGACGGCAGCGGCTCCTTGAGCATGTAGGCCACGAGGTAATAGGTCCAGAACTGCGGCTTGAAGGTCCCCGCCATGTACGGCCAGTAGTTCGGATCGTGGTCCGCGTTCACGCGCTCGAGGCCGGTGAGGTAGAGCGTCGGCGAGCGGAACAGGTACGACGCCCAGACGACCAGCCCGGCCACGACGAGAAGCGCCGCCAGGGCGTAGAGACACCAGACGGCGCGCGCCAGGGGCGCCTCCCCGGCGTAGGGATCGAGGAGGGTGCTCGGGCGCCGCTGCACCGCGGCGGGGATCCAGCGGATGGCGGCGAAGACGAGACCGGCCACCAGCGCCACGAACAGGACGCCCGTGAACTTGGCGGCGAGCGCCGCGCCGAGCGCCGCGCCGCAGAGCGCCAGCCTCGGCAGCGTGCGGTGCTGCAGCCACCGCCACAGTGTCCACGCCGTCAGGACCGCGCCGAGCGCGAACCCGGTGTCGGTCGTGACGATCACGCCGTGCGCCACGATGGCGGGATCGAGCACGAACAGGAACGTCGCCGCGAGCGCCGCGAAGGGTCCGAGCATCTCGCGGCCCCACGCGAAGATCGCGGCGCCGAGCAGGATGGTCAGGAGCAGGAAAGGCGCGCGGGCGAGCAGCATGACCCGGTCCGGATCGTTGCCGTAGATGACGCTGCTGCCGACCTCCCATTGCAGGAACGGCACCGGGTCGGGGCCCGCCTCGACCCAGTCGCGCTCCTTGATCGGCCAGGCGATGCCGCCGAGGATGAGCGGCACCGCCGCGATGTCCTTGAGGAGCGGCGGATGCTGCAGATTGATCTTGAAGTCGCCGGTCTTGAGGTACGAGAGCCCGGCGCCGATGTGCGCCGGCTCGTCGAAGGTGGGCGCCATGCGGGTGATTCCCGGCGCCGCCTGCCAGGCGTAAAGGGCCAGCAGGCCGCAGGCGAGAAAGCCTCCCCACTTCACCAGACCGCGCTCGGACACGGGGCGGGATGCTAGCACGGCGTGCCGCGGCCATCGGCCGGTTCGCGGCGTCGCCGACGTGGCGCCGTCGCGGGCTGATGGTATCGTCCGCCTCCGTGGTGCGCCCATGACGAAGCCGAAGCCGCCGGCCGCGGCCGCGCCCGCGGGCGCCCCGGCCCGGGAGCCCCTCGGCGCCCGCATCGAGCGCCGCGCCGGAGCGCTCGCATTCGCGCTCCTCGCCCTGCTCGTCCTCCAGGGGATCGCCTTCATCGCCGAGTCCTCGCAGACGAGCGACGAGGCGGCGCATCTCTCGGCCGGCTACTCGTACCTGACGCGCCACGATTTCCGCCTGAACCCGGAGCATCCCCCGCTCATCAAGGAGCTGGCGGCGCTGCCGCTTCTGCCGCTCGGCCTCGACTTCCCCGACGACCGGCTCTGGCAGATGGCGGAGGAGTGGAACATCGGCCGGCTGTTCGTGCACGAGAACCGCCTGCCGAACGACACCATCCTGTTCCTCGGCCGCCTGCCGGTGCTCGCGCTGTCGGTGCTGCTGGGCTGGGCCCTCTACCGGGTCGGACGGCGCTTCTTCGGCGCGGCCGGCGGGCTCCTGGCGCTGGCGCTCTACGTCCTCGATCCGAACGTCGTCGCCGCCTCGGGGCTGGTGACGACCGATCTCGGGATCACGCTCTTCATCTTCCTCGCCGCGGTCGCGCTGCGTGCGTGGCTCGACGGTCCGACGACGCGGCGTCTCCTGATCCTGGGCCTCGCGACCGGCGGCGCCTTCGCCGCGAAATACACGGCGCTGTGGCTGCCGCCGATCCTGGCCGGTCTCGGGCTCTCGGTGCTGCTGCGCGATCCGGGCCCGGCGGCCGCCTGGCAGGTGCCGCGCCTGCGGCGGCTGCTCCGCCTCGTCGTGGCGGCCCCGATCGTCATCCTGGTCGCCGCCTTCGTGCTGGCGCTGACGTACGGATTCACCGGGCTGTCGTGGTGGCTCGAGGGGTTGAACCGGACGCTGCACCACTCCGCCATCGGGCATCGCGCCTGGCTGATGGGCCAGATCTCCGACACCGGCTGGTGGTATTACTTCCCGCTGGCGTTTCTCTGGAAGACACCGCCCGGAACGCTCCTCATCCTGCTCGCGGCGGTCCTGGCGTTCGTCTTCGGGCGGCGGCTCAAGGCAAGAGACGAGTGGTTCCTGCTCGTCCCCTCGGGGATCATCCTCGTCATCGTCTGCGCGTGGAAGGTGAACATCGGCTTGCGGCACCTGCTGCCGTTGTATCCCTTTCTTTTCCTGTTCGCCGGCCGCCTGGTGCAGCCGGGACCCGCCGGCGCTTCGGCCCCTGCGCCCGCCGCGCCGCGCCGCCTGCGCTTCGTGGGGGTCCTCGTGGCCACGGGGCTGGCGTGGAACGGCGTCGAGGCGGTGCGCATCACCCCGGAGCACCTGGCGTACTTCAACTTCCTGGTCGGTGGCCCGGCCGGCGGCCACAACGACCTGCTCGACTCGAACTGCGACTGGGGCCAGGCCTCGAAGGCGCTGAAGCGCTACCTCGACGCCCAGGGTGTGCCGATGATCTACTGCGCCTTCACCGGCAACTCGGACCCCTGGTATTACGGCGTGCGCTACCAGTACGCGCCGGGCTCCGGGAACATGCGCAGCTCGAAGGACCGTCCGGCCCGCATGCCGGACGACGCGCCGCGCGAGCTCTTCGCCATCAACGCGATGGTGCTCCACTCGCTGCACTTCAGCGACCACCACCTGTACGACTGGCTGCAGGATCGCACGCCCATCGCGCGCCCGGGCTGGGCCTGGTTCGTCTACGACATCACCAAGGACGCCGACGCGCACGCCATGCTCGCGGCGCTGTGCCTGTCGTTCGGGCTGCTCGACCTGGCGGAGGACCAGGCGCGGCGGACGCTCAGTTTCGCGCCGGGCCATCCGATGGCGGAGAAGGTCCTGCAGGTGGTGGCCGAGCGCCGGGCTTCGCCTCAAGCGACTCCAGCACCCGAATCGCCGCCGCGTCCATGACCTGGCCGCCCGGATCGAGCGCCCGGGCGCGCTGGAGCGCCCCGCGCGCGCCGTCGGCATCGCCCTGCGACGCGAGCAGAAGCCCGAGCGCCTTGAGCGGCACCGGCGAGTCGGGCGCGAGACCCATCGACTCCCGGTAGGACGCGGCCGCCTCGTCCTTGTGCCCGGCCCGCTCCAGGGCCCGTCCGAGCCGGTACCGCATGATCGGATCCTGCGGCCGGCCGGCGACGACGGCCCGCCACGCCTCGACCGCTTCTTCGTTTCGTCCCGCCGCTTCGTGCGCCAGGGCGAGGTTGGCCAGCTTCTCCGGATCGCCGGGAGCGAGCCGCGCCGCCTCGTTCCACGCGGCGAGCGCCCCGGCCGAATCCCCCGCCTGCAGACGCACGGCGCCGAGATCGGTCCACGCGGGGGCGCTCGTCCGATCCAGCTCCACCGCGCGCTCGAGCAGCGTGCGCGCTCCTTCGAGCTCCCCCGCCTGCGCCGCCGCGTGTCCGGCGTTGACGAGATAGGTGACGTTCCCCGGCTGGTCCTCGAGCGCCGCGCGGTACTCCACGCCCGCCTCGCGCCAGCGGCCGGCGCGGCCGAGCACTCCGGCGAGGTTGTAGTGCGCGTCGCCGAACTGCGGCCACACCTCGACCGCGTGCCGGTAGGCGCGCTCCGCCTCCGCGTCGTCGTGCGCCCGCTCGGAGGCGGCGCCGTAGTTGAACCGGGCCCGGACGTTGTCGGGGTACAGGCGCACGGCCGCCGCCCAGATGGTGCGATCGTCCGCCCAGTCGCGGTAACGCCAGGCGCTGCGCACGACACCCGCCGCGATCACGACGGCGAGCACCGCGACGACGAGCCGGCGCCGCCCGGGTCGCGTGTCCGCCTGCGCCGTGGCGTACGCCAGGCCCCAGAACAGGCAGAGACCGGCCGACGGCAGGTAGAGGAGCCGCTCCGCCAGGATGGTGCCGATCGGCATCAGGAGATTCGCCACCGGCAGGAGCGGCAGCGCCAGCAGGAGCAGCGCGAATGCCGCCGCCGGACGCCGCCTCCAGTCGTGAGGGACACCCAGGGCGACCAGAAGCGCCGCCCCCGCTCCCAGACAGGCGCGCGGGTCGAAGAGCGACGCCGCCTCGGGGATCGAGACGTAGGAGTAGTCGATCGACAGGTTCCACGGCCAGACCAGGAGCACGACGTCGCGCCAGAGCGCCGCCAGGGCGGTGAACAGGGATCGCGGCCACGGCAGGTGGGCGATCGGATTGTCGATGAAATGGGTGAAGGCCTGCGGCGCGACCGCCCCGAGGACGAACGACCGGATCGCCAGGCACACGACGAGCACGCCGAACGCCAGGCCGTGGAAGCGCAGCGAGGCGCGCGGCTTCGGCCGCAGCCGGTCCGCGGCCAGGAGCAGGAACGGCGCGGCGACGCCGCTCTCCTTCGAGAACATCGCCAGCGGCACGAGGAGCAGCGGAGCGACACGCGCGCCGTCGAGGAAGAGCTTGAGCGCCCAGAGCGTGAACAGCGCCATGAGCAGCTCGCTGCGCCCGACGACGAGGCCGAGCGCCTCGGTGTGAACCGGGTGTGCCGCGAACAGCAGCGCCGCCGCCATCGCCGCGGAGACGGCCGTGCCCGTGCCCGCGCCGGGGCCCGCGTTCGCGATGCCATTCGCACCCGTCGCGGCGATGATGCGCCGCGACACGCAGTAAACGAGCCCGGTGACCAGCACGTGCAGCAGCAGGTCGACGACGCGGAACCCGAAGGCGCCCGGGCCGGTCGCCAGCCGGTTCAGCGCGAACGACAGGATGGTCACCGGCCGGTAGAGATTCGGGACCTCGCGGTCGTCCACGGTCCAGTAGCCGCGCGCCAGGATCTCGGGCAGGCGCCCGGTCTCCTGCACCAGGCGGTTCTGCTCGATTAGGCGATGGTCGTCGTGGATGAAGCCGGGAAAAATCGACGGCAGCGCGGCGAGGAGCGCGACCGCCGCCGGCAGGAGGAACGCCGGGGCCGGCCGCTTCACTTCGGCGATCCGCCGCCCACGTAGCCGAGCGAGCGGAGCTTCTCTTCGAGATCGTCCGGCAGCGCCGGCTCCTCCCGGTCGTTGCGCATCGGATCGCGGGCGACGACCTCGAGCAGCAGGCGCCTCAGTCTCTCCACCTCGGCCGGGTGCTCCGCCAGGACGTTCTTCGTCTCGCCGGGATCGGCCTGCAGATCGTAGAACTCCCACTGCGGCTCGGGCACGTCGGGGATCATCAGGAGCTTGTAGCGGTCGTCGCGCATCATGCGCCACTTCCCCGCCACCCCCGGCACCTTCTGGCGCGGGTTCTCACGGTAGAAGTTGCGCCCGGACTCGCTGTAAGCCGGAGGAGCGGGGTCTTTCGTTTCGCCGCGCGCCCACGGCACGAGGCTCACTCCTTCGAGCCCGTCGGGCCGGCGGATGCCCGCGAGATCGAGCACCGTCGGGACGATGTCGATGGTGCGGCCGAGCGTCTCGACGATCTTTTTCTCAGGCAGGCGCCCCGGGGCGGTCACGATGAGCGGCACGCGCACCACCGGCTCGTACAGGTACGCGCCGTGCTCGAAGAAGTAATCGTGCTCGCCGAGGCTCTCGCCGTGATCGGCCGTCACCACGACGATCGTCCGGGAGGTTGCGCCGAGCGTGTCGAGGCCCTTGAGCAGGTCGGCGATGGCGGCGTCGGCATACGCCACCTCCCCGTCGTAGTGGGCGATGGCGTGCTCGATCTCCCGATCCGGCAGCCGCTTGAGCCCGAAGATCAGGTCGCCGCGCTCCACGCCCGGGGCCGCCTCCTCGTTGAAGGTGTGCGGTCCCTTGTAGTCCGGGTCGAAGCGCTCGGCGTACGGCGCCGGCGGATCGTACGGCCAGTGCGGCGCGTTGTAGCGCAGCCACAGGAAGAACGGGTTCTGGCGTCCCTGGCGGCCCCGCAGCCACTGCAGCGCCTTCTTCGTCGCCTCCATGTCGTTCCGCGTCGGGACGTAGACCTTCTTGCCCTGCGGGTCGAGGTAGATGTCGGGGTCGTACACGTCGAAGTCGCGGTGCAGGCCGACGTTGAGCCCCTGCGTCACGGCGAAGGCGTCGTAGCCCGCGTCCTTGAGAACGCGTGTCAGCGTCAGCCGGCCGGCGATCGCCTCGGTGCTCTGCCCTTCGTAGCGCAGCCCGTGCGTCGGCGGGATCACGCCGGTCAGGATGGACGGGAACGACTGCACCGTCCGCCCGGCGGCGGTCACCGCCTGCCGGAAGACGACGCCGCGCGCCGCGAGCGAGTCGATCGCCGGGCTCGTCGGACGCTTGTAGCCGAGGCACCCGAGGTGGTCGGGACGCAGCGTGTCCACCGTGATGAGCAGGACGTTGGGGTGCGGGCCAGCGACCGATCCGCCCCGGCAGGCGATGCCGAGGCCGAGAACGAGGCCGGAAAGGAGGAGTGCCGCGGTGCGGCGTCTCACCTGGCGGGGACGTGCTGCCGGGACACGGTCGCCGCCCCGCCGGACGGGCGGCCGTAGCGGGAGTCGAAGAAGCGCCCCCACTGTGTTTTGCGGAAGCGCGCGATGCGCCGCCGCCCGATCGTCGGGTACCAAAGGACGTCGTGGTAGAAGTTGCTCGCCATCGGCGCCCACACGACGGCCGGCGAGTGCAGCGCCGCCTTTTCGAGGAAGCGCAGGGGACCCTTGCGCAGCATCTGGTCCCCCCAGATCACCAGCGACCGGCTCACCTTGAAGTGCAGGTTCATCCCGGAGATGTCGTCCCCCACGAGGTCGATCTGCCGCGGGTCGGCGACACCGAGGCCGCGCTCGTGGCACATGCGCAGATAGGGGATCGACAGGGGATCAAAGCCCATCAGCCGCGCCGCGACCGCGTCGATGGCGGCGGAATCCGCGCCGGCGAGGATGACGTTGCCGGTCACCGGCACCATGGTGCGCGGCCCGGCCCCGTCGCCGCAGACGGTGCCGTCCATGACGGTGAAGATCCCGGGGTGGATCTCCTTCTGCATCATCAGGAGATCGACCAGCACCTCGTGCATGTGCTTGTGCGCGTAATGGCGCACTTCCTTGAGCAGTCCGCCGAAGGAGTTCTTGATCGACCCGGTCGTGGTCGCATGGCCGTGCGTCTTGACCGTCGGCAGGTGCAGGACGTTCTTGCCCGGGTACATCGCGGGGATCTCGATCCCGTCCGGGAAGATGCGGTTCAGCATCAGGAGCGGCGACTTGAACCGGTACACCGTCCACGCGACCTCGGGCAGCGCCGTGAAGCGCAGCCCGGCGCGATCGAGGATCGGCAGCCAGCGGTTGTTGGCCGCCCCCTGCCAGGGCTCGGTGACCACCGTCTTGTTCTCGACCGGCAAAAGGCGCGAGCGGTCGTAGCCGTCCTCGAGCAGCGCCGTCACCACCCCCTCGAGCTGCCAGGGCTGGGTCGAGCAGGCCGGGTAGTACTTGGTCCACGACAGGTTGAGCTTCAGGAGGGTCGGGACCGAGGGGTCGAGGGCCGACCGGGACCCGGCCAGCCGCATCAGGCGGCCGTAATCGCCGATGACCTTGTCGGGGCTGGTGAGGAGGGCCGCGATGCGGGCCCGGGGCGTGGCCATGTGTCGCTCCAATTATAGAGCGGCCGGCCGCGCCACGTAGAGCAGGACCACCACCGTCGCCCCCCACAGGCCGACGCAGAGCAGGAGCGGCCGGTCGGTCAGCAGGGCCTGCGTCGGGCTCGCCCCGCGCCCCAGCTGGTGCACGAGGTAGAGGTAGCGGAAGATGCCGTACAGCACGAAGGGCACGGTCAGGAAGAGATACGGCGTGTGCAGCCGGCTCTCCACCTCCGGGGACATCGTGTAGAACATGTACGACACCACCGTGGACGCCGTCACGACGTTGATCATCTGGTCGATGAAGGCGACCGAGTACTCCCGCAGGATCTCGCGGTGCTCGTGCGCCTGGTCGAGGGTGACCAGCTCCTGCCGCCGCTTGCAGAAGGCCAGGAACAGCGACAGGAGGATCGTGCACATGATGAGCCAGTGCGAGATGGGCACGTTGATCACCAGCCCGCCGCCGACCGCGCGCAGGACGAACCCCGCCGCGATCACCATGACGTCGAGGATGACGACCTCCTTCAGCCAGGTGGAGTATGCGAGGTTCAGCGCCGCGTAGACGAGCAGCACCGCGCCGAAGGGCGGCGACAGCGCGAACCCGACGACGAAGGACACCGACAGCAGCACCGCGACCGCGACGATCGCCGGGACGAAGCCCAGGGCGCCGGAGGCGATCGGCCGGCGGCACTTGGTCGGGTGCCGGCGATCGCGCTCGGCGTCGAACAGGTCGTTGACGATGTAGACGGCGCCGCTGGTGGCGCAGAAGAGCACGAACGCCAGGCAGGCGCGGTACAGCGCCGTCGAATCGGTCAGCCGCAGCGAGAAGATCAGCGCCGCGAAGACCACCATGTTCTTGACCCACTGGCGCGGCCGCATGGCCGCGAGCAGGCTGACGGGGAGCGGCGGGTGCGCCGCCATCCGGCCGAGGCGCTCCGTCGGGGCGGCCATCAGGCGATGCGCCCGCGGCGGCGCGGCAGGGGCGTCCAGGCGCGCAGCGCGTCGGCGGCCATGGCGCCGCGGCGGACGGCGATGATCTCGGCGGCGATGCTGACGGCGATCTCCTCCGGCGTCTCGGCCCCGATCGGCAGGCCGATCGGGGCGCGCAGCGCCGCGAGATCCGCCTCGGACAGGCCCGCCTCGGCGGCGCGCGCCGCGACCGTCGCCACCTTGCGGCGGCTGCCGATGAGGCCGACGTAGGCCGCCTCGCGGCCGAGCGCGTGACGCACCGCCGCGAGATCGGTCTTGTGGCAACGGGTCACGATGGCAACGTAGGCCCCGGCGGGGATCTCCGGCAAGGCTTCGGCGAAGTCCCTTCCTGCGAGCCGCCGCTCGGTCCCGGCCGGCAGGTCGGCCTCACGCAGATCGGCCTCGCGGTCGTCCACGACGATGACGCGGAACCCGAGGGGCGCGGCGACGCGGGCCAGCGCCCGGCCGACGTGCCCCGATCCGAAGACGAAGAGCGGCTCCGGCGGGATGACCACCTCGACGAAGACCCGCACCGAGCCGCCGCACACCATCCCGGTCGCGGCCTCCCCCTCCTCCCGGAAGCGGTATTCCTTCTCGAAGGAGCGGCCCGAGGCCAGAGCCTCGCGCGCGTCGGCGATCACCAGCGCCTCGAAGGCGCCGCCGCCGATGCTGAAGGCGGTGCGGCCGTCCGCTTCGACGATCATCCGCGCCCCCTCGGCGCGCGGCGCCGATCCCTGGCGCGCGATCACCGTGGCGAGGGCGAGGCGGTGTCCTTCGCGGAGCCGCCGCGCCACCTCCTCGTGGAACGCGAGGGTCATCGCGCGCCGGAGGCGCCGGACGGACGTCCGTTGCGCGCGTACCAGCGCTGCCAGGCGTCGGGACTGCCGCCGATGTTCTGCCCGGTGCGCTGCGTCAGCGTCTGGACGATCGCCGGGCGCGTCTCGGCGGGAGCGGTCTTGAGCAGCCCGATGAGCCACGGCACCAGCGCCGGGTCGGGGTATTTCTGCAACGCCATCACCGCCGAGGTGCGCAGGTCCGGGGAGGAATCCCCTTCGGCCGAGCGCTTGAACAGCTCCTCGACCCCCGGCTCGTCGCGCGCCGTCAGCCCCGACAGGACCTCGCCGCGCACCTGGTCGTCCTTGTGCTCGAGCAGCCGTCCGAGCGCGGCGAGCGCCTCGGGCCCGGGGAACTGGGCCAGCGCCTGCGCCGCGGCACGGGCCACGACCGGGTCGGGATGGAGCGCCGCTTTCTCGAGGAACGGCACCCCTTTCGGATCGGCGAGGGCCCCGATCGCGAGACAGGTGTCCTTGAGCAGATCGGAGGTCTGGTTCTGCTCGGCGCCCTGCAGCAGCACGTCGGCCGCCGCGGGGTCGCCGCCGCCGCGCTTGATCAGGTTGGCGACGAGGATCCGGCTGTCGTTCTGCTCGTTCATCGGGCGCAGGCGAATCGGGTTGTACGGCAGCATCATGCGGCGGTCCCGTGCGAGCAGCCCGCGCAGCACGGAGCGCGCCTCGGGGCTGGTCATGCGGGCGAGCTGCACGATCGACTGCGCCCGGATCGGCAGGCTCGGGCTCGAGAGCCCGCGGACGAACGGGGCCGGATCCCCCTTCTCGACGATGGCGTCGAGCTTCTCGGACGCCTCCTGGCGGGCTTCGCCGTCGGGGCTCTGCAGGTCCGAGAACAGCTTCTCCGGATCCTCCGCCGGAGCGCAGGCGGCGAGGACGAGAAGCAACGCCGCGATCGCCGACCGCCGCAGCGCGACCGGGAGGCTCACTCGGCCGCCTCCTTGTCGTGCAGCGTGACCACCTTGAGCACCTCGAGCACCCGCTGGCCGGCGGGGATCTGCACCGTCACCTCGTCCCCTTCCTGTTTTCCCAGCAGGGCGCGGCCGATCGGAGAGGAGGCCGAGACGAGCCCCTTGGAGAGGTCCGCCTCCTCGGGAATCACCAGCTCGTAGACGATCTCCTTCCCCGCCGCGTCGCGCACCGTCACCGTCGACCCGAGCGCCGCGGCGTCGCGCGGCAGGCTGTCGAGGACGATCATCGCGAGCGTCCGCAGCTGCGCCTGCACGTGCCCGATGCGCGCCTGCACGTAATGCTGGCGCTCGAGGGCCGCCTGGTATTCGGCGTTCTCGCGCAGGTCGCCGAGCGCCTTGGCGCGCTGGATCTCCTTGGGAAGCTCGTGACGGTACTCGTGCTCGAGCGCCTGCAGCTCTTTCTCGAGGCGGCTGCGCGACTGGTTCAACATCGGGCTTTCTCCTGCGTCGAAAAACGGCGCGTTCCACCGGGCGGCGAAAAGTACCACCCGCTCCCCGCGGCTGTCAAAAAGACGGTCAAAAAAGGCGGGTGGAGGGTCTTTCGACCCTCCGGCTCGGGATGGGGTGTTGTGGAAGGAATCGGGATTCGGTCATTGGCCTCTATATCCGTCCTGCCAACAACGCATCGCCTTACTTGGCAGAACACATATGGAGGCGATCTGCCGCCAATGTAATCGCCGCGACGCGGTTGTCAAGGGAAGCATGGCTTCGCTATTATCCAGCCCCACTCCCGGGGAGACGGAGGAAGCGGTGCCCGCAGGACGTTTCACCCCGAAAATCTGGCTTGCCGTGGCCGCGCTGGTGGCCGGTTTCGTCATCCTCTTTAATGTCGGCCTCAAGGGGTCGATGGTCTACTACCTGACCGTCAGCGAGTTCCTCGACGAGAACCACCGGCAGAAGGATCTCGGGGAGCACTTCCGGGTGAACGGCACCACGGTCCCCGGTTCGATCGAGCGCTCCCCCAGCGGCCTCGGCTGCCGCTTCCGCATGACCGACGGCACGAAGGAGCTGGCGGTGAAGTACGACCGCGAGATCCCCGACACCTTCGTGGACAACTCGGAGGTGGTGGTCGAGGGGCGGCTCGGCACCGATGGCACCTTCGAGGCGCGCACGCTCCTCGCCAAGTGCCCGTCGAAGTACGAGGCCTCGAAGCGATCGTGACCCGGCTCACAACCTAAAGGACCGCCGATGCCCGAGCTCGGCACCTTCGCTCTGCTCCTGGCGACCGTCACCGCGGCCTGGGCCGCCCTGGCGTCGTACAACGGCTGGCGCAGCGCCTCGGGCTCGCTCGTCCTGTCCGGCGAGCGGGCCATGCTCGCGACGTGGGGACTGGTGCTGGGCGCCGCCCTGGCTCTCGAATCGCTCATCTTCGCGGATCGGTTCGACCTGGAGTACGTCGCCTCCTATTCGAACCGCGCGCTCCCCAGGATGTACAAGATCGCCGCGCTGTGGGCCGGGCAGGCCGGCTCGCTGCTGTTCTGGCTGCTCATCCTCTGCTCGTACGCGGCCCTGCTCATCGTCCTGAACCGGCGGCGCAACCGCCCCCTGATGCCGGTGGTCACGACGACCCTCGCGGTCGTGGCGCTCTTCTTCCTGCTGCTGGTGAACTTCATGGCGCGCCCGTTCGTCGGCCTGACGCACCCGCCGGCCGACGGCCAGGGCATGAACCCGCAGCTGCAGAACCCGTTCATGGCGATTCACCCGCCCTGCCTGTATCTCGGCTACGTCGGGCTGACGGTTCCGTTCGCCTTCGCGATCGCGGCGCTGGCCACCGGGCGCCTCTCCGAGTCGTGGTTCCGCACCACGCGGCGCTTCACCATCCTGTCCTGGTTCATCCTCGGCACCGGCATCCTGCTCGGCGGCTGGTGGGCGTACGTCGAGCTGGGGTGGGGCGGCTACTGGGCCTGGGATCCGGTCGAGAACGCCTCGCTCATCCCGTGGCTGACGGCGACGGCGTTCCTCCACTCGGTGATGATCGAGGAGCGCAAGAAGATGCTGCGCGTCTGGAACATGACGCTCGTCATCGTCACGTTCCTCCTGTCGCTCCTCGGGACCTTCATCACGCGCAGCGGCGTCATCTCCTCGGTGCACTCCTTCACCAAGTCCGACATCGGTCCGATGTTCGCCGGCTTCCTGGGCCTGGCGACGCTGGTGTCGGGCGCGCTGCTCGTCTACCGCCTGCCGATGCTCCAGTCGGAGCACCGCCTCGATTCGTTCGTGTCGCGCGAGAGCAGCTTCCTGTTCAACAACCTGCTGCTCGTCGGCGCGGCGTTCGCGGTGCTGTGGGGCACCCTCTTCCCCATCCTCTCGGAAGCGGTGCGCGGCGTGAAGATCACCGTCGGTCCGCCGTTCTTCAACGAGATCATGGTGCCGCTGGCGCTCGGCCTGCTGACGCTGGCCGGGATCTGCCCGATCATCGCCTGGCGCCGCGCCTCCCCCGAAAGGCTCCTGGCCAAGCTGCGCCTGCCGCTGGGCGCGATGATCCTCCTCGCGGCGGGGCTGTTCGCGGGTGGTGTGCGCGACCCGTATGCGCTGGTCTCCTTCTCGCTGTGCGGCTTCGTTGCGGCGACGACGCTGCTCGAGTTCGCGGCGGGGACGCGCGCGCGCCGCAGCGCCACCGGCGAGGCCTGGGGCCGCGCCTTCGTCCGCCTCATCGACCGCAACAAGCGCCGCTTCGGCGGCTTCATCGTGCACCTGGCGGTCGTGCTCATCCTGGTCGGCATCACCGGGTCGAGCGTCTTCAAGCAGGAGCAGGTCGCCACCCTCAAGCGCGGCGAATCGTTCTCCATCGGGCGCTTCACGCTCACCTTCGACGACATGGTCAGCCGCGACACGGCGAACCAGGAGTTCCTCGGGGCGCGGCTCCTGGTGGCTTCGAACGGGCATCCGCTGGGCACGCTCCTGCCGGGGCAGAACTTCTACAAGGCCGGGCAGAACCCGTCGAGCGAGGTGGACATCCGCTCGACCTTGAGCGAGGACCTCTACCTGATCATGACGGGCTTCGATCCGCAGGCGGGAGCGACCACCGTCAAGGCCTACCTCAACCCGCTGGTCGCGTGGATCTGGATCGGCGGCGCCGTGCTCATCCTCGGCTCGTGGCTGGCGATCCTGCCGGACCTGCGCGAACGCCGCCTCGCCGCCGAGGCGCGCCTGCGCGCCGTGGAGTCGTATGCGCAGGCCTGACCGGCAGCCTCTCGCGGGCGCCCTGCTCCGCACGCGGTCCAGGGTGGAGCGCGCGGCCGCGCTCGCCCTGGTGTTGTCGGCCGCGGCCGCCCTTCCGCTGCGCGCCGAGGCGATCCCGGCCGGCCCCGAGCGGGAGAAAGCCGCCCTCGAGATCGAGCAGGGCCTCATGTGCCACTGCGGCTGCACGGACCTGACGGTGCGCGTCTGCAACTGCGGCGTCGCCGCCGGCATCAAGGACGACATCCGGGAACGGCTGGGGGCGGGACAGTCCAGGGCCGAGGTGATCGCGGCGTACGTGGCGCGCTACGGCGCGCAGATCCGCTCCGCGCCGTCGAAGCAGGGCTTCGACCTGCTCGCGTGGTGGATGCCGTTCGTCGCCGTCTTCACGGCGGGAGCGTTCCTGGTGGTGCTGGTGCGCCGCTGGGCCCGCCAGCCGCTGCCGGCGCCGGCTCCCGCGGAGGGCCCGGCGGCTCCCCGCGACGCCTCGCTCGAGCGCGTCGATCGCGTCCTGCGCGACATCCTCTGATGGTCCTGCTCCTCGGCCTCGCGCTGGCGGTCCTGGTGATCGGCGCCGTGGTGCAGCCGCTCGTGACCGGCCGCGAAGCGCCGCTCGTCGACGGCCCCGACCGCGCCACCGAGATCCGCGAGGTCGAGGCGCTGCGCGACATCGCGCTCGAGACGCTGCGCGACCTGGAGTTCGACCGGCACGCGGGGAAGATCGCCGACGCCGACTATCGTGAGCTGTCCGAGCGGACCCGCGGCGAAGCGGCGCGCCTGATGGAGCGGCTCGACCGTCTCCGCTCCGGCCTCGCTTCCGCGCCGATGCCGCGCGGATGACCGGCGCCCCCCGCTTCGAGGCCCGCTCCCTCTCGCGCCGCTTCGGCTCCGTCCCCGCGGTCGATCGCGTCGATCTCACGCTCGGGCGCGGCGAGCGCGTCCTGCTCCTCGGGCGGAACGGCGCCGGCAAGACGACCCTCCTCCGGCTGGCCGCCACGCTCCTGCGCCCGACCTCCGGGACGCTGCGGGTCTTCGGGATCGAGGCGCGCGGAGACGAGCGCGCGGCGCTGCGCGGCCGCATCGGCTACCTGCCGCACGGCCGTCTCCTCTACGACGACCTCACGGTCGCCGAGAACCTGCGCTTCCACGCGCGCCTGCACGGACTTTCCGGCGCGGCGGCGCGGGTGGCCCGCGCCCTCGACGAGACCGGGCTCACGGGGCGCGCCGACGATGCCGCGGGAACGCTGTCGCGCGGCCTGCAGCAGCGTCTCTCGGCGGCGCGCGCCTTCCTGCACCGGCCCGACCTGCTGCTCCTCGACGAGCCGTTCACCGGGCTCGACCGGCCGGGCGTGCAGCGGCTCCAGGCGATGCTCGCCGACCGGCTCGGGCACGACGGAGCGTGCCTCCTGGCGACCCACGACTTCGCCTCGGCCTGGCCGCTCGTGACCCGGGTGATCGTGCTCGCGGCCGGGCGCGTGGCGATCGATCGGCCGATCGCCGGGCTGGCCGAGGCGGACTTGCCCGGCCTGCCGGGGCTGGCGTCGTGAGCGGCGCCGGCGCCACCCGCGAGACCGGCGCGGTTCACGATGCCGCCGCGGCTCGCGACCCGCGCACCGCGCGCGGCATCGGCATGCTGCGCGGCGCGCTCGCCGTCGCCGGCAAGGATCTGCGTGCCGAGCTGCGCAGCCCGGCGCAGGCGGCGAGCCTGTTCGTCTTCGCGCTTCTCGTCGTCGTGGTGTTCCACTTCGCGTTCGACCTGACCGCGGCGGAGTTCACCACCCTCGGCCCGGGGATCCTCTGGGCCGCCATCCTGTTCACGGGTGTGCTGGCCCTCGATCGCGGCTTCCGCGTCGAGCGCGAAGGAGGGCGTCTCGACGGCCTGCGTCTCGCGCCGATGGCCCCGAGCGCCCTGTACTTCGGCAAGGTCGTCTCGGTCTGCACCGTCATGGCCGCGGTGGAGCTGGTGCTGGTGCCGCTCGCCGCGGTCCTGTTCAACCAGCCGTTCGGCGGCTGGATGGCGCGCCTGGCGCCGATCCTCCTCCTCAACACGATCGGGTTCGCGGCGGTCGGGTGCCTGTTCGCCTGCATCACCACGCAGACGCGCCATGGAGATTTGTTGTTGCCGGTGCTCCTGTTCCCGGCTTCGGTGCCGATCGCGCTCGCCGCCGTCCGCGCCACCGGTCACGTCCTGGCGGGCCGTCCGCTCGACCGCTTCGCGCACTGGATCGCGCTGTCGGGCGCGTACGACCTGATCTTCCTCGCCGCGGCGGTCCTGCTCTTCGATCACGCGCTCGACGATTGAGCCCCAAAGCGGGTGATATAGTCCCGGCCATGTTGCAACGCCTGCCGCTCGCCCTCGCGGCGATCGCCCTGCCGCTGGCGCTCCGGCAGGCGTTCCTCGTGGCACCCGCCGAGCAGAAGATGGGCGTGGTGCAGCGGATCTTCTACTTCCACGTCCCCTCCGCAATGATGGCCTTTCTCGGCGTCGGACTGTGCGCGGTGCTGAGCGCCCTCTATCTCTGGCGCCGCGATCGCCGTCTCGACGTGGCGGCCGAGGCGGCGGCCGAGCTCGGCGTGCTCTTCTGCACCATCGTGCTGATCACCGGTCCCCTGTGGGCCCGGCCGGTGTGGGGCGTCTACTGGACGGGCGAGGTGCGGCTCACCTCGACGCTCATCCTGTGGCTCCTGTTCGTCGGCTACCTGCTGCTGCGCGGCCAGGCCGGCGCCGACCGGGACGCCACGGCCCGCTTCGCCGCCATCGTGGCCATCGTCGGAGCGCTGGACGTGCCGATCATCTACAAGTCGGTGGAGTGGTGGCGCGGTCTCCACCCCAAGGTCCTGAAGGTTTCGGGCGGCGGCGGACTCGACCCGGCGATGGGGCGATCGCTCCTCGTCTGCTCGCTGGCCTTCCTGCTGCTCTTCGCGGCCCTGTTCCTCGAGCGCCTGCGACTCGGCCGCCTCGCGCTCGAGGTCTCAGCACTCGAGGATCGGGCGGCCCGCATCGAGGAAGGAGGCGGGGCACACGCATGACCCTGTTCGAAGTGGCGTCGATGGTCGGTCACGGCCTCGCCGCCGTGCAGGCAGCGGTGCCGGATCCCGCCTTCGTCACCGGCGAGGCGCCGGTCCGTCCCGACCAGGTGGCGCGCGGGCTCCACTTCCTCAACGCGGCCTACACCGCCGTCTGGGTCATCCTCGCCGCGTACCTGCTCCTGATCTCGACGCGCCAGCGGCGCCTCGAGCGGCAGATGCAGCGCCTGCGGCAGCGTCTCGGCCTCGACGGCCCCTCCGCCCCCGACCGATCCTCCGGCCGCTGACCCCGGCCGGGCCGGCGTCCCCCTCCCCGAAAAGAGCGGGAACCGCCCGCTGGGGGATGACGTTCCACCCGGCCGATTGGGAGGAGGAACGTCCATGGCCCCGTTCGCCCGCATCGTCGCCCCGGTTCTCGTCGCCGCCGCGCTCCTCCAGACCTCGTCGGCGCTGGCCCAGAACACCGCCGGCCGTGGCGTCCCCGCCCCCCATCGCACCGCCCGCTACCTGTCGGTGAAGGTCTGGGAGCAGGGGGCCGTCGCCCCGAACGTCAGCGTCCGGGTCCCGACCGCCCTGGTCTCGACCGTCGTGGGACTCGCCGCCTGGAGCGGTGTCCTCGACCGCACCATCGAGGCGGCCAACGAGCACGCCCCGGATTGCGGGAACGCGGTGCATCTGAAGATCACCGGCCGGCAGATTGCCTCGATCTGGTCCGACATGGTCGGCAGCGGCCCGGCCGACCTCGTCCGGGTGGAGGACGGCGGCGACCGGGTGGTCATCCGCCTCGAATAGCCGCCCGGTCGCGAAAGGGCGGCCCGGCTCGGCGCGATGCCCCGATGCGTCTATAATCCCGCACTTCTGGAGACGGGATGACCTCGGTCGACACCCCCAAGAGCCTGCTGCGCGACTACTTCGAGACGATCGTCACCTGCGTCGTCTTCGTCCTGTTCGCCCGGACCTTCGTCTTCCAGCAGTCGAAGATCCCGACCGGCTCGATGATCCCCACGCTGCTCATCGGCGACTACATCATGGTCAACAAGTTCGTCTACGCGCCGCGCAGCACCGGCGTGCCGGGGCTCGCCTCGCTGGAGCAGGCCCTCCTGCCGATGCGCAACGTGCGGCGCGGCGACATCGTCGTCTTCAAGTACCCGGAGGAGCCGGAGAAGGACTACATCAAGCGGGTGATCGGGCTTCCCGGCGAGACCCTCGAGGTGCGCGACCGGCAGGTGTACATCGACGGCCAGCCGCTCGACGAGCCGTACAAGATCCACAAGAATCCGCGTGGCGTGAACATCGACCAGGACGACTACCCTGCCACGAAGATCCCCGAGGGCTCGTATTTCTGCATGGGGGACAACCGCGACAACTCGCGCGACAGCCGATCCTGGGGGTTCGTCCCCGCCTCGTACCTCAAGGGGCGCGCCTTCATGATCTGGTGGTCGTACGACGAGGACCGGGACGACTGGCAGAAAACCGCCATCAGCGACCGGCTGCGCGGCATCTGGGCCAAGGTGTCGCACCTGTTCACCAAGTCGCGCTGGGAGCGCACCTTCCAGATCATCCGCTGAAGGCCCGCGCCGGGCTCTGCACCCCGGTCGGAAGGGGCGGACGATCGACGGGGACCGGCGGCCGCCCCAGTCCGCGCCAGCCGCGATAGCTCGACCAGCGCCACTCCGAGGGCTCTCCCACGAGCCCCATCAGCACGGGCAGCCGGTGCAGGAAATCCACCCGGCGCAGCAGCGTCCTGCCTCCTCCCACCGGCACGACTCCCGCGGCGTCGCGCAGCACCGGGCCCGGCCAGCGCGTGCGCCACTCGAGCTCCCTCCCGAGTCGCGAGCGCAGCCGCTGCGCCAGCCGCTCGGCCGAGTCGGGCGTCCCGTCGGAGGTCGCGACGATCAGCCGGGCGCGATCCGGCAGGACGACGAAGGCGTAGAGGCGGAAATCCAGGCGCCGGTGGAGGCGCGCCAGGACGCGGCAGAAAACCGCCGCGTGCGAGCCGGCCAGCGCCGGCCTCTGGCCGATGGTGGAGAAGGAAAGAAGAAAAGCGTCGTTGTCTGCGGCCGATCCCATGGCGTCCCCCCCGCGGCTCCCCGGCGCCGGCGTGCGGCGGGAGGATCAATGCAAGAGGGATGCGCAGCGCAACGCGATGCGGCAATGCGATGCGCCGCGCGGCGTCCGCCCGGCCACCGGCCGTGACGGACGCCGCAACGGCGTTCGCCGGCGTTCAGTTCAGTCGCGCTGGAGGGCGGCTTCGAACGCGTCCTTGGCCGCGTCGACCGCCCGCTCCCAGGAGTCGCCCAAGGTGCCCTGGATCTGCTCCGCGCCGCGGCGGGCCTTCTTCGAGACGTCGCGCGCGGCGCCCGCCACCTTGCGCCGTGTCTCCACGCCGGGCGCGGGCGCGTACAGCAGCGCCACCGCGGCGCCGACCGCGGCGCCGGCGATGAAGGCCACCATGACGCCGCCGATCCCGGTGCCGGTGCTCTCGTCCTCGACCGGGGCCCAGTCGTGCTCGTACTCAGTGGTCATACTTGTCCTCCTGGTTCGTCATCCGGGCGTTCTGCGAGGAGGAGCCCATCTCCGGCTCCAGCGCCTCCTGGACGTCCTCGACCACCCGGCCGAACTTCTCGCGTCCCTGCTCGAAGCGCTTGCGCGCTTCGCGCGTCGCCTCCTTCGTGAACTTCTTCATCCTGGCGCGCGTTTCGGACCCGGCCGCGGGAGCGAACAGGAGGGCTGCGACGGCGCCGACGGCGGCGCCGAGGAGGAAGGCGGTGAAGGGGCTGCCGGAACGGCGATCGGGATAGTAGTCAGTATTCATAGCGGTCCTCTGAGACGGCGGCCCGGGTGTTCGGCGGCTCCGAACCGGGCGGCTCGCTGGAAAGGTTGGGTTCGAGTTCCTGGTCTTCCGTGTCGTTTCCGGCCGGCTCCGCGGGCCGGTTCCGCCGACGCGCCCAGAAGGCGCTGAGGCCCGCGAAGAGAGCCGGCCCGACGGCGCCGGCCACGCTGCTGAAGCGATGAACCGATTTCCTCACGTGGTGAAGCGATTGCCCAATCCCCACCACCTGGTCGACCACGGGCCGCAGGCGATCCGTCTGCGATTCGATGGTGGTGGCGATGCGATTGAGGCGCGCGGTCACGTCGGTGAGCTCCTTCAGGGCGTGGTCGACCCTCGGCCCCAGCGCGTCGATCTGGCGGCGCGCGCTCTTCAAGGTCTGCGCCGCCTGGTGGAGCACCGGGACGATGGCCCCGACGAGAATTCCGATGGCCCCGACGAGAATTCCGAGGAGGATGAGTCCGACGACTGAGGCAGTGGACATGTGATGCATTCTCCTTGTCGACGACTGTACCAGACGATCAGAGAGAAGCTGTAATGCCCCGTTCGAGGGTCGGCAAGTCGGGCGCCGGGGCCCCGGGCGCGATCACGGCGTGCCGTCCCCGCCCCGGCTCGGGGCGCGGGAAGTCGGATCTCCAATGGCTGCCGCGACTTTCCTCGCGTCGCAGGGCGCTCTCGGCGACCAACCGGCCGACGAACAGGAGATTCCGGGCCTCGAGGCCGGGACGCAGCGGCGGGCGCGGCGCCAAACCTGACTCGAGATTCAGGATCGTTCTGACGGTCCGGCGCAGGCCTTCCGCATCGCGCAGCAGGCCGACGTCTTTCCACATCACCTCGCGCAGCCGCGCCACGACGTCCTCCGCCGCCCCGGCCTCGATCGATCGCACCGCCTCGCCGAGCCGCGCCGCGGCGTCGCCTTTCGCGGCGGGGTCCGGAAGGATCCCTCCCGTGCCTTCGAGGATGCGGTCCTGCACCACCGCCGCGCCGGCGCGCGCGCCGAAGACGAGGCCTTCGAGCAGCGAGTTGCTCGCCAGGCGGTTCGCGCCGTGCACGCCGGTGCAGGCGACCTCCCCCGCGGCGTACAGCCCCGGGATGGCGGTGCGTCCCATGAGATCGGTCTTCACCCCGCCCATCATGAAATGGGCGCAGGGCGCGACCGGGAGCGGATCGCGCCCGATGTCGAGCCCGTGGGCCGCGCAGGTCGAGGCGATGCGCGGGAAGCGGGCGCGCACGGCGTCGGCCGGGAGATGGGTCATGTCGAGGAACACCGCGGCGGCGCCGGTGCTCCGCATGACCTCGAAGATGCCTCGCGCCACGATGTCGCGCGGCGCGAGATCGCCGCGCGGGTCGAACTCCGTCATGAAGGGCCGCCCTTGCCCGTCCACGAGGCGTCCCCCCTCCCCGCGCATCGCCTCCGACAAGAGGAAGCGCGGCGCGCCCGACACCATGAGGGCGGTGGGATGGAACTGCACGAACTCCAGGTCCATCATCTCGGCGCCGGCGCGATAGGCCATCGCGGCGCCATCACCCGTCGCCTGCGGCGGGTTGGTGGTCTCGCGGTAGATCATCCCGGCACCGCCGGTGGCGAGAAGCACGGCGGGCGCCCGCAGGAGCATCACCCGGTCGCGGTCCTCGTCGAGCGCCAGAAGTCCCGCGATGCGCCCCCCCTGCAGGACCAGGTCGATGGAGAAGGTGCGCGGCAGGAGCGTCACCCCCTCCATCGTCTTCGCCTTCTCCACCAGCGCCCGGACGATCTCGCGGCCGGTGGAATCCCCCTGGGCGCGCAGGATGCGGCGCTTGCTGTGCGCCGCCTCGCGCGCCAGGGCCAGGCGGCTCCCCTCGCGGTCGAAGCGCGCTCCCCACTCGATGAGTTCGAGGGCGCGCGCCGGCCCTTCCTCGACGAGCACCCGCACCGCCGCCTCGTTGCACAGCCCGTCGCCGGCGGCGAGCGTGTCTTCGTAATGCAGGGCCAGCTCGTCGTCTTCCGAGAGGACGGCGGCGATCCCGCCCTGGGCCTTGTCGGACGAGGAGTCGGTGGCGGAGTCCTTGGTCAGGAGCGCGGCGCGCCGCCCCGCCCCGGCCACCGCGATGGCCGCGCGCAGGCCGGCGATGCCGCTGCCGACGATGAGGAGGTCGAAATCCGCCTGCATCTCCGGAGTCTACCCGTTTGACAGCCGCGTCCGCCGCTCCCTATGATGCGGCCCTTCGCGACGCGGCAGCGCGACGCGAAAGGGGCCAACTCCACCCGCCATGCCGGAAGCACCCGTCGCGACGCCGCTCCAGGGCGTCTTCGCCCCGCGCCTCGTCGCGCGTCTCCACCGTGAACGCTTCGAGGGGACGCTGCGCCTGCACGGCGGCGGAGCGACGCGCGTCCTCTACTTCCGGCGCGGGGAGATTGCCTCGGCCGCCAGCAACGCCGATGAGGATCGCCTGCCCAGCATCCTCATCCGCGAGGGCCGCCTCACCGGACCCCAGGTCGAGATGGCGCGCTCGAAGCAGCGCCCCGGCGTGTCGCTCGGAAAGACGCTGATCGAGCTCGGGTTCCTGACCCCGGCGGAGCTCCTGGCCGGGGCGCGGCGCCAGGTCCGGCAGATCCTCGCGGCCGCGTTCGCGCTGCGCGAAGGGACGAGCCAGGAAGCGCCGGGCCCGCTGCCTCCCGAGGTGACGGTCCTGGGGCTGCCGGTGCGACGGCTCATCTTCGACGCGCTGCTCGAAGCGGGAGACCGCCAGGCGGTCGTGCGCGAGATGGGCTCGATGGAGACGGTCTACCGCCCCACCGGCGACCTGGACCAGGCGGTGGCGGGGATGCGCCTGGAGCCCGCGCACGAAGAGGTCGCGGCTCTCGTGGACGGCGAGGCGACGCTCCGGGAGATCAGCGGGCGCGTCCGGCTCGACGACCTGACCGTGAGCAAGATCGTCCTCGGGCTCGAGATCCTCGGTCTCGTGGAGCGCGCGTCTCCGCTGGAAGAGCCGCTCCCGCAGGGACGCCGCATCCCGGTGCTCGTCGAGGACGACGAAGCCGAAGAGGTCGTGCCCCGCGTCGAAGCGGTCGTGGTGGCGGCGCCGGCCGTGTCGATCGCTCCGGCCGTGGCCATCGCGCCGGCGCCACCCGCCTTCCTGGCACCGGCGCCGGAAGCCGGGGACACGCAGGAACAAGAGGAGGAGGACACGCCGGGCGCTGCGGAAGAGCCTCCGGCGTTCATGGCCGAGCCGGCACCGATGCCCCTCGCGCCGGACCCATACTCCCGGCCGCCGGTCGCCGCGGCCCCTCCCGCCTTCGCGAGAACCTCGTCCTACGAGGAGGATGAGGAAGAGGATCTCCCCCTGATTCCTCCGGGCGAGCTTCCCGCCTTCGCCGCACCGGCCAACGCCCCGACCGGCTGGACCGTGGATCCCGAAACCGGCGAGAAGGTTCACATGGGGCCGATCGAGCTGACCTTCGACGGTCCCGTGGTGCCGCCGGACAAGAGGGCCGTTTCGCGCGGGCGCCTGGCCCTTGCCGCGTCCGCGGTGGGACTGGTCGCCGCGGCGGTCCTGGGGTTCTTCGTTCTGCGCGGCGGAGGCGGCGCCGGGCGCGACGGCGATGAGGTCGCCTCGAATGCGGCCACCGCGGCGGCAGCGTCTGGGGATGGGGCGGCCACGGGAGACCCTGCGGCAGGCTCCGGGACGACTTCCCCCTCACCCGAGCCGTCAGGTGAATCGTCCGGAACGGCGCCGAAAGAGACGGACGCCCCGCCGGCCCAGGCAACCGCACCCGCTCCGGCCGAGCCCACGGCACCTGCCCCGGCCGAGGCCGCCGCGCCGGAGACGGCCCCGGCTGCCGTCGCGGCCGGAGGACCCGGTTTCGGTTTCGGCCAGAGACTCCTCGATGCCGGGACGATCGACCGCGCCGTCGAAACTTTCGGCCGCGCGCTGCAGCCGATTCCATCCGGGCGCTATACATTGCAGATGATGATTGCCTGCGAAGCGGAGACGGTCCGCAAGGCGCGCGCCGGCACGCGACCGGACGAGGGCCTGTTCGTCCTGCCGATCAGCGTCCGCGGCCGCGGCTGCTACCGCGTCCTGTGGGGTGTTTTCGACTCCCGTGACGAAGCGGCGAAGGCGACTGTTCCGACCTATTTCTCCTCCTCCGGCATCACCCCCGCGGTCGTCGCGATCGATCGTCTCCGCCCCCCGGCATAGGTCCATGAAGGAGGCCGCGCGCCGGCGTGAGGGGCTCGCTATCGCCCGGCGCGTCCTGCCGGCGCTCGTCGTGATCCTCGCCGGTGTGGGCGCGGCGCAGGCCGAGATCGTGCGCCTGAAGAACGGCGGCACCATCGCCTGCGACACGATCGAGGATCGCGGCATCGACCTGGTCCTGCACGTCGGCAAGATGACCATCGTCGTCCCGAAGGGCGAGGTGGACCGCGTCGACAAGACAGCACCGGCGCCCGGAAGCGCCGCGGCTCCCACAGCGCCGTCCGGCTCCAGCGCGCCGAAGGGTGCGCCCGCAACGGCAGCGACACCACGCTCTCCCGTCGCGACCGGAGCGGCTCCGGCGATCGGGACGGCCCCCTCCGACGACCCGGCCGCCGATGCGGCGCGGCTCGACGATCTCCGCCGCCGCCTGGCCGGGCCGCCCGTGGCGCGGGACGAGAACCGCCGGCAGATCGTCGCCCTGCTCGATCGGATGGGCGAGCGCTCGCTCCTGGCCCGCCAGCCGGACGAGGCGCGCCGCCGCTTCGAAGAGGCGCTGGCCTGGGAGCCGGCCGACCTGCGCGCCCGTCGCGGACAGGCCGCCTCGCTCCTGATGCTCGACCGCACCCCCGAGGCACGCGTGGCTCTCGACCGGGCGCTTCTCGACACGCCGGCCGACGCCGACCTGAATTACCTGCTCGGCGAAACACTCGAGCGGCAGGGGCGCACGACCGACGCCATCACGGCCCTCGAGAAGTCCTACGCCGCCCATCCCACGCCGGCGGTGCGCGACCGGATCGACACGCTGCGGCGGCAGAACGGCATCGACGGCGATTACCGCCGCGCCGAGGCCGCCCGCTTCGTCCTGTCGTACGACGGCAGCCGCACCAGCCCCGACCTCGAGGCGGAGATCCTCGCCTACCTCGAAGGACAGTTTCCCGAGCTGGCGCTCGAATACGACTACACGCCCCCCGAGTCGATCGCCGTCATCCTTTATCCGGAGAAGGAGTTCTACGACGCGACGCAGACCGGCCCGGATGTCGCCGGGCTCTACGACGGCAAGGTGCGCGTGCCGATCGGCGGTCTGAAGCGCCTCGACACGCAGGCCCGCGAGGTGCTGCGTCACGAGCTGGCGCACGCCTTCATCACCGGCAAGAGCCGCGGCCTCGCTCCCCGCTGGCTGCAGGAGGGGCTGGCGCAGTGGGCCGAAGGGAAGCGTCCGATGGCGGGCAGCGAGACGGGCCTGGCCCGCGCCTACAAGGACGCGCCCGACCGCTGGCCTGGCGCCTTCAGTTACGAAACTGCACTTTCCTTCACGGCCTGGCTGATGGCGCAGCACGGCGCGTCCGCCCTCAACGACGTGCTCGCGGCCATGGGACGCGGCGCACCGGCCGAACAGGCCGTCAAGGACGTCCTGCGGGTCTCCCTCCCCGATCTGAAGACCGCCTGGGGGGACGAACTCGTCCGGCAGCACTTGCCATAGCGCACGGCGAAACCCAAGTTATCTCCGCCCCATGCCCCGAGCGCAGGGCTGGGACGCGTGCGTCGTCGCCGCGCTGGAGGTGCTTCGCGGATGAAGGGAGTCCTGGCCCAGCGGTGTCCCGCCGACATCCTGAGCGAGGTCCTGCGCCGGCAGATGTCCGGGATCCTCAGCCTGCGCCGCGGGACGGTGAACCGCCAGCTCTTCCTGGACGCCGGTTCGATCATCCGCTTCGCCGCCAGCACCGCCGCGGACGAGAGCCTGGTCGCGTGGCTCCTCGAAAAGGGAGGCGTGACCGAGGCGCAGATCCGCGAGGCGACCGGCCGCAAGGAGCCGCACGAGCTCTTGGGGACTGTCCTCGTCCGCCTGGGGTCGCTCGACTCGGCGATGCTCGTCGAGCTCACCGAAGGTCACGTCCGGCGCGTCCTCGGCGGTGCGCTGCGCATGACCGACGGCGAATGGGAGTTCCAGCAGGGCGCGCTGCCGTTCCGCGACCAGCTCGATGCCGGCGTGCGCAGCGCCGAGGCGCTGCTCGAATGGACGAGAAGCCTGAGCGACGCCGACTGGATCCGCCGCCGCCTCGGCCCCATCGACGCCCGCGTGCATCGCGACCGCCGGCCGCCGGAAGGCTACCAGTCCATCCGGCTCAGCCCGGTCGAAGGCTTCATCATGTCGCGCGTCGACGGCGCCGCCACCATCCGCGAGATCATCATGGTCAGCCCGACCGACGAAGAGAAGACGCTGGCAGCGCTGCTCGGCCTGTCGCTCTCCGGCATCCTCGAGCCGCCGCCCGGAAGCGAGCCGGCCTTCCCGCCGCCCGACCCGGCGGATCGCCGGGTGCCCACCGGTCCGCCGGCCGGGCCGTATTCCGCCGCGGCGCGGCCGGTCGTCACGATCCTGCCCGGAGCGGCAGCCGGGGCCGCTTCGACCGCAACGCCGTCCGGTGCGCCCGCGGTCGCGGCGGCCGCTGTTGCATCGCCCGCGGTTGCGACGCCCGCCCAGCCGCCCGCGATGCCGCCACCCATGGCCGCTTCACCCACTTCGGCCGCGGAGCCTCTGCCTCGCCCTGCCGTCCCGCCGGCCGGTCAGGCCACGACGAGTCCGGTCGCGACCGCGCCGGCCGCGGCACCCAGACCGGAACCGGCGACGGCAACGGCTGCGAGTCCGGGCTCGCCGCCGGCGACGAGCGCCACCGGAGCCGCAGGCGCCACGGCCGCACCCGGTGCGCGTCCGGGCGGATCGCCCGCTCCCCCGGCAAAAGGAGTCCCGGGGGCCAGGCCGAAGGCGAAAGGGTTGCGTCCCGGCGCCCCGCGTCCGGCCGGCGCTCCCAAGCCCCGTCCGGTGCCGCCTCCGGCGGCCAAGCGCCCGCCCGAGCCGGCCGTACCCGCTCAGCCGGTGAACCTCGAGCAGGAGATGCTGACGCGCCACGCGGAGCTGACCAACCAGGACCTGTACCACGCGCTCGGCGTCGCCTCGACCGCCTCGACCGACGAGATCCGCCGCGCTTATTACTCCCTGGCGCGGCGCTTCCATCCCGACAAGTTCCGCGACGACGCGATCAAGGAGAAGGCGGAGCAGGTCTTCGCGCGCATCACCGAGGCGTACGCGACCCTCTCCGACCACGACACGCGCGCCTACTACGACGGCGAGCTCGCGTCGCACCGCGGCGGCCACGAGCAGACCGCGTCCGACACCACCGACCTGGCACGTCAGAATTTCCGCCGCGGCCGCGACGAGCTCGACCGCGGCCGCTTCGCCGAGGCGCTGACCTTCCTGATGCACGCCTGCGAGCAGGATCCGAACAAGGGCGAGTACTTCGAGTACCTCGGCGCGGCGCAGGCGCGCAACCCCCGCCTGAAAAAGCAGGCGGAGGAGAGCCTGCTCAAGGCGATCGCGCTCAGCCCGACCAGCGCCACCGCCTACGTGCACCTCGCCGGGCTCTACGAGCGCGCCGGCGCCGCCGACAAGGCGAAAGACCTGTACCGCAAGGCGCTCGCCTGGGATCCGGACAACCCCGCCGCCAAGCGCGCCCTCGAAGGTGACCAGCAGCCGGCGAAGCGCGGCATCCTCGGGATCTTCGGACGCCGATGAGCGACGCTTCCCCCAAGGCCACCGACGCGCCCGGCCAGGCCGGCGACGGCTCCGACGGAGCCGATCCGATGCCCGAGCGCATCGGGCCCTACCGGGTCCTCGACCTGCTCGGCGCCGGAGGCATGGGCCGGGTCCACCGCGCCCTCGACGAGGCGCTCGACCGCGAAGTCGCCCTGAAGACACTGCTGCCGGCCCTCGCCGCCGACCGCGAGTTCGTCGCCCGCTTCACCCGCGAGGCGCGCTCCGCCGCGTCGCTGAACCATCCGAACATCACGCAGATCTACGCCACGGGACAGGAGGGGGCGATCCCGTGGTTCTCGATGGAGCTCATCCGCGGCCAGTCGCTCGAGACGCTGGCGCGCGACCACGGGGCGATCGAGCCGTACGAAGCCGCCTCCTACATCCGCCAGGCGGCGATGGGGCTGCGGCACGCGGCGCAGAAAGGGCTCATCCACCGCGACATCAAGCCCTCGAACCTGATGCTGACGACCGACGGTGTCGTGAAGATCACCGACTTCGGCCTGGCCAAGGCGGCCCAGGCCGACACGCGGCTGACCGCCACCGGCGAAGTGCTCGGCTCGCCCGGGTACATCTCGCCCGAGCAGGCGCAGGGGCACGAGATCGATCTGCGCAGCGACATCTACTCGCTCGGGGCGTCGTTCTACCACCTGGTGACCGGCCGCCTGCCGTTCCAGGCGCCGACGGCGGTGGCGATGATCCTCAAGCACATGAACGAGCCGCTCAAGTCGCCGCGCGCCATCAACGCCGACATTCCCTTCCCGATCGCCTCGATCGTGCAGAAGATGATGGCGAAGCGGCCCGGGGAGCGCTTCCAGGACTACGATGCGCTGCTGCGCGACCTCGACCGCGCCCTGTCGGAGACGCGCGCCATGCCGGCGCGCGCCGCCGCCGGAGCCGTCGCCCGCGAGGCCGCTGCCCCGGCCCGCCGGCGCGCCCCGGCCGCGACGCCTGCGGAGACCTACGACGTCCGCACCGGGATGATCGGCGCCCCGGCGCCGGCGCGAACCCCTGCGGCCGAAAGGAGCCCCGCCACCCTCCCGGAGAAGAGCGCGCTGTCGATCCTGCCCATCGCGATGCTTTTCGCCGTCGCCGCCCTCGTCGGCGCGGGAGCCTGGCGCAAGCTCACCGAGGCTCCGCCCGTGGAGCCCGCGGCCACGGCGCCGACGATCGAGAGCGAAGGCAGCTTCACCACCCGGCCGCACGCGGCGTCGCTCGGTGGCGACCGGGAAGCGGGGCTCGCTTCCCACGGCTCGCGCGCCAGCCTCGTCTTCCTGTCGAACGATCACGACACGCTGCCGAACGGCGGCGGGCTCAAGGTCACCGGGCGGGTGCAGAACTCGGGGATGGGCGAGGCGAAGTTGAGCCGCGTCCGGGTGCGGGTGCTGCTCGACAACGGCTCCGTCGGGGCCCAGGCCGAGACGCCGCTGGTGCCCGCGACGCTTGCGCCGGGCCAGGTCGCCGCCTTCGAGGTCCATCTGGATTACGACGGGCCGGTCGGCACGATCCGCGCCGAGCTGATGTGGAACGAATGAGCGACGCCCCGGGCGCCGCCGGCATTGACAGGGCTTCCGCCCCCCGGAATAATCCCGCGACCGATGCCGACCCCCGCCGGGTTCCCCCGATGAAGGCCGCCGCCGCGGACATCACCACGCCCTCGGAGCCGCGCACCGGGTTCCGGCGCGATCTCGGCCTGTTCGACGCCACCATGGTCGTGGCCGGATCGATGATCGGCTCCGGCATCTTCATCGTCTCCGCCGACATCGCCCGCACCGTCCCCGCCCCGGGCTGGCTGCTGCTCGTCTGGATCGCGACCGGAGTCATGACGGTCTTCGCGGCGCTGGCGTCGGGGGAGCTGGCCGGGATGTTCCCGCGCGCCGGCGGCCAGTACGTCTACCTGCGCGAGGCGTTCGGGCCGCTCACCGGGTTCCTGTACGGCTGGACGCTGTTCCTGGTGATCCAGACCGGCACCATCGCCGCGGTCGGGGTGGCCTTCGCGAAATTCGCCGGGGTCGCCATGCCCTGGGTCTCCGCCACCAACGTCCTCGTGCCCATCCACCTGGGAAGCGTGGATTTCTCCATCACGACCCAGCGCGTCGCCGGGATTGCCGTCGTGATGCTCCTGACCTGGCTCAACACCCGCGGCCTCAAGACCGCCAAGTGGACGCAGAACCTGTTCACGACGACCAAGATCGGTGCGCTGGCGCTGCTCGCCGTCATCCCGGTGCTGGGCCTCAGGAACCCGGAGGCGATCGCCGCCAACTTCTCCGCCGGGGCGCTCTTCGGCGGCGCGCCTTTGACCGGCGCTCTGGTGATGATGTTCATGGCCGCGATGGTCGGCTCGCTGTTCTCCGCCGACGCCTGGAACAACATCGCCTTCGCCGGCGAGGAGGTGAAGGAGCCGCACCGCAACCTGGCGCGCAGCATGGCGTACGGCACCGCCATCGTGACGCTGCTCTATACGCTCGCGAACGTCGCGTATCTGTGCCTGCTGCCGCTGCACGGCTCCGCCGAGGGCGCCAGCATCGTCGAGCGCGGCATCCAGCACGCCACCGAGGATCGCGTCGGCACCGCCGCCCTGCAGAGCCTGCTGGGGCCGAGCGGCGCCTACGTGATGGCGGCCTTCGTCGTCATCTCGACGTTCGGCTGCATCAACGGGTTGATTCTCTCGGGTCCGCGCCTCTATTACGCCATGGGCCGCGACGGCTTGTTCTTCCGTCGCGCCACCGTCCTCAACCGGCACGGCGTGCCCGCCTGGGGGCTGTGGATCCAGGGTGTCTGGGCGGCGCTCCTGACGCTGTCGGGCCGCTACGGCGACCTGCTCGACTACATCATCATGGCGGCCCTGCTCTTCTACGCCGCCACGGTCGCCGGCCTGTTCGTCCTGCGGCGCACGCGCCCCGACGTCCCGCGACCCTACCGCGTCCCCGGCTACCCGTGGCTGCCGGCGCTCTACATCGCCGCCAGCACCGCCATCATGATCGACCTGCTCATCGTCAAGCCGGCCTACACCTGGCCCGGCCTGGTCATCGTGATGACCGGAATCCCGGTCTACTTCCTCTGGAAGCGCCGGGACACCCGGGCCGCCTGAGTCTCCTCGTCGCAGAAAGCGAATGGCTCTTTTCGAGCCGCGCTGGTGCAAGCGCTTGTGATGCCGCGATCAACTATGTGGCGTCGTCGTGTGCGAGCGACGAGGACAGGGCGCGGTTGGCGTTGGCCTGGGCCACCAACTCCTTCGCCTTCTTCTCGAAGGTCTCGACGGCGTCGGCGCCGGCAGGCCACCGCAGCGGAGGCTCGTCGCTGCCCGCAAGCGCGATCAGCGCCTTGGCGAGCTTCGCGGGGTCGCCGCCCTGCAAGCCGTTCATCCCCTTCCAGGCGGTGACGGTCTGCCTGGTGTTCTCGGCATAGTCGTCGATCGACGCATGCGGCCATTTCGTCGACTCGTCCGAGAGCAACTCAGTCCGGAAGAAGCCGGGCTCGACGAGCATCGTGCGGATGCCGAACGGCGCAACCTCCGGGGCCAGCGACTCCATCCATCCCTCGACGCCGAACTTCGCCGCGGAGTAGGCCGAGACAAACGCCTGTCCGGCAATGCCGCCGGTCGAGGAGATCGTCACGATCCGTCCGCGGCGTCGGGCACGCATGACGGGGAGCACGGCGCGCGTGACGTTCACCGGGCCGAACAGATTGGTTTCGATCTGTGCGCGGAAGTCTTCGGGGGAGATCTCCTCGAAGAACCCGGCGTAGAAGTTGCCGGCGTTGTTGACGAGCACGTCGATGCGACCGAAGCGCTTTAGGGCAACGGCCACCGCCGATTGAGCATCCTCCGGGCGGGTGACGTCGAGCTTGACGACGATCAGGTCGTCGGCCTCCCCGAGGGCGCTGGTCACCGCCCGAGCGTTGCGGCCCGTCGCGACGACCGCGTGCCCTGCGGCGAGCGCCGCTTTCGCGATGTCGACGCCCATCCCACGGCCGGCACCGGTCACGAACCAGACGCTCTTTTCAGTCATGGACACTCCAGTCGCTGGGGGGAGCGGCATCACCCGCAGCATAGGCTGCGGGAGTCAGGCGACTGCCACTTCAAGGCCGTCTCCTGTCCTCATGGACGCCGCGTATTCGATGTGAAGCACACGCCGTCGGGCGCCCGACTTCAGCTTTGACGACGAGTCGATGAGCAGCGGACGCATGACGCTGCTCAGGTTCAGGTTGGGAGAATCGCTTCCAACGCTCACCCCAAGTAAGGGCGCCTGAATCAGATGGCTCGCTCATCGCAGTACTTAGACACCGACCCGATAGAATTTGCCTGCTGGTCACTGATGCGCTGGTCGGTGGTCAGGAAGACGTCGAACTTGCCCTCAGCCAGGCTAACAGAGCCCCGTTTTCCTGTGATGCCCAGCCCATCTGGGGCACCGTGCGGACTTCGTGGCCTACCAGCTCGACAGCAAGGGTGGCTGGGACACACTCATCAAGCAGAATTCGCATGCGCGATGACCGAGTCCTTGGCCAGCTCTAGCACCGCGACGGCGTGCTCACGACTCACGGTCGGAAAATCTCTGAGGAAACCGTCGAGTGTGTCACCTTCCTCGAGATAGTCGAGGAGCGTCTGGACAGGAACACGGGTGCCGGCGAACACCACTGCGCCGCTCATCACCGCATCGGACCGCGTAATCAGGGGCTTCGGAAGCGCCATCTCTGCCTCGGCCTGGAAAGTATAGCGAACAGGTCCTTGTGTGTCTAACGCATGCATCAGCGGCGGCGGGCCACCCGGTCGGCCCATCCGACACCTCCTGGTTAGGTGGAGGTGTCTACCTTATCGAGGGAAGATCCACCGTCAGCTTGATGCGGCAGTTAGGCGCCAGCATTTCCATGTAGGACGTGCTGCGCAATTTCCTGAACGCGCTGCCACGTGATGCCTTCTCGCTGTTCGACCGCAAGCGGATGATCTGTCGGTTCGAGTTCGATGAGCGGGCGCTGACCACGGGGAAGCGGGTGCACATATGCCTTCAAATTGACGGTCGAAGGATAACCTTCAACTTCGCTACTTAGCCAGCCAAACATGGGACTGTTGCCCGAAGCTTCGGGCGCGAATGGTGGGTCGACAAAGCGCGCGTAGTTCTCACGGCTGAGGCTGACCCACGTCACCCACGTGAACGGAGCGTCGTGACCATGTATCGGAATGCGGAGAGCGCCACGAACAAAGAAGTGCTGACCGTCTAGCACCGCATAGTCGGGCTCGAGTACGAATCGTGTGGACCGTTCGTCAGGGGTGAGGCCGTACCAGTAGATCGGGGCTTCCGGTCCGTAGGCCAATGGTAGTCCATCGTGCCACGCGCCGCACTGACTGCAGCGAAATCCTTCCGGACCCTTCACCCTTGCCACTCCTGTGCGCCTAACGCCCGGCCTCCTTCACAACGGACTCGTCGCACAACTAGCCCTGCCACCATCTGCTCTTCTGGCCATTCTCGAATGGTGAACATTTATCATCACGCTTGTGCTGGCCTTCCGGCCCAACGTAGTTTCCTTGAGTTGATACAAGCCAGCATTCGTCAAAGAGTGAGCAGTAACAGGCCTCGAGGTTGACATGTGTCCAGCCCACCTGCAATGCGGCCGCGGCGGGGCCAGGCTCAACCCAGAATAGAAAGTTTTCGTGACCTGGCGCGAACCTGTCACCAACACGGGGATTCGTAAACCGAAATGCTGGCGGGCCAGGCAGATGCAGGGCGGCCCACAGCATGTTGAAGTCGTCAACATCCCGACCATCAACTTGAATGCGAAACGCCCGCAAGCGAGCCGGTCCAAGACCAGAGTTCATAAGCCGCCAGCCGGCGCCCGATTCGTTGTAGAAGTAGACATACTCGAAATACGGCTGCACGGCTTTTCTCGCGTGCTTTCGAGCGGCGCATGACTCATTCACACTCAGGATCAGCGCACAGGCGGCTATGACGGCTGCGGCACACGATATGGAATGCTCCAGCGTCCAACGCCACTCGGTCGTGTCGACTTTCAGCTTTGGCACGTTTCCTCTACGCCTGCCGAACGCATGCATCAGCGGCGGCCGGCCAGCGCCGCCTGAGAAATCACCCCGGCCAACCGGCCCGCCGTCCGCTGCATGCAGTAGTTGGGCGGCGCGGCGCGGGAAGGTCTAACCATGATGCGACATCGCAAACGAGACAATGCTCATGAGGACAACCGCTATGCCGCCGCTGATCGCAACCATCACCGCGCTAAGCCGCATGCCACCAGTTACGCCGGCAGGCTGTCCGTCCAATCGCGTGGCCCGGCTGCGCAGAAACCAGGCGCCCAACAGAAGGTTAAGCACAACCGCGGGGACCACCCCAACTAGAGGCGACAGCGACACCTGCGCCAGGGCTGCAGCCATGCGTCCAGCAATGAGGGCCACCGCCAGAATCGTGGCGAAGAGCAGACTATGCACCCAACTAAGCTTCAGCCTGCAGACCACTGCGGAGAGCTTCACAAGTAGAGTGTATAGACCGAGCATGATGAGTAGAGGCACAAGCTGGAGGGCCAACGGCATCTCATGGGTCATCGTAAGCTCACCTCTTGCCGGTGGCGACTAGCCCGCCCAACGCATGCGTCAGCTGCGGCGGGCGTTCGTGAACGTCCGACTACTGCAGCCGTCCGCGCCCGCCGTCAGCTGCACGCGATAGTTAGCGGGCACCATTCCCCCTGCTGCCAAGCCTACTTGCCGAGATTGTAGAGCATGCCGCCTGATGGGGCGGACGGGTCGCTCACTCCGGGCTGGAGCTGGACCGATATCAGCTGACCGGACACTTCCGGATGCGCTTGAAGAAGGTCGGCGTCTTTGGCGTCGAGATACTCGACGGCTAGCGAGCTCGGATCGTGCCACCGAACGTTCACCCCATAGGCCATCTCACTTCGGATGGCGCCATAAAGGTGGGCGACGTGCACTCGACGATGGAACCAGCCACGCTGCACAACGTAGACGTCGTACGAGAAGGATGTCGTGGCGCCCCCATTTCCTTCAACGGTTACAGCGTCGATGCGACCATCTGGAGATGTGACCCGGGCGACCTCATCGTGCGTAACGAGGCACCCCGCAAACGCGAGGATGCTGGCAAGAATCAGCCCGAATGATAATCGCCCCCTAACCTTCATGTCCCGCTAACGCATGCATCAGCGGCGGCCGGCCAGCGCCGCCGCGGAAATTACCCCGGTCAACCGCGGCAGACTTTAACGACCCTGCGAAGAGTCTGTTGCCTGGGAGGCCACGGACGACCTCCACTCCGCTCATCTTGATGGTCCCTGTGTGGTCTCCGGTCTCCTGTGATCGTCGAAAGAGGCCTCTTCCATCCATCTCCACGGTCACACCACCCGGGAATGGGAAAATGTGCCTCACTCGTCCCGGGCCTTTGCGCCACTTGAGACGGCTCGCCGGAATGTCATAGCAGAACAGGCCACGCATCCAGTGGCCCACGTAGAGGACCTGATCGTCCGGAGAAAACGGCGGCGGGTATTGCCCGTTGAACGCGGGCTCGTAGATCGTCTCGAACTCCGCGACCAGACCACCCGTTGCGGAAAGGACGCGACACCACCCGTTGGATTCAAATTCGGCTCGGATGCGCAGGCCTCTCCTGGTCCTCAGACGGGTGGCGCTGGACCAGGTCCGGATCCACCGTCGGCGAGCCGGGCGGCGTGGTAGATGTAGTGCAGCCCCGACGACAGCGTCATCGCCAGCGTCAGCCACACCAGCCCCTGGATCAGGACCGGCATCGGGTTGCTCAGCGCGTTGAGCAGCAGCACCGTGCCGACGGTGATGAGCTGCGTCGCGGTGGTCAGCTTGCCGAGCACCGTCGGCGGGAACGAGCCCAGCCCCGACGTCAAGTGGATGAGCAGCGCGATCATCACGATGAAGACGTCGCGGCTGATGGTGACGATGGTCAGGTAGATCGGGATGTGGTTCGCCGCCTCGTAGTCCGGGAGCGATTTCGGATGGTCCGGGATCGACAGGATGATGAAGCAGGCGGTCATCAGCAGCTTGTCGGCGGTCGGATCGAGAAACGCCCCGAGGCGGCTGCTCTGCTTCATCCACCGCGCCAGCAGCCCGTCGAGCGCGTCGGTCACCCCCGCCAGCACGAACACCGCGAACGCCCAGATCGGATGATTCGACAGGATGAGAGTGATGAGCAGCGGGATCATCACCATCCGGAAGATGGTCAGGATGTTGGCGATCGTCAGGCCCACGGTCCGCCTCCAAAGAGCCGCCCGAGCTCCGCAGCGGCGAAGTCGAGCGGTGCCGCGAAAGGCGCGGCCGCGTCGGGATCGATCTCGAACCAGGTGACGCCCGGCTCGTTGCGGAACCAGGTCCACTGCCGCTTGGCGTAGCGACGCGTGCGCAGGCGGGTCTCCGCCCGGGCCTCGTCGAGCGTCATCGTGCCGTCGAGGTGCGCCAGCGCCTCGCGCGACCCGATGGCCTTGAAGGCGTTGGCATCGCGCCGCACGCCGCGCGCCAGAAGCCCGCGCGTCTCCTCGAGCAGGCCGCGCGCGAAGAAACCATCGGCGCGCGCATCGATCCGCTCGTAGAGGCGCCGCCGCTCCATGGTCAGGCCGAGCTTCACGGCCGGGAAGCGATCGGCGCCGAAAGGCTCCGCCTCGATGAGGTCGGACAGGGCCCGGCGGGCGGTGAACCGGACCTCGAGCGCCCGCACCAGCCGCTGCCGGTCGCGCTCGGGAAGGCGCGCGGCGCTTCTCGGATCGAGCCTCTGCAGCATCCGGTGCAGGTACGGCGCGCCCCGCCGGACCGCGATCCGGTTCAGCCGCGCCCGCAGCGACGGCACCCGGTGCGGCGCCTCCGCCATGCCGCGCAGGAAAGCGCGCAGATAGAGCCCGGTTCCGCCGACGAGGATCGGCAACCGGACCCGCGCCGCGACGTCTTCGACTGCCGCCTCTGCGGCCCGCACGAAATCTCCCATCGAGAAATCGTCCCCCGGCTCCGCCAGGTCCAGGCCGTGGTGCGGGACCCGCCGCCGGTCCTCCTGCGAAGGCTTCGACGTCGCCGCGTCGAGCCCCCGGTACACCTGCATCGAATCGACGCTGAGGATCTCTCCTCCGAACCGCGACGCCGCTTCCATCGCGCAGGCGCTCTTCCCCACCGCGGTCGGGCCGACGATCACCAGGATCGGCGGCGACGCCGGCTTCATTCCTTCTTCTGGCGCTGCTCGTCGCGGTAGCGGTTGATGGTCTCCGCCAGGTGGTCCTCGCAGTACACGCGACCGCGCCCGACGCGCTTGCCGCACGTCGGACACCGGGGGACGCCGATCCCCGAGCGGGCGCGCGTCACGAGGGACAGGACCAGCCCCCCGGCCAGGCACAGCCCCCCCAACCCCAGGACCACGCGGAACAGCTGCGCATCGGTGGTTCCGCCGCGCGCCGTCCAGATCGCCAGGTAGAGCAGGTCCCCGACGATGAGGAGCGTCGCGACGCGCATCAGCAGGGCGGCCATCAGAGCTCCATCCCGGCCTGCGCCGGGGCAGCGGCGCGCGGCGTCCCCGCGGCGGCGAGCAGCCCTTCGCGCTTCAGGAGGTTCAGCACCCGGCGCTCGTGATCCCGGCCGAGCGCCTGCCGCAGCACCAGGAGCTCGCGGTACAACAGCTCGCTCAGCCCTTCGACGAGGAGGCGCCGGCGCTCGCGGCGCGCCACTCCGACGAGGTTGCGGTCGAGGAGGTTCTCGTCGAGCGTGCCGTCGCCGCCGAGCCGCGCGCCCGCGAACAGCGGCGCGTGCGCCGGCTCCAGCTCCCGCACCTGCGCCGACAGCAGCGTCTCGGCGATGGGACCGAGCTCGAGCGTCAGGTACTGGAAGACGCGCCCGAACATGCGGTTGAAGCGGCGCACCAGCATCTCCACGGGCTCCCCGCCGTCCTCGGCGGGGCCCAGCGGCCGCGGCTTGATGCGGCCGAGGGTGAGGAGGAGGAACACGATGCGGCGGACCTCGTCGGGTGGGTACTCTCCCCCGTCCGCCAGCGCGCCGAGGGTGCGCGTGCCGTCGAGGAGCCCGAGCAGGTGCTCCTCTTCCGGCTGCAGCGCGAGGCCGTTGCGCCCGGGGATGATCTCGAACGCCCAATCGGGCGACGGCAGCCGCTCGCGGAACAGCTCGGCCCGCCGCACCGAACGCAGGCCGTCGGCGACCAGCTCCAGGATCGGCAGGTCCACGGGAGCCGACCAGCCCGGGACGGCGTGCCCCTCCTCGAACTCGTAGGCGCCGTCCTCCCATTCGAAGAGTCCCTGGACGATCTGCCGGGCCTGGTCGCGGCGCGCCGCGATCAGCTCGCGCGGCGTCAGAACGCCGGCCGCGATCAGGCCGCGCCCGGTGCCGGCCTCCGGATCTTCCGCCTGCCGCAGGCGGGCCGCGGCGTGCTGCTCGGGGGTGATGCGGCCGCGGGCGAGCAGGACCTCTTCGAGCCGGTCGCCATCGCGGTTCCCGGCGGCGCGGACGAGCCACGGCCCGCGCAGATCGAGCAGCGCCTCCTCGCGATCGCGCGTCAGGGAGAGCCGGCCGGGACGGCCGAGCCCGTGCAGGAACACGAGGAGATCGGCGATGCTGAGCGCCTTGAGACGTCCTCGCAGTGTCGTGTCGGGGGTCCCCACGATCTCGCGCGGATTATCGTGGACCCCCTGAACCCTGTCAACGCGCCTCTTTCCCCTCCGGCGCTGGGTAGTGGGTACCCAGCGCTGCGGGAGGTTGCGTTCGAGGGCCGCGCGGGAGTATTTTCCGGCACACGCTCATTCCACAGACGAGGAGGCGCCCATGCGTCCAATGCTTCGCTGGTCCGCCGTGCTGCTGATCGCGCTCGTGCTCCCGGGAATCTCCCCTGGCCCGTCCGTCCCGAACGATGTGGCCTTCGCCAGCTCACCGGCGCCCGCCCAGGTGGACACCATTCCCACTCAGTGTCTGGCGGAGCGGAACCACGGTACCTGTGTCGAATGCTGCAAGGAGATCACCCACTGTGGCGAGCCCCCCGCCCTCTTCCCGTGCAACGTGTGCGCGAAATTCTGCCAGAACAACGTGCCTCCCCCGCCGGAGCCACAGCCCGAGCCGCAGCCCTGAAGGCGGAGTCACCGCATCCAGAAAGGTTGGTTAACGGGTCGCTGCGGCCGGAGAGGTGAGTGAGCCGTAGTCCTTGAGCTCGATGCCCGTGTAGTAGTGCTTGAGGATCTCGTCGTACTTTTTGCCCCGCACGGCCATGCCGTATGAGCCGACCTGGCACAGGCCGACGCCGTGGCCCCAGCCTTTGCCGCTGAAGATGAACGCTTCGACGCTGCCGTCCTGGGCCCGGACTCGGTCGACTGTGAACAGGTTCTCCTTGATGCCGAAGGCGGTGCGGATGCGGAAGCCGCGCAGGAAGAACTCGCCGCGGCTCCCTTTCAGGCGGACTTCGACGACGCGGCCTGAGACACCGCGCTTGGTCGGCTCGATGTCGATGAGAGACCCGACGTCGACGCGCTGGCGCACCAGGTTCTCGAGCTCCTGGCGGGTGCGGCGCTCCTCCCAGCGGTACAGGGACGAATAGCGGTCGTCCGACACCCCGCGCGGGTTGGTGACCAGGCGCAGGAAGTCGATCGCGCCGTCCGGGGCCACGTGGTACTGGACCCGGTCGCCGAGCGACAGCGGCACCGTCTTCGCAGGATAGGAGATGTCGCGGAAGGAACGGAACAGGGCCATCTGCGGCTTGAGGGCCAGGGTCTTCGCGTCTTTCTTGGTCTCCAGGATGATGTTGTCGCCGTCGAAGCCGCGGTAGGTGGCCGGCTCGACGTCGAGTGCGCCGTAGTAGTCGAGCACGCGGTACAGCAGGCGCAGCACCAGGCCGCGCGACGGCTCGTTGTCCGGGCGCAGGGTGTTGTCGGGGAACGGGTCCAGCAGGTCTTCGAGAATCAGCTCGGCGTAGGAGCGCCGCGCTTCCTCCGGAACCTGGTCGCGATCGCGGAACGCCAGCAGGTACGGCAGGTCGCGCACGTCGAGCGCCAGGCGCATCTTCTCGTCCCAGCCGAGCGAGCGCGTCAGGTACACGACGTAGTCGTGCATCTGGAGTTTGCCGTCCCGGAGTCCCTCGTGATCGGGGCGCTTGCCGATCTGGCCGAGGGCGAAGGTGGTCCAGCGCTCCGCCTCCGACGGCTTGCAGCGCTCCAGGAGCCAGGAGCGGTTGAGCGCCTCGGTGCCGACGATCCCGAGGAGCCGCAGCATCTGGATCTCCTCGTTGACGCGCGCCCCGTCCTCGAGCGTCACGGGCTCGAGCAGCTCGCCTCCGGAGATGGTGTGCCCTTCCGCCTCCGCCTCGGGGTAGCAGGGAACGCCCTTGAGGTAGCTCCCTTTCTCCTCCGCGAAGATCTGCGAACCGTCCTCGGTGTGTCCGCCGCACGTCGAGGTGTACAGGGCGTTGATCGGCCGGCCGTCCTGCACCGCGATGAGCCCGCGGGTCTCGTCCACCGCCTGGTTGGAGAGCGACTGCTCGGTCGAGGCGCCGCGGTACACCTGGCACTGCGCCGAATCGCACACGTCGTAGCCGTTGTCCCCGAACTGGCCGAGGTTCGAGATGATGTAGGTGCGCGCCGCCACCGCCTGCGCCTTGAGCGCCTCGAGCTCGGGATAGACGCCCGGCCCCATCTCGTTCGGCACCACCCCCTTGAGGTAGTCCTCGAGCTCGAGCGCGTTGATGACGCGCAGGCGTCCCGACTTGTCCACCCGCACCTCGAGCGTTCCCCGGTACGCGTTGCCGTCCACCTTGAGCCACGAGCCGCTCCTCGCCGGCTGCACCACCACCCTGTCGCTTGCCGTCAGGAAGTCGTGCCAGCCTTCATCCACCAGGCGCACGCGCCGGCGGCCGGCCGTCTCCGGCTCCTCCTCGACGATCCACAGCTCGTTGTAGCCCTCGTCGGCGAGGCGCTGCACGAGCGTGGCCGCCTCCTCGCGGGTGCGGAACTCGCCGGCGCGCACCCGCCACGAGCGGCGGTCCGGGTTGTAGGCGACGACGACCTTCTCTGCGGGCAGCAGCGTCTCGAGCGCCTGCTTCTTCTGGTTCGCCCCGTCCTCGGTGGCGTAGGAGCCGACCTGCACGCGATACAGCACGAGCGGTCCCTTCCCCTGCACCTCGGCGACGAAGGTGAGCCCGGGGTCGAACGCCTTGCGCCAGATCGGCATGCGCTTGAGCGGATCGAGGACCACGACACCGCCGTCGGCCGTGACGCGCGAACGCACCGGGTCGGTGGACAGCCCGATGCGCACCGTCTTGCCCGCGGGAGCGGCGTGCGCCGCCGGGGCGACGGCGGCGAGGAGGCCCGCCGCGGCGAGCAGCACGGTGAGCCTGCCGATCCGCGAGCGGCTCATGACTGTCCCCGGCCTGACGACGAGAGCCGCAGGAACTCGGCGCGCAGCGCCGGCCGCGCGCGGAAGGCGCCTTCGTACGCCGTCGTGACGACCCTCGTCCCCCGCTTGCGCGCGCCGCGAATCGTCATGCACTGGTGCTCCGCCTCCATCCGGCAGGCCGCTCCGAGGGGGGCCAGTCCCTCCATCAACGCCGTGGTCACCTGGCGTGTCAGGCGCTCCTGGAGCTGCAGGCGCCGGGACAGCACGTCCACCACCCGGGCGATCTTCGACAACCCCGCCAGCCGCTTGCCCGGCAGGTACCCGACGTGCGCGGTCCCGGCGAAGGGCAGCAGGTGGTGCACGCACACCGACACGAACGGGATGTCCTTCACGACCACGAGGTCGCGGTCGCGGGCCGGGAACCCGGCCCCGAGGATGCGGCGCGGATCGGCCGCGTAGCCGGAGAGGATCTCGCCGGCCCACGCATCGGCGACGCGCTCCGGCGTGCGCGCCTGGTCACGGCGCAGCTCGGGCTCGCCGATCGCCTCGAGGAAGCGCCGCGCGGCGGCGCGCAGGCGCACCCGGTCGGGCCGGCCCGCCGGACGCACGCGGCGGGTTTTTTTCATGCGGCGTACTTGATCCCGCTGCCGGTGTTGAACAGGACGACGAGGTCGCCGCGCCCGACCTGTCCCGAGCGCTGCAGCACCTCGAGCGCCGCGAGGCAGGCGCCCCCCTCCGGACAGGCGTCGATCCCTTCGAGGGTCGCGAGCCGGGCGGCGCCTGCGAGCAGGTCCTCGTCCGGCACCGCGACGGCGGCGCCGCCGCTGTCCCGCAGCGCCCGCAGCATCAACGCGTCGCCGAGGCTTCCGGGCACCCGCAGACCCCAGGCGATGGTCTTCGGATCCTCCCAGGTCTCGGCGGTCTCGCGTCCTTCGTCGAAGGCCCGCACGATCGGCGCGC
Source organism: Verrucomicrobiia bacterium (assembly GCA_035638075.1). Classification (GTDB taxonomy): domain Bacteria; phylum Acidobacteriota; class Polarisedimenticolia; order Gp22-AA2; family Gp22-AA2; genus DASRAU01. The sequence goes on from DASRAU010000024.1 coordinate 199,026, forward strand.
AGCCTTTGGCCTGCACCGACACCATGCGCGGCCGGCGCGCGTCGATCCACCCGAGCGCCTGCATCTCGTCGAACGCCTTCCACATGCCGACGAGACCGGTGCCGCCGCCGGTCGGGTAAAGGATCACATCCGGCAGCCGCCCGTCGAGCTGCTCGAAGAGCTCGTACCCCATCGTCTTCTTGCCCTCGACGCGGAACGGCTCCCGGAGCGTCGAGAAGTCGAACCAGCCGTTCTCCGCCGGCGGGCCGAGCGCCGAGCGCAGCGCGCGTCCGGCGTCGGCGATGGAGCCGGGCACGAGCGTCACGCGCGCCCCGAGCCGCCGCGCCTCGAGCTGCAAAGGCTTCGGCGTGCTTTCCGGCAGGTAGAGCTGGACCTCCATGCCGGCGCGGGCGCCGTAGGCGGCGAGCGCGCTCCCGGCGTTGCCGGCGGAGGGAGCGGCGGCGATGCGCACGCCTTGCGCCGCCGCCACCGAGACCGCCACCGTCATGCCGCGCGCCTTGAAGGACCCGGTCGGGTTCTGCGACTCGTCCTTGATGAGCAGCCGGGCGAGACCGAGCGCTTCCGCGACACGCGGCGCCTCGAGCAGCGGCGTGAATCCCTCCCCGAGGGTCACCGCCGGCACCGCGGGCAGGACTTCGGCGTAGCGCCACAGGTCCGGAGGACGCGAGGCGATCTTCGCGCGCAGCGCCGCGGAGCCTCCCGCCGCGGCCACGGTGGCGGCGAGGTCGTAGCGCGCCAGGAGCGTGCCGCCGCAGGCGCACATCGTCGCCACCGGCCGCCCGAACGGGCGGGCCCGGATGCACCGGGCGCATTCCAGGCGATCGATCTTGCCGGTCCCTGCCGTCACCGGACCTGTTCGAGGCGCTTGAGGAACGCCGCAGGAGGCTCGAATCCGGTCAGGCGCAGGTCCTTGCGATCGGCGCCGGCCGAGTCGATCATCACCACCGTCGGCACGCCGAACACGTCGTAGCGTTCGCGCAGCGACTGCACCTCGGTGGACTCCTCGTTGGTCAGGTCGGCCTTCAGGAGCACGAAGCGATCGAGCGCGTCGAGCACCTGCGGGTCGGAGTAGGTGTGCCGGTCGAGCTCGCGGCACGGGGCGCACCAGACGGCGAAGAAATCGACCAGCACCGGCTTGTGCGCCGCGCGGGCCTCGGCGAGCGCCGCCTCGGAGTAGACGCGCCACGGCACCTCCTCGCGCGCCCGCACCAGGGGCAGCGCCAGCCACGCGCCGACCACGACCACGAGCACTCCGACCACGAGCCGCAGCGGCGTGAACCAGGCCGCCTTCATCTTCGTCCCTTCGATCCACGCGAGCCAGATGCCGGCGACGACCGCGAAGCCGATGGCGATCCACCCGAGCAGCCGATCGCTCAGGAACGGCTGCATGAAGTAGATCGCCACGCCGAGAAGCGCCACGCCCATCACCTTCTTGGCGTAGATGAGCCAGGCGCCGGACCGCGGCAGCGTCGCCAGCATTCCCGAGAAGATCCCCAGGATCAGGAACGGCAGCCCCATGCCGAGCGCGAGAACGAAGAAGAGCCAGAAGCCGACGACCGGGCTGCCGGTCGCGGCCACAAACGCCAGCAGCGTCACGATGAACGGGCCGACACAGGGCGCGGCGACGAGCCCCAGCGTCAGGCCCATCACGAAGGCGCCGAGCGCGCCAGCGCGGCCGACGCCGAGGGAGGTCATGAACCCTGGCAGCCGCAGCTCGTAGAGGCCGAACATCCAGAGCGCCATTGTGATGAAAAGCAGGATGAGCAGCCCGACGACGTAAGGGTTCTGCATCATCGAGCCGAAGAGCCCGCCGGTCAGCCCCACGACGACGCCCAGCACCGAATAGGTCAGGGCGATGCCGAGGACGTACAGGGCGGGCAGGCCGATGCGGCGTCCCCAGCCGGCATCCGCCGCCTGGTTGCTGAAGTACCCGACGGTCACCGGGATCATCGGGTAGACGCAGGGCGTCAGGCAGAGCGCCAGGCCGCCGAGGAACACCAGCCCGATGACGAAGAGCATGCCGCGCTGCTCCAGCACGACGGAGAGCTGATCCTTGTCGCGACCCTGGAGCGGCTTCGCGGCGGCGCCGGTCGCCGCGCCGGCCCCGGGTGTCGGGGTCGCGGCCTGCCCGGCGGGCTGCAGGCCGGCCGGCGGAGGCGGCTCGGCCGCCCGCTCCGCCGCGCTCAAAGGCGCGCCCGCGACGTCCACCGTCGCCTTGAACTCCACCGTCTCGGGCGGCAGGCACGCCTTGTCGCTGCAGGTCTGGTAGTTGAGCCGCGCCACGATCGGCAGCGCCCCGGCCGCCTTGTCGGCCGGCACCCGCAGCCGCGCCTGGATCGACACCGATCCCTGGTAGACCGACAGCTGCTCGTCGGCGAACTGCAGCTTCACCATCTCCCCCGGCGGGTAGGCGATGCCCTCGTCGGTCGCGCCGCCGGTCTCGGTGAAGGTCACCTTCGTCGGGATGAGGTAGTCGAGGGTCGGCTTCGACGAATTCATGTGCCAGCCGTTCTTGATCGTCAGGCTGACTTCGATCGGCACAGCCGCGCCCGGCCGCACCGGACCCGAAGGCGCTTTGAGGACCGAATCGACGACGCGCTCGCGAGTGGCACGACCGACGACGGTCCCGGCCACCGACTTCATCGCGCCGCCCGCGGCATTGGCCGCGGGCGCAGCGCCCGCAGGAGGATCGGCAGCACCTGCGTTGCCCGCAGCGGCGCCTCCGGTCTTCGCGGCCGTCGCGGTGTCCGCGGCGAGGGCGGGACGGGTCAGGAGCCCGGGCGCGGCGGCGGCGTTGGCCGCCGGGCCCGCCGCCCGCGCCTGGTGCAGGGCGTCACGCGCCAGGATCAGATAAGGATGCGCCGTCGGCGCGGCGCGCATCACCGCCGCGGCGCGGTCCACGGTGCGCCCGGCTTCCTGCAGGGCGCCGATGTCGCCGGTGAGGTGCGCCAGCCGGGCGAGGTTCTCCACCATGATGGCGTTGCCGGCCGGAAGCGAAGAATCGTCGAGGCTGCGCGGTCTCACGATGAGATCCGGCGTGTCCACGGCGAAGAACCACCCGCCGGAGGGATCGGCGAAGCGGTTGGCGTCCTGCGTCAGCGCCACCGCCGCCTGCAGCCAGCGCTTGTCCGGATCCGTGCTGTAGAGATCGAGAAGACCCCGGACGAGAAATGCCGAGTCGTCGAGGAACCCGGCCGGGCCCGCGTGGCCGCGGCGCCACGAGACGCGCGGGTGTCCCTTCGCATCGACGAGCTCCCTGAGGGCGAAGTCCGCGGTTTTCCGAGCCCGCGCCAGGTGCGCCGGATCCTTGGTCGCGACGTGGGCGGTCGACAGCGCCGTGAGCATCAGCCCGTTCCAGGCGGTCAGCACCTTGTCGTCGCGGCGGGGCGGCGTGCGCTTCGAGCGCGCCTGCAGCAACGCCTTCTTCGCGGCGGCGAGCCGCGTGCGGAGCGCCTCGGGGGTCATGTTGTGGCGCGCCGCGAAGGCTTCGTCGGGGACGGTCGGCGCCAGGACCGAGCGCCCGCGCGCGTCCCCCTTCGCCGTGACGCCGTAGTACTCGGCGATCCAGTCCCGGTCGGCCGCCGGCACCGCCGCCGCGAGCTCCTGGGGCGTGAAGGTGTAGTAGCGCCCCTCCTCGCCGTCGGTGTCGGCATCGAGGCTGGTGATGAAGCCTCCGCCCGGGTCGGCCATCTCCCGCTCGGCGAAGGCGATGGTCTCCTCGGCGACCTGGCGGAAGTCTTCGCGGCCGGTCTGCTTCCAGGCCATCAGGTAGATGGGCACCAGGAGCGCATTGTCGGAGAGCATCTTCTCGAAGTGCGGCACGCGCCAGGCCGCGTCCACGCTGTAACGGTGGAAGCCGCCGCCGAGCTGGTCGCGCAGCCCCCCGCGCTCCATCGCCTCGAGCGTCGCCGTGGCCATGCGCAGCGCCCGCGCGTCCCCCTGCCGGTCGGCCCGCAGGAGGAGCAGCAGCGCTCCGTGCGGCGGGAACTTGGGCGCCTTGCCGAAGCCGCCGTGCTCCGCGTCGAAATCCTTCGCCAGCGCCTGGGCCGCGAGCCCGACGAGATCGGTCTCGGGCGTGTCGGTGCCGGTCTCGTCCTTCGTCTTCTGGATCTCCGCCATGGCGTCGCGCAGCGTCGTCGCGGCGTTGAGCAGCTTGGCGCGCTCGGATCGCCACGCCAGTCCGACGGACCCGACCAGGTCCCGGAAGCGCGGCTTGGGGTAAAAAGTGCCGGCGTGGAAGGGCCGCAGGTCGGGAGTCAGGAAGACCGACATCGGCCAGCCCCCGCCGCCGGTCATGGCGATGACGGCGTTCATGTAGAGGGCGTCGAGGTCGGGCCGCTCCTCGCGGTCCACCTTGATGGCGACGAACGCCTCGTTCAGCAGGCCGGCGATCTCCTGGTCGGAGAAGGAGTCCTTCTCCATGACGTGGCACCAGTGGCAGGCGGAGTAGCCGATCGACAGGAAGATGGGCTTGTCCTCGCGCCTCGCACGGTCGAGCGCCTCTTTCCCCCACGGATACCAGTCGATCGGGTTGTCGGCGTGCTCGAGCAGGTACGGGCTCGACTGCCCGGCGAGATGGTTCGCCGCCGTGGCGGGCGTCGCCGCCGCGATGACCAGGGTCAGGATCGCGAGACACATCGCCGGCAGGCCGGAGGCCGGGCGTCGGAAGGGGGGGAGGCGCTTCATGGGGCGCGTATTGTACCGTAGCGAAAGCGCCCGGCCCGGACCCGATGCGGGAAGGACGGGCGCCTCATCCAAGAGGAGATCGTTTCCGATGTCGAAGGGTCTGGCCCTCCGAGGACGTCCTGCCCGCGCCAAAGCCCTCCTGCCGCTCCGGGTCCTGCTGGTGTCCGGCGCCGTCGTCCTGTCGGCCTTCAGCGTGGCGGCGCCCGCCGCGTCAGCGACGCCCGGTCCGGCCGCAGCCCCGCCGGCCGCGGCGACCGACCTGTTCCGGCGCTTCGCGGGAACCTGGGACGCGACCATGCAGGTGGTCGGCCCTCCCGGCCAGCCCCCGGCGGTGCTCAACGGCATCGAGATCAACACGACGGGCGGCGGCGGTCTCTGGGTGACGGGAGATTTCCGCAGCCAGATCGAAGGCCGGCCCTTCCAGGGACATGCCCTCCTGACCTGGGACACCGCTTCGGGGAAGTTCCGTCGCCTGTGGGCCGACTCGACCTCGCCGGTGTTCTGGATTTCCGAAGGCACCTGGGACCCCAAGACCTCGACCCTGACGATGTGGATCGAGACGAAAAACTCCGGCGGGAACCCGGTGCGCTGGCGCGAGGAGACGGTGTTCCAGGACGAGGGGCGCATCTTCACGATGTACGTCCCCGGCCCGACGACGGTGGAGGCGGCGGCGATGACCATCACCTATCACCGCAGGCCGACGACCGCGAAGGTCCCTCCCGCCGGCGGCCCGGCGCCCGCGCCCGCCGGGCCGGAGATGGCGGCGCTCAAGGGGATCCTCGGCGTCTTCTCGACCCGCGTCGAGGACAAGACCGGAAAGACGGAGGACATCAAGGCGACGGAGACCAATACCTGGTGCTGCGACGGGCAGTTCATCGTCAGCGAGCTGAGCGGCACCGCCGGCAAGCGGCCGTATGCCGCCCAGGCCGTCTTCGCCTGGGACCCGGAGCAGCGCCGCTACCAACGCGCCGTGGTCGATACCGCCGGCGCCCCGCTCGAGCGGGCGGAAGGCCTCTTCGATCCGGCGACGACGACCCTGACCTTCCACCTCGACCTCCCCGACGGACGCGGCGGCACCACCCACGCCAACGAAGCGGTCACGTGGAAGGAGAACGGCGAGCGGACCTCGACCGTCACCGAGGAAGCAACCGGCGGCGGAAAAATCCTCAAGACCACGCGCTCGAAGAAGGAGCGTTAGCTAGGGCGCCAGCACGGACGCCTGGTCGACCAGCCGCCTGGCGCTGCCCGGAGGCAGACAGCCGCTGGCCGGCAGGCCGGACTGGACGTTGAAGCAGGCGCCGGCCGGGGACGCCGGGATCGCCGGGCAGGTGGACCCGGGGCAATCCGCAGCGGCCAGGCACAGCAGCCCGACGTTCGCGCCGCCGGCGCAGACCTGGTGCCGAGAGCAGCCACCGAGGTCGCCGCTGCCGGCATCCGCCGTGCAGTACGTGTTGCGGATGGCGCAGACGCCGGGGGCGCCGCCGCAGTCCGCATTCGTGTTGCACGGAGCGCCGGGGTTCGCGCCGAGCGTGCACCAGCCGGGGTTCCCGCAGACACCCGGGTTGGCGCAGCCGAGGGCGTTGACCGGGTTGCCGCCCGGAGCGTGTCCCACCGCCAGGTAGTACTGCGCCGCACCCACCGCCGGATTCGCATCCGACGTCTGGTTGAGGTTGTTGGCGTACTGCTTTCCGGGGTTGGCGTTGGTCACGAAAGCCAGGTGCTGGACGAACGCCGCTCCGTTCGGGTGGTTCAGCAGCCAGATCTGACCGTTGCGCGTCCCCTTCGCGGTGTTCACCGTGCCGCGGTAGAGGTCGAGCAGGTCGTTGCCGGCGTTCGTCACCACCGAGACGCGGGTGATGTCGTCCGTCGTGGCCGCCGTCACGTTGCACACACCGGCGGTGCCGCAGTCGGTCGCGTCGTTGCAGGACGCGCCG
>DASRAU010000025.1:0-20773 GCA_035638075.1 Verrucomicrobiia bacterium
ACGCGGGTGATGTCGTCCGTCGTGGCCGCCGTCACGTTGCACACACCGGCGGTGCCGCAGTCGGTCGCGTCGTTGCAGGACGCGCCGACCCCGGCCGAGCCGGCCGTGCAGACGCCACGGAAGTAGCGCACGCCGAGGTTCTGGTTGGGCGGGTTCGCGAAGATCGCGTCGCTGCCGTCACCGGTGTACGGGTTGACCGAGATCGTCCCGCCCACGATGCTGGTGCAGCTGAAGTCGGTGCTGCAGCGCGCGCGCGCCGAGTAGTTCGCGCTCGACTCAGGAGCGTCGAGGTAGAACGACTTCGGTCCGAACGCCTGCTTCACCACGCCTTCCTTCGAGAACTCGTACTCGGCGACGCCGCCGACGCACAGGCCCGGGATCGTCGAGTCGATGGCGCTGACGCGGATCGACTGACCGGCGAACGGGAACGAGGTCACCCCGTCGAGCAGGGCGCCGTTCACGTCCGTGATCTTGAGGACCACGTTGGTCCCGCCGTCCCCGACCGCCTCGTTGCAGTTGGCGGCGGCGTTGGCCGGGCAGGTGGCGCCGGGCGACGGAGCAAGGTCCGCCTGCGGCGTGAACTGCTGCTGGATGGTCCCGGTGATGCGGATGTCATCCAGCCACCAGCCGTCGTCCTGCTGCGTCGTGTCCCAGCCAGGACCGGTCTCGAAGTACGACGAGTCGCTCTCGTCGAACACCCACGACTCCGCAATCCAGCGCAGACGGACGCGCTGACCGAGGAAGCCGGAGAGGTTGAACTTGGTCTGCACCCAGACGCCGACGCCGGTCGGATCCACCTCGCCCGGGCCCGCGCAGTCGACCGTCGCCGTCGCCACCGTGCCGATGGTCGAACCGCAGTGCGACCAGGTGCCCAGCGGGTAGCAGGTGGTCTCGTGCACGCCCTTCGGGTTCGGCGGGGCCGTGCCCGTGTCGGTCGGCGTGAACTCGCAGTAGTAGCCGCCGAAGACCGAGAAGGCGTTCGGCTTGTGGTCGTAGACGTTCTGGAACGGCACCAGCTTGTCCCAGAAGCCCCAGGCATCGACGTTCGGGTCCGCATTGCCGTCCACCTGAACCTGGACGTCGCCGCAGTCCACGCACTGACCCTTGTTGCCCGGTCCGACGCCGTTGTTATCCATCAGTCGGGCGATGTGGTAGAACGACAGCTCCATATCGCCAGGCCGCGGGAACAGCGCCAGGTTGACCGGCGCCGACTGGTAACCCTGCAGGGCACGGAAGTGCGTCGTGTCGCCCGCCAGGTTGTCGGTCGCGCTGAAGTGGGCTCCCATGTGCAGCGAGTTCGAGCCGCTGTGGGACTTCTGTCCGCCCGTCGGCGTCGCGTACGAACAGCCGCCGATGCACGACCCGGTCTCGAGGTTCGGGCAGTGCGTCGAACCCACCGGGCAGTGCACGTGCCAGTCCATCGGGAAGTCCGGGTCGAGCTGGCAGTAGGTGTTCGGCGGGCCGTACGAGTCGTAACCGCCGCACGAGGTCGCCGCCACCGTGCCGACGGCCACGCCCGTGGAATCGCCGCGCAGGTAGCCACCGGTGTAGCAGATGGCCGGCGCGCCCCCGCAGTCCGCATCCGTCTGACAGGTCGTCAGCGGCGCGTTGCTGCAGGATCCGCGGAAGGTGCCCGGTGCCGTGGCCTGGAGGAACGTGTCCTTCACGGTGAAGTTCGTGTCACCGTTCTTGTCCACGTCGAAGTTCTCGACCAGCGTTCCGTCGTCCGCCGTCCCGGCCACACCGTCGTTGCCGATGGTGAAGACCTGGTTTCCGGTGGCCGGCGGGTCGAGGTCGGCCAGCAGGCTGAAGCAGGTCGGCGCAGCCACGCCCAGCGTCTCGTTCGACACCACCGTGATGCACAGGTTGACCGTCGGAATCGGCTGCGGCGGCCCGGTGAAGTTGAGCGAGTTGCTGGCGATGAACTGGAAGCCCGGGTTCGCCGGGTTGAAGTCACCGAGGATGCGCGTGACGTTGTTGTTCCACTGACCCACCGCCTGCGGAGGCGTGTTGCCCGGGTCGGCTGGAACGAGCAGCGACGGCTTGGTGATGCAGGCCACGTCCGTGTCGGACGAGGTCATGACCACCGTGGCATCCGTCATGTTCACGCCGAGGTTCCGCAGCGTGAGGCGAATACGGCCGGTCTCCCCGGTGTCCGGGAAGGCGTCGTGGTCGCCGTCGGTGTCCTGGTACTCGGCCCCGAGGACCGCCAGCTGGGCCAGCGGCTGGGTGCGGCAGACGATGTTGCCGTTGAACGTCACCACGTCGTCCGGCAGACCGTCCTGCGCGTCGTCCAGGGTGCCGGTCGGGTCGCAGGCGTCGCCGATGCCGTCGCGATCGCTGTCGCGCTGGCGGTCGGTGCCGGCGATGACGGCCGGGTTGAACACCGTCGAGCAGCTGTCACCCAGGTCGGAGACACCGTCCGCGTCGTAGTCGTCGTTGGCCGACGAGCACGAGCCGGTGTTGCTGATGTTCTGGGTGCACTGCGTCTGGAGACCAAACGGGTTGGTGCAGGCCGCCTGGTTGCTCGGAACCGGAGGAACGCACGGCGCGCCGTTGCCGCGGCACTTGTAGGCCACGGCCGCGTTGGCGCAGTCGCCGTCGCAGACGTTGCCGAGGCCGTCACCGTCGCTGTCGGTCTGGTTGCTCGGACCGCCCGACGGACCGTTCTGCGTCAGGACGCAATTGTCGAGCGCGTCCACAACGCCGTCCGCATCGCGGTCGACATCGACGTAGCAGTCGGCGTGCGTGACGCAGACATGACCGACCGTCGGGGTCGGGGAGATGAAACCGCCCGTGTTCGAGCAGACACCGGCGTTGCAGTTCCGGATGCACTGCTCGTCGTTGGTGCAGGCCTGACCGACGGCAGCCGCCGGCGCGGCGCAGGTCCCGGCGCTGCAGAAGGCGGCGCCGGCGCTCGTACCGAAGGTGACGCCGGTCGTCTTCAGCGTGTCGCAGAGGTCGCCGCGCCCATCGGCATCGATGTCCGCCTGGTTCGGGTTGCGGACGTCCGGGCAGTTGTCGGCTTCGTTCGGGAAACCATCCGCGTCGAGGTCGTCGAACTCGCAGACGTCGCCAATGCCGTCGGCATTGTCGTCCGCCTGGTCCGCGTTCGCGATCTTCGGGCAGTTGTCGCACAGATCGCCCAGACCGTCGCCGTCCAGGTCGCCCTGGGCCGGGTCGTAGATCTGCGGGCACTTGTCAAGGTTGTCCGCAACACCGTCGCCGTCGACGTTGTTGAAGTCTTCCTCACCCGCCTGGCCGTCCACGTCCGCGTCGCACTGCGGGTCGTGGTAGTAGACGGCGAACGTCCCGTCCGAGCCCGGAACCGTGAACACGTGGTTCCCGTCGTTCGTGGTCGTCGAGAAGATGACCGTGCCACGGTAGAGGCCCGGGCTTCCCGCCACGGCGTTCAACGTGTACAGCTTGCCGTTCGGGAAACGCACCTGGCCGCCCGCCGCGGACACCGGAACCGAGTCCGTATCCGTGGTGACCTGGACCTGCACGCTCGGGAACGCGGCCGTGCACACTCCGCCGGTCCCGCACTGCGCGTTGGTCGTGCACGTGCCGGCCAGGGGCACCGAGTTGCCGGCGCCGATGGAACGGCACTTCGCGTCGAACACGGTGATCTCCATCCCCTCGTCGCACTCATAGAGGCTGGTCCGGTCCGCCGTCAGCGTGGCGCACTGTCCGCCCGCCGCCTGCCCGATGCCGCCGAAGCGGCTGCACGCCGGCGAGGCGCCCAGGGCCGCCTCGTCCTGCGGGTGGTACTCCTTCCACTCGAACACCGCGTCGTCGATCGACTTGCCATAGTCGGTGGTCCCCGACGCGCTCTCGATGGCCCAGAAGCCGATGCCGATCTGCCAGCGGTTGCCGGCCTTGCCCGGGAGGAAGAAGAAGTAGTTCTCGGGCGGGCCGTTGTCGATCAGGCTGGCGAACCCGCCTTCGTAACCGATCAGGGTCGCGTCCCAGTTGCGGACGGGGCCGTTGACCGTGTTCGGGGCCGCCGTGCAGGTGCCGCCGGCGACCACGCACGGATCGCCAGCTCCCGCGCTCGGATCGCAGGTCGTCTTCGCCGCCGTGCCGCCGTCACAGACGCCGATCACCGGCGCGTTCGGCACCGGGTAGGCGAGGAAGTCCGGGGTGGCGGTCGGGATCGGGCTCGAGCTGTTCAGGTTGGTGTTCTGCGTCCGGCCGCTGAAGCCGGTCTCGTCGCCGTCCAGATTGGCCGACAAGTTCGGGTTCGTGAACGGTCCGAAGGTGCGCTGGAACGGCGCCGACGACGCCGGGTCGATCCCGACACCGCCGACGAAGTACTGGCCATGGTCACGGAACATCCCGTACGGCCAGCCGCCGGTCCGGCGGGTGTAGTACGCATCCATCTGCTGCGCCAGGAGGCTGTTCGCGCTGTCGTTGTCCACATCGTTGTCGATGTTGACGCCGCCGCCCTGGTACGCATCGTTGAACTGGATGTTCTCGTTGTAGGCGAAGCGCTGGAACTCGACCGTGTAGGCGAACCCGCGCGCGTCGTTGTTCTGGTTGACCTTGGCGACGATCGGGGACTCGAGGATGTCCTCGAGGATCTCGACCTTCTCCGGGGTCGCCGGATCGCCCGGCATCGAGGCGTTGTCGCACGCCGTGGCCGCGCCGCTCGGGGTGGCCCCGTCGCCGTCACCGGTGTGCCAGATGCCGAACTTGTTGGCGCCACCCGTCGTCTGGAACCCGCACAGGCCGGAGGTCTTGTACTCCCACAGCGGGTTGACGTTCACACCCTGCGGGTTGCTGGCCGGGTGACGGAACGGCACCCAACCGCCGTTGTTGTTGTCGAAGTTCCACGGCACTTTGTCGCCCGCGGTCGGCACGTTCGACGCCAGGATCCCCTTGTCCAGGATCGGGTTGCCGACGCCGTCGACGTTCGGGATGACGTTGCGCTCGGCGCCGCTGAAGGCGCCGTTGTTGTCGAGGTCCTCACCGAGCTGGTTGCTCCAGGTCCCGGCCGGTGCGGTCGACGTGGCCCCCGTGAACAGGCTCGAGAAGGTCACGTCCTCGCGGGTCACGATGAAGCCCAGGAACGGGTCCAGCGTGTCCGCCGGATCGACCACCAGGTTGCGGTTGATGTCGCGCACCTGGCGTCCGCCCGTCGGGAAGTCCGTCGAGTAGAAGAACGTCTCGCGGTCCGAGTTGATCGCGTGGTGGAAGGTGTACGTCTGCCGCGAGATCCTCTGGCCACGGACCAGCGAGTCCAGCGTCAGCGTCATGTCCACGACGCGGTTCGCCACGCTCAGCGCGTTGGCGGCCGTCGGGTCCACGAACACGTGGAAGAACACGCTGTTGATCCCGTTGCCCGGGAACGTCCCCATGTTCTTCGGGGAGTCCAGGACGCGAATCGCGCCCGCGCCCGCACCGGACGGGGTCAGCGTCGCCGTCAGGTCGGCGTAGTTGTTGACCCGCGAACGGTTCTGCAGCGCGACGCCGTAGGTCACGACTTCACCGGCGTCGAAGTTGTCGTCCTGGTCGCAACCGCCGTTCACCGCGAACTGGTTGCCGACGGCGTTGCCCGCAAAGGCCGTGAACGCGCCGTTGATCAGGTCCGGCGAGCAGAGCACCGCGGCCTTCGACGAGATGGCCGCCTGGCCCGCCCGCGCGTAGGTCGCGACGATCGTCGAGCCGGAGTCCGCCTCGAGGATGCCGTTGTTCGCCACCGCCGGGCCCGTCAGCCGGACCGGGATCGCCGCCGAGGTGAACTGGCCGGCCACCGCACCCGCCGTGTACGTGAACGACGTCTCGCTGTCGGTCACCGCACCCGCCGCGCTCAGCACCTGGTAGGTGGTGTTCGCCTGCACGTTCCCGGCGTTCGCCGAGCCCGTCGTGTCGTACACCGCCAGGCGCGCGTTCGAGGAGCAGCCGTACCGCACCGCGTCCCACGACAGCGACGAGCCGGGGAACGACTGCGGACCGGCCGCCGGAGCGGCCTCGGCCAGGAACACCGGACCGGAGACGACCAGCGAGTACGGCTGGCCGGGCTGGTCGAGCAGCCCGTTGCCGTTGTTGTCCTCGCCGGCGTCCAGGCGGCCGTTGTTGTTGTCGTCCTCGTTCTGGTCCGCGTCCTGCGCCACGGTCAGGGTCGGGATGGTGATCGACCCGGGGGTCGAGCCGCCGAGCCCGCGCTTCACAGTGATGCGGTAGAGGCCCGGGTAGAGCTTCGAGTCGTCGAACGCGAAGTCGGCGTTCGGGTCGCCCGTCAGGTGGATGGCCTCGACGTTGTTGCGCTTGTCGTGCTTCTCCACCGGGGTCGTCGAGCTGCGGCCCAGCGACCACTGATCGAAGGTGGCGTTGTTGCGGCCGCCGTCGTACCGGTTCCCGTCGTAGAAGATGTTGTCCGCGGCGGTGTTGATGTCGCCGTCCGGACCCGGGCCCTCGAGCACGAGATCGAGGTCGTTGACCAGCGGTCCGCCGCTGCCGGCCGGGCTGGGCAGATCCGCCCAGGCCAGGGCGATACGCAGCTGGCCGATGGTGATGGCCGTCGCGCCCGCGTCGGCCGCCGGAGCGACCTTGAGGAGCGTATTCGGACTCGCCACGCGGAAGGTGTGCGTGACCGAGGTGGTTGTGTTGTTGATCAGGGGCTCGCCCGTGGCGATGCGATCCCAGACCAGCAGCCCGGCCGCCGGGTGCTCACGCGCCAGCAGCGACGTGGGGTGCAGCACGAAGTTGTCGGCCCAGTTCGACAGCGGCAGCACGTCGGTCAGGACCGGACGGCCGTAACCCTGCTCGCTGTTGCACATGATGTCGACCTGCACCGAACCCTGGACGCCGCCGACCGTTCCCAGGTCGAGGCAGCGGGTGCGTCGCAGATCGCGCTCGTTGTTGTCCTGCCCCTGCGTCGCGATGCCGCCCTCGACGAAGTCCGAGGAGGCGACCAGCGCGGCCTTGACCACCGTGCCGGAGACGTTGGCGACGCGGTTCGCCGTGGTGCGGTCGCCCGTCGGGTAGAAGCCCTGGGCGAAGTAGTCGCGGATGATCGCGCCCGCGCCGGTCAGGTACGCGGCCGAGTACGAGGACCCGAAGTTGCCCTCGTCCAGCTGCGCGTCGATCGGCGCCAGGTTGTCGTTGTCGTTGGAGCGGAGGACCGCCACACCGGCGGTGTACGGGGTGCCGATGAGGTCGAACGCCGGCGCCAGGCCCAGGGGCGCCATGCGCAGCGACTCGGGCGTCGCCGGACCGCGCGACGTGAAGCCGTTGATCGTCTGCTCGCAGTCCGTCGTGCCGAAGAACGTGAAGCAGTCATCGGTCGAGGAGCCGACCGAGAAGACGTTCTTCGCCGTCGACGGCGGGGAGACCTGGATCGGGGCCGGGAAGTTCGGGTTCTCGTCCAGCGCCGAACCGTTGAACAGGTCCGGGATGACGCGGGTCGCGAGGCCGAGGCGGTTCGTGCCGACCAGCCCGCCGTTGTTGCCGACCGGGATGAACACCATGTAGTCGCGGTTGTTGTAGAGGAAGGTGTCGACCTGGACCGCCTCGGCCGGGTACGTGCCGTTGGTCGCCAGGAACTGGAGCGTCGAGAAGTTGTTCGGCGCGCCGAACGCCATGACCGCGAGGTGGCCATCCGCCCCCGCGCCGGTGATGGCCGCGTTCAGGCGGTCGGTCAGGAGGCCCGGGCTGACGTTGCCGCCGTGCTCCACCAGCGAGTTGATGGTGCACTGCGCCGTCGTGCCCGCGTCCTGCAGGATGATGCGGGAACCCTTGGCGATCCCGTCCATGTTCTCGTTGCGCGGCTGCGTCGGCCCGCCGATGTTCGCGCGGGTCGCGCCCACGCCGAACTGGCTCGGCCAGGCGGCGATCGCCGACGCCACGATGTGACCGTGCGTCCCGGCGCCCGACAGCGGCGCGTCGCAGGACGTCCCCGAGTCCACCACGTTCTGGATGGCGTGAATCTTCCGGTGCGCCGGGCCGAACGGGTGGGCGAGGTCGCTCACCTGGGTGGCCGTCTGCGAGAAGTTCGGCGTGTCGATGCTGATGCCGTTGTCCGTGATGGTGACGATCTGCGGCGGCACGGCGTCGGTGCCGTTGTTGATGCGCTGGCCGTCCGCGTTCGTGTCGATACCGCCGCCGTCCACCCCGGCGTTGTCGAACGGCCGGATGAAGTTGGAGTCCTCGGCCGAACCCGCCTGGATCGTGGGGACGTTCTCGTCGTTGTACAGCATGTGCTCGCGGTCGTCATCGATCGCCAGCACCTGGTCGATGCGCGCCAGCTTGTCGACGGAGGCGAAGTGCACCTTCGCGTGCAGGTAGCCGGCCGTCTCCGCTTCCGTGACTTCCGACACGCCCGGCAGGGTCGAGATCTTCTTCGCCAGCTCCGACGTGGACGTCCCGGGGAGCAGCTGCACCCAGACCCGGAGGTTCGGGTCGTTGCGGCGGCTCTTCTCGATCAGCGGACGCGCGCCGAGGTCGGCGGCCAGCTTCTCCGCCGGCTGCATGGCGCGAACGCGGTCGATCACACCGCTCTGCTTCAGCAGGTGCATGTCCTTCGCGTCGACGTTCACCAGCAGGGTGCGCCGCGGCAGCGCAGAGATCACGGTGCCGATTTCCGACACCGAGGCCATGACCGCGTCGAGCCCCTGCGCGTCGATGGCCGTCTGGCTGAGACGGACGTAGTTGAGGCCCGGACGGGCGGCGAAGTTCTGGCCGACCGACATCTCGGACTGGCCCCACCGCAGACCCGGCTTCAGGCTCTGGAGGACTCCGCTCTCAGCAGGGTTCCAGGAGTCGTCGCCCAAAGGTGAGGGAAGCGTGTCTGCAGCGGCCGGCCCGTTCAGGCGCCGGGGCTGTAGAGCCCCTCCGAACGGTGAAAATTCCGCCGGCGGGAGCGCGGCCTCGGGCAGGGCGATGGTCGACAGTCGTCGAGCCTCGTCCTGAGCGTGGCGCAGCTCATAAGCATCCTCCCCGAAGTCATTGCGCTGGGTTTTGCTGGCCCAGAGCATGACTGCGGGAGATGCCAGGAGCAGGGAGAGGCCGAAGGCAACGATAATGCGGTTGCGCTTCGCTCCGGGCGCGAAGAGTGCGTTCATGCGGGTCCTCCTCGGTGGGCAGGAAGTGTGTTGCGTTGGATGCAGGCGAATGGCTAGATCCCGTCTCGATGCCGAAAACGCCTCCCCAGTGAGGCGCTTCGCTTTAGAGCGCGTGCGTTCAGTTCGCTTCTTCAGGCAACGACAGAGCAACAACGGCGCAAAAACTCGGCGAATCCGGCGATGTGGACCGCCTTGCCGTGCGCCCATATACCGTCAAGCCCGGATCGTGTCAAGAAAAAGTTGTCGCAGAAAAAGCCGTGATCGCCTGTTTGCACGCGATTGACAGCGGTGTCGGAATCTCCATAAAATGCCGGTCTTCCGGGCGGTTCGGCGGCCCGGCCAACGCCCCAGGTTTTGCGGGAGGCCACCCTCGTGAAAGATGCCTCGAGCGTCATGTCGGCCAAGGCGGAAAACCCCTCGGCCTCCCTTCGGGTGGACAAAAAATGGTCTTACGCCATTGCGGCGACGGGGTTCGCCCTGCTCACGGTGGCGGCGGCCAGGGTCGCCGTTCCCCTGCCCGGCACACCCATCCCGGCGACCCTGCAGACCCTTCCCGTGCTCCTGGCCGGGCTCGTCCTGGGTGCCCGTTTCGGCGCCCTCAGCCAGGCCGCCTACCTCGGCCTGGGGCTCGCCGGCCTGCCGGTCTTCGCGCTCCCCGGGGCCGGGCCCGGTTACTTTTTCGGACCCACCGGCGGTTACCTGATCGGATTTCTCGGCGCGTCGTACCTCGTCGGGACGATCGCCCCGCCGTCCGGGAGTGCGGGCTTCCCGCGACGTCTCCTGGCGGTCATGGCCGGCGTCGCCACCATCCACGCCGCCGGCGTGCTGTGGCTCGGGTTTCTCTTCCCCTCTCCCGGTGACGCGTGGCGCGCGGGTTCGCTGCCCTTCCTGGGCTTCGACCTGGCGAAGGGGGTTCTGGCGTGTGCGCTGGCCGGAGCATGGAGCCGCGTGACGAGGATCGCCCCCTGGACGAACCGCTTCTCCGTCTAGAGCGCGTCCTCGCCGGCTGCGGCGATTCTCTTGTCGCCTTCTCGGGCGGCGTCGACAGCACCCTGCTCCTGCGCGTGGCGCGGGACGTGCTCGGCCCCCGCGTGACGGCGGTCACCGCGGTCTCCCCGTCGCTCGCGGACGAGGAGCGGAGCGCCACGGTCAGGCTGGCGCGCGATCTCGGCGTGGAGCATCGGCTCGTCGAGACCGCCGAGCTCGACGACCCGGGGTACGTCGCGAACGCCGGGCGCCGCTGCTATCACTGCAAGCGCGAGCTGTTCCGGGTGCTCGAACGCCTCGCGGTCGAGGCCGGCGGGCGGACGCTCCTCTACGGCGCCATCGTGGACGACCTCGGCGACGAGCGTCCGGGGATGCAGGCGGCCGCCGAAGCGCGCGTCCGCGCCCCGCTGCTCGAGGCCGGATTCACCAAGGAGACGACCCGCGCGCTGTCGCGGCGGCTCGGTCTGCCGACCTGGGACAAGCCGGCGATGGCCTGCCTCGCCTCGCGCCTGCCGATGGGCACCCCGGTCACCGTCGAAGCCCTGCGCCGCGTGGACCGCGCGGAGGCTGCGGTGCGCCGGCTCGGCTATCGCCAGGTGCGCGTGCGGGTGGCCGGGCGCGCGGCGCGTCTCGAGCTCGATCCGATCGATCTCGGACGCGCGCAGCAGGAACCGGAGCGCGCCCGCCTGACCGCCGCGATCCTCGCGGCCGGGTTCGACGCCGTCGAAGTGGACCCGGGCGGTTATCGTCCCGGCGGTCGTTAGGCTCCCAGGGAGAATCCGTCTCTGTCGATCGGGGACCTGCTGCAGCGGCGCACGTGGCCGGTTCCCTTTCGCCCGCAGACCCTGTCCCGGGACGTCGTCGACCGGGTGCTGCGGGCGGCGGCTCCCCTGCCGATGCGCCCCGGTGCGGCGTGCGCCGCCGTTCGCATCGAGGAAGGTCCGCATCGGGAGCGGATCCTCCTGGCGCTGCGCCAGGCCGGCCTCGACGCCGCCGACCTTCAGCTCCTCGAAGCCGCCCCGGTGCTGTGCGCCATCGGATCGCCCGGGCCCTCGCCGGAGGCTCTGGCCGCGAGTCACGTGAGCGCGGCGCAGATCGCCCTCTCCGCCGAGGAGGCGGGGCTCGCCGCGATGGTCGTGCCGCTCCCCGGGCCGATGTCCCTCGGAGAAGGAGTGCCGGAGCGGGTCTGCACCCTGGTCGGCCTGGGCGACGCCGCCGTGGCGCGGCCACGTCCGGCGCGGCCGGGTCGCGCGCGCGGAGCGGAAGAAACTCCGCCGGGCGTGCTCCTGTCGCTGCTGGAGATCGCCGCGGCGACGACCGCCGCCGAGGACCTCGACCGGCTCCTCGAGAGCATCGCCCAGGAGCTGGCGCGCCTGTTCCCCGTCGATCGGGTGGACGCCGCCTTCGCCGAGGAGGGAACGATGCACGCGGCGGTCATCGCGCCGCGCGACCCCTCCGGCCGGCGGCCCGCCGCCGACCGGCTGCCGGTGGACGAAACGCATCATCTCGGCGCCGTCGTGGTCCGGGGCCGGGCCCTGTGGCGCAACGACCTGACCATGGAGCTGCGCTTCCGCGAGACCCTGCCGCGCGGCGGCATGCGCAGCGACATGGCGATTCCGCTTCGGTCCCGGGGTCAGGCGACCGGGGCGCTCCGCGTCGCGTGCCGCCGGCGCCACGCCTACGCCCCGGAGGACTTCGAGATCCTCGAGCGGCTGGCGGACGTGATGGCCATGGCTGTCGAGAACCAGCGGCTCCTTCAAGTCACCCGGCGCATGGCGGAGGTGGACGGCCTCACCGGGCTGTGCAACCGGCGCCATTTCCAGGTGCTGCTGATGCGCGAGATCGAGAGGGCCCGTTCCGGCGGGCATCCCCTGGCGCTGCTGCTCGCCGACGTCGACCGCTTCAAGGAGGTCAACGACCGGCACGGCCACCCGGCCGGGGACGCCGTGCTGCAGCACGTGGCGCGCGTGCTGTCGCGGCGCCTGCGGCGATCCGACGTGGTCGCGCGCTACGGCGGCGAGGAGTTCGCCGTCCTCCTGCCGGGGACGGATGGCCCGGCCGCCCTGGCCCTCGCCGAGGAGCTGCGCCGCGAGATCGAGTCGGCCGCCGCGCCGCTCCCGGAGCCGGCCGGACCGTTGCGGGTGACCCTGTCCTTCGGAGTGGCCTCGCTCCCCTCCGACGCCGTCGACGAGCCGGGACTGGTGGCCGCGGCTGACCGTGCCCTGTATCGCGCCAAGCACGGCGGGCGCAACCGGGTCGAGCGGGCCGCCGCCTCCTGACCAGGAGCCTGTCTAGCCTTCCGGGAACAGCAGCCGGCCTTCCCCGCGTCCCGGGCGGACGTTCAGGTGCTCGAGCGCGCGGCGGGTGACGCGCCGGCCGCGCGGTGTCCGATCGAGAAAACCGATCTGCATGAGATACGGCTCGTAAATCTCCTCGATCGTCTCCGCCTCCTCACCGAGCGCCGCGGCGATGGTCTGGACCCCGACGGGGCCGCCGTCGAATTTCTCGTGGATGGTCAGGAGGATCTTGCGGTCCAGGGTGTCGAGGCCGAAGCGGTCCACCTCGAGCCTCTCGAGGTAGCGGTCGGCGACCTCCCCGCTGATCGTGTGCTCCGCGTCCACCTGGACGAAATCGCGCACCCGCCGCAGGAGCCGGTTCGCCACCCGGGGTGTGCCGCGGGCGCGCCGGGCGATGGCGGCGCCCCCCGCCTCGTCGATGCCGACGCCCAGGAGCCCCGATGAGCGGCGCACGATGCGGACCAGATCCTCGACGGG
Organism: Verrucomicrobiia bacterium; assembly: GCA_035638075.1. Lineage (GTDB taxonomy): Bacteria > Acidobacteriota > Polarisedimenticolia > Gp22-AA2 > Gp22-AA2 > DASRAU01. Next base: position 12,827 of record DASRAU010000025.1, read on the forward strand.
ATAGAAATCGAGATGGTGGACGATGCCGAAACGGTCCCGCAGCGGTCCGCTGAGCAGCCCGATGCGCGTGGTCGCCCCGACCAGGGTGAAGCGCGGCAGGTCGATCTTCACGGTCCGGGCGCCGGGGCCCTGGCCGATGACGACGTCGAGCCGGAAGTCCTCCATCGCCTGGTAGAGGATCTCCTCGAGGGCCACCGGCAGGCGGTGGATCTCGTCGATGAACAGGACCCCCGACCCTTCCAGGTTGGTCAGGATCGCCGCGAGGTCCCCGGCCCGCTCCAGGGCGGGACCGGACGTGGAGCGGAGGCCGGTCTGCATGGCCCCCGCCAGGATGTGGGCGATGGTCGTCTTCCCCAGCCCGGGGGGACCGTAGAGCAGGACGTGGTCGAGCGGCTCTCCCCGCTCGCGCGCCGCCTGGATGAAAACGCGCAAGTTGTCTTTCATCCGATCCTGGCCCACGTACTCGTCGAGCGAGCGCGGCCGCAGCGCGACGTCGGCCACCGACTCGTCGCGCAGCGGATCGGCATCGAGCAGGCGATCGGCGGCGGCGTCGGGCGATGGGTCCGCGGAGCGTTCCGCGGGTCCGGCCGGCGAGTCGGGCGGGACGGATCGCGGCCGCTTCGGGCGCGGCGGCTTCGTGGCGTCGGTTGGTGTCATCTGAGTCGCGCCGCGCGGCCGTCTCGCCCCGCGCCGTTCAGCGCGACAGGGTCCGGAGGGCCCGGCGGAGCAGATCCTCGAACGGCGGCTCGGACGGGGCGCCGTCGAGCGCTCCGGCGGCGGCCTCCGAGGCGGCGCGCGCATTGTAGCCGAGGTTCACGAGCGCCGAGACCAGGTCTTCCTTCATGCCGCCGGGCGCCGCATCGCGCCGATCCGGGGCCGCGAGCGACTCGAGACGATCGGCGAGGTCGAGCGCGATGCGCTCGGCGGTCTTGCGGCCGATCCCGGGCGCGCCGCTGAGACGGCGGATGTCGCGCCGGCGCACCGCTTCGACCAGCGGCTCGGCTCCGAGCCCCGACAGCAGCGCAACGGCGGTCTTGGGGCCGACGCCGTTGACCGCCAGGAGGCGCACGAACAATTCCTTCTCCAGCCGCGTTGCGAAGCCGAAAAGAGCGAGCGTGTCCTCGCGCACGTGCGTGTGCACGTGCAGCTCGACGCGCGCCCCCGGCTCCCCCAGGACGCGGAAGGTCCCGAGCGGGATGGTCACCTCGTACCCCACGCCTGCGACGTCGAGGACGAGGAGTCCCGGGTTCTTCTCGAGAAGCGTGCCGCTCAGCCGCGCGATCATCCTGTTCTCTCTCAGCGGCCGGTGGGAGCGACGTCGGCCGCTTCGATCATCTGCTGGAGGCGACGGGCGTCCGCCTGGCGCGGGTCGAGCCGGAGGGACTGCCGCAGGGCCTCGAGCGCCTCATCGCGCCGTCCATTGAGATGCAGCGCATACGCCCACGCATTGTAGAACTGCGGAGCCTTCAGCCCCTGCTTCTCGCCGTCGTCGAAGCGGCCGCGGGCCGCGTCGAGGTTCTTCTCCATGCCGAGCGCGACGATGAGATTGGTGCGCGCCTCGACGTTGCGCGGGTCCTTCTCGAGGGCGCTCTCGAGGACGCTGACCGCCTCGGGGACCCGGTTCTCCTGCAGGTACAACCCGCCCAGGTTGGCCAGGGCCCCGACCAGGTCCGGGGAGGCCTCCAGCGCCTGGCGGAACTCCATCTCGGCCCCTTTCGTGTCGTCGCGCCGCTTGAGCACCAGCCCCAGCAGGTTGTGGAACATCGCCGGCGGCTGCGGCCGTTTGAGGCCGGCGCGCAGGGGCGCTTCGACATCCCGCGCGCGCCCCTGCCCGTCGAGCACCGCGAACAGCTCCTGCATCGCCAGGACCGAAACCGGATCGAGCTTGAGCGCCTGCCGCAGGGCGGTTTCCGCCTCCGCGTTCCGGCCGGCGGCGGCCTGCACGATGCCGAGGCTGGTCTGGCGCGCCGCCTCGAACCCGGGTGTTCCCGGGTCGCGGACCGAGGTGAAATACGCCACGCCGTCGGCGGGCTTCTCCATCCGCACATAAAGATTGGCGATGGTGACCAGCCTGGCCGGCGCGGACTGCGGATCGGCCGGGACGAGATCGCGCAGGATCTCCACCGACTTTTCCGGCTGGCCCCGCATCTCGTAGAGCATCGACTGCGCCAGCCGGATCGGCGGCGCGTGCGGATCCAGCGCCAGCCCCTTGTTGATCTCCTCCTCGGCGCGATCGAGCTGGCGCTTGGACAGGTACACGCCCGCGAGGTTGGCGTGATACAGGATGGTGGGAACACCGGCGGTGCCGGCCGCTGCGCCCGTCGCGGGCCCGGACGGAGCCGGGACACCGGCGCCGCCTGCTGTCGAGCCGGGAGCAGCCGTCCCCGGCCCGCCCGCGGTGGCGGGCGCCGACCCATCGTCGCCGCCGCCGATGTAGCCGAGCGAGCGCAGCTGCGCCACCATCTCGTCGTCCGCCGCCTGGTCCCCGGTGTCTCCCTCCGCGCCGCCCGCCCCGCGCGAGGCGCGCGCGTCCGTTCCGCCGAGGCCTTCGTACGAGGGGACCTGCTTCACCGGGTGCGCCGCCAGGAACTTCGGGTCGATCGCCTGCTCCAGGACTTTTCCCGGCATGTCCTGTGCCGTGGGAAGACCGAGCAGGTAGAGGAGCGTCGGAGCGATGTCGTACAACGTCACCGTCGGGACCTCTCCCGGACGGATGGCCGGACCGCGCGCCGCGAACACCCCGACGATGTCGTGCCAGAGACCGGGCTTGCCCTCGATGAACGGCGTGACGTCGGTCGGTCGCGCCTCGCCGCTGGCGAACCCGTGGTCGGAGAGAAGCAGGGTCGTGGCGTCGGGATCGGCCGCGAGCAGCTCGCCGACGATGCCGTCCTGGTAGCGATAGAACTCGGCCACGGCGTCCTTGAAGCGAGGATAGTCGGCGGCCGGGCAGAGAGCGGCCCGCGGCGGCGCGCAGTGGGCGAAGCGGTGGTTGACCTCGTCGATCCCCTGGAAATAGACGGCGAGCAGCCTCCGATCCTGTCCCCCGTGTCGCAACAAATCCAGAGCCACGCGGCGGTAGGTCTCCGTGGCGGCGAGGACGCGCGTGAAGACCTGGATGGACGTCTGCGCCTCGGACGGCGGGGCCGCCCCGGGACGCCGCTCCGCCGCCACGCGGGCCGCCTGAAGCTCGGCGCGCGACACGTGCAGGAAGCGGGACACCTGCTCCCAGGTCACATCCGCGTCGCGCACGCGCAGCCGCTCGACGGCCGGGGCGTATTCCGCGGGAAAGACGGCGCGGCTCGCGGCGCCGCGGTCGGAAATGTCGAAGGTCGAATAGGCGACCCGGTCGGAGATCAGGTGTCCCCGCACCGCCTCGGCGGGCCAGCTCGCCCACCAGGCGATGACGTCCACCGGCAGGTCGGCTTCGCTGAGGATGTTCCAGAACGCGCGCACCTTGCGGAAGGTCGCATTGATCGGGACACGCCGGCCGGTCTTCGGATCGGCGACGAGAAAATCGTTGATGCCGTGCCGGTCGGGGGACTTGCCGGTCGCCACGGTGGTCCAGAGCAGGGGCGACAGGGTCGGCACGTTGCTGCGCAGGCGTCCCCAGGCTCCCGAGCGCCGCAGGGTGGCCAAATGCGGCAGCTCGCCGCGGGCGACCATCGGGTCGATGACGTCCCAGTCGGCGCCGTCGAGACCGATGAGCAGGACGTGGAGTCCGGTGTCGACGCGCGAGGCGAAGAGACTCTCGCGCGCGAACGAGGCCCGGACTTCGGGGGCGAGCTCCGGCTCGCCCAGCGCCACCTCGACCTGCGCCTCGGGCGCGTCGCGCCGCAGGAACTCGCGCAGTCCGGATTCGAGGGCGGGACGGGCCTGTCCCGACGCCAGGTCGTAAGTGCCGGCACCGGCCGCCAGCTCCGTGAGGCGGCCCGCGGCGCGGCGGGACAGCTCCCCGGCGGCGTCTCCGCCGCCGGCGCGCGCCAGCTCGAGGATGCCCTGGGAGCCCGGCTTCATCCGGACTTCGAACGGTAGCCCGACGTGGGTTCCTTCCCGCGAAGCGGCATCGCTCCTGCCGGCGGCGCGGATCTCTCCGGCGGGGAAACGCTCGAGGCGTTGCAGGCCCGGGAAGCGCAGCGCCCATCCGGCCCCGAGGAGATCGGGCGTGCCGCCTCCCTTCCAGGTGCGCACGGCCCAGGCGCCGTCGGGAATGCGCACGAGGGTGAGGGTCGCGATCAGGGCCGTCAACGCGACGACTCCGAAGAGAAGAATGGAGCGGCGCCGCACCTCGACCCGGGTCACGGAACCCACCCGCTCAGGCCCGGGCCGTGCCGGACCCCGGGAGAAGACCCGGCCCGGCGTGCGCGTGGCAGATGGCGACGGCCAGGGCGTCCGAGGCATCGAGGAGACGGATCTCTTCGCGCACGCCGAGGAGGATCCGGACCATCCGGCGGACCTGCTCTTTTTCGGCCCCGCCGAATCCGGTGACGGACTTCTTCACCAGCCGCGCGGCGTACTCGTGAACCGGGATGCCGGCGGTGAGCACCGGGAGGAGCGCCGCCCCGCGGACATGGCCGAGCTTGAGGGCGACGCGGGTGTTGCGCGCGAGAAAGATGTCTTCCGCCGCGACGGCGTCCGGACGCGTGCTCCGGATCAGGTCCTCGAGCTGGCGCGCCAGGAGCGGAAGTCGTTCGAGGAAAGGAGTGTCACGGGGCGCCTGGATGACGCCGTAGGCCACGGCCCGCAGGCGGCCGCCGCGGCTTTCAATCAGCCCGTAGCCGGTCCGATTGGAACCGGGATCGAGGCCGAGGATGAGCATCCCGTGTCAGGACGCCGCCCGCTCCTCGCCGATCTCCGCGTCGTCGATGTCGAAGTTGGCCCAGACGTTCTGGACGTCGTCGTGCTCCTCGAGCCCTTCCATCATGGCGAGCACGCGCTGCGCGTTCTTGCCCTCGACCTTGACGGTGTTCTTCGGGACCATCGACAGTTCCGCAGTGGCGACCGCGATTCCCTTGCCGCTGATCGCCTCGCGGACCTGCTCGAGACGCTCGGTGGGCGTGAAGATTTCCCAGTTGTCGCCGTCCTCGCGCACGTCCTCGCCGCCCGCGTCGATGACGACCTCCATGAGCGTGTCCTCGTTCGCGGCCGATTTCGCGACGACGAGGTAGCCCTTCTTCTCGAACATCCAGCCGACGCAGTTCGACTCGCCGAGGTTGCCGCCGAACTTCGAGAAGAGGTGCCGGATCTCGGGAAGGGTGCGGTTGCGATTGTCGGTCAGCGCCTGGACGAACATGGCCACGCCGCCCGGACCGTAGCCTTCGTAGGAGACTTCGTCGTAGCTGACGCCGGCCAGCTCACCGGTTCCCTTCTTGATTGCCTTCTCGATGTTGTCCTTGGGCATGTTCGCCGACTTGGCGGCGGCGAGCACCGTCCTGAGGCGCGGGTTGCCGTTCGGGTCTCCTCCCCCGACACGGGCCGCGACGGTGATCTCCTTGATGATCTTGGTGAAGACGCGGCCGCGCTTGGCGTCAGCGGCGCCCTTCTTGTGCTTGATGGTGTGCCATTTGGAGTGGCCGGACATGGGATTCTCTTCCTCGCTTGGGCGGCGCCATTCTAGGCGGCCGGGCGCTAAAGATCAACGGCGACGCGCGCGGCCCCTGCCGGTCGGCGGACAAAAAACAAGCCCGCGGCACGCGCCGCGGGCTTGCTTATATAAGGTCCCGGCAATGTCCTACTCTTCCACGCCGTTGCCAGCGCAGTACCATCGGCGCTGGAGGGCTTAACTACCGTGTTCGGAATGGGAACGGGTGTGACCCCTCCGCTATGGTCGCCGGGAAACTCAGGATGTCAAAGAGACGCGCACTCTACTACGAACCGGCGACCCGGCGCAAGAGGCGCGCGGGCGGCGGGCATCAGAACGTGATCTTGAATCCGACTCCGAGCGAGAAGCCGCCCAGCTTAATCTCCCCACCCTGGATGATGTACACGTCCGAAGGGTTGTCGGAATCGGCGCCGGACACGTCCCCCACCTCGTTGGGCGGACCGCCCGGACAACCCTCCGGGAGGTAGCTGCCGGTTTTCGGCTCGGGGACGGCGGGCGTGCATCCTTTGCCCGGCCAAACGAACTGCGTTGTCGGGACGATGTCGTTCGCGGTGCATCCGGGGGTGTTCTGCGGCGTCGCACCCGGCAGGCTGCACACGTCGACGCCGTAATAGACGAAGCGGTCCATGATCCGGTTCTGGTTGCGGTCCTCGCGATCGAAGCCCTCTCCCGCCTCCTCATAGTCCTGGTCCGGGGGGCTGGTGGGGCTCCCTTGACCGCGGAAGTCGTTCGCGTTGCCGCGCCAGGGGCAGATGGTGTCGTTCGTGCAGTCGATCACCTGGACCGCGTCGGCGGCGGTCCACGCGCCCGTCGGACTGTTCGGATTGGGACCCATGGGATAGAGGTAGAGCTTGCCGCCATCTTCGCCCGCGGCAATGTCGAGGGTGCCGTTGCCGTTGCTGTCCTCGGTGGCGAAGAGGTGGTCGCCGGCGCACTGGCCGCATCCGGGGATCCCGGTGTCCTCCCAGGAATCGGGGGTGTCGCGCACGAAGGTCTGCAGCTTCCCGGGCGCCGACGTGGCCAGCAGGACCTGGTGCGCTCCATCCACGGTGATGTTCACGGCCGAGTCGGTCCAGGTGTAGCGGGCGTCCACGTACACCGAGAAGTGATCGTTGATGAAGTAGTCCACGCCCGCGACCGCGTGCCAGGCGAAATCGCTCGTGACCTCGGCCTTCATCGCGCCGACGGTGAACCCGGCGTCGGAGGTACGGTAAGGGGGGGCCGATGTATCCGTGTACTCGCCGGCCAGTTCCGTGCTGACGGTGAGGTTCGCGATGCCCTGGCCGCGCTTGTCGAACTCATCTGCCGTCTTCAGGTCGGTGAAGAGATAGCCGATGCCGAGACCCACGTACGGATCGAGCGGGCTCTCGGGCCGGAAGCGGACCAGGGCGCTCAGCTGCAGGGGGATCTCGGTGAGAGTCCCGACCGGCACGAAGGAATTCGTCGCGGGAGTGGAAGGCGTGTTCACGTTGTAGCGCGTGCACGGAGCGTTGAGGTCCGGTCCGCACAGGTTGGGGGTGCTGGCCGCGAACGTTCCGCCGTAATTGATGGTCGAGTCCTTGAAGTAGAACTCGATGTTCCCGACGTCGGACTTCATGTAGCCCGTCGCCACCTCGAGCGCCAGCCAGCGGGTGAGGCCGTAGCTGGCGTTGAAGTCGAAGCGGAAATTGTCCGCGACCGTGGGCTCGTTGAGCATGTTCTGGTCGGGACGCTCGTCGACCGACGTGACCGACGGCAGCCCGTTCTCCTGGCCCGCGACGGAGGAGGCGATCGCGATGTCGGAGTTGCTGCGGATGTAGTCGGTCGTCGCCATGTAGGACAGACCGAAGCCGATCTGCCACTTGTGCGTGGTGTCCTCGGCGCGCAGCGGAGTAATGCAGGCGGCTCCCGCGGCCAGGCCGGCGAGGAGCAGCGGAGTCAGACGATGGCGAACTCGAATCATGATCCCTCGCAGGCGAAACGATCGGCGATCGGCGAAGCGCAAAAGCGGCCTGAGGTTACGACGACCGGGCGTTGGGATCAACAGTTTTGTGGGGGGCACGCTGCACGAAGGCAGCGCCGGGAGGCCGAAGCCTCCGACAATCGTTCCGGTAAACTCGCAAAGGCGCGGGCGAGAATTTTTATGGTCAAGCCTCACGGCCGATTAGTACCGGTCAGCTGAGCGGGTTGCCCCGCTTACACCTCCGGCCTATCAACCTGGTCGTCTTCCAGGGGCCTTCAGTCCGCCCGAAGGCGGAAGGGAGACCTCATCTTGAGGAGGGCTTCGCGCTTATATGCTTTCAGCGCTTCTCCTTTCCGGACATAGCTACCCAGCGCTGCTCCTGGCGGAACAACTGGTACACTAGAGG